>NZ_JBLJAM010000002.1:0-615618 GCF_047529985.1 Clavibacter vidaverae
TGCCCGTTCCGGCGACAAGAGGAGACATTACGCGGACCACCCCACCCCCGCAAAACAACCCGCATCCCGGGCGTGTCGCGACGGCCTCCGGTTGGAAGTCCGGATCAGCGGCGAATTCAGTCCACGGTGAGCCCGGCGAGGGTCTTCTTGCCCCGTCGGATCACCGCGAAGCGGCCGTGCAGAAGATCGTCCACGACGGCGCTCGCGTCACGCACGACGACGTTGTTCACGTACACCCCGCCCTGCGTGATGGCGCGTCGAGCCTCCCCCGCGCTCGAGACGAGACCGGTGTCGACGAGGGCCTGGATGACCGTGGTCCCGGGGGCGATCGCGGCCGACGGGAGCTCCCCCAGCACCTGGCGGAGGGTCCGCTCGTCGAGCGCGCTCAGCTCCCCCTGCCCGAACAGCGCCTGCGACGCGGCGATGGCCGACTCGGTCGCGGCCTGTCCATGCACCAGCGTCGTCACCTCCCACGCGAGCTCGCGCTGCGCCTCGCGTCGGAACGGCTCGGCCTCCACGGCGCGGGCGAGCTCGTCGATGCGCGCCCGGTCGAGGAACGTGAAGATGCGCAGGCGGTGGATCACGTCGGCGTCGTCGGTGTTGAGCCAGAACTGGTAGAACGCGTACGGGCTCGTGAGCTCGGGGTCGAGCCACACGGCGTTGCCCTCGCTCTTGCCGAACTTGGTGCCGTCGGAGTTGGTGATGAGCGGCGTCCCGATGGCGTGCACGGTCGCGCGCTCGCTGCGCCGGATCAGGTCGGTGCCGCTCGTGAGGTTGCCCCACTGGTCGCTGCCCCCGGTCTGCAGGACGCACCCGTACGTGCGGTGGAGCTCGCGGAAGTCGAGCCCCTGCAGGATCTGGTAGCTGAACTCGGTGTAGCTGATGCCCTCGTCGGAGTTGAGGCGCGCGCTCACGGCGTCCTTCTTGAGCATCGTGCCCACCCGGAAGTGCTTGCCCACCTCCCGGAGGAAGTCGATTGCGCTGAGCGGCGCCGTCCAGTCCAGGTTGTTGACGATGCGCAGGGCGTTGTCCCCCTCGGCGCTGAGGACCGAGGACACCTGCCCCTGCAGGCGCGTGACCCACTCGGCCACCACCTCCGGCGTGTTCAGGGTGCGCTCCGCCGTGGGCCTCGGATCCCCGATCAGGCCGGTGGATCCCCCCACGAGGCCCAGCGGACGGTGGCCCGCCAGCTGGAGCCGGCGCATGAGGAGCAGCTGCACGAGGTTGCCGAGGTGCAGGCTCGGCGCGGTGGGGTCGAAGCCGCAGTAGTACGTGATGGGCGGGCCGGACAGCGCCGCCTTCAGCGCCTCCTGGTCCGTCGACACGTGCACGTAGCCGCGCCAGACGATCTCCTCCCACACGTCCGGGAAGGACGGGTCGTTGCGCTGGGTGAGGAGATGTGCGGGATCGGCGTTCGTCACCCGCCCACGGTACCAGCGCACCCCTCCGCGGACGGCGGGGCACGGCGGGCATCGGGCATCCGATCGCGCGGTGATCCCGCCGCGAGGCACCGCTCGGGTGTCGGGGGTCCGGGCGACAGTGGGAGCACGAGATGCGCTCGTGATCAAGGCTGCGGCATTGATGTCGGCGGATCAAGTGCGTAGTGTTGATGTGCCGTCGGACGCCGGCACCGCGAGGGGGATCGCATGTTCGTCATCACCGCCGATCAGAAGGCGAGCCGCAACGACGTCGATCGTGCGGGGACGGGGCGCGACGAGCTCGCCGCCCGCTACGACGGGCGCCTCGTGCTGCCGGTCGACCGCACCTCGGGCGACGAGGTCCAGGCGCTCGTCGACGACGCGGCCACCGCGCTCGACATGGTCCTCGTGCTCACACGCGCCGGGCACTGGAGCGTCGGACTCGGCATCGGCGCCGTGCGCACGCCGCTCCCCCGCGCCACCCGCGAGGCGACGGGTCCCGCGTTCATCGCCGCCCGCGACGCGGTCACCGCTGCGAAGCGCAGCGCGACCCGGTTCGCCCTCGCCACGGATCCGCCGACGGTCCCTCCCGAGCACGCGGAGTCCGCGGCGCTGCCGGGTGCCGAGGAGGTCGAGGCGCTCGTGACGCTGCTCCTGCTCGCGCGGGATCGGCGCACCGCGCAGGGCTGGGACGTCGTCGACCGCATGGCCGGCGGCGCGTCCCAGCGCGACGTCGCCGCCGAGCTCGGCATCACCCCGCAGGCGGTGAGCACCCGCCTCCGCACGAGCGGGTGGCGTGCCGAGCGTGCCGCGATCCCCGGGCTCACGGCGCTGCTGGCGCACCTCGACGCCGAGGCGTCCGGGCCCACGGGCGCAGCCGCTCGCCCCGCCCGCGCCGGGGGCCGGTCGTGATCCCCACGGGCACGCACGCCGAGGTCGCGGCGTCGGCGGTGCTGTGCGTCCTCGTCACCGCGTCGCTCGTGCTGGCCCTGCTCGCCGTGCGGTCGCCCCGCACCGGCCCGGTCGTCGGCGCCGCGGGCGCGCTCGCGGCGGCGCTCGTGCTGGGGCTGGCGCTCGCGGGACCCGCCTCGCCGCTGGTCGTCGGCTACCTCGGGCTCGTCGCTGTCGTGCTCGCCGTGCTCGGCGGCGGATCCGCGTCCACGGTCGTCCTGGCGCTCGCGACCCGCGGCTCGGTGCCGCCCGGCGCGTACGGCGGGATCCTGGTGCCGCCGCGCGGCCAGGAGGACGACCCCTCCGCGATCCGCCGGCCGACGCGCGAGGTCCTGCGCGGCGGGGCGACCATCGGCATGCTCGAGCGGCTCGCCGTGGTGGCGGTGATCCTGGCCGGCTACCCCGAGGCGCTCGCTGTCGTGATCGCCATCAAGGGCGTCGGCCGCTTCAGCGAGCTGGGCGAGGCGGCGGAGGCCCGCGAGCGCTTCATCATCGGCACGCTCGTGAGCTGGCTGTGGGCAGCGACGTGCGCGGCGGTCGTGCTCGTCGTCCGGTAGCGGGCGACGCCTCGACCCGTCAGCGGCGGACGCGGGGCACGTGCGCGCGGTACGGCGAGACCGTCGGGTCGCCCGGCACCCAGAAGCGCCACGGGAACAGCTCGCCGGATCCGCCCGGGCCGGACACGCCGACGCGCGGACCGGACGCGGGGAGCGCGAGCGGCGGATCCGGGAGGACCAGGTCGTAGGGCGACGCGGCGAGCGACGCCCCGTCGTCGGCGAGCGGGATGCCGAGCGCGACCGCGAGACGGGCCGGGCCGCGCGCCAGATCCCGGTCGCGGACGGCCGCGCCGCGGCGGCTCCGCGCGAGGTCGGCCCCCTCGACGATCTCCCCCGCGCGCAGCAGGACGCCCGCGCTCGTGCCCTCGGGCCCGCACACGATGTTCGCGCACGTGTGCATCCCGTAGGTGAAGTACGCGTAGAGGTGGGCGGGCGGGCCGAACATGGTCGCGTTGCGCGCCCGCTTCCCGCGGAAGGAGTGCGACCCGGGATCCTCGCCGACGCCGCGGTAGGCCTCCACCTCGGTGAGCCGGATCGAGACGCGGCCCTCCTCGGAGTCGCGCGACAGGATCGCGCCGAGGAGCGCAGGCGCCACCACGACCGCGTCGCGCGCGAAGAAGCCCGGGTCGATCACGCGGGGATCAGATCAGCTCGCCGTTGAGGCTCGCCACGACCACCACGAAGACGAGCACCGCGACGGCCACGCCGATCACGAGCGGCAGGAGCCAGCGGTGCCGCGGCTCCGGGCGCTCGGGACGACGGCCGCCCGACAGGGTCATGCGGGCGCGACCGCGGACGCGGATGCCGCCGCCCGCCGCTCCGCCGCGGCGTCGGCACGCGCGCGGAGGTCGGCGACGCGGCGCACCAGCTCGGCGCGCTGCTCGTCGACCCGGACACGGGCGGTGCCGCCGACGCCGTCGCGGCTCGCCACGGATCCGTCGATGCTGAGCACCTCGCGGACCTCGGGCACCAGGTGCTCGGAGACCCCGCGCAGGTCGTCGTCGGAGAGGCCGTCGAGGCCCACCCCGCGGGACTCGGCGAGCTTCACGAGCTCGCCCGTGATCTCGTGCGCGTCGCGGAACGCCACGCGGTGCTTCACGAGCCACTCCGCGACGTCGGTCGCGAGCGAGAAGCCCTGCGGCGCGAGCTCGGCCATGCGGTCGACGTCGAAGCGCAGCGTCGCGATCATGCCCGTGAACGCCGGCAGCAGGACCTCGAGGGTCTGCACCGAGTCGAAGACGGGCTCCTTGTCCTCCTGCAGGTCGCGGTTGTACGCGAGCGGCAGGCCCTTGAGGGTCGCGAGCAGCCCGGCGAGGTTGCCGATGAGCCGGCCCGACTTGCCGCGCGCGAGCTCGGCGATGTCGGGGTTCTTCTTCTGCGGCATGATCGACGACCCGGTCGAGAAGGAGTCGCTCAGCGTGACGAAGCCGAACTCGCGCGTGTTCCAGAGGATGATCTCCTCGCTGAGGCGCGAGAGGTCGATCCCGACCTGGGCGAGCACGAACGCGAACTCCGCCACCACGTCGCGGGCGGCCGTGCCGTCGATCGAGTTCTCGGAGCTGCGCGCGAAGCCGAGGTCGCGGGCGACCGCGCCGGCGTCGAGCCCCAGGGTGGATCCCGCGAGCGCGCCGGATCCGTAGGGCGACACGTCGGCGCGCGCGTCCCAGTCGGCGAGGCGCTCCAGGTCGCGGACCAGCGGCCAGCAGTGCGCGAGCAGGTGGTGCGCGAGGAGGACGGGCTGCGCGTGCTGCAGGTGCGTGCGGCCGGGCATGATCGCGCCGCCCGCCGCCTCCGCCTGCGCCGCCAGGGCGTCCACGAGCTGGACGAGCATCGCGTGGATCGTCGCGGCGTGGTCGCGCAGGTACATGCGCACGAGCGTCGCGATCTGGTCGTTGCGGCTGCGACCCGCGCGGAGCTTGCCGCCGAGCTCGGGCCCGGCGATGTCCATGAGGCCGCGCTCCAGCGCGCCGTGCACGTCCTCGTCCGCCTCCGACGCGACGAGGGCGCCCGACCGGACGCGGTCCTCGAGGGTGTCGAGTGCCTGCAGCATGGCCTGCCGCTCGGCGTCCGAGAGGTAGCCCGCGGACGCGAGAGCACGGGCGTGCGCCCGGGATCCGGCGATGTCGTACGGCGCCAGCTGCCAGTCGAAGTGCGTCGAGCGGCTGAGCGCGACGAGCTCCGGTGACGGGCCGCCGGCGAAGCGGCCGCCCCAGAGGGCGCCCGCCTCGCTCGCCCGGGTGGACGGATCCGTGCTCCCGGTCATGCGGCTACTCCGCGGCGGGCGCGGACGCGGGCGCGGCGTCGTCGGCAGCCAGCGCGGCCTGCTCGACCGCGAGGTCGCGGCGCGCGGAGATCTTGCTCGGCAGCGACCACAGCTCGATGAAGCCCTTGGACAGCGACTGGTCGAACGTGTCGCCGGTGTCGTAGGTCGCGAGGTCGAAGTCGTACAGGCTCGTGTCGCTGCGGCGGCCGGTGACGACCGCGCGTCCGCCGCGCAGCGTCATGCGGATGTCGCCGGAGACGTGGCGCTGCGAGTCCTCGATGAAGGCGTCGAGCGAGCGCTTGAGGCCGGAGAACCACAGGCCGTCGTAGACGAGGTTCGCCCAGTCCTTCTCGACGCCGCGCTTGTAGCGGCCGAGGTCGCGCTCGATCGTGAGGGCCTCGAGCTCCTCGTGCGCCTCGATGAGGGTCATGGCGGCGGGCGCCTCGTAGACCTCGCGGCTCTTGATGCCGACCAGGCGGTCCTCGACGACGTCGATGCGGCCGATGCCGTGCGCGCCGGCGGCGGCGTTCAGCTCCTGCACGATGCGCAGCGGCGAGTAGCGCACGCCGTCGATCGCGACGGGGACGCCCGCCTCGAACGTGATGGTGACCTCGGTGGGGTCGCGGAGGACGTCGGGGTCCTGCGTGTACTCGTAGAGGTCCTCGATGGGGCCGTTCCACGGGTCCTCGAGGAAGCCGGTCTCGACCGCGCGGCCCCAGACGTTCTTGTCGATCGAGTACGGGCTCTTCTTGCTCTGCTCGATGGGCAGGTCGTGCTCGTTCGCGTAGACGATGGCCTTGTCGCGCGTGAGCGCGAGGTCGCGGACGGGAGCGATGGAGGTGAGGTCGGGCGCGAGCGCCGCGACGGCCGCCTCGAAGCGCACCTGGTCGTTGCCCTTGCCGGTGCAGCCGTGCGCGACGCTGTTCGCGCCGAGCTCGTGGGCGACGCGGGCGAGGTGCTTCGCGATCAGCGGGCGGCTGAGGCCCGAGACCAGCGGGTAGCGCTTCTGGTAGAGGGCGTTGGCCTTGAGCGCCGGGACGATGTAGTCGTCCGCGAACTCGTCCTTGGCATCGACCACGACGGCCTCGACCGCGCCGCAGTCGAGCGCGCGCTGCCGGATGACCTCCATGTCCTCGCCGCCCTGGCCGACGTCGACGGCGAGGGCCACGACCTCCTTGCCGGTCGCGTCCTTGAGCCAGCCGATGCCGACCGAGGTGTCGAGTCCGCCGGAATATGCCAGTACCACGCGTTCGGCCATGCCGTTCTCCGTTTCCGTTGCTGAGATGTCTGAGGTTGCGGGCGCTACGCCTGGCGGAGGAGCCAGACGAGCAGCGCCTTCTGGGCATGGAGGCGGTTCTCCGCCTCGTCCCAGACCACCGATCGCGGGCCGTCGATGACCTCGGAGGCCACCTCGTACTCGCGGTCGGCGGGGAGGCAGTGCAGGAAGATCGCGTCGTCGACCGCGTGCGCCATGAGCTCGGTCGTGACCTGGTAGGCCCCGAGCTCGGCGAGCCGCACGGCCTTCTCCTCCTCGCGGCCCATCGACACCCACGTGTCGGTGACCACGACGTCGGCGCCCGTGACCGCCTCGACCGGATCCGTGAGGACCCGGACGGAGCCGCCCGTCGACGCGGCGATGCGCTCGGCGTCCGCGACGACGGACTCGGAGGGCACGTAGCCGGCCGGGGCCGCGATGCGGACGTGCATGCCCGCCGTAGCGCCGGCCAGGAGGTACGACTGCGCCATGTTGCAGGCGCCGTCGCCGAGGAACGTGAGGGTCTGGCCGGCGGGATCCCCGCGGTGCTCGCGGATGGTGAGCAGGTCGGCCAGCAGCTGGCACGGGTGGAAGTCGTCGGAGAGCGCGTTGACGACCGGGACCGTCGTGCCTGCGGCCATCTCCTCGAGGCCCGCCTGGCCGTAGGTGCGCCAGACGATGGCCGCGACCTGCCGCTCGAGCACGCGCGCGGTGTCGCTCGCGGTCTCCTTGCCGCCGAGCTGGCTGCTGGCGGTGCTGATGATGAGGGGGACGCCGCCGAGGTCCGCGATGCCGACCGCGAAGGACACGCGGGTGCGGGTGGAGGACTTGTCGAAGATGACGGCGACCGTCTGCGGGCCGGCGAGGGGGCGCTCGGACCAGCGCTCGCGCTTCAGCTGCACCGCCAGATCGAGCACCTCGGCCTGCTCGGCCGGGCTCAGGTCGTCGTCGCGCAGGAAGTGGCGGGTCATCGCATCGCTCGCTCTCGGGGACTCGGGATCAGACAAGCCTAGGGGACGTGCGGGGGCGGATCCGTCCGCCGGCACCCCCGCGCGGGGGTGCCGGACGGCCGGGTCGTCGGGAGGCGCGGGCGCGCGTCCCGCGGATCAGCGCAGGTGCGCCAGCGCGCGGGCGAACCGCTCGCGGAAGTCGCACACCTCGGCGTCGCCCACGATGAGCGGCGGCGCGATGCGGAGGCTGCGGGCGTTCGGCGCGTTGATGATGAGGCCCTCGCCGAGCGCCGCGGCCGCGATGCGCCCGCCGTCGTCCTCGCGGAGGCCGACGCCGATGAGGAGGCCGCGGCCCCGGACCTCGGCGATGCGCGGGTCGTGGAGATCCGTGATCGCGGCGCGGATCTCCTCGCCGCGGCGGGCCGCGTTCTCCACGAGCCCGGCGTCCTCGATCTCGGCGAGCACCGCGTTCCCCGCGGCGGTCGCGAGGGGGTTGCCGCCGAACGTGGATCCGTGCTGGCCCTTCTGCAGGAGGTCGGCCGCGTCGTCGAACGCCACGAGCGCGCCGATGGGGACGCCGCCCGCGATGCCCTTGGCGATGGTGACCGCATCCGGCCGGACGCCCTCGTGCTCGTAGGCGAACCACCGGCCCGTGCGGCCGACGCCGGTCTGGATCTCGTCGAGGATCAGCAGCGCGCCGTGCTCGCGCGTGAGCTCCCGGGCGCGGCGCAGGAAGCCGTCGGGCAGGTCGACGACGCCGGCCTCGCCCTGGATCGGCTCGAGGATGACCGCCTGCACGGTGTCGTCGACGGCGGCCTCGAGGGCCTCCATGGTGGGCGCGATGTGCTCGACGCCGCCGGGCAGCGGGAGGAACGGCGCCTGGAGCGCGGGCTGGCCGGTGAGCGCGAGCGCGCCCATCGTGCGGCCGTGGAACGAGCCCTGCAGCGTGATGACGCGCGTGCGATGCGCGGATCCGTTGCGGCGCGCGAGCTTGAACGCCGCCTCGTTGGCCTCGGCGCCGGAGTTGCCGAAGTAGACGCGGCCCGTGTCGCCCGCGCCGGTGATGCGGCGGAGGCGCTCGGCGAGCGCGATCTGCGGCGGCGTCGCGAAGTAGTTGGAGACGTGCGCGAGCGTGGACACCTGCTCGGTGACGGCGCGGATGAGGGCCGGGTGCGCGTGCCCGAGCGAGTTCACGGCGATGCCGGCGAGGAAGTCGAGGTACTCGCGGCCGGTCGAGTCCCACACGCGGCAGCCCTCGCCGCGGACGAGCATGGCGAGCGGGGGCGGCGACGAGCGCATCATCGCGGCCTGGAAGCGGTCGGACCACTCGGTCTCGGTCTGCGTGGTCCGGCGCTCCGGCTGGGTCGTGGTCATGCGGGCACGACCTCCGTTCCGATTCCGTTCGTGGTGAAGATCTCGAGGAGCATCGAGTGCGGGATGCGGCCGTCGATGATCGCGGCCTTGGGCACTCCCCCGTCGACGGCCTCGAGGCACGCCGCCATCTTGGGGATCATGCCCGACTCGAGCGCGGGCAGGAGGGCGCGGAGCTCGTCGGCGCGGATGTCGGAGACGAGCGAGCCGCGGTCCGGCCAGTCGCGGTAGAGGCCGGCGACGTCGGTGAGGATGACGAGCTTCTCGGCCCCGAGGGCCACGGCGAGCGCGGCGGCCGCGGCGTCGGCGTTGACGTTGAGGGAGACGGAGGCGTCCGACTCGTCGGGCGCGATGGAGGAGACGACCGGGATGCGGCCGGCGTCGAGCTGCGCGAGCACGGCCGTGGGATCCACCGCCACGACGTCGCCCACCAGGCCGAGGTCGACCTCGACGCCGTCGACGACGGCCCCGCGGCGGCGGCCCGTGAAGAGCCCCGCGTCCTCGCCCGAGACGGCGGCCGCGAGCGGGCCGTGCGCGTTGATGCCGCGCACGACGTCGCGGCTGACCTGCCCAGTGAGCACCATGCGGACGACCTCGAGCACCTCCGGCGTGGTCACGCGGTATCCCCCGCGGAACTCGCTCTCGATGCCGAGGCGCGTGAGCATCGCGCTGATCTGCGGGCCGCCGCCGTGCACGACGACGGGCCGGAGCCCGGCGTAGCGGAGGTAGACGACGTCCTCCGCGAAGGTGCGCGTGAGCTCCTCGTCGACCATCGCGTTGCCACCGAACTTCACGACCACGATGCGGTCGTGGAAGCGCTGCAGCCACGACAGCGACTCGATGAGCGTCGCCGCCTTCGACTCGGCCTGCGCCTGGTCGCGGTCGGCGGCCTCTTGCGTGATGGCGGTCACGTCCGTCCCGTCTGCGCCGGCCATCAGCTGGCGTACGCGCTGTTCTCGTGCACGTAGTCGTGCGTGAGGTCGTTGGTGAGGATGGTCGCGGTGGCGTCGCCCGCGTGCAGGTCGATGAGGACGTGCACGGCGCGCGGGTGGAGGTCGACCAGGTCGCGGCTCTCGTGCGGCTCGCCCGCGCGGCACACCTCGACGCCGTTGATCGCGACGTCGATGCCGTACGGGTCGAACGCCGCGCCGGTGGTCCCGACGGCGGCGAGCACGCGGCCCCAGTTGGGGTCGTTGCCGAAGACGGCCGCCTTGAAGAGGTTGCTGCGCGCGACCGCGCGGCCGACCTCGACCGCGTCGTCGTCGGACGCCGCGTGCACGACCTCGATGGCGATGTCGTGCGCCGCACCCTCGGCGTCGGCCTGGAGCTGCTCGGCCAGGTCGGCGCACACGGCGGTGAGCGCGGCCTGGAACTCGTCGGTGTCGGGCACGACGCCGGACGCGGCGCTCGCGAGCAGCGTCACCTGGTCGTTGGTCGACATGCAGCCGTCCGAGTCGAGGCGGTCGAACGTGACGCGGGTCGCCTCGCGGAGCGCGCGGTCGAGCGCGGCGGCGTCGAGGTCGGCGTCCGTGGTGATCACCACGAGCATCGTGGCGAGGCCCGGGGCCAGCATGCCGGCGCCCTTGGCCATGCCGCCCACCGTCCAGCCGGCGTCGGACGCGCGGACGGACTGCTTCGGGACCGTGTCGGTGGTCATGATCGCCCGGGCGGCATCCGCCCCGCCGGCGTCGGACAGCGCGACGGAGACGCGGGCGACCCCGTCCTCCAGCTTCTCCAGCGGGAGCTGCTCCCCGATGAGGCCCGTGCTGCAGACGAGCACGTCGCCGCTCGAGACGTCGAGGGCGCGGCCGACCGCCTCGGCGGTGGCGTGCGTGACCTGGAACCCGCGGGTTCCCGTGTAGCAGTTGGCGCCGCCGGAGTTGAGGACGACGGCGCTCACCCGGCCGTCGCCGATGACCTGGCGGGACCAGAGGATCGGGTTCGCCTGGCAGCGGTTGCTCGTGAAGACGGCGGCGGCCGCCTGCGACGGACCCGTGTTGCGGACGAGGGCGACGTCGAGCGCGCCCGTGGACTTGAGGCCGGCGGCGACGCCTCCCGCGACGAAGCCGCGCGCGGCGGTGACGCTCACGGGGCGACCCCGTTCACCGGGAGGCCCATGGCCTCGGGCAGGCCGAGCGCGATGTTGGCCGACTGGATCGCCGCGCCTGCCGTGCCCTTGACCAGGTTGTCGATGGCCGTGACCGTGACGACGCGGCCCGCGGCCTCGTCGACGGCGAGGCCGACGAGCGCCGTGTTGGATCCCGTGACGTCCGAGACGTTCGGGAACGACCCCTCGGGCAGGAGGTGCACGAACGGCTCGTCGGCGTAGGCGAGCTCCCATGCCGCGCGGACGTCGTGCGCCGAGAAGCCGGGGGCGAGGCGCGCGGTGGCCGTGGCGAGGATCCCCCGCGCCATGGGCACGAGCACGGGCGTGAACGAGACGCTCACGTGCCCGCCGCCCGCGGTCTCGAGGTTCTGCCGGATCTCCGGCGTGTGCCGGTGCGTGCCGCCGACCGCGTAGGCGCTCGCGGATCCGAGGATCTCGCTGGCCAGCAGGTTCGTGCGGAGCGCGCGCCCGGCGCCGGACGGACCGACCGCGAGCACCGCGACGATGTCCTCCGGCTCGATGACGCCCGCGCGGATGCCGGGCTGGAGCCCGAGCGTGATGGCCGTGACGTTGCAGCCGGGCACCGCGATGCGCTTCACCCCGGACAGGTGCGTGCGCTGGGTGCCGCCCTCCTCCGCGTGCAGGAGCTCGGGCAGGCCGTACGGCCAGGCGCCCGCGAAGTCGCCCCCGTAGAACGCGTCCCACGCGGCCTCGTCGACGAGGCGGTGGTCGGCGCCGCAGTCGACCACGAGGGTCTGGTCGTCCAGCTCGGCCGTGATGGCGCCCGACCTGCCGTGCGGCAGCGCGAGGAACACGACGTCGTGGCCGGCCAGCTGCTCGGCCGTCGTCTCGACGAAGGTGCGGTCGGCGTACGAGGTGAGGTGCGGGTGCACCTGACGCAGACGCTCGCCCGCGTTCTGGAAGGCTGTGAGCGTCTGGACCTCGAGGCGCGGGTGGTCGGCGAGCAGGCGGAGGAGCTCCCCGCCCGCGTAGCCGCTGGCACCCGCCACGGCGACTGAGAATGACATGCATCAAATCTAGTGCCGGTGCCGGAGGGGTCCCGCCGGGCCGGTGCCCGGGGACGGACGCGCGGGCGGGCCCTCCCGAGGAGGAGCCCGCCCGCGCGGATGGTGCGTGCGGCGGCCACTAGTCGCGGAGCGCGGCGCCGAACCTCTCGGCGGCGAGCCGCACGGATCCGTCGCGCGCCGCGGTCGCCTCGGCCGCGGTCAGCGTGCGGTCGGGCGCGCGGAACCGGAGCGCGAAGGTGAGCGAGCGCGTGCCCGCCTCCACCCCGGGGCCGCGGTAGTCGTCGACGAGCCGCGCGGTCTCGAGCAGCTCGCCCGCGCCCTCGACCACCGTGCGGAGGATCTCCCCCGCCGGGATCTCGAGCGACACGACGAGGCTGAGGTCCTGCGTGGCGACGGGCATCGACGTGAGCGTGCGCACCTCGACGGTGCCGCCGGCGAGGGCGACGAGCCGGTCGAGGTCGACCTCGGCGAGCGCGACGCGCTCCGGCAGGTCGAGCTCGGCGGCGAGCGCGGGCAGCAGCTCGCCGGCGAAGCCCACGATGACCGGGCCGTCGGGGGTCACCGCCTCGACCGCGGCCGTGCGCCCCGGGTGCATGGCGATGTGGGTGCCCTGCTCGAAGCGGATCTCCACGCCCACCGCGTGCGCGAGCTGCCGCACCGCGTCGAGCGCGTCGACGAGGCCCGCCCGCTGCGCCGGGGTGCCGGGCTGCTTCGACACGGCGTCGCCGAGGATCAGCACGCCCACGTGGCGCGGCTGCGGCGGGATGCCCGCGTCGAGCGCCCGCAGCGTCTCCGCGTCGGGACGCGCGGCCCCGGGCGGCATCTGCGGGGAGCCGTAGGCGACGCCCGCGGACGGGAGGAACACCGTGCCGGTCTCGAAGAGCGCGAGGTCGGTGGATCCGCGCGACAGGTTGCGCCGCGCGATGTCGACGAGCCCCGGCAGCAGCGAGCGGCGGAGGTAGGGGAACGCCACGTCGAGCGGGTTCGCGAGGCGCACGGCGGGCGCGTCCTCGCGGTCGGCCGCGCCGAAACGCGCGTTCTGCGCCGCGGACGCGAACGGCGACCCCATGACCTCGGTGAGCCCGGAAGCTGCGAGCGCGATCGAGGCCTGGCGGCGGAGGCGCTGCGCGGCGGTGAGACCGCGGCCGGGGGGCGCGACGGGCAGCACGGCCGGGATCCGGTCGTAGCCGACGATGCGCGCGACCTCCTCCACGAGGTCGGCGCGGTGCCGGAGGTCCGGGCGCCAAGTGGGCGGCGTGACGAGGAGGACGCCGTCGCGCTCCTCGAGCGCGCAGCCCACGTCGACGAGCGCGTGGCGCACCTCGTCCTCCGTGTAGTCCACGCCGACGAGCGACGCCGGGTAGCCGAGCGGCAGCTCGATCGCCTCGCGCGGCTCCGTCGTGTCGAGGATCGAGCCGAGCCCCTCCGCGTGCCCGCCCGCGAGCTCCTCGAGGAGCTGCACGACGCGCGCCGCGGCGGCCGGGGCGATCCGCGGATCCACCCCGCGCTCGAAGCGCTTGGACGCCTCGCTCGGCAGCTTGTGCCGGCGGGCCGTGCGCGCGACGGAGACGGGGTCGAAGCCCGCCGCCTCGATCAGCACCCGGGTGGTGCCGTCGCCGATCTCGGTGCTCGCGCCGCCCATGACGCCCGCGAGCCCGACGGCCCCCGAGTCGTCGGCGATGACGAGGTCCTCGACGTGGAGCGCGCGCTCCCGCCCGTCGAGCGTGATGAGCGTCTCGCCCTCCGTGGCGCGGCGGACGACGAGGCCGCCCTGCAGCCGGTCGAGGTCGTAGGCGTGGATCGGCTGGCCGAGCTCGAGCATCGCGTAGTTCGTGATGTCCACCGCGAGCGAGATCGAGCGGACGCCCGCGAGCGTGAGCCGCGACACCATCCACGGCGGGGTCGGCCGCGACAGGTCGATCCCGGAGACGACGCGCGTCACGAAGACGTCCGCGCCGACGCGGCCGCGGATCGGCGCGGCGTCGTCCACGCGCACGTCGATCCCGGCCACGGGGGCGTCCGCCGCGAGCAGGGCGAGGGCGTCGGCCGGATCGGTGAACGCGGCACCCGTGGCGTGCGCGTACTCGCGGGCGATCCCGCGGATCGAGAACGCGTAGCCGCGGTCGGGCGTGACGTTGACCTCGACCGCCCGGTCGTCGAGGTGCAGGAGCGCGAGCGCGTCCGTGCCGACCTCGGGGTCGAGCCCGAGCGAGGAGAGGACGAGGATCCCGTCGTGCTCCTCCCCCAGGCCGAGCTCCCGCGCCGACGCGATCATGCCGTCGGACACGTGGCCGTAGGTCTTCCGCGCGCTGATGGGGAACGGGCCGGGGAGCACCGCGCCGGGCAGGCTCACCACGACCTTGTCCCCGACGACGAAGTTGTGCGCGCCGCAGACGATGCCGCGGACGTCCTCGCCGCCGTCGGCCGCCGTGGCGCCCTCGGGCGCGACGCGGACGGAGCACCAGTTGATGGTCTTGCCGTTCGTCTGCGGCTCGGGGGTCGCCTCGAGCACCTGCCCGACGACGACGGGGCCGGAGATCGAGAACGCGTGCACGTCCTCCTCCTCCAGGCCCACCTTCACGAGGGAGGCGTGGACGTCCTCGGGGGTGACCCCCGCGGGGAGCTCGACGTGCTCGCCGAGCCAGCTGATCGGGATCCTCACGACTACACCACCATCCCGAACTGCGCGCCGAATCGGATGTCGCCCTCGACGATGTCGCGCATGTCGGAGAGGTCGTTGCGGAACATGAGGGTGCGCTCGGTGCCCATGCCGAACGCGAAGCCCTGGTACTCGTCGGGGTCGATGCCCGCGGAGCGCAGCACGTTCGGGTTCACCATGCCGCAGCCGCCCCACTCGATCCAGCGGGGTCCGCCCGCGGCGGCCGGGTGCCAGACGTCCATCTCGGCGCTCGGCTCGGTGAAGGGGAAGTAGTTGGGGCGCAGCCGGATCCGGGCGTCCTCGCCGAACATCGAGCGCGCGAAGTGCTCGAGCGTGCCGCGGAGGTGCGCCATGGTGAGGCCGCGGTCGATGGCGATGCCCTCGATCTGCCGGAACGCGGGCGTGTGCGTGGCGTCCAGCTCGTCGCTGCGGAAGGTGCGGCCCTGCGCGATCGTGTAGACGGGCAGCGCGTCGGCGAGCAGCGTGCGGATCTGCACGGGTGACGTGTGCGTGCGGAGCACCAGGTGCGCGTCGGTCGGATCCACGTAGAAGGAGTCCTGCATGGCGCGCGCCGGGTGGTCCGGCGGGAAGTTGAGCGCGTCGAAGTTGAACCACTCGCTCTCGAGCTCGGGGCCCTCGTTCACCTGCCAGCCCATGCCGACGAAGATGTCGGCGATGCGCTCCTCGAGCATGGTGAGGGGGTGCCGGGCGCCGGCGCGCCAGCGGCTCGGCAGCGCGGTGACGTCGACGGCCTCGGCGACGAGCCGCGCGGCGGCCTCCTGCTCCTGGATCTCCGCCTCCCGGGCCTGGAACGCCTGCGTGACGCGGGCGCGCGACTGGCCGACGAGCTTGCCGGCGTCCTTGCGGTCGGCGGGCGGCAGCGAGCGGAGCGATCCGTTCAGCCGGGCGAGCGGGGACGCCTCGCCGATGTGGGCGGAGCGCGCCTCGGCGAGCGATGCGGAGTCGGTCGTCGCGGCCAGCGCGGCCATCGCCTGCTCCACGGCGGCGCCGACGGTCTCCTCGGAGATCTGGGGTTCGGACATGAGGCCCGAGTCTACCGATCGGGGGCGGCGCTCCCGGCCCGCGCCGGGCCCGCCGCCGCCCCGATCCGGCCGGCTACGCGCCCTGCGACGTCCCCGCCGCGACGGTCTTCGCCACGCGCGGTCCGCGCTTGCGGGCGAGGCGTCGCGCGATGGTCGACACCGTGAGGTTGAGCACGAGGTACATGCCCACCATCACCACGAAGATCGGCAGCGAGTTGGCGCGGCTCGTGGCCTCGAGGATCAGCTCGCCCTGCTTGGTGAGGCCCACGAGGCTGACGATCGTGCCGAGCGCGGTGTCCTTGATGAGCACGACGAGCTGGGCGACGATGATCGGCAGCATCGTCCGGAACGCCTGCGGGAACTCGACGAGCAGCCGGTTCTGCAGCGGGCGCAGGCCGATCGCGAGACCCGCCTCGCGCTGGCCGCGCGGCAGGCCGAGGATGCCGGAGCGCAGGGCCTCGCCGATGATCGCGCCGTTGTAGAGCGCGAGCGCCGTGACGACCGACCAGTACGGGCCGATGGGGAAGATCAGGTAGATGAACAGCATCATCAGCAGCACGGGCATGCCGCGGAAGAACTCGAGCACCACGGTGACGGCGTAGCGGATCACGCGGTGCTGGCTCATGCGGAGGAGCGCGAGCACCATGCCGAGCAGGATCGCGAGCACGGCGGCGACGGCGGCCGACTGCAGCACGACCCACAGGCCCTTGAGCAGGAGGCCCCACACGAGCGGGTCGTTGAGCACGAGCCAGCGCTCGGCGCTGAACTGCCCGGCCTGCGCGAGCTGGACTCCCGCGAACGCGAGGACGGCGACGACGATCACGCCGGTGACGACGGAGAGGATGCGGGAGCGACGGCGGGCCTTGGGGCCGGGGACGTCGTAGAGGACCTGGCTCATCGGGAGACCGCCACTCGCTTCTCGAGGTGGTCCGCCAGCTGGCCGAGCGGGACCGTGATGATGAGGTAGAAGAACGCCACGCCCACGAACACCCAGACGACGGCGTCGCCGTTCGCGTTCGCGACGTCGCGACCCACGTTGAACAGCTCGTAGATGAAGTACGCGCCCGCGATGGACGTGTTCTTCGTGAGCGCGATGATCACGTTGATCAGCGGCGGGATCACCGTGCGCACGGCCTGCGGCAGGATCACCGACACGAGCGTCTGCGAGAACGTCAGCCCGATGCTGCGCGCGGCCTCGGCCTGCCCGACGGGCACGCTGTTGATGCCGGAGCGGATCGCCTCGGCGAAGAACGGCGCCGTGTACAGCGTGAGCGCGAGCACGGCGGCCGTCATGAACGGCAGCGCCCCCGAGATCGACGTGATCACGACGCTGAAGAAGGTGAAGACGAGTAGCAGCGGGGTGTTCCGCAGCAGCTCCACGTAGACGGTGGAGGTGGCCCGCAGGCTCGCGACCGGCGAGATCCTCATCGCGGCGATCACGATCCCCAGCGGGAGGGCGAACAGCACCGTGGTGAGGAGGAGGCGCAGCGTGCCGCCGAACCCCCGCAGGAACACGTCGAGATTGTCGAGGATCACATCCACGGCGCACCTCCTATGGTCGGCACCCGGTTCGCCGGGCGCTGGTCGGATCCGGGTCGGGCACCCGGACGAGGGAGGGTCCCGCGCGCGCCGTCGGCGCACGCGGGACCCGGGTGGGACTAGTAGCGGTCGATCGCCGGGGGCTCCGGCGTGTCGATGACCGTGCCGGCCGTCGCCTCGAACAGGCGCGCCCAGGTGCCGTCGTCGTACGCCTGCTGCAGCGTGTCGTTGACGAAGGTGCGGAAGGCCTCGTCGCCCTTGGCGATGCCGATGCCGTAGGGCTCCTCGGTGAAGGTCTCGCCGTCGCCGACGAGCTTGAACTCGCCCTCGTTCTGGTCGATGAAGCCGGAGAGGATCACGTTGTCGGTCGTGACCGCGGACACCTGGCCGTTGCGCAGCGGGTCGAGGCACTTGCTGTAGACGTCGGTCGGCACGACGACCGCGCCGAACTTCGCCTCGATGTTCGCGGCGGGGGTGGATCCGGCGACGGAGCAGACCTGCTTGCCGCGGACGTCCTCGGGCGTGTTGATCGTCGTGTCGTCCTGGAGCACCATCAGCGCCTGGCCGGCGACGTAGTACGGGCCCGCGAAGTCCACGACCTCCTTGCGCTTGTCGTTGATCGTGTAGGTCGCGACGACCGCGTCGACCGAGCCGTTCTGGATGAAGGGCTCGCGGTTCGCGGAGACCGTCTCGGTGAACTTGATCGAGTCGAACGGGATGCCCAGCTTGCTGGCGATGAGCGCGGAGATCGCGACGTCGAAGCCGGCGGGCTTGCCGTCGAGGCCCGCGAGGCCGAAGAGCGGCTGGTCGTACTTGGTGCCGACCTTCATCTCGCCCGCCTTCGCGAGGCGCGCCATCGTGGTGCCCTCGTCGAATGTGGGGTTCTCGGTGAGCTCGAGCTTGTAGGGGCCGTCGCCGTTCTCGGGGGCGTTCGTGCCGGCGTCGATGCCGCCGTTCGACGCGCTGCCCGCGGCGCCGCAGCCCGTGAGGGCGACGACGACGATCGCGGCGGCCGCGGCGAGGGTCAGTTTCCTGTTCTTCATGGTTCCCGTTTCTCTGCTGGGGAGGTGGATGACGGAGGCGATCGGGATCGCCCGTGGTGCGGGACGTGCCGTGGTGCGGGTGGTGCGGCGCCCGGGCGCGCCTGCCTCGACGGCATCCGGGTGCGGTGCGCGGGAGGGCTCGGACCCTCCGCGCGCGTCAGTGGGCGAGGATCTTGGAGAGGAAGTCCTTCGCGCGCGGGCTCTGCGGGTGGTCGAAGAACTCCGCAGGGCTCGTGTCCTCCTCGATGGCGCCGTCGGCCATGAAGATCACGCGGTCGGCGGCCTTGCGCGCGAAGCCCATCTCGTGGGTGACGACCATCATCGTCATGCCGTCCTTGGCGAGGCCGACCATGACGTCGAGGACCTCGGTGATCATCTCCGGGTCGAGCGCCGAGGTGGGCTCGTCGAGGAGGATCAGCTTCGGGTCCATGGCGAGGGCGCGCGCGATCGCGACACGCTGCTGCTGGCCGCCCGAGAGCTGGGCGGGCATCTTCTGCGCCTGGTTGGCGACGCCGACGCGGTCGAGGAGCTCCATCGCCCGCTTCTCCGCCTCGGCCTTGCCCTTCCTGCGCACCTTGATCGGCCCGAGGGTGACGTTCTCGAGCACGGTCTTGTGCGCGAAGAGGTTGAACGACTGGAAGACCATGCCCACGTCGGCGCGGAGGCGCGCGAGCTCGGCACCCTCGGACGGGAGGTCCTGGCCGTCGATCGTGATGGTGCCGTCGTCGATGGTCTCGAGCCGGTTGATCGCGCGGCACAGCGTGGACTTGCCGGACCCGCTGGGCCCGATGACGACGACGACCTCGCCGCGGTTCACGGTGGTCGAGATGTCCTTGAGGACGTGCAGGTCCCCGAAGTGCTTGTTGACGTGGGATACGACGACCAGGGGCTCGCCGACCGCTGCTGCGGCGGGCGAGGCGGGGTCCGCCGTCGGGCTCTGCTCCATGCGAACACCATATCCATGACGGTGTTTCGTCCGCGTTTCCGCGGGGCATCGTCACCCCATCGTGACGCGGCATCCGCGTTTGCGCCGGTCAGAGCCCCTGTCCGCGGCGATCCCCGATGCCTCTCACCCGAGAGGCTCGGGCGGCGGTCCGCTCAGGCGCGCTGCGCGAAGGCCGACTCGTAGAGGCACACCGAGGCGGCGGTCGCGAGGTTCATCGACTCCGCCTGGCCGTAGATCGGGACGACCACGGCGCGGTCGGCGAGGGCGAGGTGCTCGTCCTGCAGGCCGCGCGCCTCGTTGCCGAACAGCCAGGCGGTCGGCGCCGCGAGGCCGCCGGACGTGCGCTCCGCGAGGAGGTCGTCGCCCTTCACATCGGCGGCGAGGACCTGGAGCCCCGCGGCCTTCACGCGCTCGAGCACGCCGTCGAGCTCGGGCATGATCGCGACCGGCAGGTGGAAGAGCGAGCCCGTCGTGGCGCGCACGACCTTCGGGTTGTAGAGGTCCACGGAGCGGCCGGTGAGGATCACGGCGTCGGCCCCCGCGGCGTCGGCTGCGCGGATGATGGTGCCGGCGTTGCCCGGGTCGCGCACCTCCTCGAGGATCGCGACGAGGCGCGGCTCGTCGCCGAGGATCTGCTTGAGCGATGTCGGGAACTGGCGGCACACGCCGACTACGCCCTGCGGCGTGACGGTGTCCGCCATGGACGCGATCACGTCCTCCGTGACGAACTCCACCTCGATGTCCGACTCGCGGACCGCGCGCGCGAGGTCGGGGTAGCGGTCGAGGGCCGTGGGCGTCGCGAACAGCTCCAGCACGAGATCGGGGCGGAAGGCGAGGGCCTCCGAGACGGCCTGCGGCCCCTCGAGGAGGAAGAGGCCCGTGTCGGCGCGCGCGTCCCGCTTCGCGAGCTTGGCGACGCCACGGACACGCGGGGAGCGGGGGTTGTCGAGCATGGCACCAACACTAACGGCGCGCCCCCTGTCGGGGACGCGCCGTCGGTGCGTGGTGCGGAGGTGCTACGCGTTCGCCGCGACCTTGGGGGCCGAGGTGTTCGCGGGCAGGGCGGCCTTGGCCGTCTGCACGAGCGACGCGAAGGTCGCGGGCTCGTGGACCGCGAGCTCCGCGAGGATGCGGCGGTCGACCTGGACGCCGGCGAGCGAGAGGCCCTGGATGAGGCGGTTGTACGTCAGGCCGTTCGCGCGAGCGGCGGCGTTGATGCGCTGGATCCAGAGGCGGCGGAACTCGCCCTTCTTCGCACGGCGGTCGCGGTACGCGTAGACGAGGGAGTGGGTGACCTGCTCCTTGGCCTTGCGGTACAGGCGCGAGCGCTGGCCGCGGTAGCCGGCGGCGCGCTCGAGGATGACCCGACGCTTCTTGTGGGCGTTGACGGCCCTCTTGACTCTTGCCATTTCAGTGATTCCTATTCGAGTTCAGGTGTCGCGGACGACGAGGGGCCTAGCGGCCGAGGAGCTTCTTGGCGACCTTCATGTCGGCCTTGGCCAGGGGCTGGTCCTGGTTGAGTCGCGCCTTGCGCTTGGAGGACTTGACCTCGAGGTTGTGGCGCATGCCGGCCTGCTGCTTCATGATCTTGCCGCTGCCGGTGACCTTGAAACGCTTCTTGGCACCCGAGTGGGTCTTCTGCTTAGGCATTGTTCTCTTCTCTCGCTTCTCGTGCGCTCGCCTTGGTGGCGTCGCGCTTCGCGTTGGCCTCGGCCTTGGCCTCGGACTTGTTCTTGTGCGGTCCGATGACCATGACCATGTTGCGGCCGTCGATCGTGGGGGTGGACTCGACGCTGCCGAACTCGGCGACGTCCTCCGCGAACATCTTGAGCAGGCGCACGCCCTGGTCCGGACGCGACTGCTCGCGCCCGCGGAACAGGATCATGGCCTTGACCTTGTCGCCGTCCTGCAGGAAGCCCTCGGCGCGCTTGCGCTTGGTCTCGTAGTCGTGCTTGTCGATCTTCAGGCGGAAGCGCACTTCCTTGAGGATGGTGTTCGCCTGGTTGCGACGCGCTTCCTTGGCCTTCTGCGCGGCCTCGTACTTGAACTTGCCGTAGTCCATGATCTTCGCCACGGGGGGCTTGGAATTGGGCGCGACCTCGACGAGGTCGAGGTCGGCTTCCTGCGCGAGCCGGAGTGCGACGTCGATGGATACGACGCCGACCTGCTCGCCTGCTGGGCCAACGAGGCGAACCTCGGGAACTCGGATTCGATCGTTGGTACGGGGATCGCTGATGGACTGCTCCTATTCGTGTCTTCGGGTGGCCCGGCGGCTCTCGGGGAGCCGCGCGGATTCGAGACGAGGAGGGTTCTTCACCAGGGTGCGACGCATTCGTCGTACTCGGCAACACGCCCATGCCCGCATGTGCGGGGCTCCCGCCCTCTGCGACCCCCGCTGGGGAGCCGTTCGGACGGGGGAGCGAAATCGACCCGGTAACCTATGGAGGCGGTCAAGCGCGGGTGGGAGATCAATCCTCTTTCGAACCGGGACTGTGACAACCCCGGAGCCGTCGATCAGCATAGCAGACGCCGGCCTCGCCCCGGAAGGGCGGGCGCCGACGGGGTTCCGAACCCGTCCGCCGCCATCCGGCCGCCCCGAGCACGAGGACAGACATGACCGACCCGACCCCCGACCCCGCATCGACCCCGGCCGACGCGCACGTGCACCGCTTCGAGGAGCCCGACGCCGCGACCGCCGACGGCGCGACGGATCCCGCGGCGGGCGTCGCCGACGACGACACCGCGGACTTCGTCGCCGACCAGTACGCGCGCGACATCGCGGAGGTCTCCGCCGTCGAGGTCATCACGACCACGGCCGTCCACCTCATGAGCGCCGCCGCCGTGAAGTGCGGCCTCGCCGACGACCCCGCCACCCAGACCGACCTCGCGGAGGCGCGCAAGCTGATCATCTCGCTCGCGGGCCTGGTCACGGCGGCCTCGCCGGAGCTGGGCGACCAGCACGCGCGCAGCCTGCGCGACGGGCTGCGCTCCCTGCAGCTCGCCTTCCGCGAGGCGTCGCCCTACCCCGACGCCATCGGCAAGGGCCCGGGCGAGAAGTACACCGGGCCCGTCTCCTAGACGGCCCGGCGGACGCCGGGCCCTCCGGTCCGCGGGCTGCGGCTCCGGCTCCTAGGCGCCGCGGGCGGACGTGATCCTGAGGCCCATGCTGTCGACGCGGTCGGCGAGCACGGCGCTCCGGGACCACTCCCCCTGCAGGCGCGCGAGCAGTGAGTCGAGCGCGTCGCGGTCGAGGCCGTCGACGAGCTCCAGCGCGATCATCAGCTCCGGCCCCTCGAGGCGCGCCCGTGGATCACCCGGCGCCGTGGACAGCGCGACGACCGCGGGCTCCTCGGCGACGCTCGCCTCGAGCGCCCGGGCCACCTCCGGGTCCTCCGGGCTCGGGATCCACGGCAGCGACCGCGCGACGGCCCACACGGCGGGGCGGCGCAGCACGAACTCCGTGTCGGACATCGGGTCGAGCACGACGAGGTCGGTCTCCTCGCTCGCGGCGGCCAGCGCCACCCGCACGGCATCGGCGGGCACCGGACGCGCGGCGGGGTTCCACCTGCCCATCGCGGCGACGGACGTGAAGACGGGCATCACCGTGCGCCCGTCGGGGCCGGCCACCGTGATGATCGACAGCTCGGCGCTCTTGTCGGCCTTCAGGCCGTGCGCACCCTCGCCCTCCTCGCCGAGCCGGGCCACCAGCGGGATGAGCAGGCGCGCCTCGCGGAGGGCGTCGACCACGGCCGCCTGCCCGACCTCGCCGCGGCCGTGCCGGGCGAGCGCCTCGGCGAGGGCCGGAGGCGCGGATCCGTCGTCACCCGGGAACGCCGTGGGCTCGAACGACCGCCCCGCCCAGGGCGTCCCGGCCGAGTCCGCGTGCGGGGAGGATCCCGTCATCGATCCCCGGCGACGTCGAGCGCCTCGCCGAGCGTGAACGCGCCGGCATAGAGGGCCTTGCCCACGATCGCGCCCTCGAGCCCCAGCGGGACGAGCTCGCGGAGCGCGGCGATGTCGTCGAGGCTGGAGACGCCGCCGGACGCGACCACCGGGCGCTCGGTGCGCTCGAGCACGTCGCGGAGCAGCTGGATGTTCGGACCCTGCAGCGTTCCGTCCTTCGTGACGTCGGTCACGACGTAGCGCGCGCAGCCGGCGTCCTCGAGGCGCTCCAGCACCTCCCAGATGTCGCCGCCGTCCTTGGTCCAGCCGCGCGCGGACAGCGTGCGCCCGCGGACGTCGAGGCCCACGGCGACGGCCTCGCCATGCTGCGCGATGACGCTCGCCGCCCACTCGGGGTTCTCGAGCGCCGCCGTGCCGAGGTTGATGCGCGTCGCGCCGCTCTCGAGCGCGACGTCGAGCGAGCGGTCGTCGCGGATGCCGCCGGAGAGCTCGATCTGCACGCCGTCGATGGCGCGGATCACCCGTGAGATGACGGCGAGGTTGTCGCCGCGGCCGAACGCCGCGTCGAGGTCGACGAGGTGCAGCCACTCGGCGCCCTGCTCCGCCCAGTCGCGGGCGGCGTCGACGGGGTCCCCGTAGCCGGTCTCGGTGCCGGCGGCACCCTGCGTGAGGCGGACGGCCTGGCCGCCCGCCACGTCCACGGCGGGCAGGAGGGTCAGACGGGGCGTGCGGGTGAACTCGCTCATGGGGGCCTTCGATCGGTCGGACGGGCGGGGCGGACGGGGCCGTCGAGGACGGCGGGGGACGCGGACGTGCCGCGTCAGGCGGCGCGGAGGGTGCCGAGCCAGTTCGCGAGCAGCCGGATCCCGGCCTCGCCCGACTTCTCGGGGTGGAACTGCGTCGCGGAGAGCGGACCGTTCTCGACGGCCGCGACGAACGGCTCCCCGTGCGTGGCCCAGGTGACGCGCGGGGCCGGCAGCGGCGGGAGCGGGTCGATCCCCCACGTGCGCGCCGCGTAGGAGTGCACGAAGTAGAAGCGCTCCTCCTCGAGGCCGGCGAACAGGGCCGAGCCCTCGGGGACGTCGACCGTGTTCCAGCCCATGTGCGGGAGGACCTCGGACCGGATGCGGTCGACCGTGCCCGGCCACTCCCCCAGTCCGGCCACGTCGACGTCGCGCTCGACGCCGCGGTCGAACATGACCTGCATGCCGACGCAGATCCCGAGCACGGGGCGTCCGCCGGCGAGGCGGCGGTCGACCACGCGGTCGCCGCCCGCGGCACGGAGCGCGGTCATCACCGCGGAGAACGCGCCGACGCCGGGCACGAGGAGGCCGTCGGCCTCGTGCGCGCGCTTCGGGTCGCCGGTCAGCTCGACGTCGGCGCCGGCGAGCTCGAGGGCCTTGACGGCGGAGTGGACGTTGCCGCTGCCGTAGTCGAGGACGACGACCGAGGGCCGCGTCACAGCGCGCCCTTGGTGGACGGGATCCCGGACACGCGCGGGTCGAGCTCCTTGGCCTGGCGGAAGGCGCGCGCGAAGGACTTGAACTCGGCCTCGGCGATGTGGTGCGGGTCGCGGCCGCCGAGGACCGTGACGTGCACGGTGAGCCCCGCGTGGAACGTGATGGCCTCGAACACGTGGCGGACCATGGATCCGGTGAAGTGGCCACCGATGAGGTGCATCTCGAAGCCGGCGGGCTCGCCCGAGTGCACGAGGAACGGCCGGCCGGAGATGTCGACCACGGACTGCACGAGCGCCTCGTCGAGCGGCACCAGGGCGTCGCCGAACCGGGCGATGCCCGACTTGTCGCCGAGGGCCTCGCGGATGGCCTGCCCGAGGACGATGCCCACGTCCTCCACCGTGTGGTGCACGTCGATGTGCGTGTCGCCGGTGGCGGTGACCTTCAGGTCGGTCAGCGAGTGCTTCGCGAACGCGGTGAGCATGTGGTCGTAGAACGGCACCGACGTGCTGATCTCGGAGGCACCGGTGCCGTCGAGGTCGAGCTGGAGATCGATGCGGGACTCGCTGGTCTGCCGCGTGACGTGCGCGGTGCGCGCGAGGGTGCTCATGGGCTCCATGCTACCGATCGGTTCCGATGGCACGGCCTCTGCCCCCGGCCGCCACCGGGAGCCGAGGCCGTCCGCACCGCCGCGCGCTCCGCACAGCCGGGGCACGGCGCGGACGGGCTCAGCGCGCGTACTGCGCGGGGACCGCGAGCTGCTGGCCCGCGGCCACGTCCGACGTGGGGAGGCGGTTGAGGTCGACGACCGACGCGATGACGTCGCGCGGGTCGGCGCTCGGCGCGATCTCCTCGGCGAGGTCCCACAGGGACTGCCCGCTCGACACGGTGACGTACTCGAAGGTCGCGCCAGACGCGTCCTTCGACGCGACGGCGGCGCCGCCGTTCAGGGCGACGAGCCCGGCACCGAGCGCGAGGGGGGCGGCGACGAGCGCCGTGAGGACGATGCGGCCTCGGCGCGTGATGCGCAGGCGGGTGCGGGGCGCGACGGCGGCCTCCGCGACGGCGACGGCGGGTGCGTCCGTGACGGCGGTGGTGGTGTGTGCTGCTGCGGTGTTCATGGTGACCTCTCGTGCGAGACGGTGGGGCGTCGATGCGACGCGCCCGGCGATGCAGTGCGGTACGGCATGCGATGCGGGTCGGGCAGCTCGCACCCGGCTCTCGGCCGGGAGAGCCGGGTGCGAAGCTGTGTTCCGAACATACATTCGAAACCAGCCCTTCGCAAGCCCTCATCGCCTCGATCCGGCCTCCATGACCGCGACACGCTCGAACAGGTGTTTGTACGAGGTGCGTGGGCTGGATACAGTTTCGAGTGCCTGGTGTCCATTCCACCGGGCACCACCGACATCGCCCCGCGAGGGCGTCGACCCGCCGGGTCGACGAGCCGCCCGGGGCGTCGGCGACGAGAGGCGGGCCGTGGCATGACGGACGAGCGAGCGGCGGGAGGCGGCGCGACGAGGCGCCGCAAGAGCCTGAGCGACAAGCAGATCTCGATCCTGGAGTTCATCCAGCGCACCATCGCCGGCCAGGGCTACCCGCCGAGCATGCGCGAGATCGGCGACGCCGTGGGCCTCGCCTCGCTCTCCAGCGTCACCCACCAGCTCAACCAGCTCGAGCTCTCGGGCTACCTGCGCCGCGACCCGAACCGGCCGCGCGCCCTCGAGGTCCTCATCGACCTCCCCGGCTCGGGCGCCGCGGAGAGCGGTGAGCCGTCGACCCCCGTGGGCGACGCCGCGATGGTGCCCATGGTCGGCCGCATCGCCGCGGGCATCCCCATCACCGCCGAGCAGATGGTCGAGGAGGTCTTCCCCCTCCCCCGCCAGCTCGTGGGCAAGGGCGACCTCTTCATGCTCCGCGTCGTCGGCGACTCCATGATCGACGCGGCCATCTGCGACGGCGACTGGGTCGTCGTCCGCCAGCAGAAGACCGCCGAGAACGGCGACATCGTGGCGGCCATGCTCGACGACGAGGCGACCGTCAAGGTCTTCCGCCAGCGCGACGGCCACACGTGGCTCCTGCCGCGCAACAGCGCGTTCGAGCCGATCCTCGGCGACTTCGCCGAGATCGTCGGCAAGGTCGTGGCGGTCATGCGCTCCGTCTGACCCGCACGACGCACGAGAGCGGCCGGTCCCCCGGGGGATCGGCCGCTCTCGTGCGTGCGGGGCGGGTGCGGATCAGACCGCGGGCACCACCGCGTAGGCCTGGACCTGCGCCTCCTGCTCGGCCGTGACGAGGGCGCGCACGCGCGTGCCCTCCTCGACGTACGAGGTCTCGAGCACCTTGGCGCCGTCGTGCAGCATCGCGACGACCTCGCCGTGCTCGAAGGGCACGAGCAGGTCGACCTCGATGGTGGGCTGCGGGAGCAGCTCCGCGATGCGCCGACGCAGCTCCTCGACGCCCTCGCCCGTGCGGGCCGAGACGAAGACGCCCTGCGGCGCGAGGCCCCGGAGGACGACGCGGTCGTCGGCCGACGCCAGGTCGCTCTTGTTGAAGACGACGATCTCGGGGATGGCCGAGGCGTCCACCTCGGCGATGACCTCGTGCACGGTCGCGAGCTGCGCCGCGGGATCCGGGTGCGACGCGTCGACCACGTGCACGAGCACGTCGGAGTCGGCGAGCTCCTCGAGCGTGGAGCGGAACGCCTCGACCAGCTGGTGCGGCAGGTTCCGCACGAAGCCGACGGTGTCGGCGAGCGTGTAGAGCTGCCCCTGGTCGGTCTCGGTCTTGCGGACCGTGGCGTCCAGCGTCGCGAACAGCGCGTTCTCGACGAGCACGCCCGCCTTCGTCACGCGGTTGAGCAGCGAGGACTTGCCGGCGTTGGTGTACCCGACGATCGCCACGGACGGCACGGCGTTGCGGTCGCGGTTGGCGCGCTTGGTGTCGCGCGCGGGCTTCATCGCGGTGATCTGCTTGCGGAGCTTCGCCATGCGCGTGTTGATGCGGCGGCGGTCGAGCTCGATCTTGGTCTCACCGGGCCCGCGCGATCCCATGCCCGCGCCCGCGCCGCCCACCTGGCCACCGGCCTGGCGGGACATCGAGTCGCCCCATCCGCGCAGTCGCGGCAGGAGGTACTGGAGCTGCGCGAGCTCGACCTGGGCCTTGCCCTCGCGGCTCTTGGCGTGCTGGCTGAAGATGTCGAGGATCACGGCGGTGCGGTCGATGACCTTGACCTTCACTACGTCCTCGAGCGCGCGCCGCTGGCTCGGAGCCAGCTCGGTGTCCGCGATGACGGTGTCGGCGCCGACGGCGGCGACGAGCGCCCGCAGCTCCTCGGCCTTGCCGCTGCCGAAGTAGGTGCTGGGATCCGGCGTGGGACGGCGCTGCAGGAGGCCGTCGAGCACGACGGCGCCCGCGGTCTCGGCGAGGGCGGCGAGCTCGCGCATGCTGTTCTCGGCGTCGTCGACGGACCCCTGCGAGTACACGCCGATCAGCACGACGTTCTCGAGGCGCAGCTGCCGGTACTCGACCTCGGTGACGTCCTCGAGCTCGGTCGAGAGACCGGCGACACGGCGCAGCGCCTGACGGTCGGCCCGCTCGCTCTGGTCCCCGTCGGAGCTCTGCTCGGTGTCGGGATTCGCGGACAGCGCCTGCGCGCCGGATCCGCGGAAGAGGGCGTAGCCGGCGGACCGGTTCTCCGCCCGGGCGAGGACGCGCGCGACGACGTCGTCCCCGGCGGTGTTCTCGGTGGACGTCGTCGTCGTGTCCGCGGGCTCGTGGTCGTGCTCGTCGTGCGTTGTCATGTGCTCCCATCGTAGCGTCGGCGTCCGGTATCGTCCCGTGCATGGCCGACGCGCATTACTTCTCCTCGTCGCCGGCCGGTCCCCTGCGCACCCGCACGATCACGGTCGAGCTGGGCGGACGGACGGTCGACGTCGAGACCGCGGGCGGTGTCTTCAGCCCCGAGCACGTCGACCAGGGGACCCTGGTGCTGCTGCGCAACGTCCCGGAGCCCCCTCGGGAGGGGCACCTGCTGGACGTGGGCTGCGGTTGGGGTCCGGTGGCGCTCGATCTGGCGATGCGATCGCCGTCGGCCACCGTGTGGGCGGTCGACGTGAACGAGCGGGCGCTCGAGCTGACGCGGGCGAACGCCCGGTCCCTCGGTCTCGAGAACCTCAACGCGGTGCTGCCCGAGGATGTTCCCGCCGACATCGCGTTCTCGACCGTCTGGTCGAACCCGCCCATCCGCGTGGGCAAGGAGGTCCTGCACGCCATCCTCCTCGAGTGGATGCCCAGGCTCGCGCCCGAAGCGGACGCGTGGCTCGTCGTGCAGCGCAACCTCGGATCCGACTCGCTCCAGCGCTGGCTGGTCGACGCGCTGCCCGCGGGGCTCGAGACCTCGCGTGCCGCATCGGACAAGGGCTTCCGGGTGCTGCGGGTGCACCGCGGGGCGGACTCCTAGGCGCAGCCCGCGACCGCGCCCGGTAGCGGCGGCCCGGGCTCCGAGCCGTCGCCGGCGCGGCTCGCGCCGCAGCGGCGGATCAGGCCAGCGCGACCACGCCGTCGAAGACCAGCTCCGCCGGTCCCGAGAGACCCACGTGCTCGCCGTCCTCCGTGGGGAACATGCGCACTCCGAGCGCGCCGCCGGGCAGCTGCACGCGCCACTGGTGCGGCGCCGCGGCACCCGCCCAGTGCCGCGTCGCGAGGGCCGCGGCCGCCGCCCCCGTGCCGCAGCTGAGCGTCTCGCCGCTGCCGCGCTCGTGCACGCGCATGGTGATGTGGCCGACGCCGTCGACGACCAGCGGGTCGGCCGGCACGACGAGCTCGACGTTGGCGCCCTCCGCGGGCTCGGGATCCAGCTGCGGGACGAACGCGAGGTCCGCCTCGGCGAGCTCGTCCTCGCTCGACAGCGCGACCACCACGTGCGGGTTGCCGACGTCGATGCCGAGTCCCGGGCGCGCGACCTGGAGGTCCTTGGCGCGCACGAGGGGCTCGCCGCCCGTGAGGGCCCAGCGTCCGAGGTCGACCTGGAAGCCGGATCCGCTGCGCTGGACGTCGCGGACGCCCGCGCGGGTGCCGATGGGGACCGTGCGCCCCGGCGGGAGCTCGATGAGCCCGTTCTCGATGAGGAAGAGCGTGAAGACCCGGATGCCGTTGCCGCACATCTCGGCGGGGCTGCCGTCGATGTTGCGGTAGTCCATGAACCACTCGGCGTCGGGGTCCTCATCGAGGGCGGCGCGGCCCTCCGGGATGCGGCTGGAGAGCACCGCGCGGATCGTGCCGTCGGCGCCGATCCCGAAGTGGCGGTCGCAGAGCGCCTGCACCTGGGTGTCGGTCAGGTCGATCTCGCCCGCGGGATCCGCGAACAGCACGAAGTCGTTGCCCGTGCCCTGGCCCTTGGTGAACTGCAGGTCTGCCATCCCGCCAGCCTACGGGCGCGTCGCCTCGAGGGCGTCGAGCGCGCGGTCGAGGAGGCGGTCGTCGCGCGCGTCGAGCCGGACGGCGTCGGCGTCGGCGTAGCGGCCGAACCAGGACACCTGGCGACGCGCGTACCGCCGGGTGAGCGCGCGCGTCTCCTCCACGGCCTCCTGCTCGCTCAGCTCTCCCGCGATCTGCCGGGCCGCCTGCGCGTAGCCGATAGCGCGCGACGCGGTGACGCCGTCGGCGAGCCCGGTCGGCAGCAGACCCGCGACCTCCTCCACGAGGCCGTCCGCCCACATGCCGCTGACGCGGGCGTCGAGACGCGGCACGAGCTCCTCGCGCGGGAGCGTGAGCGCCAGGATCCGCGCCGGGTGCCAGGCGCGAGGTTCGGCGGTCGCCCGCTCGGGCTGGGGCCCCGTGATCTCGACCACCTCGAGGGCGCGGACGAGCCGCCGCCCGTTCTGCGCGCCGATGCGCTCCGCCGCCGCCGGGTCGAGCTCGCGGAGGCGCCGATGCAGCATGCCCGGCCCGGTCTCCTGGAGCTCCCGCTCGAGGCGCTGCCGGATCTCGGGATCGGTGCCCGGGAAGTCGTAGTCGAAGAGGACGGACGAGACGTAGAGCCCGGATCCGCCGACGAGGATCGGGACGGCGCCGCGGTCGAGGACGTCGGCGATCACGGCGCGCGCCTCCTCCTGGTAGGCGGCGACCGTCGCCTCCGCCGTGACGTCGAGCACGTCGAGCATGTGGTGCGGGATCCCCCGCCGCTCGGCGACGGGCAGCTTGGCCGTGCCGATGTCCATGCCGCGGTACAGCTGCATGGCGTCGGCGTTGACGACCTCGGCCGCGTGCCCCTCGGCACGGAGCCGGTCGGCGATGTCGAGGGACAACCCGGACTTGCCGGTGCCGGTCGCGCCGACGACCGCGATGATCGTCGTCACGCGCGGTGGCGGGGATGCGCGGACACGTCCTCGGGCGCCGGCACCCGGAGCGACGGGAGGCCGAGCGACACCCGGGGCGCCCCACCGGACGCGTGCGCGCCGGCCGCAGGCGCGGGGACGCCGCAGGAGTCGGCCTGGGCGCGCTCCCAGGCGTCGCCGGCACGCGTGCGGCGGATCCGCAGCGGCGCCTGGTCGACGGAGTCGGCGATGAGGTGGAACGGCGCGGCGCGCGTGATCTCCACCTGCACGGCGTCTCCCGGACGCGGCTCCGCGCTGCCCGCGGGCACATCGAGGTGGACGAGCCGCCCGTCCTGCGCCCGGCCGGTGACGCGGCGGGTGTCGCCGTCCTTGCGCCCCTCGTGGGCGCTCACCAGCACCTCGACCGTGCGGCCGACGACGCGCTGGTTCTCCTCGTGGCTGATGCGCTCCTGCAGCGCCGTCAGGCGGGCGTAGCGCTCCTTGACGACATGCGCGGGGACCTGCTCGTCCATGGTCGCGGCGGGCGTGCCGGGCCGGATCGAGTACTGGAACGTGAACGCGGACGAGAAGCGCGCGGCCTCCACGACGCGCAGCGTCTCTTGGAAGTCCTCCTCGGTCTCGCCGGGGAAGCCGACGATGATGTCCGTCGTGATGGCCGCGTGGGGGATGCGGGTCCGCACCCGGTCGAGGATCCCGAGGAACCGCTCGGACCGGTACGACCGGCGCATGGCCTTGAGGATCCGGTCGGAGCCCGACTGCAGCGGCATGTGCAGCTGCGGCATCACGGCCGGGGTCTCCGCCATGGCGTCGATCACGTCGTCGGTGAACGCGGCCGGGTGGGGGCTCGTGAAGCGGATCCGCTCGAGGCCCTCGATGGCGCCCGCCGCGCGCAGGAGCTTGCCGAAGGCCTGCCGGTCGCCGAACTCGACGCCGTAGGAGTTCACGTTCTGGCCGAGCAGGGTGACCTCGACGGCGCCGTCGTCGACGAGCGCCTGGATCTCGGCGAGGATGTCACCCGGACGGCGGTCCTTCTCCTTGCCGCGGAGCGCCGGCACGATGCAGAAGGTGCAGGTGTTGTTGCACCCCACGGAGATGGACACCCAGCCGCTCGCGATCTCGTCGCGCTTCGTGGGCAACGTGGACGGGAAGGTCTCGAGGCTCTCGAGGATCTCCAGCTGGGCCTCGCCGTTGTGGCGCGCCCGCTCGAGGAGCGTCGGCAGCGCGCCCATGTTGTGGGTGCCGAAGACGACGTCGACCCAGGGGGCCTTCTCGAGGACGGTGGCCCGGTCCTTCTGCGCGAGGCACCCGCCGACGGCGATCTGCATGCCCTCGTGCCGGCGCTTGACCCCGGCGAGGTGCCCCAGGTTGCCGTAGAGCTTGTTGTCGGCGTTCTCGCGCACGGCGCAGGTGTTGATCACGACGATGTCGGCCTCGGCGCCCTCGGCGGACACGTAGCCCGCCGCCTCGAGCGAGCCCGTGAGGCGCTCGGAGTCGTGGACGTTCATCTGACAGCCGTAGGTGCGGACCTCGTACGTCCGCGGCCGGTCGGCAGTGGGCGGGACGGCGACACGGACGTGCTCGGCGACGGTGCTCATGATGAGTCGATCCTACGTGCGGGCGAGCGGGCGCTCCCCCGGCGGACGCGTCATCGGAAGCGCACGCGCGACGACCCGCGGCGGGTCGCGAGCGCGGCCTTGGCGGCATCCCGCACGACCGCGCCGCCGTACCCGCGGCGCATCAGGAACGAGGTGAGGCGACGCTCCGCCGTCTCGTCGTCGTAGGAGGAGAGCTGGCCCACCCGCTTCATGGCCACCTCCGTGGCGCGCGCGAGCTCGTCGTCCGGCTGCTCTGCCATGGCCTCCTCGATGACCAGCGGATCCAGCTTGCGTCGCCGCATCTCCATCTCGACGGACCGACGGCCGAGGCCCTTGCGGTCGAGGTGCGTGTGCAGGATCTGCTCCGCGAGCGCGGCCTCGTCGATGTACTGCAGCGAGACGTAGCGGGCGAGCGTCTCCTCGGCGATGTCCGAGTCGATCTCGGCGCCCTCGAGCACCTCCCGCGCCTCCGCGAGCGAGAGCCCGCGGCCGCGCAGGCGGTTGGCCAGCACGTTGTCGGCTCGCCGCCGCTGGCGCTCCGGCGTGCGCTCCGCGGCGCGCTCCTCCTCGGCCTCCGCCTCGCGGCGCTCGTCCTCGACGCGGTCCTCCTCCAACCGGATCATGTCCTGCCGGTACGCCTCGTCCTGCTCGGCCTTCGCGCGGGCGCGCTCGGCGCGCTCCTGCTCGGCGCGCCAGGCGGCCGGGGTCTCGTCGACCTCGGGCTGCTCGGGCGGAGATGCGGAGCCCGCGCCCTCGAGCCCCGGACCTCCGGACGGACCCGCGGACCCGCGCGCCGCCTGCGCCTCGGCCTCCGCCAGCACGCGTCGCGCCTCGGCGATGCGCTCCTGTGCCGCCAGCGCCCGGCCGGCCTCGGAGGCGTCGACCGCCGCGCCGATGGTGACGATGCCGTCGACCTCGGTCACCGTGCGGCCGCGTGCAGGGTGCGTGGGCTCCACACGCGGAGCCGACGGTTCCTCGGCGGGCGCCGTCGGCTCGATGGGTGGGCGGGCGGCGGCGCGACGGGAGCGCCGATCGGCGAGCGACGCGACGGGCGCCACCTCGTCCGGGCCGGGACCCGTGCCCTGCTCGTCCTCGGAGGGGAATCTGACCATGGTGCTTCCGTCCTCAGGTGGCCGACGGCGGATCCTGCGGTGCGCGGATCACGGGGTCGGGCCGGTGTCGTGCAGAGGGCGGGGCGCGTCGAGCGACGCGCCCCGCCGGTGGAGCGCCGGCTCAGGCGCTCTTGCGTGCGGACGCCTTGGGCGCCGTGGCGGCGACGGGCGCCGGAGCAGCGTCGGCGGCCGTGGCGGCCGCATCCGCGTTCGGGTCCTTCACGAGGCCGAGCTTGACCTTGATCTTCTGCTCGATCTCGGCCGCGATCTCCGGGTTGTTCAGGAGGTGCTTGCGCGAGTTCTCCTTGCCCTGGCCGAGCTGGTCGCCGTCGTAGGTGTACCAGGCGCCCGACTTGCGGACGATCTCGTGCTCGACGCCGAAGTCGATGAGGCTGCCCTCGCGGGAGATTCCCGTGCCGTAGAGGATGTCGAACTCGGCCTGCTTGAAGGGCGGCGCCATCTTGTTCTTGACGACCTTGACGCGCGTGCGGTTGCCGACCGCGTCGGTGCCGTCCTTCAGGGTCTCGATGCGGCGGATGTCGAGGCGCACCGACGCGTAGAACTTCAGCGCCTTGCCGCCCGCGGTGGTCTCCGGGCTGCCGAAGAACACGCCGATCTTCTCGCGCAGCTGGTTGATGAAGATCATGGTGGTCTGCGTCTGGTTGAGCCCGCCGGTGAGCTTGCGGAGCGCCTGGGACATGAGGCGCGCCTGGAGTCCCACGTGGGAATCGCCCATCTCGCCCTCGATCTCGGCGCGCGGCACGAGCGCCGCGACGGAGTCGATGACGACGAGGTCGATGGACCCGGAGCGCACGAGCATGTCGGCGATCTCGAGGGCCTGCTCACCCGTGTCGGGCTGGGAGACGAGCAGCGCGTCGATGTCGACGCCGAGCTTCTTCGCGTACTCGGGGTCGAGCGCGTGCTCCGCGTCGATGAAGGCCGCGATGCCGCCGGCGCGCTGCGCGTTGGCGATGGCGTGCAGCGTGAGCGTGGTCTTGCCGGAGGACTCCGGGCCGTAGATCTCGACGATGCGGCCGCGCGGGAGCCCGCCGATGCCGAGGGCCACGTCCAACGCGACGGAGCCGGTGGGGATGACGGCGACGGGCGCGCGCTCGTCGCTGCCCAGGCGCATGACCGAGCCCTTGCCGAACTGACGGTCGATCTGGGCGAGCGCGGTCTCTAGGGACTTCTCGCGGTCTGCGGATGATGCCATGGGGTGCTCCTCGTGTCGAAGGTGGGTTGCCTGCAGGCTGTCGCTCCGCTCCCGCTGGCCGCGGGGTCCGGTGCCGACAAGGCGACGGGTGATCTCCGCGAGGTGCACGTTATGCGGCGCCGCCGACATCGCTGCCGGAGAGGCCGGACCTGTGCAGTCCGCGCTTCGAATCGCTCCTGTGGGGAGACTACGCGCGTTCGAAGGGATATTCGAACGGCGCGCCGCGTGTCGGGAGCGGATCCGGCCATCGGAGGAGGCGGCGAGCGGCTAGATGCGAGGCTCGGGCACGCCGGCGCCGTTCCAGCGCGAGCGCGGCACGTCCTGCGCGCGGCAGAGGGCCAGCCAGACCTCACGAGCGGGCGTCCCGTCCTTCAGCGCCTGCGCGCACGTGCGTCCGCCGAGCTCGCCGAGCACGAGGTCCGCGACGAGCACCGGCCCGTAGCCGGCGCCGAACTCGTCGGCCACGGCCCGCTGGAACTCGCTCAGTCGCATGCCCTCACGCTACCCGTCGATGCCTGGACGACGACGCCCCGCCCGTCACGAGGACGGGCGGGGCGGGAGGTCGTGGGTGCGGGGTCAGCGCGCGACGAGGTCGCTGTCGAATCCGGCGACGAGGTCGTCGGGGATCGTGTCGGGGATGGGGTTGAGGCCCTCGATGACCGCGAGGCGGTCGCCGACCTCACGCATGATGACCGAGATGGGCGTGTCGAGCGCCTCGGCGACGGAGGCGAGGATCTCGCTCGACGCCTCCTTCTGGCCCCGCTCGACCTCGCTGAGGTAGCCGAGCGCGACGCTGGCCTTGCTGGCGACCTGCCGGAGCGTGCGCCCCTTCTGCAGGCGGAAGTCCCGAAGGACGTCGCCGATCTCCTGACGGACTAGAACCACGGGACCCTCCTCGTTGCGCCTGGTGCCTGATCGAACCGGAGGTCCGGGGCTGATGGGTGAGCATCCGGCCGAGGACTCAGGCTAAGCAGGGGCACTGGGCGTTGCTTGTGAACGTGATTACGACAACGCGGGATGCGCATCAGATGTTCCCGGCCGTCTCGAGCGCGTCGACGAGGGACAGGAGCGCCTCGTGGACGACCCCCGCGCGGACCGCCTGGCGGTCCCCGTCGAGGTGCAGGGCGACGGCGCGCGAGTCGCCGTCGATGGACAGTCCGACGAACGCCGTGCCGGGTCGCTGGCCGTCCTGGGGGTCCGGGCCCGCGGCGCCGGTGGTGGAGACGCCGACATCGGCGGGGCGCCCGTCGATCGCGCAGGCCTGGCGCACGCCGCGCGCCATCTGCCGCGCGACGTCGGGGTGGACGGCGCCGTGGACCGCGAGGATCGAGGACTCGACGTCGAGGAGGGTGCGCTTGAGGGCAGTGTCGTAGGAGACGATCCCGCCGGACAGCGCGCGCGATGCCCCCGGGACGCCCACGAGCGCCGCCGTGAGCAGACCTCCGGTGAGGGACTCCGCGACCGCGAGGCGGCGACCGCTCGTGACGAGGGCCGCGATGACGCGCTCGGCGAGCTGCTCGTCGGTCGGGTCGTCCGCGGCGCTCACGATGCGCGCTCCGCCTTGAGCGCCTGCCGCATGTAGTCGAGGCCGGAGAGCACCGTGAGGACGAACGCGATCGACATGAGCACCGTGTTCACGACGTGCATGCCGTCGCCCACGACGTCCCACAGCGGCAGCAGCGCGACGCTGATCGCGACCGCCTGCGCGATCGTCTTGAGCTTGCCCCCGCGGGACGCCGCGACGACGCGGTCGCGGAGGACGGCGAACCGGTAGGCGGTGATGCCGAGCTCGCGCACGAGGATCACGATGGTGACCCACCAGGGCAGCTCGCCGAGCACGGACAGCATCACGAGTGCCGCGCCCGTGAGCACCTTGTCGGCGATGGGGTCGAGGAGCTTGCCCAGGTCGGTGACGAGGTCGCGGCTGCGGGCGATGTGCCCGTCGACGCCGTCGGTCGCGATGGCGACGATGAAGAGCGCCGCCGCCGCGTAGCGGAGCGGGCCGTCGGCGCCGTCGTCGGCGGCGAGCAGGACGACGAAGACGGGAGCCAGCAGGATCCGGACGATGGTGAGGACGTTGGCGACGTTCCAGGGGCTCGCCGGGGAGTCGCCCGCGCGCCAGACGCGCGGTGCCCCCGCGGCGTCCGATGGGATGCGATCGGCCATCGGTCAGTCCCTGCCCGTGAGTCCCCAGGCGTCGTCGTCGCCCTCGGCCTCCACCTGCTCGTACGCGTCCAGGTCCTTGTGCAGCGGATCCGACGGGTAGCGGTTCCCGTCGTCCGGCTCCCCGGAGGGAGCGGGAGCGGGGGCGGCAGCGGCGGCCGGAGCAGCGGCGGGCGGAGCAGCGGCGGGCGCCGGCGTCTCCCCGCGCAGCGTCGCGAGGACGCCCGGCAGCTGCTCCGCGGAGACGAGCACGTCTCGCGCCTTGGATCCCTCGGACGGGCCGACGATCTCGCGGGCCTCGAGCAGGTCCATGAGCCGGCCGGCCTTGGCGAACCCGACGCGCAGCTTCCGCTGCAGCATCGACGTGGATCCGAACTGCGTGCTGACGACGAGCTCGGCGGCCGCGAGCAGCACCTCGAGGTCGTCGCCGATGTCCGCGTCGATCTCCTTGCGCTCCGCGGCGACCGCGACGTCCTGGCGGTACTCGGGGCGGGCCTGGCGCGTCACGTGCTCGACGACCTTGGCGATCTCGGCCTCCTGCACCCACGCGCCCTGCACGCGGACGGCCTTGTTGGCGCCCATGGGGAGGAAGAGGCCGTCGCCCTGGCCGATGAGCTTGTCGGCGCCGGGCTGGTCGAGGATCACGCGGGAGTCGGTCATGCTCGACACCGCGAACGCGAGCCGAGACGGCACGTTGGCCTTGATGAGGCCCGTGACGACGTCGACCGAGGGGCGCTGGGTCGCGAGCACCAGGTGGATGCCGGCGGCGCGGGCGAGCTGCGTGATGCGGACGATCGAGTCCTCGACGTCGCGCGGCGCGACCATCATCAGGTCGGCGAGCTCGTCGACCACGACGAGGAGGTACGGGTACGGCCGCAGCGTCCGCTCGCTGCCCTCGGGCAGCACGATGGAGCCGCTCGTGACGGCCTTGTTGAAGTCGTCGATGTGGCGGAAGCCGAAGCTGGCGAGGTCGTCGTACCTCATGTCCATCTCCTTCACCACCCACTGCAGCGCCTCGGCCGCCTTCTTCGGGTTGGTGATGATGGGCGTGATGAGGTGCGGGACGCCCGCGTAGATGGTGAGCTCCACGCGCTTCGGGTCGATGAGGACCATGCGCACGTCGCTCGGCTTCGCGCGCATGAGGAGCGAGGTGATCATCGAGTTGACGAAGCTCGACTTGCCGGAGCCCGTGGATCCCGCGACGAGGAGGTGGGGCATCTTCGCGAGGTTGGCGATGACGTACCCGCCCTCGACGTCCTTGCCGACGCCGATGGTCATGGGGTGCGCGCTGTTCGTGGCGGCGGACGAGCGGAGCACGTCGCCGAGGGAGACGATCTCGCGGTCGGTGTTCGGGATCTCCACGCCGATGGCGCTGCGGCCCGGGATGGGCGACAGGATGCGGACCTCGTTGGAGGCGACCGCGTAGCTGATGTTCTTCGCGAGCGCCGTGACGCGCTCGACCTTGACGCCGGGCGCGAGCTCGAGCTCGTAGCGCGTGACCGTCGGTCCGCGGGAGAAGCCCGTGACCGTGGCGTCCACCTGGAAGTTCGTGAGCACCTCGGTGAGCGCGCGCACCACCTCGTCGTTGACGGACGAGCGGGACTTGGCGGGCGTGCCGGGCGAGAGCGTGCTCGCCGCGGGCAGGCGGTAGGGCGCCTGCGGGGCACCGGACTCCCCCGTGACGACGGCCGCATCGGATCCGTCGTCCTCGAAGCCGGGGAGGACCGCGGGCTCGTCGTCGTCGCGGATGCCGGTGGGGTGCACGGGGACGGACGGCAGGATCGCGGTGGCCGCGGCGTCGACGGGCGCGTCGAGGTCGATGCGGCGGGTCGCGGCGTCGTCGCCCGCGAAGGCACCGGCCTCGGGGCGGGAGGCGTCGGGATCCACCGTGCGGTCGATAACGGTGGTGGGCGCCTCGGCGGCCGACCGGGCGGGGACCTCGTGGCGGTCGTCGTCGGATCCCGCGTGCGGCGCGAGCACCGGGCTGTCGAACGCGGGGGCGTCCTCGCGCTGGCTGCGGTTGCGGCGCCACCACGGGAGGCTGTCGGTGTCGACCGGGCCGTCGTCGTCCAGCCCCTCGAGCTCGACCTGCTCGGTCGCCTGCGCCTTGCGGGCGGCGCGGTCGGCCGCGCGCTGCTCCTCGTCCACGGGCGGGGCGCCGAAGAGGTAGGAGTACAGCTCGCGCAGGCGCATGCCGACGCGGTTCGGCGGCGTGCGCGTGATGATGAAGAGGGAGAGCACCAGCAGGAGCCCGGCCACGACGCCCGCGCCGACCGGCGTGATGAGCAGGGCCAGCGGCGCCGCGAGCACCCAGCCGAGGACGCCGCCCGCGCGGGCGAGCGCCAGCATGCCGTCGCGCGGATCCGGCGCCCCGTTGAAGAGGTGGCAGAGCGCCGCGATGGAGACGAGGAAGAGCGTGACGCCCACGCCGATGCGCCCGTTGTCGCTCACCGACGAGGGGTGGCGGAAGAGCCACAGCGCGAGGAGCACCATGACGATGGGCAGCGCGAAGGCGACCCGGCCGAAGAGGCCGCCGAACGTGTACGCGTCGAAGGCCATGGCGACGTCGTTGAGCGGGTTGAACCACTCCACGACCACCCCCGCGATCGCGAGCACCACGAGCAGGAAGGGGATGCCGTCGCGGCGCTCCTCCTTCGCCAGCTTCTCCGGGCCGAGGGCGCGGAACAGGGCGCCGGTGGCGTGGGCGAGGCCCATCCACGCGACGACGAGCGGACCGCGCCGCTCCGACTGCACGGGGTAGGCGACGGTCTGCTGCTTCGTGTCGGCGGCGCGTCCCTTCCGCGGGGGCGTGGCGCGCGGCGCGCCCGAGGAGGTCTTCCCGGCGCGGCTGGTCGACCTGGTGCTCGTAGCCATGTGGCCCACGTTATCCCGCGCCACCGTCCCGGGCGGTCCGCCGGGCCGGGCGGGACGCGCGCCGCCCGGCTGCGGCATCAGCAGCGGATCGCGTGGAAGACGGAGACGCGCACCGCCACGAGGGCCGGGAGGAGGCCCGCGACCGCGCCGACGGCGAGCGAGGCGCCGAGGCCGAGGAGGGCCGCCGAGAGGCGGGACGGCGGGGACCCGGTGACGCCCGAGGAGACGGACGGGAGGAGCCACGGGTCCTCCACGGTCGCGACCGCCGCCATGTCACCGATGTGCCCGCCGTCGGCCGGCAGGACCCGACGGCCTTCCGCGATCCCGGTGTCGACGTCGCGCGGGACGGATGCCGGGTGCCGCTGCCGGGGACCGCTCCGGGCCCTCATCCGGCTTCGGTCCCGCCAGCGCGCACCTCCCCCAGCCCGCTCGGTTCGGGGAGTCCTCGGTCCAGGCAGAGGACGACGATCCCTCCTCGACCCTCTCCCTGGAGCGCATGGAGTCGGCCCCGAGCTGGATCGCCCCGCCGAGGTCGTCGACGTCCCGCGGCCCGTGCGCACGGCCGTGAGCGGGCGCTGGCGCGGCGTCGCCCGTCCCCGATGACGCGGGAGATCATGCGGAGAAGCCGGGCAGGCGGACGTCGAATCGGCTTCCTCGACCGAGCGCGCTCCTCGCGGTGATCGTGCCGCCTTGGGCCTCGACCAGGCCTCGGGCGATCGACAGTCCGAGGCCGGAGCTCTGTCCGGCGCGAGCGCGGGCCGGGTCGCCGCGCCAGAGCCGGTCGAACACCCTCGGCAGATCCTCGGGGGCGATGCCCTCGCCGGTGTCCTCGACGGTGATGCGGACGTCGCCATCGAGCGCTGTGGCTCCGATGGTCACCTGCCCTCCTGCCGGCGTGTGCCGCAGCGCGTTCGCGACGAGGTTGTCGAGGACCTGGCGGAGTCGCGCAGGATCCGCTTGGACCCGCAGCGGCCCAGGAACCGCGATGTCGAGGGAGATGCCCGAGGATGTCGCGCGGGCCCGATGCGCCTCCGCGACCTCCTGCACGATCGTGGCCGTGTCACACGGCTCCAGCGTCAGGGTGAGGTCGCCGGCTTCCGCGAGTGCGAGCAGCTGCAGGTCGCTGGTGATGCGTTCCAGGCGATGCGCTTCGCTGAGCACGAGCCGCCGCAGCTCCACGTCGTCGAGGCCGATCCCGTCATCGGCTGCCTCCACCCACCCACGTATGTTCGTCAAGGGGCTGCGCAGCTCGTGGGCGACATCGCCGAGGAGCCGTCGGCGGGATGCCTCGTGATCCGCGATCTCCGCCGACATGCGGTCGAAGGCGGCGCCGACGGGGGCCAGGTCATCGCCCGGTCGCAGGCCGACGCGGCCGTCCCGCCCGCCAGCGGCGAAGCGGTCGGCGGCAGCTTCGAGGCGGCGGGCGCTGCGCAGGGTGGGCACGACGATCAGCGCCGCCGCAGCGACGAGGAGGGCCAGGAGCACGAGGCCGACGACGGCGATGCGGGCGATGGATCCCGGGCTCGCATCGAGCGGCCCCCGCACGCCGCCCCTCTCGTCGGTGAGAACGACGTCCACGGCCGGTGCGGTCGTGGCGGCGGCCTGCGTGCGGCGCGCGTCCAGGAGACAGGCGTCCGCAGCGTCGCCCGCGGCCGGCACGGTGCGCACCGCGAGCTGATCGGGCGCGCGCGAGGGAGACAGGTCGAGCTCGACGCCCTCGACCGTGGGCGACCCGCGGGCGAGCAGGCAGGCGTTCGTCCGGTCCCGCAGCTCGTCGAGAGCGGCTCGCTCCCTCTCGAGCGGCATGTCCAGCGCGGTCCGGCCGCAGTCCGGGGCGTCCTCGTGTCCGGCGACCACCGCACGTCCGCTGTCCCAGACGGCCGTGTCGACCAGCGCGTCCCCGAGGCACTCCGACACGGCGGCGGCTTCCCGCGCCGACCGGTCGCGCTCGGTCGCGTCGAGCAGGAACGGCCCGACGATGCCGTCAGGGAGACGCGACTCGAGCGTGTCCGGGTCCGCGAAGGTCTCGAGGGGGTCGAGCAGGCTCGTGGAGCGCTCCGGGCGCGGCAGCTCGGGTGCCGTGTCCGCGATCACCCGGCCGTCGCCGCCGACGAGCGCGATGCGACGGCCCGTCTCGTGACCGAGCCGGAGCAGCTCAGGTCCGGCGCTGTCCCAGTCCGGATGCTGCCCCGCCCACCTGACGAGCGCGTCGCGCACCTGCAGGTCGCGCGCGAACGCGATCTCCGAAGCCTGCTCGTCGTAGCGGTACTCCGAGGTCCGGGCGAGCCAGACGGTGGCGCCGACCGTCATCAGCACGAGCAGCAGTCCCGCGATGAGGTACCGCGCGAGCATGCGGGGCGCCCGGCGAACGCGGACGCCCTCGGTCGCTCGTCGCGTCGTCCGGTTCATGTCGGCTCCCATGCTCCCATCGCCGCGTTCCGCCGGGGCGCGCGGACGCCTGTCGCCGCCGATCGTCCGCTCACGCGGCTGCGAGTGCTGCGGTCGGCGACTGTCGCGCGGCGCGGATGGAGGGGGCGAGACCCGCGAGCACGCCGGTGGCGAGCGACACGACCATCCCCAGGACGATCGTGGCGACCGGCACGACGAGCGGCCACCCGCGAAGGCCGCTCCACCCGGCCGTCCCGAGCAGCCCGAGCAGGACGCCCGCCGCTCCGCCCAGGGCGCACAGGACGACCGCCTCGACGAGGAACTGCGCGCCGATCTGGCCTCGGTGCGCCCCGAGGGCGCGGCGCAGCCCGATCTCACGGCGTCGTTCCAGCACGGAGACGAACATGGTGTTGGCGATGCCGATGCCGCCGATCACGAGCGCGACCGCGGCGAGAGCGAGGAAGAGCCCGTCGAAGCTGGAGCGCGCCGCCTCCTTCGCGGCGAGCACCGCGGAGGGGCGGCTCACCTGCAGGAGCCCGCTCGCGTCCGGGGAGAGGGTCGCCGCGACGACGGGCCGCAGCGCCTCGATGGAGGCCTCCACGCCGGTGACGTAGGCGACCGTCGGTGCGCCGTCGAAGCCCAGCCAGCGCTCCGCTGCCGCGTCGTCCACGAGCACCCCGGCCTGCAGGTCCGGCGAGAGCGGCGTCTCGTCGAGCACCCCGATGACGGTGAAGGCCGTGCCGCCCACGTCGATGGTGACCGGCCTCTCCGGGAGCCGGGAGAGGCCGAGCCGCTCGGCGGCGTCGATGCCGAGCACGGCGTGAGGAAGATCGCTGCCGTCGAGCCAGCGCCCGACGGAGACCTCGGCACGCAGGACCTCGAGGAGGTCACCCTGGACGGCGAGCGCCGTGAGGCCGCTCTCGGAGTAGCGGCGCAGCTCGGTGCTGCGCACGGCGGAGTGCGTGTTGCCCACCGTCGCAGCGTCGGTCACGGTCCCGATGCGTCGCAGCATCCCGACCGCCTCCTTCGGCAGGGGGACGGTGTCGCCGTCGACGCCGGCGAGGGGATCCGCGCGGAGCAGGTCCGCGCCGAGGGCGGTGAGCCGCTGGTCGAGGGCGGCCTGCGAGGAGGCGGGCACCGCGGTGACGGTCACCAGCGTCGCGATCCCGATGGCGACGCCCACGGCTGACAGCACCGCACGGAGCGGTCGGGTGCGGAGCCCGACCGTGCCGACCGCGAGCAGGTCGCGGACCCCGAGGCGGGTCCGGGTCCGGGTCCGGGTGCGGCGCTCACGCATGCGCCACCGCCGCAGCATCGGCGGCCACCCGCCCGTCGCGGAGCTCGACGCGTCGCGGCAGACGCGCCGCGAGCTCACGGTCATGGGTGATCACGACCACGGTCGTGCCCTCTCCGTGCAGCCGCTCCAGCAGCCCGAGCACGCGTTCGCCGTTCGCGGTGTCCAGGGATCCGGTGGGCTCGTCGGCGAGGACGACGAGCGGCTCGGTCACGATGGCCCGGGCGATGGCGACCCGTTGCCGTTCACCGCCGGAGAGGTCCTGTGCGACGTGTTCGAATCGATGCGCGAGCCCGACCCGGTCGAGCGCAGCGCGGGCCAGCCCGCGGCGCTCTCGGCGCGGTACGCCGCTGTACATCAGCGCGGTGGCGACGTTCCGCTCGGCGGTGACCCCGTCGATGAGGTGGAAGCCCTGGAAGACGAAGCCGATCGTGCGACCGCGGAGCGCGGAGAGGGCGCGGTCGCCGAGATCGCGTGTGTCGACGCCGCCGACTAGCACCGTGCCGGAATCGGGGCGGTCGAGGGTGCCGAGGACGTTCATGAGCGTGGACTTGCCGGCCCCGGAACGCCCGACGATCGCCACGGACTCCCCCGCGTCGATGCGCAGCGAGACGTCGTCGAGCGCGGCGACCCCGCCAGGGTGGATGCGGCTGACGTGGTCGAGCTCGAGCGCGGGCGTGGCCGGGGGCGCGGACGCGATCTCGGGAGCGGACGCGCTCATCGGGCCGTCACCACCGTCATGCCGGCCTCGATCCCGTCGCCGCGTATCTCGACGCGGTCATCCGCGATGAGGCCGATCTCGCTGGCATGGAGCCCTCCGCTCTCGTCCTGGACGGCGTAGCCGCCCTCTGCGAGCGCCAGGAGCGCCGCCACGGGCACGATGAGGACGTCCTCCACCGATCGGGTCGTGATGCGCACCGTCACGGCGGCGGCGTCGATGCCGTCGAGGGCGGCCTGGTCGTCGATCGTGATGACCGCGGCGACCTGGGCGTCGGCGCCCTCGCCCGTCGTCGTGACGCTGACGATGGAGCCGCTCAGGACGCGTCGGTCGGGGAGCTCGATGGACGCGGTCGAGCCGACCCCGATGGCGCCGGCATCGCGCGCGGGCACAGATGCCTCGACGAGCCGGGTCGTCGGCGTCACGGTGATCGGCTGCCCGCCGGCGGGGTCGCCGACGCGGGCGCTGACGGCGGCGACCCGGCTCGGCGCGCTGAGCACGATCACGTCAGCGGGTCCGATCCTCCCCGTGCGCTCCAGCCCGAGCGTCTTCTGCCACTTCCGCACGGCGGTCTCGAACGCCCCGCCCGTCCGCGCCTTCGCGGGGTCGGCTCGACGCAGGTGCCCGAGCTCCATGAGGTTCGCGGCCACCATGCTGACGTCGGCGCCCGCGAGCCCTGCGACGTCGAGAGCCCGGTACACCGGCACCTCGCCGAGCAGCACCGGCACCGCGCGCTCGTCCGCTCGGAGGGCGACGGATCCGCGATCGAGACGTCCGCCGACATCGGGCAGCCACGTGACGGTGCCGACGGCCTTGGACGTCACCGGTGCGGGAGGGCCGAATCCGATCGCGCCATCGAGTCGGGCCGTCTGCACGAGGTCACCCCGTTCGACGACGGCCGTGGCCGCCGGTGGTGTAGGCGCCGCGGTCGGCGTCCCGGCCGACGTGCCAGGGCCGGCGCCCGGGGAGAGCAGCGTCACAGCCCCGCCTGCACCGACGGCGAGGGCGAGGGCGAGGCAGAGCGGGACGCCGCCGATGACGAGCGTGCGGCGACGGGTGCGGGTCATCGCGCGCTCCGTTCGGAGGCCTCGGCGGTGCAGGCGTCGGCGTGCTGCATGCCCAGCGAGACGGAGGTGGGGTCGTTCGTCTCGCCGCCGAAGGCGACGCTGATCCTGCCGAACGCGTCGGCGTCGGCGATCTCCACCTGGCGCACGCCATGCGCGCGGAGGCAGTCGACGATGAGCTGCGCGAACCTCCGCGAGTCAGGGTTCCGGGCATCGAGCTCCCACGGGGGCAGCGGTGCCACGCGCATGCAGATGGCCTCCGCCTCCGCGGCCTTCTCGGGGTCACCGACCACGCCGACGCTGGCCCCGTCTCCGCCGGAGGAGCTCTGTGCCGGATCGTGGTCCGCGAGGCAGCGCTCCCGCGGCTGCCAGGCGGCCTCCGCCTCCTCGTCGGTCATGTCGAGCCGCTGTCGCACGGGCTCGCCGTACTCGGCGAAGAGCGGATCGACGGTCTCCGCCGGCGCCGGCGCCTCCGTCCGCAGCGTGGCGATCCCGCCGTCCGCGCCTGGACCCGCGTCCTCGGGGATCCCCGGGGCGGAGCACGCGGTCAGCGCCGCGAGCAGGGCCGCGGCGATCGCGGCGACGGGAGGGATCCGATGGGTGGCGTTCAGCACGATTGCTCCTCGGGGGTTCGGTGATTGCGCTCCACGCTTCCGACAGGATGTGGAGGACTTGTGAGGAAGCGGTGCCGATGCCGACCCCGGGGCAGGACGGACCCTAGGGTCGTGGCGTGACCCGGATACTGATCGTCGAGGACGACGCGCTGCAGTCCGAGCTCGTGCGTCGCTACCTCGATCGCGAGGGCCACGATGTGAAGGTGCTGGCCGACGGCGCGGAGGCTCTCGTCGAGATCCGCCGGTCGCCTCCCGACCTGCTCGTCCTGGACGTGATGCTCCCCGGCGCGGACGGCCTCACGGTCTGCCGCACGCTCCGTGCCGAGCAGCACGATCTGCCGATCCTCATGCTCACGGCACGCTCCACGGAGAACGACCTCCTGATCGGACTCGAGCTCGGTGCCGACGACTACCTCGCCAAGCCCTACAGCCCGCGCGAGCTCGTCGCCCGTGTCCGCGCGCTCCTGCGGCGCGCCCGTCGCGCCGCACCGTCCTCCTCCGCCATCGTCGCCGGCGACCTCGAGATCGATCCCGACCGACGCCATGCCGCGGTCGCCGGCCGGCCGGTCGACCTCACCCGCGCCGAGTTCGACCTCCTCGAGGAGTTCGCCTCGCACCCCGGGATAGTCCTCAGCCGTGCCCGCCTCCTCGAGCGCCTCCACGGCACGGACCGGTGGGTGGGCGGTCGTACCATCGACACGCACGTGAAGAACCTCCGTACGAAGATCGAGGACGATCCGCAGAACCCCACCCGGATCCTCACCGTCTACGGAGTCGGATACAGGCTCCACGGCGACTGAACGGCACGCCCTCTGTCGGTCTCGCGCCGAGCTGCTGCGTCGACACCCGGAGGCCCGAGAGCATCGGGATCCCGGCTCCCGCACGGGCTTCCCATCACCCCTGCCGATGGGCGTCAGCGGGTCGTCGCCCGTCGTTCATCTCCGGTCTCGGATCGAGATGGATCGCTGACGTCCGGGTGACGCATGCGACGCCCACGATCGGCATCGTCCCGAAGTCGTCGGGATCGAGGATCGTGGAGGTGCACGTGTCGCGTGGAGTGATGTCGTCGCGGAAGCCGCGCTGGTTCCAACGCCTGTACCTGTGGGTCCTGGCCGGCATGGTCGCGGGGATCACCGTCGGGTTCCTCGCTCCCGGATTCGGGGCGTCGCTGGAACCCGTCGGCGATGCGTTCGTCTCGTTGATCACCATGCTGCTGGGCCCGATCATCTTCTGCATGGTCACCGCCGGCATCGCGGCGGTCGGCGATCTCCGCAAGCTCGGCGCCGTCGCGCTGCGCTCGCTGATCTACTTCGAGATCGTCACGTCCCTCGCGATGGTCCTCGGGCTCGTCGCCGTGAACCTCGTCCGACCCGGCGCGGACCTGCGTGTCGATGCGGACTCCCTCGAGGTCTCCGAATCGGCGTCGGAGCGCATCAGCGCGGCGACCGGCATGCACTGGTCGGACCACGTCACCCAGCTGATCCCCTCGAACATCGTCGAGAGCTTCGCGACCGGCGCAGTCCTGCAGATCCTGGTGTTCTCGGTGCTCTTCGGCGTGGCTCTGACCGCTGTCGGCGAACCGGGTCGAGCGGTGGCGCGGGGCATCGAGCGGTTGACCGCCGTGCTGTTCGCCGTCATCCGGTTCGTGACGTACCTCGCTCCGATCGGGGTGTTCGGCGCCATGGCGTACACGGTCGGCGCGAACGGCGGGGCTGTCATCGGGGGACTCCTGAAGCTCATCGCGACCTTCTACGCGACGTCGGCGGTGTTCGTGGTGGTCGTCCTGGGCGGGGTGCTCCTCCTCGCGCGACTGAATCCGCTGTCGACGCTGCGCTACTTCCGAGAGGAGATCCTGCTCGCGTTGGGCGCCTCGTCCTCGGAGGTGGCTCTCCCGGGCATCGTCCGAAAGCTCGAGAACGTCGGCGTCGACAAGGGCACCGCGGGAGTGAGCGTGAGCGCCGGCTACTCCTTCAACCTCGACGGCACGTCGATCTACCTCTCGCTCACCACGGTCTTCATCGCGCAGGCGATCGGCGTGGACCTCGACCTCGGACAGCAGCTCCTGCTCCTGGCGATCATGCTGCTCTCCTCGAAGGGCACCGGTGGCGTCACGGGCGGCGGCTTCGTCATGCTGTCCGCGACCGTCTCCGCGACGGGCCTCATCCCGGTCGCGGGGACCATGCTCGTCCTCGGCATCGACCGGTTCATGTCCGAGTGCCGAGCGGTCGTCAACTCGTTCGGCAACGCGGTCGCCGGACTGGTGATCGCGCGCTGGCAGGGCGAGATCACGCCGGGGTCGGCGAACGCGATCATGAGCGGGCGCTCCCCCGGTGCCCTCGTCCCGACCCCGGCCGGACCTGCCGTCACGGCCGAGACCGCGTCCGTGGAGCGGAGCATCCGATGACCCTCGACCTGCAGCGCCTGCACACGTTCGTCACCGTCGTCGACCATGGCGGCGTGACCGCGGCCGCACGGGCCTTGGCCATGGCGCAGTCCTCGGTGTCCGCGGCAGTGAGCCGGCTCGAATCCGAGGTGAACGCGCCGCTCATCGCGCGCGGCGGACGGCGCTTCCACCTCACCGAGGCCGGTCGATCCCTCGCCGAGCACGGACGGGCCCTGCTCGCGAGCGCAGAGGAAGCGGTGGACCGTGTCGCCCGTGTCCGAGACGCTCCTCTCGGTGGGCTGCTTCGCGTGGGTGCCACCACGACCGCCGCTGAGCAGACCCTCCCGCAGGCGCTGGCCGGCTTCCTTGAGCGCTACCCGGACGTCGACGTGGATGTCACGGTGGCGCGCACCGAGCAGATCGTGGAACAGGTGCTGGACGGCTCGCTGCCCTTCGCGCTGATCGCCGGCACGAGTACCGAGGTCCGGCTCGAATGCAGCCCGCTGGCCGAGGAGCGGCAGACGGTGATCATCTCCCCGCAGCATCTCCTCGCCGGCCGCAGCGTCGACCCGTCGACGCTCCATGGCACACGACTGCTCCTGCGCGAGCGCGGATCGGCGACCCGGGAGTACCAGCTTCGACTGGCCGCAATCTGGCGCATCCCGTCCGCGCAGCACAGCACCCTGAGCGGCACCTCGGCCATCCTCGCCGCCGTGAGCCACGGCCTCGGCATCACGTGCCTGTCCCAGTCGGTCGTCGACGTGCACCTGCGCGCCGGCGCTGTCGCGGAGCTCCATCTGCCGACGCCGCTGCCCGCACGCACGATCTCGCTCATCCGGCTCCCCCACCGGCTTCCGTCGTTGGCGGAAGAGCTCTTCCTCGCACACCTACAGAAAGGCGACCTCGCATGACCACCATCACCGTCAACGACCGGAGCTACGCAGTCCCCGAGCACACGGTGGTCGTCTTCACCGTCGACGGCGGCGACCCCCGCTACTTCGAGGACGCCCTCGAACGGGGAACGATGCCGCGCCTGGCCGCCATGCTCGCGGACGGCGGCTCCTACGCGCTCGGCAGCTCCGAGATGCCCAGCCTCACCAACCCCAACAACATCTCGATCGTCACCGGCGTCTCCCCTGCCCTCCACGGCATCCCCGGCAACTACTGCCGCCTGCCCGACGGCACCCTCGAACTCCTCAACGACCCTCGCTTCCTACGCGCACCCAGCATCCACTCCGCCTTCGAGGCAGCCGGCGTGGCGACGCTCATGGTCACGACGAAGGACAAGCTCCGCCTGCTCCTGGGCAACGGCGGCGTCCCCTCGGTCAGCGTGGAGCGGGCCGCCGGTGCGAGCCTCGACGCGTACGGGATCGACGACGTGGAAGCCCTCGTCGGCGAGCCGGCACCCGGCGTCTACGACCCCAGCGCGAGCCACTACGCGATGCGCATCGGACTCGCGGCCCTGCAGCGCGCGCCGCAGCTCAAGCTGGTCTACGTCTCCCTCACCGACAGGGTCCAGCACGCCGCCGCCCCGGGGGACGAGCTCGCCGATCGGTTCTTCACCGGGTTCGACGCTCTCCTCGGCGCCTACCTCGACGCCGGATGCGTGGTCGCCATCACCGCCGACCATGGGATGAACAGCAAGCACGACGACGAAGGCGCCGCCCGCGTCATCTACCTCGAGGACGCCTTGAGCGCCGCCGGGATCCCCTTCCACGAGGTCGTCCTCCCCATCACCGACCCCTACACGAAGCACCACGGTGCGCTCGGGTCCTTCGCCTGGATCTACCTGGACGACGCCGACCGCGACCGCGCACGCCGAGCGCTCTCCGTCGTCCCCGGCATCGAGGAGATCTGGGACCGCGAAGCCTCCGCGACGATCTACGAGCACCCCGCCGACCGCATCGGAGACCTCGCCGTCACCGCATCGGCCGACACCGCTCTCGGACGCACCGCCGACGCGCACGACCTGACCCAGCTCCACGGGGCGCTGCGCTCCCACGGCGGCCGCTACGAGCAGCTCGTGCCGCTCATCCTGAGCTCGCCCGTCATGGGGCCGCTGGCGAGCCGCTACCGAGCCGGCGTCCTCCGCAGCCGGGACATCCACGACCTCGTGCTCAACAACACCTGATCCGTGCGGATCGGCCGCGCCCGATCACCGGCACGGCTCGAGGGGGACCGCGCGCGCCGGCGGCGCGACAGGGGGATGCCTCTCACCGACCGGGTCCTCATCCCCACGTCCATCCCCTCCGTCACCGCACGCGGTCTGAGGGACGCGAGCGGTACAGGCCGGCGAGGAGCGTGATCACCTCGTGCAGGATCGCAGGCGGGTCGCTCCTCATCCAGGCGGCGTGGACGGGCACCGGAGGGGCGTCACGGATGGCCCGGTAGGTGAGCCCGCGGCGGCGATACTGGTGCGCGGTCGACTCCGCGGTGACCCCACGGGCTGCGCCGCTGCTGATGACGGTGAGCCAGTCGTCGATGTCGTAGGTCGCCACGGTGCGGTGGGGTCGGCCGTCATCGGGCCAGAGGTCGAGGCGCGTGCTCCCGGTGCGGTCATCGAGCGCGAGCGGGGCCGTCGCGATCTGGGCCAGGGTCACCGTGCGCTTCGCGGCGAGCGGGTCGTCGACCGACATGGCGCAGTAGCGCTTCTCGGCACCGATCAGGGCGAGTTCGATGTCCGGCGCCTCGGGTACGCGCCGAAGGATCGCGAGGTCGCTGGTGCCCTCCCGCAGTCCTGCCGTGGGCGTGTTCGATCGGGTGAGGTGCAGCTCATGGAGCGGGAGCGCAGCAGCCCATCGGCGCTGGAACTCCGGCGTGTGCTCGCCCAGGGCGGACCACGCGTACCCGATCCTGATCGTGCTGGCGCCGGCCGCGGCTTCCTGACGCAGATCGGTCAGCACGGCCAGGACGCGGCGCGCGTGCCGCAGCACTCGCTCACCGGCCGGAGTGAGCTCGACGCTGCGGGTGGTGCGGTGGAGGAGCCGGACCCCGAGCACACCCTCCAGGGAGGCGACGTTGCGGGAGACCGCAGCCTGGGAGATGCCGAGCTCCATTCCGGCATCGGTGAACGTGCCGTTCTCGACGACACCGACGAGGGCTCGGAGGTGACGCATCTCCACATCCACGACCCCAGGCTACTCATGTGCGAGATGCATCGATGCGGCGACCCATGCATTGTGAGAAGGGAGTCGCTCGTCGGCACACTCCTGACATGACCATGACGCGGCCACAGCCGCAGCCGAGCGACGGGCATGCCGTCGGTGTCGCGTCTGCGCTCGCGGGTGCGCTCTCGAACCAGCTGGGGGCGGCCAGCGGGGCGCTGGCGTTCCCGGTCATCGGACCCGTGGGTGTCGTCGCCATCCGTCAGCTCGTCGCCGCGATGATCCTGCTCCCGGTCGTGCGGCCTCGACTGCGCGCCTTCACGCGGGCGCAGTGGTGGCCGGTCCTGCTCCTCGCGGCGGTGTTCGGGACCATGAACCTGACCCTGTACCTGGCCGTCGAGCGCATCGGCCTCGGCCTGGCGGTGACCCTCGAGTTCTGTGGGCCCCTCGCCGTCGCGCTCCTGGGTTCCCGGACCAGGAACAGCGCCATCTGCGCCCTCGTGGCAGGAGCCGGCGTCCTCGCGATCGCCGGACCCCGACCCACGACCGACTACCCGGGCATCGGGCTCGGCCTCGTCGCCGCCGGCAGCTGGGCCGCGTACATCCTGCTCAACAGGACCATCGGCGTCCGGACCCCTGGAGCGCAGGGCACCGCCGCGGCGACGGGCATCTCCGCGGTCGTCTTCCTGCCCATCGCCGCGTGGATGCTCATCACCATCCGCCCGGACGCGTCCACCGTGCTCTACGCCGTCGGCGCCGGCGTCCTGGCATCGACCGTCCCCTTCATGGCGGATCTGATCGCGCTCCGGAGGATCCCCGCGAACCTCTTCGGGATCCTCATGAGCATCAATCCGGTCTTGGCGGCCCTCATCGGCGCGATCGTGCTCCACGAGGGACTCGACTCCGTGGAGCTGGTCGGCATCGGCCTGATCGTCGCCGCGAACACAGCCGCCCTGCTCCTCCCCGGACGCAGGCCCGGTATCAGCACCTGAGCACGGGCCAGGGTGACAAGCGACTGTGCTGGGCGCGAGAGCGCGCGCGCCCGTCGCATCCGCCAGGTGCGGTCCGGCAGCGACGGCGCCCCGAGGACGCGCATCCGGCAGGCGTGCGGCTTCGCCCGGTCGAGGTCGTCAGCCGCCGCCCACCCAGAAGTCGATGGCCGCCGCTGACGGTCGTGGGACGACCGAGGTCTCGTCACCGAACTCGAGGACGCGGTCAGGCGCCTCCTGGAAGGACGGCCAGCCCCGGTGCTGGGCGTCGTTCGGATCGCCCCGGTTCGCGAACGCGAGCCACCGACCCGACATCTCCGCTTCCAGCCGCCGGTCCACGGCCGTGTACGCCGCGGTGCCGTCCGCTCCGAGATTGCCGTAGGCGTACAGGACCTCGGCGCCGTGGTACGCGCCGAAGCGCTCCAGGTCCGGGTCAGGCGGGGTCCGGGTGAAGTGGTAGACGTAGACGGCGGAGCGACCGGATCGGGCCGCGGAGAGGGCCCAGGCGCGCATCGGAGCGGTCATCGTCTCGTCCCTCCCGGCACGAAGACGCGACTGCACGACCTGCTGCTCGTCGCCGCCCGGATACAGCTCGAGGAAGTGGTCGGCATCGTGACCACGCGCTTCGCGGACCTCGTGAGCGTAGGTCGACGGGTCGGAGTCGAGTCCGCTGAGCAGGTCGAGCGACGTCTCGTCGGAGTTGCTGCCGAGGAGGAGGGGGACGTCGTTCTGCAGCCCTGCCTCGTAGATCGCCGAGGGCGTGTCCGGGAGCACGACGCCGTCGATGGACGGCCACCAGTGCGCCGACAGCCCCTTCGCGGCCGAGGTGATGCGTTCCGTCGACATCGCCTGCATCTCCGCCAGACTCGCCCCGCCGAGAGCTGCGCTCAGGTCACGAGCGGCTTCGCGTGCCTCAGCGGCGTGGTCGTAGAGATCGCCCTCGTCTCGGTCTCCAGCAGTCCCCAGGCACCCGCCGCTCTCGCCGATGATGCCGTGCAGGAGGCCGGTCGCCAGGGGTGAGGCTCCCAGGATGCAGGCACTGCCCGAACCGGCCGATTGGCCGGCCACCGTCACTCGATCCTCGTCTCCCCCGAAGGCCGCGATGTTGTCCTGCACCCACTGGAGAGCCGCGACCTGGTCGAGCAGCCCCTGGTTGCCAGCCGTGTCGCCTCCGAGCGCGTCCTCGGCGAGGAAGCCGAAGACCCCCAGGCGGTAGTTCAGCGTGACGACGACGGCTTCCCCTCGGGAGGCGAGTGCCGTCCCGTCATATGCCGGGAGGGCACCCGAGCCCGCGACGAACCCCCCGCCGTGCAGGTAGACGAGCACGGGGAGCCGGTCGGCACCGGAAGCGCTCATCGGCTTCCAGATGTTGAGCCGGAGACCGTCCTCGTCCGTCGCGTATCCCCCGAGCAGGGTCCCTTCGAGCGGCACGTCCAGCAGGCGCGTCGCCGCTCTCGAGACGAAGGTGGGTTCCGGCTGGACGACGGAAGGCCCGAAGCGGTCAGCGACCAGGGTCGCCGACCGCTTCGGTGCGGGACTCGGTGACTTCCACCTCAGAGGACCGACCGGAGGGGCGGCATAGGGAATGCCCGCGAAGGCGTCGACACGGGATGCGACGTCCCGGATCCCGACGACCTCTCCCTGGGCCGTCATCACCGGTCCTGTGTACGCGCCCTCCAGTGCGCGGGTGACCGGTGGCGGCCCCGCCACGAGGGCCGTTCCGCCGACGACGGCAGTCGCTGCCGTCCACGCCAGGGCGCGGACGAGCCTGCGGCGACGCCGCCACGTCTTCGCGACGAACCCGACCAGCGTCACGGTCGCCCCGACGAGAAGCCATCCCCACCACGGGACCCCGTTCAGCCAGGCCAGGCCCGTGCCGGCGAGTCCGATGAAGATGAGCGGCACCCCCCAGGCCCTCCGTCGCTTCTCGATCTCCATGCGGCCCCTCTCAGTACGAAATGCATCCGATACACACCGTACTGAACTGAGCGTCGTGCGGCAACGGACTGCATAAGCTGGGCCCATGGTCGAAGGGCAGCCCCCAGCGGTGCGGCGTCGAAGCGAGACGCGGCGACGCCTGCTGTCCGCCGCCGCCGCCCTCTTCGAGGAGAGCGGGAGGATAGGCCAGAGGGTCGAGGACATCTGCGCTCGGGCCGGGTTCACGCGAGGAGCCTTCTACTCGAACTTCACCAGCGTCGACGAGGTCTACCTCGCGCTGCATGAGGAACAGGCGGCAATCGTGTGGGGGCTGCTCCGGGACGCGCTCGACACCCAATTGACGGCGGACAGCAGGACTGTCTCCCTCGATGGCGCGGTGCAGGGCCTCCTCGGGGCGCTCCCCGCGAGTCGTGATTGGTTCTCGCTGCGCTCAGTGCTCCTGGCGCGAGCGGCCGCCGACCCTGCCTTCGCGGCCGAGATGATGATGGACGACGCCGGCATCGCCAGCGAGCTGGGCGACCGGTTCATCGCCCTGGCGGCCGTTCACGGACGCGTCCCGGACGTCGACCCAGCCGTCCTGGCGAAAGCCGTCGTCGCGGCGCACATCGGAGCGCTGAGCCAGTCGCCCATCGACGCCGACGCCGCCCGGACCCAGTGGACTGCCGTCGCCGCTGTCATCCGCGGACTCACCAGCGAGCCCGCGTAGCCGCAGCCGCGCGTCGGGCTGCGTCACGCGGTCGACCGCGGCTGCGGCATGGACGTCGTCGACGACGCAGCCCGCGCCATGCCGGAAGCGCCGTCACGCGTCGATCGCGGATGGACCCTGTTCGGTCGCGTGCGGATGACCTCGCAGGAGCTCGGCGATGGTGTCGAGGGCCCCTCCCGCCTTCTCAGCGAGAGGTGAGTCGGTGGAGACGAGGGCGACGATCATGTCCCGCGCCGCGCGACCGCGCGAGGTGATGTCGATCACCCGCTGCCGCTGATCGGTCGGCGACGTCCTGCGCTCGACCAGCCCCCGCGCCTCGAGCTGCTGGCACATGAACGTCACGTTCTGGGGCGTGCAGTGCGCACGGAGGGCGGCCTCGCGCATGGACGGGGCCGGTTCGTCCGGGTCGATGACCCACAGCAGGTGGGCGGTGGTCGCGGTGATGCCGTACTCGCGCAGAGCGGGAGCAAGCGCCTCATCAGTGCGCGCGACGACGTCATAGACCGCGAACAGCGCCTCGGACAGCTGCTGCTCTCGAGAGGACGCCATGCGGGCATCCTACCGCTCTTTACTTCAAGCGCTGTAGTACCTACCATCAAAGCTTCAAGACTTGAATGGAAGGTCGATCCTTGTTCCAGGAGAAGCACGTGCTGTGGGTGGCGCTCTGGCCCAGGCGATGCTCGCCATCGACAGCACGGTGATGAACGTCGCGCTGCCTGCGATGCAGGCGGAGCTCGGATTCGCCGACGGAGCCCGGCACTGGGTGATCACGGCCTACGCGTTGACCTTCGGGGCGCTCCTCCTCCCCGGGTCTCGGGTGGGGGCGAGGATGGGAGCACGCCGCGCCCTGATGTGGGGAGGCACGCTGTTCGCCGTGTCGTCGCTGGCAGGTGGCATCGCAGAGTCGTTCGACGTCGTGATAGCCGCTCGCGCGGCGCAGGGCACCGCAGCGGCACTGATCGCCCCGGCATCGCTGACGGCACTCGGCGCGGCGTTCCCCGCTGGCGCGGCACGCGTTCGGGCGTTCGGGATCTACGGAGCGGTCGGCGTCGCCGGAACGGCTGCCGGGCTGTTGCTCGGTGGTCCGCTGACGCAGCTCCTCTTCTGGCGGTCGCCTCTGCTGATGCTGATGATCCTGGCGGCGGTCGTGATCTCGGGCGCCGGGCTGACGCTGCCCATCTCCACGTCGAGCCGTCCTCGTTCACTCCCCGTGCGCAGCGCGGCGCTGAGCACGGCGGCGCTGTTCGCGGTCGTGCTGTCGTTGTCGTCGTGGGAGAGCGCGGGCCCTGCGGCAGCCCTCGGGCTGTTCGCGGGCGGATCGCTCCTGTCGGTCCTCTTCGCCCGATCAGAGAGCAGGGGATCCGATCCGCTCCTGCCCCCGATCCTCTTCAGCGATCGGTCCCGTGTCGGCTCGCTCGTGGTCCTCGGCGTGGGCGCGGCGGGGCTCTTCTCCGTGTCCCTGTTCGTCGTGTACTTCCTGCAGGGCCCGCTCGGACTCGATCCGATCGGGTCGAGCCTGGCGATCCTGCCGTTCCCGGTCGTCGCAGCGGCGTCGTCCATCTTCGCCGCCCCGCGTCTGAGCCGCTCCATGGGCACGGAAGGGGCGCTCGCGTCGGCGGCGCTGCTCGCCGCGGGAGGAATGGGATGGGTAGCGGTCGGAGCTCACGACCCGGACTACGCGACGTCCCTCTTGCCGGGCATCGTCCTGGCTGCCGCGGGAATGGGGGCCATCTTCGCGATGGCGCCTGATGCCGCGACGATCGGACTCACAGCACCGGATCAGGACGCAGGCTCGTCGATGGTGCACGTCGTGCAGCAAGTGGGTGGAGCGCTCGGAGTCGCCGTCCTCACGTCCATCGCGTCGCTGGTCGACACGGGTACCCCCTCCGGCGTCTTCCCGCTGGTCTTCACCGCTAGAGGCGCGGTCTTCCTGACGGCCGCGTGCACAGGGGCACTCGCCTTCTGGCTACCCATCCACCGGCGCGACACCCGTCGCACTCCCGCTTGACAGCAGAAAGGTCATCATGCCTGCATCACGACTCGACGGACGAACGATCCTGGTCACCGGCGCCAGCAGCGGCATCGGCTACTTCGTCGCGGAAGGGCTCGCCGGGCTCGGCGCACGCATCATCATCGCTGCACGCTCTGCGGAGAGAGCACGAGCCGCCATCGAGCTGCTTCCCGAGCCGGGCCGGCACCGTCACCTCGAGCTGGACCTGTCGGATCTCGAATCGATCCGGTCAGCGGGGACCCGTGCCGGTGACAGCGGCGCGCTCGACGGGCTCATCATGAACGCCGGGATCATCGCCGCCTCCCCCGCCTACTCGACGGGCCCGTTCGGCGTCGAGGCGACCGTCGACGTGAATGTCCTGGCGCACCTGGAGTTCCTGCGCCTCACGCTGCCCGCGCTCCGACGGTCACCGTCCGCGCGCATCGTCAGCACCGGCAGCATGCTCACGAAGAAGGTCCCGTTCGACATCGACAACTGGGTCGCGCAGAGCTCGTACCGTCCACGCATCGCGTATGCGATGTCCAAGCACGCTGCTGAGATCCTCGGATTCGAACTCGATCGTCGTCTCGTCGCCTCCGGCTCGCGCATCCGATCGGTCGTCACGCACCCCGGCGGCGCCATCGATGCGCTCACCCCGGACAGACCCCCACTCCACCGACGCCCGTTCCCGATCCGCCTGGTCGCGGCCGCTGCTGCGCCCCTCTTCTCACCGCTCGTGCAAGGCAAGCAATCCGCAGCCCAGTCCGCCATCGCAGCCCTCACGGCACCATCGCTACCAGCGCGGCCGTACATCGGCCCGCGGCGCGGCGCCAGCGGTGAGCCGGTGTTCGCCGATCCGGTGCCCAGCTCGATCGATGGACGGCTGGGCGGAAGGCTCTGGACTCACGTCGAATCCCTGCTGGCCAACCCGGTCTTGACGTCGTAGGGGTCCCTGCCCGGACGTGACCATCACGACCACCAGGAAGGCATCCCGGACTACGAGCTCGATGCCGTTCGCCGGCGTCCGACGGAGCCCGTATCGACCGGGTGCATCGCGGGCCGCGCATCGCATCGCCGTGCGGGCGCGACGCGGAGATCGCTTTCGAGGGTGCGTGCCAATACCGTGCTGCGGGGCGTCTTGGGTGCACGACGGCGGGGGCAGGTGCGTTCCTAGAGCCCCCGTCTGCCGGTCGCCCCGTAGGGCCTGCTCGAGATGGTGCGGCGATCGAGGACCTGCCCGTCGAGGAGGGTTCGACGTCGTCTCTGGATCGACTGAGCGTGCCCGAGCAGGTGAGCGCCAGCCCTGGGCGCGACAGCTCCTTCCTCCACTGCGGCATGCAGCCACGCCTGCAGGGCATCTCCGGTGACACCCGTGGCACCGACGAAGCGGATGCGCGGGAAGAGGGGGGCGAGGCTGGCGATGGCCTCTGCCGGCACTTCGATGACCGCGAGGGCCTGGTGAGCGTCACGCGCGAGCGCGTCGATGGTCCCGAGGGTCGAGCCGTCACCGAGGCAGAGGCGCCCGTCCTCTGCTCCACGGAGGGGTGCGTGTCGTCCGGCGAGCAGCGTGATCTCGGCACCTGGCCGGAGGCCGCGAACCCAGCTCGTGCCCGGTCCGTCTGCTTCGGTGGCGGCGAGGATGCTGATTCGATCGTGGGTCACTCCGCTCACGGTGTGCACGGTGTAGCGGCGTCCCTCAGTGGGTGTGACACGGAATTGGATCTCGTGTCCGGCGTGCCAGCCCCTGCGGGCGCGTCGGCGCGCAGGGCGATGTTGGGGAACCCGGGCGCGAGCTCGGTGGTGGTGAGGACTCCGGCACGACGGCCGAGGCTTGCTTCCAGGAGATTGCCGAGGAGTGCGGATGATCGTGGCACGGAGGTGCTCCTGTCGCTGCTCGCGGGGTGAGGGAGCGCGCCGGTGCCATCCAGCCCGGCGCGCTCCCTGACCCTCAGTGGACGGGCTCCGGCTTCTTCGCCCCGGGGAGGAAGAGCGCGAGGACGAGGGGGACCGCGCTGAGGGCGAAGGTCCACCAGAACGCCCCGGAGTAGGCGGTGGCGGTCGTGCCCGCTCCGTCGGCGAGGCGCTGCAGGATCACGGCGATGACCGCGACGCCGAAGGGGGCGCCGACGCGTTGCACGACGCTGAACGCGGCGCTGCCGCGGGGTGCTTCCTCGTGGCTGAGGCCGGCCAGGGCGAGCGTCATGACGGGGAAGGTGATGGCGCCGAAGCCGACGCCCTGCAGGATCTGCCCGGCCAGGAGCAGGGCCGTGCCCCCGTCTGCTCCGGCCAGGGCGAAGGGCAGGATGCCCATCATCGTGAGCACGACGCCTCCCGCGACGACGATGCGGCCGTCGAGTCGCGCGACGAGCCCACGCAGCAGGACGAAGAACAGCATCGTGCCGAGCCCCTGCGGGATCAGCAGCAGGCCCGTGCTCAGCACCGATTCGCCACGGATCTGCTGGTAGAAGAGCGGGAGCAGGAACATGACGGCGTAGACGGAGAACCCGCTCGCGAACGTGATGACGCTGGTCAGCCCGAAGCTGCGACGGGCGAAGATGCGCACATCGATCAGAGCCGACTGGCGGGCACGAAGCGAGTGGATGATGAACCCGGCCATGAGGACCGCGCCGATCGCGAGCGGCAGCCAGGTCCGAGGGGCGTCGAATCCCGCCTCAGGCGCCTGGGTGATCCCGTACGCGATGGCCACGAGCGCGGGCGGCAGCAGCACGGACCCGAGCACGTCCAGGCGGTGACCGCGCACCCCGGCGGTGACCGGGAGGAAGACGGGGCCGAGCACGAGCGCCGCGACACAGAACGGCACGTTCACGAAGAACAACCAGTTCCAGTTCAGCGACTGCAGGATGACGCCGCCGAGGACGGAGCCCAGGATCGGTGCGATCTGCGCCGGGAGCGCGACCGCGACCATGGCGCGGCCGATCTGCCCCTGGCCGGCCGCGCGAGTCAGGATCGAGATCGTGATCGGGAGCACCATGCCCCCGCCGATGCCCTGCAGCACCCGGAACGCGATCAGCGCCGGGAGGGATGTGGCGAAGCCGCAGAGGATCGATCCCAGGAGGAACGTCGCGACCGCGAACATCCACGTGCTGCGGGACCCGAACCGTTCCGATGCCCACCCGGTCACGGGGATCACGGCGACGAACGCGAGCAGATAGCCGGTCACGACCCACTGCGTCTCCGCTACGGACGCCCCGAACACCGTATGCAGGTGGTCGAGCGCGATGTTCACGATCGTGGTGTCGAGGAGCGTCGTGAACGCGCCGAGGACCAGCACGAAGCTGATGATGTCGAGTCGGCGCTTCGCCAGAGATGCTGGCGGATCGGCCTTCAGTGTCGTTGTCATGCGAACAAACTAAACCGTTTAGTACAGCGTTGTCCATACCGTACCGTTCAGTTCGCTTCGGATAGGGTGGTGGCCATGAGAGCGAGTGCGGGCACGGACCGGGCAGTGCGAGAGGGATCCCAGCTGAAGCGTGCCGCGATCCTCGAGGCGGCACGAGAGCTGTTCGCCCGGCTCGGGGTGGACGGGGTGAGCATGGACGCCGTCGCCGCCAAGGCGGGCGTGTCCAAGGTCACCGTGTACGACTACTTCGGCGACAAGAAGCGCTTGTTCGCCGCGATCCTCAGTGCCGCGTCCGAGTCCCTGGACACGTCCGCCCGGAAGGTGCTGGACCAGCACATCTCGGACACCGCGGGCATCACGACCGTCGCCGAGCTGGAAGCCGCGCTCGTCGCCGTCGCCGTCGATCTCGGCACCACGGTCGTCGCCTCAGCGGAGTACGCGACCGCATTCGCTCTGGTGGCTCAGCAGCGGATGCAGACCGGTTCAGCAGAGGACGACGTCGCGACCGAGGGCCTCGAGGATGCGCTCGCGGAACGCATGGCCCACTTCGCCGGCATCGGACTCCTCGACACCGAGCATCCCCGCGTCGCTGCCGACCACTTCGCCGCGCTGACCGTCCTGCTGGCGTACAACCATCAACCGGTGCCGGCGAAGGCGACGCCGGAACGCATCCGCGGGATCATGATCGATGGAGCTCGAGCGTTCATCCGCGCCTACGCGACCCGACCGGACTCACCGAAGCGGGTCTGACACCGGAGGAGCCCGGCACCGGCGACGGGCGGAACACCGCCGCCTGACAGTGGCCACGCGGGAAGGGAGCCGCGGCGCATCCCACCACGAGCTCCGCGCCCACATCCTCGCCACGCACGGCACGCTCATGCGGCTGGCGCAGCCCTCCGCCACCTCCTGCCCATCGAACGGAGACACCCATGACCGTGCCGCTGCCGGGCCTTCTCGCGGACCGCGTCCCGGTCTTCGCCGCGCCGATGGCCGGCGGGGCCTCGACACCTGCGCTCGTCAGCGCGGCCGCGCAGGCTGGGCACCTCGGCCAGCTCGCCGCGGGCTACCGCACTCCCGCCACGCTGAAGCAGCACATCGACGCCGTCCGAGCGCGGACGGCGGTCTTCGGCGTGAACCTCTTCGTCCCGAATGCCTCGTCGGTGTCGGCGCAGGAGTTCGAGCGGTTTCGGGCGAGCCTGCAACCGACGGCGGAGCGCTTGGGGGTGCTCCAGCTGCCTGACCTCATCGAGGACGACGACTCCTGGGAGGAGAAGGTCGACCTCCTCCTCGCCGATCCCGTGCCGCTGGTCAGCTTCACGTTCGGGTTCCCCCACCCGGACGTGGTCCGAGCCATGCGTGCTCGCGGGACGATCACGGCTCAGACCGTGACGTCTGCTGCGGAAGCGCGAGCGGCGGAGGATCTCGGGGTCGACGTGCTGATCGTGCAGTCCGCCGATGCGGGAGGACACTCCGGGGTCATCGACCCGCTGGGGGCGCCGTCCGCGCTGTCCCTCCCGGAGCTCGTGACGCAGATCGCTCACGCGTCCGACGTGCCTCTCATCGGCGCGGGCGGCATCTCGTCGTCAGCAGCGGTCCAGGCCGTCCTGGGCGCCGGTGCGAGCGCTGTCGGGGTGGGTACCGTGCTGCTGCGCACCCCGGAGAGCGGAGCGTCGTCCGTCCACAAGGACGCCCTGGTCGATCCCGCGTTCGATCGCACGGTCCTCACGCGGGCCTTCACCGGGCGCCTCGCGCGCGCACTCGCCAACCGCTTCATCGAGGACCACGCGCCCGATGCCCCAGCTGCCTATCCCGCCCTGCACCACCTCACCAAGCCGATCCGCGCCGCAGCAGTCGCGGCCGGAGACCCCAGCGCCGTGCATCTCTGGGCAGGCGCTGGCTGGCGGCAGGCCGATCGCCGTCCCGCTGCCGAAGTGCTCGGCTCCCTCGCCGGCCGGCTCTGACGGCGACCCGTCGCGCGCGAGCCGGCAGGCGAGTCGAGGACGGGCTCGCCGTGGACATCGGCGGACACCGCACCCACCCCATCCCGGCATGGTCGCAGTGGTCCCCCGACGTATCGACGATGGAGTGCGTGCTCGCCCAGGTCGCCGAACGCGACGTGCCAGAAGGCCCCCGTGAGCACGTGCTGGGCTCAGCACATCCTGTCGTCCGTCCGGAGGGCCCGAGAGCTCCTGGACCGGCATGCCGGCGACGCGCGTGGACGAGTCGGACAGTCCGTGCCCCGGCACCTCGCCCACCCGCCTCGAGCCGTGGGGCGCCGCGGAGGACGCCCTCGATCCGGCTGCCCCGCGCCGCCGGCACGCCTGGCGGCCCTCAGCCGCTGCTGATGCCCGCTGGACACCGTGCATGCATCTCGAGGGGGAACGGCTGTGCGGCTGCCGCGTCTTCGGGCAGGAGCTCCGCCCGTAGGATCGACGGCATGAGCCACTCGCACCGGAGACATTTCGTGGTCGGCGGCATCGTCCTCGCCGTAGCCGGTCTGCTGAGCGGCGCCGGTCTCGTCCTCGATCTCCTGACCGCCGCGAATCCGGATGCGAACATCGGGGCGGGGATCCTCGTGCTGGCCGGTCTGCCTGTCGCTCTCATCGGCCTGCTGCTGCTGCTCGTCGATCTGGTCCTCCACATCCGGGCGCGGGCCAGCAGGGGGACCGCGTCTCGTTAGGACCTGGGCTACCGGGCATCGCCATGGACCCCTGGCCGTGCGCTCGGTGGAAGCGGACTCCGGCGGAGTCGAGCTCGCCAGAGAGCACCCGGATGCTCGTGCGCGTCTCGTCGCGGTCCGGAGCTCAATCCGGCCCCCAGGTGCGCGCGATGGACATGCCCTCCTCGGACGGGGTGATCGCTCGGACGCGACCGCCGGGCTCGAGATCAGGGACGTCCACCGGCTGATCCTTCCTCATGTCGACGCGACACGGAGGTCGTGCCGGGCAGCCGAACGGGCGTGCCCGATGCGCACCTGTCCGGCCGACCCGACCTCCTGAGGCTGGATGCGTGGACGAAGCCAGCCACGAGCTTCAGCGTGCTGACGATGACCTCGGCGTGCGGGAGGGTCCCATCTTCGACGGATTCGGCAGACCCCGTGCATTCACTCGACGCGCTCGTGTCGGGGGCCCAGCAGCAGACCGTCGACCGCGACCCGTCACATGGGAGAGCTTGTCGCGATCGATGGAGATCTCCACGGTCGAGGAGCCGAAGCGGACACGACGACCCCACGTCCGCTGGCTCGGTGGACGACATCGGTCATCACGGTGACGCCCCGGAGGCCGGCCGTCGGCGTGAACCGGTCCGCCTTCGTCCGCTCGATCGCCTCGCGCGTGGCTTCCCGCGGCACGACCGGGTCCAGCGGTCACGCCGTCGACCGGCGACCCGGATCGGCCCCTGGCCCACCCCGCCGGACGGGCCCGAGGCATCTCCCGGACGAGATCGGGTTTGCACGTGCCGCGACGTCATGTGTTCTGCTCGATGCATACCCCGTTCCGATCCGAGAGGTCAGCCATGCACTCGTTCCCCACTCCGCCCCGAGAGGTCCTGATCGGCGACGCCGCGGCGTTCGTCGGCATCACTCCCCGGGCGATCCGCCACTACCAGCAGATCGGCCTCCTGCCGGAGCGGGAGCGGGGCGGTGACGGCCGACGACGGTACGGCTACGAGGAGATCATCCGGCTGCTCTGGATCCGCCGCATGGCCGACGCCGGGATCGCCCTCGACGACATCCGCGACGCCTTCGACGGCGCCGCACCAGGCGGTGCCGACGGCGAGGACGAGGTCGCCGGCGTCCTCGCGCGGCTCGAGCGCACCCTCGCCGCGCAGGACGACGAGCTGCAGCGGCAGCGGGCCTCGGTGCAGCGCATGCGAGCCCTCGGCGGCCGGCTGGGACTGCTCGACGGTCTCGTCTCCCGTCGCCTCGAGGGCGCGCCCGCGGGTTCACTGCGCCAGGACGACCTGGACGTCTTGCTGGTCACCGAGCGGATCTTCGGTCCGCTCGGCGCGGCCGTCCAAGCCGGCCGGTTCCTCGCCCTGGCCGCCGATCCGGCGCTGCGAGCGGAGTCCGACCGGATCGACGCCGCCGAGGAGGCCCTGGACGACACGGTTCCCGTCGACGACCCACGGGTGGCGCAGTTGGCGGCCGAGCGGGCCGCCTTCGAGACCGCTCTCATGGGCGCCATCGAGGAGTCCGGTCAGCCGGAGGAGGATGACGCGCTCTTCGACGCCTGGGACGAGCAGCACCCGACCGAGGACGCCGACGCGGCGACCCGACCCCGGTCGACGGACGGCTCCCGCGCCCGGAACGCGGCGGACGTCATCCGGAGCATGCCCTACGACTTCTCCCCTGCCCGCGTGCGCTGCATGGAGCTGGCGGTGCGCCTCGGCGCGGAGTCCGCACCGACGACCTGAGCGGAGCCCGCACCCTCGACGAGTCGGCGTCCGGCAGGGGATCCCCTGCCGGACGCCGACTCGTCTTCCCCCGCACCGGTGCGAGGCTCAGCGCATGACCGAGCGGTCGGCGGCCGGCTGCGCGTCGGCTCCGCCCGCATCGGGACGCCGGCCTCCTGCCGGGCCGACGGACCCGCTCGATCGTCCGCGAGCTCACCTCGAACCGCTCCGCGACCTGGATGGCCGCGCGGTACAGCCGCGCGGCGGTCCCGAGAGCTCCGCCCGTGCGGGATCGTCTCCCGCGACCACGGCACGAGCCGGAGGGACGTGGCGCCGGACGCTGGTCGTCCAGGATCCAGATGCAGACAAGACCCTCACATCCTCTTGCCAGGGCCCTCACGATCCGGCCGTAGCGTCGAGCCCCATGGACATGACGAGACCCGCTACCGCGTCGCCGCCGGCGCGCTCCCACCACCGTGGCAGGCGCATGCGTCGCATGTGGCCGACCCTCCTGGTAGCGCTCAGCATCGTGGGGTTCGCGGGAAGCGCCACCTCCGGCGCGACCGCCGGCGAACGGGAACCGAGGCGATCGGCGACCACGCTGGACTACGACTTCGGGCCGAGGTCCTTCTCCGTCCCGGACCTGACCGACTCGACGGGCCGCCCGTCGCCCATGGAGCTGCAGGGACGCGTGCACCTGCCACCCGGTGCGGCGAAGGGCCTCCACCCTGTCGTCGTGCTCGTTCCCGGCTACTGGCCGACGTGCGCTGACGCCGAAGCCCAGAGGATCACCGAAGATCCGAAGAGCTCCGAGGAAGCCGTCGTCGCCGCATACGACCGCCTGAATCAGTGGCCCTGCGCGAAAGGCATCTCACAGATCCCCAGCCACCGGGGATTCGACCACCTCGCCCGCGCGCTCTCCGACTCAGGCAACATCGTCATCTCCATCGGCGCCAACGGCGCCAACGCCATCGACACCCGCAGCTTCGAGGGCGACCAAGCGCGCGCCGCTCTGATCACCAAGCACCTGGAAATGTGGCAGGAGTTCGTGGCGACGGGAAAGGGCCCCCTGTCGGCGGTCCTGCCGGCAGACATCCGCACCCACGTCGACATGAAGGACGTCGGGCTCGCCGGTCACTCTCGCGCCGGTCGCGCTGTCCTCCAGTACGCGGCCGACGCCAACCGAGCCAAGTGGCCAAAGGGGGTCACGATCCGTGCTGTCCTGGGTCTGGCACCGGCCTCCGCCTTCGGCACCGATCCAGCCACCCTCACCAACACAGGCACCGACGTCGGGATCATCGGGGGTTCGTGCGACGGCGTCAGCAATCCGCCCTTCGACCCGTACTTCGCAGCCGCGGTCACCGGCAGCCACCACCCCGCGTACCGGTGGATGTTCCGGGGGGCGAACCACAACTACTCCAACATGCAGTGGTCCCCTTCCAGCGGCCAGGTCGCCGCACACGACGACGCCGTGCACCCGCCGGGCCAGCCCGACCGGTGCTACGACGCATGGAGCACCGTCGAGCAGCTCTCTGAAGACCGACAGCGGCTCCTCACGCGCAGGTACGTCAGCGCCTTCTTCGCCAGCGCGCTTCACGACGACCGCCGCGGGATCGCCCTCCTCGACGGGAGCCGCCCCGCAGCCGGGGTCACGACGGAGAAGGCGGGCGGGAAGCAGCACTCTCCGACGACATCCCTGTGACCCCGTGCGCAGGGGTCAGGGTGGCGATGCGCCCCGGCCGGAGCGCGTGGTGTGCCGGTCGGACTGCACCAGGGCGCTGCGCCGGATGACGGCCCACCCTCCGGCCACGTGGGTACGGCCTCTCACCTGCGTCCGACGGGGATCCCCACCCGGACGGCCTCCCTCACTCCCGTGAACGGCTCGCGTGCGCGCGGGCCTTCATCCGATTCCCGCACGTCGCCATCGAGCACCACTTCGCGGTGCCGGGCCGGCTGCGGTCGAGGAGGAAGAGGTTGCACTCGTCGTTCGCGCACGCACGGAGACGCCCCGGGAACCGTCCACTCACGTTCGACCACGCGAGGACGACCTCCACCGGGAGACGGTCCTCCTCGGGTGCTCGCAGCTCCCAGGTGATGCCGTCGGAGGTCAGGCACGGTGTGCGCACGGCTTCCCCGATGACGTCCGCGAGCTCGTCCACGGCGGCGGGCGCGTCTCCGCGGACGACGGCCTGGAGCGCATCGCGTGCACGACGGAGCCGCACGATCTCGCGCTCCGTGCCGGCCCCACCCCAGCGGCGCACGAGCTCCCGACCGGACTCCCCGTCGAGGACGTCCCTCGGTCGGCCGTCGACCACGGGGGTGCTGTTCAGCACCGCCAGCAGCAGCTCCTCGTCGTGTCCCACCACTCCCCGATCCCTCGCGCCGTGCGGCTCGATGGATCCATGCTACCGTCACGCTAACCAGTACAACAACTCAAAGGGGTTAGCCATGGCCATCGTCCATCACCGCACCGTCTCCGTCGACGGGCTCGACGTGTTCTGGCGGGAAGCCGGACCCGTCGATGCCCCCGTGCTCCTGCTCCTGCACGGGTACCCGACCAGCTCGCACATGTTCCGCCACCTCATCCCCGCCCTCGCAGAGCGCTATCGCGTCATCGCCCCCGACCACATCGGCTTCGGGCGCTCGTCCGCACCCTCCGTCGACGACTTCGACTACACGTTCGCGCGCCTGACCGAGATGACCCGCCGCTTCCTCGAGACCATCGGAGTGTCCCGGTACGCGATCTACGTGCAGGACTACGGCGCACCCATCGGCTGGCGCCTCGCCCTCGCCGACCCCTCCGCCGTCGTGGGCGTCATCTCCCAGAACGGCAACGCCTACGAGGAGGGCTTCGTGCCCGGGTTCTGGGACCCGATCTGGGCCGACGCAGCGGAGCGGACGACCGCGACCCGCGACGCGCTCCGTCCGGCCCTCGGTCGCGAGGCCGTCGAGTGGCAGTACACCCACGGCGTACCGGACCCGACGACCGTCGACCCCGACGCCTGGGAGCACGACCTCGCGCTCCTCTCCCGCCCCGGGCAGGACGACGTGCAGCTGGCCCTGTTCCGCGACTACGCCACGAACCGCGAGCTCTACCCCGCCGTGCACGAATGGCTCCGCACCTCCCGGGTGCCCGTCCTCGCCATCTGGGGACGAGACGACGAGATCTTCGCCGCGGCCGGAGCCGAAGCGTTCCGTCGTGACGCAGCGGACGCCCGCGTGGAGCTCGTCGACGGCGGGCACTTCCTCCTCGAGTCGAACCTCGACCACGTCGTCGACTCGATCACCGACTGGCTCCCCCGCGCGTAGGACAGCCGCAGGTCGGACGGACGAGCCGGGGCGCTCGCCTGTCCGGCCGGGCATCCGCACCCGGACGCCGCGTGCGTCAGTAGCGGATCGCGTCGATGACGGAGACGCGCACCGCCACGAGAGCAGGGAGGAGGCCCGCGATCGCGCCGACGGCGAGCGAGGCGCCGAGGCCGAGGAGGGCCGCCGAGAGGGGGAACGGCGGGAAGTCGGTGACGCCCGAGGCGACGAACGAGAGGATCCACGGGTTCTTCACGATCGCGACCGCCGCCATCACGCCGACCACGCCCGCGGCCACCGTCGCCACGACGCTCTCCATCATCACGGCGAAGAACACCCGGCCCGCGCTCGCCCCGAAGCTGCGCCGCACGCCGATCTCGCGGATCCGCTGCTTCACCGTCACGAGCGAGATGTTCACGAGGCCGAGCGCGCCCAGCAGGAGCACGAGGCCCGCCACTCCCCCGACGAGGATCTTCACCGACAGCAGCGGGTCGTAGTCGTACGTCCCCCAGTCGCTGCGGCCGACGCTCACCTCCAGGCCCTCGGGCGCGGTCGCCGCCACCTGCGAGGTGATGGCCGCGGTGAGCGCGTCGGCCTCCGCCTCGGGCACCCAGAACTCGGACTGCGGCGCCATGGCGTCGAGCGCGTCGTCGGTCATCAGGCGCTCGGCGTCGGACGCCTGCAGGTAGACGGTCGGCGGCTCCTCCGCGTACTGCGCGGGTACGGTGCCCACGACGACGCCCACGAGGTCCGACCGCTCGCCGTGCAGCACGGCGGAGGGGTGCGCGGCGATCTCGGGCGACCCGAGCTCCGCGAGGAACGCGGGGTTGACGACGAGCGCGGGTGCGAGGCGGTCGGCGTCCCGCTCATCGAACCAGCGGCCGTCCGTCACGTCGACGCGGCGCATCTCGCCGTAGTCCCGGTCGACCACGACGGTCTGGACCTGCGCCTGCCCGCGCGCGAAGTCGACCGGCACCGTCGTGGAGCCGATGATCGTCGACCAGGTGATGCCGTACCGGTCGGCGACGTCCGCGAGGAGCGTGCGCTGCTCGGCGTAGGTCAGGCCGTCCCCGGTCGCGGAGTACGCGGACACCGACAGCGCAGCCGGGCGGCCCGACTGGCGCTCCATCTGCTCGGTCTGCGACTGCTGCACGACCGCGCCGAGGCCGACGACCGAGGTGATCGCCGCCACCGCGACCGCGACGCCGACGAGGGACAGCATCACGCGCGTGCGGTGGATCCGCAGCTCGGCCCATGCCTCCACGACCGCGCCCACGAGACCGGTCGCCGTGCGCGACAGCCAGCCGGTCACGCGAGGACCTCCCGCGTGAGGGCCTTGGACGGCGCGAGCACGCCCATCTCGAGGCGGTGGTGCCGGTCCGCGCGGGCCGCGACGGTCGGGTCGTGCGTGATCGTGACGAGCGCCGCGCCGGACGCGTGCGCGACCTCGGCGAGCAGCGTCATCACGGTCGCGCCGGTCTCGATGTCGAGGGCGCCCGTGGGCTCATCCGCGAGGATCAAGCGCGGCGACCGCACGAGGGCGCGGGCGATGGCGACGCGCTGCTGCTCGCCGCCGGACATGGTCTCCGGCATGGAGTCGATCCGGTGACCGAGTCCGACCCGCTCGAGCATGTCGGCCGCGATCGACGCCCGGCGCCAGAAGGTGCGGCCCGTGGAGTAGAGGAGCGGGGTCATGACGTTCTCCCGCGCCGTGCGTCCCTGCAGCAGGTTGAACTGCTGGAAGATGAAGCCGATGTCGCCCCCGCGGGCCCGGTCGCGCCGGGAGCCGGAGACGCGCGCCATGGGCACGTCGTCGAGGAACACCTCGCCGGTCGTCGGGGTGTCGAGCAGGCCGAGGATGTTCAGCAGGGTCGACTTCCCGGATCCGGACCGGCCCACGATCGACACGTGGTCGCCCACGGACACGTCGAGGTCGACGCCGTGCAGGATCGTCAAGGGCTCGTCGTCCGGCCGCTCGACCGTGCGGGTCACCTGCTCGAGGCGGATGAGGCTCATCCGCCGTACCCGCCCTGCATCGTCATGCCCTCCTCCTCGGGGACGGGCGCACCGGGCACGAACTCGAGCACCATGTCGCCCTCCGCGAGACCCGAGGTGATCTGCACGACCTTGCCGTCGCTGATGCCCAGGCCGACCGCGCGCTCCTCCGGCTCGCCGGAGTCCGACGCGAGCCATACGTTGCCCGTGTCGGCGAGGCCCTCGACCGCGGTGGTCGGCAGGGTCAGCACGTCGGGCGCCTCGCCGGCGGGGATCGTGATCTCGGCCGCGAGGCCCGGGAAGACGCGCGTGCCCCCGGGCACGGCGCAGGAGACGGTGGCGCCCGTGGACGCGGACTCCGCGGCACCGGCGGATCCCGCGTCGCCCCCGGTGCCCGCGCTGCCCGCGCCGACGCCGCCCGCGGCCGCCTGCTGGCCGATCCGGAGATCCGAGCACTCGAAGGGCGCGGGGCCCGACGTGATGGCGACCGTCGCGGCCGTCGGCTGCGTGACGAGGCGGTACTGCTCCTCCGCCGTCAGCGGGGCCGTCGCGCGGAAGGTGGGCGGCGCGATGCGTCCCACGGCGTCGCCGACGGCAACCTCCTGGCCGACCAGCACGCCGAGCTCCGTCAGCGACCCGGCCGCGGTCGCGGTGACCGTCTCGGTGACGACCTTGGGCTTCGGCTGCGAGACCGTGCCGTCGGCGGCGACCACCGGGTCCGCCGGCGTCTCCTGGCGGATGACGACGATCGGGTCGCCGGCCCGGAGGGTCGCGCCCTGGCCGGCGACGACCTTCGAGACCTTCCCCTGCAACGTCGCCTTGACCGGCACGTCCGGGTCCGGCTGGATGCTGCCCTTCACGGCCACGTCGTTGACCACCGTGGCGATGGAGGCGGGCACCTGCGACTCCACGACGGAACCCGTCGGCACCTGGGAGGCCTCCTCGGCCGTCGTCCCGAAGAACGCCATGCGCACGAGGGCCACGGCGATGGCGGCCAGCACGACCAGCCTCGTGATCGGGAGGATCCATCTCCGCCAGACGCCCACAGCCGCTCCTTCCCCGGCGTCCCCCAGCGGTCCGTCCGGTCGCCTTCGACGCTAGGGGCGGCACCCGGCGCGGCGGGTCGGCCGCGGGGATGACACGGTCACCCCCGAGCGGGGGCCGCGGGAGGAGGGCGACCGGGACGACGGAGGGGGTGCGGCAGGAGGAGACGACGGAGGGGGCGGGGTCTCCCCCGCCCCCTCCGGGACCCGCTGCACCGCCTCGCGGCGGCCGTGGCGCTACGCCTCGATGACCACCGGGATGATCATCGGACGGCGGCGGTGCGACGAGTTGACCCAGCGGCCGACCGTGCGGCGGACGACCTGCGCGTACGCGTGCGTGTCGCGCGTGCCGTTGGCCGCGGCCTCCGCGAGCGCCTTGATGACGAGCGGCTTGACGCTGTCGAACACCTTCGGGTCCTCGGCGAAGCCGCGGGCCTCGATCTCGGGGCCGACGACGACCTTGCCGGTCTGCGCCTCGACGACCGCGATGATCGTGACGAAGCCCTCCTCGGAGAGGATGCGGCGGTCCTTGAGGTCGGCCTCCGTGATCTCGCCCACGGTGGATCCGTCGACGTACACGTAGCCGATGTCGAGCTGGCCGGTGACGCGCACCTTGCCGGCCGTCATGTCGAGGACGGTGCCGTCCTCCGCGAGGAACGTGTTGCGCTCCGGCACGCCGGTCTGGATCGCCAGCTGCTGGTTCGCGACCAGGTGGCGGTACTCGCCGTGCACCGGGAGGACGTTCCGCGGCTTCAGGATGTTGTAGCAGTAGAGCAGCTCGCCGGCGGCCGCGTGGCCCGAGACGTGGACCTTCGCGTTGGCCTTGTGCACGACGTTCGCGCCGAGCTTCGTGAGCCCGTTGATGATCCGGTAGACCGCGTTCTCGTTGCCGGGGATGAGGCTCGACGCGAGGATGACGGTGTCGTCCTGGCCGATCTCGATCTGGTGCTCCGAGTTGACCATGCGGCTGAGCACCGCCATCGGCTCGCCCTGCGACCCCGTGCTCATGTACACGATCTGGTTGTCGGGCAGGTTGACGGCCTTCTTGGAGTCGATGAGGACACCGTCCGGCACCTTCAGGTAGCCGAGCTCGGCCGCGATCGTCATGTTGCGGATCATCGAGCGGCCGATGAAGGCCACGCGGCGCTTGTTGGCGGCGGCGGCGTCGAGCACCTGCTGCACGCGGTGCACGTGGCTGGAGAAGCTCGCGACGATGACGCGGCGCGGCGCCTTCGAGATGACGGCCTCGAGGACCGGGCCGATCGACCGCTCGGTGGGCGTGAAGCCGGGGACGTCCGCGTTGGTGGAGTCCGACATGAAGAGGTCGATGCCCGCCTCGCCGAGGCGCGCGAAGGCGCGCAGGTCGGTGATGCGGTCGTCGAGCGGCAGCTGGTCCATCTTGAAGTCGCCGGTGTGCAGGACGCTGCCCGCCTCCGTCTTGATGGCGACGGCCAGCGCGTCCGGGATGGAGTGGTTGACGGCCACGAACTCGAGCTCGAACGGCCCGAGGCGCTCGCGGTCGCCCTCCTTCACCTGGAACGTGTAGGGCTTGATCCGGTGCTCCTTGAGCTTCGCCTCGATGAGGGCGAGCGTGAGGCCGGAGCCGATCAGCGGGATGTCCTGCTTCAGCTTGAGGAGGTACGGCACCGCGCCGATGTGGTCCTCGTGGCCGTGCGTGAGGACGATGCCCACGACGTCGTCGAGGCGGCCCGCGATGGAGGAGAAGTCGGGGAGGATCAGGTCGACGCCCGGCTGGTGCTCCTCGGGGAAGAGCACGCCGCAGTCGACGACGAGGATCTTGCCGTCGATCTCGAACGTGGTCATGTTGCGCCCGATCTCGCCCAGGCCGCCGATGGGCGTGATGCGCAGGGTGCCCGGCTTGAGGGCGGGGGGATCGTAGATGGTCTGGGGCATGGGACTCCTAGTTGACGGTGCGGCCCGATGGGGCCGGCGATGGGAAGTGCGGGACGCGCGTCAGCGCGTGGTGCCGGCGACCTGCGGCAGGGCACCGCCGGCCGCGGCGTTGCGGTCGGGGCGGAAGTTGCGGAAGTCGACGCCGGGCACGTCGCGGACGAGGTCGATCTCGTCCTCGATCTGCGCGGCCTCCCACTCCTCCGGCCCCACGAGGGGCAGGCGGACGCGGGGGCTGCCGATGCGGCCGAGGCCGTGGAGGATGTACTTCGCCGCGACCGTGCCGGGGACGTGGGTCATGACCGCGCGGACCAGCGGCTCGAGCTGCTGGTGCGCGTGCGTCGCGGCACCGAGGTCGCCCGCGTTCACGGCGTCGACCATGGTGCGGTACGGCGTGGCCGTGATGTTCGCGGTGACCCCGATGAGGCCGGTGCCGCCGATCGCGAGCGTCGGCAGCGCGTTGGCGTCGTCGCCCGCGAAGTACATGAGGCCGGTCTGGTTGAGCACGCGGCTGGCCTGCGCGAGGTCGCCCTTGGCGTCCTTCACGGCGAGGATGTTCGGGTGCTTGGCGGCCCGCAGGATCGTCTCGTACTGGATGGGGATGCCGGTGCGGCCGGGGATGTCGTAGAGGATGACCGGCAGGTCGGTGGCGTCCGCGATCATCCGGAAGTGCGTGAGGACGCCGGCCTGCGTGGGCTTGTTGTAGTACGGCGTGACGATCATGTTGCCGTCGGCGCCGGCCTTCTCGCTCTGCCGCGCCAGCTGCATGGCGTGCGCGGTCTCGTTCGACCCGCCGCCGGTGATGATCTTCGCGCGGCCCGCGCTCACCGAGCGGCCGACCTCGACGAGCTTGATCTTCTCCGGGTCGGTCAGCGTGCTCGTCTCGCCCGTGGTGCCCGTGACGACGATGCCGTCCGCGCCCGCGACGATCACGTCGTCGATGTGCTTCTCGACGCCCGCCCAGTCCACCTCGCCGTCGGCCGTGAAGGGGGTGACGAGCGCCACCAGTACCTGGCCGAAGGGGTTCTCTGTGGACACGGCTCCCATCGTAACGGTCGGCGGCGCTTCGATCCGGGCGCGCTAGGGCGCGACGCGGCCGTTCTTCTGGAACGCCGCGTGCGTGAGGGGCATGAGCCGCTCGAACTCGGTCTCCATCTTCTCGGCGCACATCTCGATCTCGCGCTGCGGGAAGCTCGGGAACGTCGAGTCCTCGTGCTTGGTGCGCAGCGAGAGGAAGTTCATCAGCGCGCGCGCGTTGAGCGTCACGTACATCGACGAGTAGATGTTGAGCGGGAGGACGATGCGGGCGACCTCGCGGGCCACGCCCTGCTCGAGCATCCGCTGGTAGGAGGCGTAGGCCTCGGCGGACGTGCGGCGGGTCTCCTCCTGCACGAGAGCGGTCTGCTCCGGGGTGCCCGCGTGGAACTCGTAGGCACCCGGCTTGCCGACCTGCACGAGGTTGCGCTCGGGGCCGGGCACGTAGAAGACGGCGTCGAGCTCCTTGTAGCGGCCCGACTCCTCGTTGTAGGAGGCCATGCGGTGCCGCATGAACTCGCGGAACACGAAGATCGGCGCCTGCACGTAGAAGGTCATCGAATTGTGCTCGAACGGCGAGCCGTGGCGGTCGCGCATGAGGTAGTTGATGAGGCCGCGGTCGCGCTTGGCCCGCTTCTCCTCCGCCTCCGTATCGACGTCGCCCTCGAGGGCGCGGTCCTGGCCGTCCGGCTCGTCGAGCGCGCGCTCGAGGGTCTTCTCGCCGGCGGTGGAGACGCGGGCGGCGAAGATCACGTCGGAGTCGTGGGCGCTCGAGCGGACGAGCTCCACGGTCATGTCGGATCGGAAGGCGATGTCGTCGTGGGGCACGACCGTCACTGTACGCGACGGCCGCCCCTCGCCCGGCCGGGCTCCCCGCGGGACCGGGTCCTAGGCTGATGGGCACCGACGAAGGGCTCGACCATGTCCGACAGCACCGCATCCCCCGCCGCGCTCACCGTCCTGATCTCGGGCGCGGGCGGCACCATCGGCACCGAGCTGCAGGCGCAGCTGCACGCCGCCGGGCATCGCGTGCAGACGCTCGTGCGCCACGCGCCGTCGTCCCCCGACGAGCACGAGTGGCAGCCCGCGGACGGACGCCTGGATCCCGCGGTGCTCGACGGCGTCGACGCCGTCGTCAACCTGTCGGGCGCCTCGATCAGCCGCCTGCCGTGGACGAAGCCGTACCAGGAGGAGATCCGCTCCTCGCGTGTGCACGCGACGCGGACGATCGTCGGGGCGATGGCGTCGGCGGCGAACCCGCCGCGCACGCTGCTGAACGGATCCGCCGTCGGCTTCTACGGCGACCGACCGGCTGAGCGCCTCACCGAGGACTCGCCGCGCGGGGCGGGCTTCCTCGCCGAGGTCGTGGAGGCGTGGGAGGCCGAGGCGTTCCAGGCGTCCGCCGACGTGCGCGTCGCGACCCTGCGCACGGGCCTCGTGCTCGCGCAGGCCGGCGCGCTCGCTCCTCTTCGCCTCCTCACCAAGCTGGGGCTCGCCGGGAAGCTCGGCACGGGCGGCCAGGTGTGGCCGTGGATCTCGCTCCGCGACGAGGCCGCGGCGATCGTCCACCTGCTGACCTCGTCCGTCGCAGGACCCGTGAACCTCACCGGCCCCGAGCCCGTGATGGCCGACCGGCTCATGCGTCACCTCGCGAAGCGCATGCACCGGCCCTACCTCGTGCCGGCGCCGGAGGCCCTCATTCGGCTCGCGCTCCGGGACGCCGGCCAGGAGCTGCTGCTCTCCAGCCAGCCGGCGCGACCCGAGAAGCTCCTCGCGGACGGCTTCGCGTTCCGCGACCCCACCGTCGAGCTGGCGATCGACCGGCTGCTCGCGAAGGCCTGAGGCGCGGGCCCGGGCCCGGTCGCGAGGCGCGGTCAGGCCGCGGGCTCGCGCGTGCCGTGCAGCGCGATCGCGCGGCGGATCGCCCCGCGCGCCCGGCGACGGTCACCGCTCGCGTCGTAGGCGAGGCCGAGCCGGAACCACGCGCGCCAGCTGGCCGGATCCTGCTCCACCTCGGCCTGGTACGCGGGGAAGGCCGCGTCGGCCGCGTCCCGGAGGGGGCGGCCGCTGGCCCGCGTCGGCAGGTCGGCGACGGGCAGGCCGCCCTCCCCGTCGAGGATCCGCGCGAGGCGCGCGCTGCGCACGCCGAACGACAGCTCGCGGACGAGCGCCCAGATGCCGACGAGCGGGAGGACCAGGAGCGCGAGGCCGAACACCACGCCGACGGGCTCGCCGGAGATCAGGAGCAGGATGGCGATCTGGCCGGCCAGCGCCAGGTACAGCACCATGAGCACGGCCATGAGTCCGACGCCGATGCGCGTGCCCATCAGGCGCTCGTGACGGTGGCGGCCTGACCGCTCGGGCCGCCGTCGTCGACCGGCCCGGTCGTCGCCGGGGCGTCGGCGGACTGCGCCGCGCGCTCGCGCGAGCCGTCGAGGTCGATGAGGCGGTCGAGGCCGACGCTCACGCCGCGCGCGCTGCGGGTCGCGCGGAGGGCGAGCAGGATCCCGGCCTCGTACGCGCTCGGTGCGAGCGTGTCGTGGCTGATGGTGAGGACCTCGCCGTTGCCGCCGAAGACCACGTCCTGCTTGGCAACGACCCCCTGCATGCGGAGGCTGTGCACGGGGATGCTCGCGACCTGCTGGCCGCGGGCGCGCTGGTCGGTGTGCGGCGCCTGCACCGGGCCGCGGCTGCCGCGCGCCTGCGACATGAGCTCGGCGGTGCGCACCGCCGTGCCCGACGGCGAGTCGATCTTGGTCGCGCCGTGCGCCTCGACGATCTCGATGGAGTCGTAGAACCGCGCGGCCATCTGCGCGAAGGAGGTGGCGAGGACGCTGCCGACGGAGAAGTTGGGGATGATGACGACCCCCACGGCGAGGTTGCCCGTGATGCGGCGCTCGAGGGACTGGATCCGCTCGCCCGTCCAGCCGCTCGTGCCCACCAGCACGTTCATGCCGTGCGCGATCGCGTACTCGACGACGCCCTGGCTGACCGCGGGGAGCGTCACGTCCACCGCGATGTCGGCGCCGAGCATGTCGGACAGCTCGCCCTTCGAGTCGAGGCTGGCGACGAGCTCGAACTCGCTGCTCGCCTCGACGATCTGCGTGATCAGCTGGCCCATGCGTCCCGTTGCGCCGACGACGGCGACCGTGGTTGTCATCCCGCAAGCGTACCGGCGCGCCCCGGGACGGCGCTGGCCGATGCGGGACCCGCGGCTAGTAGGGCTGCTGCTCCGGGAGCCCGGTGCGCAGCTCGACCGGCAGGTGCCCGAGGTCGTTGTGCACCACGAGCACGGGCGGCTTCGCCGAGCGCACCCGGATGATGGTGAGGCCGCAGTTGGCCTGGTTGATGCCCATCCACCGCCACTCGGGCGCGTCGAACACGTGCCGCACGAACCAGGCGATGACGAAGTTGTGGGTGATGAGCAGGTCGTGCCGGTCCTCGCGCGCGGGCGCGAGGAACTCGCTCACGGCGTCCGCCATCTGGGCGCTCCCCGCGTCGATCTCCTCCTCGGTGATCCCGCCGAAGAACGACTCGAACGCGTGCGGCATGTCGGGGACGGGCCCGGACGGGATGCAGTCGAACAGCAGGGACGACGGCTCCGGCTCCATCGCCGGCATGCGCTCGGCCATGATCGCGGCCGTCTCCTCCGCGCGCGCGAGCGGCGAGTGGCGGACCGACGTGAAGGGCACGCCGCTCAGCCGGTCGGCGATGCAGTGCGCCTGGCGCTTGCCCCGCCCGGAGAGCGGGCCGTCGGGCAGGCCGTGCTCGGCGTCCTGCTGCTCGCCGTGGCGGACGAGGTAGATGTAGTGGGACACGGTTCCTCCTAGAGGAGCGAGGGGGTCGCGAGCAGCGGGGCGAACGCGTCGGCGCCGACGGTGCCCACTGCGGCGATCGAGAGCGGACGGGAGACGAGGTCCGCCGCGAGGGCGCGGACGTCCTCGGCGGTGACGCGGGACAGGCGCGAGAGCGTCTCGTCGAGGTCGACGTACTCCCCCGTGGTGATCTCGGATCGGCCGAGCCGCGACATGCGGGTGTCCGAGTCCTCGAGGGCGAGCGCGGACTGGCCGGAGAGCTGGCCGAACGCGCGCGACAGCTCCTCCTCGGTGACGTGCTCGTCGGCGAGCCTCTGGAACTCCTCGACCATGAGGCGCGAGACCTGCGCGGTCTTCGCCGCCGTGCATCCGGCGTAGAGGCCGAACACGCCCGCGTCCGAATAGGAGGCGCCGAAGGAGTAGACGGAGTACGCGAGGCCGCGCTTCTCGCGCACCTCCTGGAAGAGGCGCGACGACATGCCGCCGCCCAGCACCGAGTTGAGCATCGCGAGGGCAGGCCGGCGGTCGTCGGACGCGGCGAGGCCCGGGACGCCCAGCAGGATGTTCGTCTGCTCGATGGGCCGGTCGACCACGACGAGCTCGCTGCCGCGCGTGATGACCGGGGTGGCGCCGGTGCGACGGGCGACCGGGGCCGCCTGGACGGCGAGGTCCCATCCGGCGCGCTCGAGGCCCGCGGTGACGCGCGCGACGAGGGCGTCGTGATCCACCGCGCCCGCGGCCGTGATGACGAGGTCCTGCGGACGGTAGTTGCGGCGGTAGTGCGCCACGACGGCGTCGCGTTCGGCGGCCTCGATGTCCGCGGGGCTCCCGCCGATGGGACGGCCGAGCGGGTGGTCGCCGAGGACGGCCTCGAAGAAGCGCTCGCTCGTGACGTCGCCCGGGTCGTCGTCCGCCATCGCGAGCTCCTCGAGGATGACCCCGCGCTCGGTCTCGAACTCCTCGGCGTCGATGAGGCTGGAGGTGACCATGTCGGCGAGCACGTCGACGGCCATGCCGAGGTCGCGGTCCCGCACCTTGGCGTAGTAGCAGGTGTACTCCTTGGCGGTGACGGCGTTGTGCTCGCCGCCGACCGCGTCGAAGGCCACGGCGATGTCGAGCGCCGAGCGCGACGGGGTGCCCTTGAAGAGCAGGTGCTCGAGGAAGTGGGTGGAGCCGAGGTCGCCGGGCTGCTCGTCGCGGGATCCCACGGCGACCCACATGCCGATGGTCGCGCTGCTGCTGCCGGGCACGTCCTCGCTGAGGATGCGCACGCCGGACGGCAGGACCGAGCGCCGGACGCGTGCTCCGCCCGCCGACTGCACGGTGAGCTCGGGGAGGTCGAGGGGGAGTTCTACGGCGCGGGACATCAGCGTCACCCTACGCCACGGGACCGACGCGGCCGCGGGTCGCCGGGCCCTCCGCGCGCGTCAGCATCCGGGTCCGGCGTTCCTCGTCCCGCACGCCCCGCCGACCAGGACTGTCGACCCCTGCAGCACGTGGATCGTCACCGGCCCCACCTGCACGGGCAACGTGCCCGGGATCTGCTGCCACCCACCCCCGTCGAACCGGTAGCTGGGCGAGTACGCGATCGTCACCGCCATCCGCCGATCCCCGACGCTCGGATACGTGTGGCTCGTGTCCGTGGACGTGAAGTCCTGCTGCCCCAGCTGCTTCCACGACGCCCCCGGCCCGACCGTGGTGCTGACGGTCCCGTCGCCGTGATCCCACGTGAACGACACCGGTACGAACCGCACCTGCGCCGGCCGACCCAACAACGTCCCGTCGACCACCTGCGCGCTCGCGTCGGTGAGGAAGTTCACCGGCGCCCCGACCAGCGCCCACCCGTTGGGCTGCGACCGGATCGACGCCGACCGCGGCACGAACTGCGCCACATCCTGCAATGACACCCCCGGCGTCACAGGCGCCGCGGGCGCCGGATCCGCCGGCTTGGCCGGCTTGGCCGGCCACCTCGCCGGCGGCAGGAACGCATGATGCCCATCGAAGCAGGCACCGATCCCGGGCTGACAAGGGACATCCACATCCGCCGCCACACGACCCCGCGGAACCGGCGGCACGATCCGAGGGGCAGAGACATCATCTGGAGCTGCCTGAATGGTCACGGCGGGCAGAGCCGGCGCAGGCGCGGCGCTGCCGCTCAACCCCTCCTGAGCACGCACGTTGACTGCCCCTGCGCCGATTCCACCAGACGCACATGCGCCTGTCTGTCCGTGCGTGACCAAGCAACCGGAATCGGAGGCGCCAGCCGTCGAGACGGGCACGACGACCAGTGCGATCACCAGCAGGACTGATGCCGACGAGGTAGCTGCTGCCCTCATCCGCATGCGTGCACGTCCTCGTTGCGCACGATGTCGCTGATGCGCCACAGCGCGTCCTCGGATCTGATCGCCTTGACCTGAAGCGACAGGCGCGGATCCCGAACTGGCGTGATGTCCGCACCTGTCGAGTCGATGAGTCGGGCGCCGCTGACATCGAGGCATACCTGCGCCGTCATGTACTCCGCGCCGGCAGGATCCAGGCCACGGTCCGTCACCTCGAAGCCGGACATGACGTCCATCCCGCTCGTACGGACGCCTTTCCGCCGTTCGTCGGCCAAGCCCGACTTCTCGTTATCCAAGACGCTTCCGGTGAGCAGCTGCGCGAGATCGTCCTCCGTGTCGGTGTTCGCATCCAAGTCAACGTACCTGGCGAAGACGTCATGGAAGGCCTGGTCGTCCTGCTGCTGCTGGGTCATCGACGGGGTGGGGGCGGGCTCAGGATCCAGGTCCGGCGGTGCCGTGCATCCGCTCGCTACGGAGGCCGACAGCGCGATCATGAGCAGACCCACCACCGCTCCCCCTCGTCGTCGCTTCGGAATGCGCGGTCGCTCGTGCAAGGTCGTCTCCCCCGGGCCGTACGGACCCCGCGCGGAAGCCGGCGGATCAGTGCCGGGCGGCGCAGGTCCAGGAAAGGTAGCCGGGGAGGGGCTGACCCGACCGCTGCCCTCCACATCGCGGGACGGAGAAGCGGAGCGGAGCCCTGGGGACGACTACTCGGACGCGCGGTCGAGCCGGGACACGTCGTGCCGCGAGAGCTGGACGTGCGCGGCCTGCACCAGGTCGTGCACCTGCTCCGGACGGCTCGCGCTCGCCACGGGCGCGACCACGCCGGGCTTGGCGAGGAGCCAGGCCAGGGCGATCGTCGCGACGCTCGTGGAGTGGTGCTCGGCGATCTCGTCCAAGGCGGTCAGCACGCGGAGTCCGCGGCGGTTGAGGTACTTCGCGGCGCGCTGGCCGCGTGCGCCCTCGCGCACGGAGTCGCGCGTGCGGTACTTCCCCGTGAGGAAGCCGTTGGCGAGAGCGAAGTACGGCATCACGGCGAGCTGCTGCCCGCGTACCACGTCGAGGTACGCGGACTCGTACGGCGTCCGGTTGACGAGGTTGTAGTGGGTCTGCAGCGCGACGAACCGCGGTGCGTCGTACAGGCCGCCCATGATCCGGGCGTGCAGCAGCCGCTCGGCGGCGTAGTTCGACGCCGCGAGGTGCCGGACCTTGCCCGACTGGATGAGGCGACCCGCGGCGGCGAGGCTCTCCTCGAGCGGCACGTCCAGGTCGTCCCAGTGGAAGTAGAGGACGTCGACGAAGTCGGTGCCGAGCCGCGACAGGCTCGCGTCGACCGCGCGCTCGATGCGGGATCCGCCGAGTCCGGGGAAGTCCTCGCTCTTCCCGATCTTGGTGGCGACGACCATGGAGTCGCGATTGCGGCGCTCGCGCATCCACGTGCCGATCATGTGCTCGCTGCGACCGCTCGCGTAGGAGTCGGCGGTGTCGATGAAGTTCCCGCCCGCCTCCTGGTACCGGTCGAGGATCGCGGACGTGTCGTCGGGTCCGGCCGTCCAGCCGAAGACGTTGCCGCCGAGCGCGAGGGGGAAGACGCGGAGGTCGGTGTCGGCGATGGCGCGTCGCATCGCGGGGTGCGGGAGGCTCCCGCCCGCGCGCAGCCCGGGCTCGACGGCCTCCAGGACGATGGCTCCGGCCGCCTGCACCGTGGACTCGACGATGGCCGCGGGCTGGGCGGCGGTCGCGCCGGGACGCATGCGGTGGATGCCCGCGGATCCGCCGCGATGACGCCGCGGCTGCGGGCCGGGCGCGACGTCCGAGGCGGTGGGAGGGGACGACTTCACGAGGCCCAGCGTACCGTCCGGCAGACGAAAGGTTTGGGTACCAAGGAATCCTCGTCACGGTCGTTCGTCGGCAGGACAGGCGGTCCCGGCTGCGGTGCGCGGAGAGGCGGCGGAGCCGGAAGGGGTGCCGTGGATCCCCCGACCCCGGCACCCCTCGGCGGCCTGCATCCCCCGATGCGTCCCCCGGAGGCGGGCGGTCGCGTGGACCGTCCCGCACGGACAACGCTAGCGAGACGGCCGCACCGGCCCCCAGCCCCTCTTCGGGGGTCCGTCGTCGCACCGCCGACATGCGCGCTCCGCTCGTCCCGACGCGAGCCCGCGCACCCGGGGATGACTCCCGGTCGCGTCCCGGTGCGTCGTGCGAGGCTGGTGCGTCCGCCCCTTCGAGAGGAACCCCCGTGACCAACGACCCGCTGCACCGCCTGCCGGATGCCGCTCCCTTCCACGTCACCAGCCCCGACTTCGCCGACGGTGCGCCGCTGCCCCTCGCGGCGCGCGGCGCCAGCCAGGGCGGGCAGGACATGTCCCCCGCCCTCGCCTGGACGGGCGCGCCCGCGGAGACCCGCAGCTACGTGCTGACCGCCTACGACCCCGACGCCCCCACCGGCAGCGGCTACTGGCACTGGGCCGTGCGCGACATCCCCGCGTCCACCACGTCGCTCCCCGCCGGAGCGGGCGACCCCGACTCGGGGCTCCTCCCGGAGGGCGCCGTGACGATGCACAACGAGTCGCGCGAGAAGCGGTTCGCCGGTGCCACGCCGCCCGCGGGCCACGGCACGCACCGGTACTTCTTCACGGTGACCGCGCTCGACGTCGAGACGCTCGACATCCCGGAGGGCGTGACCCCCGCTGTCCTCGGCTTCCTGATGCTGCCGCACGTCGTCGGACGCGCGCAGCTCGTGGGCACCGCGATCACCGTCGCGGACTGACCGGATCGAGGCGATGACATGGCGCAGGACGACGACCGACGTCCGGATGCGGGCCCGGGCGACGACGTCCGGACCCGGCGCAGGCGGCTCGCGCTGATCCTCGCCCTGGTCGCAGCCGTGCTCGTGGTGGCCGGCGTCGTCGCGGCCATCGCGATGTCGCAGGGCGGTGCGGAGCCCGCACCGCCCGCCTCCCCCGTCCCGTCGACGGTCGAGCCCGGCACGACGCCGGGCACCACGCCGACGCCGACGCCGACGCCGACGGACGAGGGCGTCCCGGCGCCCACGCCCGCCCCGAGCCCGTCGGCGACGCCGGCCCCGGAGCCGTCCCTGTCCGTCCCGCCGGCGTCCCAGGTCCCGTACCCGTCGGACCCGAACCACGGCAGGTAGCCCGCACACGACGGATGCCCGCCCCACCGAGGTGGGACGGGCATCCGGTTCGTGCGGGTGCGGGAGGGCCTAGCCCTCCGCGGGGCCCTCGGGGCCGTCGCTCGCGGCGGCGGAGCCCTCCTGATCGGCGGCCTCCTCCATCACGGGAGCGAGGGACAGCTTGCCGCGGTCGTCGATCTTGGTGATCTCCACCAGGATCTTCTGGCCGACGCCGAGCACGTCCTCGACGTTCTCGACGCGCTTGCCGCCGGCGAGCTTGCGGACCTCGCTGATGTGCAGCAGGCCGTCCTTGCCGGGGAGCAGCGAGACGAACGCGCCGAACGTCGCGATCTTGACGACGGTGCCGAGGAAGGACTCGCCGACCTCCGGGTTCGTCGGGTTCGCGATGGCGTTGACCTGCGCACGCGCGGCCTCCGCCGACGGGCCGTCGACGGCGCCGATGTAGACGGTGCCGTCCTCCTCGATGGAGATGTCGGCGCCGGTCTCGTCCTGGATGGCGTTGATCGTCTTGCCCTTGGGGCCGATGAGCTCGCCGATCTTGTCGACGGGGATGTTGACCGAGATCACGCGGGGCGCGGTCGGGGCCATCTCGTCGGGGGCGTCGATGGCCTGGTTCAGCACGCCGAGGATGGCCGTGCGGGCCTCCTTCGCCTGCTTGAGCGCGCCGTCGAGGACCGACGTGGGGATGCCGTCGAGCTTCGTGTCCAGCTGGATGGCCGTGACGAACTCCGACGTGCCGGCGACCTTGAAGTCCATGTCGCCGAGCGCGTCCTCCGCACCGAGGATGTCGGTGAGGGCCGCGTAGCGGACCTGGCCGTCGACGGTGTCGGAGACGAGGCCCATGGCGATGCCGGCGACGGGCGCGCGCAGCGGCACACCCGCGTTCAGCAGCGACAGGGTCGAGGCGCAGACGGAGCCCATCGACGTGGAGCCGTTGGACCCGAGGGCCTCCGACACCTGGCGGATCGCGTAGGGGAAGTCCTCGCGGCTCGGCAGCACCGGCACGAGCGCGCGCTCGGCGAGGAAGCCGTGCCCGATCTCGCGACGCTTCGGCGACCCGACGCGACCGGTCTCACCGGTGGAGTAGGGCGGGAAGTTGTAGTGGTGCAGGTAGCGCTTCTTCGTGATGGGGCTCAGCGAGTCGATCTGCTGCTCCATCTTGAGCATGTTCAGCGTGGTGACGCCCAGGATCTGGGTCTCGCCGCGCTGGAAGATGGCCGAGCCGTGGACGCGCGGGATGACCTGCACCTCGGCGTCGAGCGGACGGATGTCGGCGAGGCCGCGGCCGTCCATGCGGATGCCGTCGCGGAGGATCCGGCCGCGGACGACCGTCTTCGTGACCGACTTGTAGGCGGCGGAGAACTCGGTGAGCGCCGACTGCGGCAGCTCGCCGGCCTCGACCTTGGCGGCCACGGCCTCCTTGGTGCGGGTCTTGAGGGCGTCGTCCGCGTCCTGGCGCTCGATCTTGTCGGCGATCTGGTACACGGTGCCCAGCTCGTCGAGGGCGAGCGCGCTGACGGCGTCGTAGCTCTCCTGCGCGTACGGCAGGAAGACGGGGTAGTCGACCGTCGGCTTCGCGGCCTGCTGCGCGAGCGATGCCTGCGCGGCGACGAGCTGCTGGATGAACGGCTTCGCGGCCTCGAGGCCCTGCGCGACGATGGCCTCGTCGGGCTTCGTGGCGCCGCCCTGGATGAGGTCCCAGGCACCCTCGGTGGCCTCGGCCTCGACCATCATGATCGCGACGTCCTCGTTGCCCTCGGAGTCGGTGACGACGCGGCCGGCGACGGTGATGTCGAAGACGGCCTCCTTGAGCTGCGAGTGCTTCGGGAAGACGACCCACTGGTCGCCGATGAGCGCGAGGCGCACACCCGCGATGGGGCCGGAGAACGGGATGCCCGAGAGCATGCTCGAGGCGCTCGCCGCGTTGATGGCGAGGCTGTCGTAGAACTCGTCCGGCGCGATGCTGAGGACGGTGATGACGACCTGGACCTCGTTGCGGAGGCCCGTGATGAACGACGGGCGCAGCGGCCGGTCGATGAGGCGGCAGACGAGGATCGCCTCGGTGGAGGGGCGGCCCTCGCGACGGAAGAACGAGCCGGGGATCTTGCCGGCGGCGTAGCTGCGCTCCTCGACGTCGATGGTCAGGGGGAAGAAGTCGAAGTTGTCCTTCGGGTGCTTGCCCACCGAGGTGGCGGACAGCAGCATCGTGTCCTCGTCGAGGTACGCGGCGACCGCGCCCTGCGCCTGCTGCGCGAGGCGGCCGGCCTCGAACCGGACCGTGCGCGTTCCGTACTTGCCGTTGTCGAGGACTGCCTCGGCGAACTTGATCTCTGGACCTTCCATTGAGGTCTCTCTCCTTCGTGTTGCGCCTCTCGGCGACGCCCGTCGGGCGCTCGTCCTGCATCCCGTGTGGATGCGGACCTCCTGCGACAGAGGAGGAGCGGGCGAGGCGACACGTCGGTGTCCGCCTGATGCGGATCCCGGGTGCACGTGCGCGGCTGGTTCCGCGCATCGGCCGGTGGCCGACGGCGGCGGGCGCATGTCTGGCCATCAGTGGGAATGCTCCGAGCGACTCGGAATACCACCACCAACGACCAGCTCCTGCCGGCCAGCTCCATCTGTCGTGATCGCATCGTGACGCTGGGCGCCCGCTGGATCACTGCGGCCATGGTAGCACCCGGGCCCTTCCGGGCCCCGGAGGAGGCGGGCTCCCGGGTGTCGGGCGGATGACGCACCCCTTAACGGGGACGAGCCGCCACCCCGGAGGGTGACGGCTCGTCCGTTCGTCGTGATGCGATCAGCGACGCGTGGTGCGTGTCAGCGGCGGATGCCCAGGCGGACGATCAGGGCGCGGTAGCGCTCGATGTCGACGTTGGACAGGTAGCCGAGGAGACGACGACGCTGGCCGACCAGGAGGAGCAGGCCACGACGCGTGTGGTGGTCGTGCTTGTGCTCCTTGAGGTGCTCGGTGAGGCCCGTGATCCGCTTGGTGAGGAGCGCGATCTGCACCTCGGGGGATCCGGTGTCACCGGGGTGGGTCGCGTACTCGTCGATGATCGCCTTCTTGACGTCTGCTTCCAGAGCCATGTGATGATCCCCTCTCGTGTTCGTTGCGCGGCGCCCGTCACAGGATGTGCGAGCTCTCTTGATCCGCGGCCGTTCAGACGGCAACCGCACGAGCATACCAGGGGGCGGGGCTCACGGGGACCGGCCGGTCGGGCGGCGGCCGCCCGCGCGATCCGGCGGCGTCGCCCGTCTCGGCTAGCGTGGAAATCCACTCTAGAGAGACGACGCAGCGACACGTGAGCACCCCGCCCGAGACCTCCCCCATCCCGATCCCCGACGAGCGGCAGGTCCGCGCCAGCCACTTCGTCGACCTGTCGCCGCTCAGGGAGAGCCCGGCGTTCGCCCGGCTCTGGGCCGGCAACGCGATCGCCGGCATCGGCAGCCAGATGACGATCGTGGCGATCGGGCTGCACGTGTACGAGCTGACGGGATCCACCGGCGCCGTCGCGCTCGTGGGCGTGCTGTCGCTGGTGCCGATGATCCTCGCGGGCCTCTACGGCGGCATGCTCGCCGACGCGTTCGACCGGCGGAAGGTCGCGCTCATCGCGTCGTGCGCGGCGTGGGGATCGACCATCGCGCTGGCGCTGCTCGCCTGGACGCACGCGGAGACGGTGTGGTCGCTCTACGCGCTGAGCATCCTCAACGCAGTGGCGGCGACGGTCATCGGGACGAGCCGGCAGGCGATCCTCCCCCGAATCCTGCCGCCGCACCTGCTGCCCGCGGCCAGCGCGCTCGGCGGGATCAGCCTGGGCGTCATGGTCACGGTCGGACCGGCGCTCGCGGGCGTGCTCGTCGCGTCGGTCGGGTTCCAGTGGACCTACACGGTCGACGCCGTGCTGTTCCTCGCGGCGTTCACGGGCGTGCTCGCGCTGCCGCGGATCGCGCCCGAGGGCGAGGTGCAGCGGCCGGGGCTGGCGTCGATCAGGTACGGGCTCGGCTTCTTGAGGACGGCGCCGAACATCCGCATGTCCTTCATCGTCGACATCATCGCCATGACGCTCGGGCAGCCCCGCGTGCTGTTCCCCGCGGTGGGCGCCGTGGTGCTCGGCGGCGGGCCGGTGACCGTGGGGATCCTCACGGCGGCCGGCGCCGTCGGGAGCCTCGTGAGCAGCGTGCTGAGCGGATCCGTGGGCCGGGTCACGCGGCACGGCCGGGCGATCCGCCTCGCCATCGTCGCGTACGGCCTCTCCACCGCCGGCTTCGGCGTCGTGCTCCTCCTCGCCTCGCAGCCGGGCGTGCTGCACGGCATCGGCTCCCGCATCGAGGACGCGAGCGTGCCCGGCATCGTCGCCGCCTCGGTGCTGCTCGCCTGCACGGGCGCGGCCGACAACATCTCCTCGATCTTCCGCAACACGATGCTGCAGACCGCGGTGCCCGACAACATGCGCGGGCGGCTGCAGGGCATCTTCATCGTCGTGGTGACGGGCGGGCCGCGGCTCGGCGACGCGTACATCGGCATCGTCACCGCCTTCGCCGCGCTGTGGGTGCCGTCGCTCGTGGGCGGGCTGCTGATCGCGGTGGTGGTGTGGATCCTCATCCGCTCGCTGCCCTCCTTCGAGCGCTACGACGCGCGGAATCCCACTCCGTGACGCGGCGGCGACGGAGGCGGACGCCCGCGCTCGTGACGCTGGCGGCCCTCGTGCTGGTGATCGTGGCGGCGGTCTTGCAGTGGCGCGGGGACCCGGGATCCGGATCGGGCGCGGCGGGCGGGCCGGCGGCGCCGGGGTCGGGTCTCGGCGCGGAGCCGGGGTCGTACGGATCCGCGCGCCTCGCCCTCGACGCGCTCGAGGTGCGCACCGACGCGCGCGTGCCCGGCTACGACCGCGAGTCGTTCGCATGGCGCACTGACGTCGACCGCAACGGCTGCGACACCCGCAACGACGTGCTGCGGCGCGACCTCGCCGACGTGGGGATCCGGGGCGGGACGCGCGGCTGCGTGGTGCAGGCCGGCACGCTGGAGGACCCGTACTCGGGCGCGCGCGTGGGATTCGACCGGTCGCGGGATCCCGAGGCGGTGCAGATCGACCACGTGGTGTCGCTGTCGGACGCGTGGTCCTCCGGCGCGTGGCGCTGGGACGCCGACTACCGCGCCGCATTCGCGAACGACCCGCTCGAGCTGGTCGCCGCGTCCGCCGCCGAGAACAACGCCAAGTCGGACGCGACGGCCGACGAGTGGCTGCCCGCGGATCCCGCCGACGCCTGCGCGCTCGTGGCCAGGCAGGTGGCGATCAAGGTGCGCACCGAGCTCAGCGTCACGCGGGCCGAGCACGACGCGATGGCGCGCGTGCTCGACGGGTGCGGGGACGTGCCGCTCCTCACGTCCGACGACGTGCGCTGGCCGGCGCCCGCGCGCTGACGGCCGGGCGGCCCGCGTCCGGCGACCCGTCATGACCCCGGGCGATCCGGTCGGCCGCCCGCTCCGAAGAGACTGCAATGCGCCGGACCACCAGAGACGCGATGCACCACGGGTCCGGATGTCATGGGGAGAGCGGTCGCACGGACGGCGCACGGAGAGGGGTCTCGGCGCCGGGACCACGACCGCAGGGCCGGCCCGTCATCGGGTCGGCCCATCTCCCTGCCCTCCGCGGGTGAGCGTCAGGCGAGGAGGCCGAGCACGCCCATCCACGCGGTGCCGACGACGCCCCAGATGACGATGAGCACCACGGCCATCACGAAGCCGACGCGGAACCACTCCCTCGTCGTGACGTAGCCGGATCCGAAGACCACGCCCGACGGCCCCGACGCGTAGTGCGAGATGCCGCCGAACAGGTTTCCGATGAAGCCGAGCACGAGCGCGGCGAACAGCGGCGGCGTGCCGGTCGCGACCGCGGCGCCGAGGAAGACCGCGTACATCGCGACGATGTGCGCCGTGTTCGACGCGAACAGGTAGTGCGAGAAGAAGTAGACGAGCGCGAGCACCGCGAAGGCCCACGGCCAGGGCAGGCCGCCGACGGATCCGGACACGGCGCCGCCCACGAGGTCGATGACGCCGAGCGCGTCGAGCTGGTCGGCCATGCCCACGAGCACCGCGAAGAAGATGAGCGTCGACCAGGCCGACGCGTTCGCGGCGAGGTGCGACCACCTGAGGACGCCCGTGACGAGCAGCACGGCGATGCCGCCGAAGGCCGCGGCGGTCGCGGGGATGCCGAGCAGGGATCCGCCGCACCAGAGCACGAGCAGCAGCACGAACGTCGTCGCCATGATCCGCTCGTGGCCCGACATGCGTCCGAGCCCGCGCAGCTCCTCGCGCGCGTGCGCCGGCGCCTCCGGGGTGCGGGTGAGCGTCGGCGGGTAGACGCGCGACATCGCCCACGGCACGACCACCAGGCTGAGGAGCCCGGGCACGAGCGCCGCGAGGGCCCAGCCGCCCCAGGTGACCTCGATGCCGAGGTCGGCGGCGGCCTTCTGCGCGACGGGGTTGCCGGCCATGGCCGTGACGAACATGGCCGAGGTGACGGTGTTGACCTGGACGCTCGTGAGCGCCAGGTAGGAGCCGAGGCGGCGACGCGAGGCGTCCGAGTCGGGGGTGGATCCCTGCACCCGGCTGAGCGACGCGACGATCGGGTAGACGACGCCGCCGGCGCGTGCGGTGTTCGACGGCGTCGCGGGCGCGAGCACGAGGTCGGTGAGCGCCATGCCGTACGCGAGGCCGAGGCTGGATCCGCCGAGCCGCGACACGAACGCCAGCGCGATGCGGCGGCCGAGGCCCGTGACGAGGAAGCCGTCGGCGATGAAGAACGACGCGACGATGAGCCAGATGGTGGGGTTCGCGAAGCCCTCGAGCGCCTCGCCGTCGGTGCGCATGGTGCCCGTGAACATGGCGACCGCGAGGCCCGTGAGCGCGACGGGCGCGGTGGGCAGCGGCTGGAGGATGAGCGCGAGGACGGTGCCGACGAAGATCCCGGCCATGTGCATGCCGCGCGGGTCGACCCCGGCGGGCGGCGGCACGAGCGCGATGCCGACCGCGACGGCCACGATCACGACGACCTGGATGAGGCGCGTGCGGCGGATCCGGCGGGCGGCGGCGGTTGCGTCAGCCGGCGAGGCAGGCGAGGCCGGCGAGTCCGCCACGGAGGCGACGCCGTCCGGCGCGGGATCCGCCTCGTCGCCGGCCCGGCCGCCCGGCACGGGATCCGTCCCAGTTCCGGGGGCGGACGAGGGGCCGGAGGCTGCGGGAGGAGGGGTCATGACCGGCCCATCCTCCGCGCGTGCGCGGCCGGATGCCACTTGTCTTCATAGTGTTCACGAGGCCGCCGCCGCGGCGTCCCCGTCGCGCGCGGGGCGCCCCGGATCAGGCCGAGAAGCCCGTGGACGTGACGATGTGCAGGCGCTGCGTGGGCCGGGTCATGGCGACGTAGAGGCCGGCGGCCCCGCGCGACGTGTGGGCGAGGATCTCGTCCGGCTCGGCGATGACCACGACGTCGAACTCCAAGCCCTTGGCCTCCTGCGAGCCGAGCACCGCGATGGGCCCGCCGAGGCCGCCCACGCCGATGCCGACCGCGGATCCGAACCGCTCGGCGAGCGCGCGGTGCAGCTCCTCCACGCGGTCGTCGCGGGCGATGACCGCGAGCGTGCCCGCCTCGTCGCCCTCGCGCTCCTCGTCGACCACGTCGACGACCGCCGCGACGACCTCGTCGGCCGCCACCGCGACGGTGTCGATCGGGTGCTCGCCCTCGCGGACGGCGCGCGAGCGGGTGACCGGGAGGCCGTGCGCGATGGCCATGCGCTCGGCGGCCTCGGCGATCCGGGCGGGCGTGCGGTAGTTGACGGTGAGCTCCTCGAGGCGCCACTCCCGGCCGAGCACCGGGCCGAGCGCGTCCTGCCAGCTGGTGACGCCCACGGCCGAGCTGGCCTGGGCGACGTCGCCGACGATCGTGAACGAGCGCAGCGGGCAGCGGCGGAGGAGCACGCGCCACTGCATGGGGCTGAGCTCCTGCGCCTCGTCGACCACGATGTGGCCGTAGGTCCACGTGCGGTCGGATGCGGCGCGCTCGGCGGTCGTGCGCCGCGCGGCCTGCTCGGCGAAGCCCTCCGCGAGGCGCTCGGCCGTGACCATGCCGCCGACGCCCATGTTCTCGATGGCCTGCTCGGCGTTCTCGATGTCGCGGAGGCGCTGCTGCTCGCGCTCCTGCGCGCTCGCGTCGGCCTGCGCGCTGAACTCGCCGAGGAGCTCGGCGGCCTCGTCGAGGAGCGGCACGTCGGCGATCGTTAACGGCGCGTCGCGGTCGCGGCGGAGGAGCGCGCGCTTCTCGGGGCTCCACCGCGGGGTGAGGGAGGCGAGCCAGTTCGGGCGCGCGTAGAGGTCCTGGATGAGCTTCTCGGGGGTGAGCGGAAGCCAGGCGGTGTTGAGCGCGACCTTCACGTCGTACGAGGTGCGGAGGTCCTCGCGGAGCATGGCGAGGTCGCTGTCGTCGAGGGCGCTGCCGTTGCGGCGCATCTGCGAGGCGAGGACCTGGGCGAGGGATCCGAGGGCCGCCTTGTTGAAGACGACGCGCGCCTCGTTGTGCGGCTTCCGGCTGTCCTGCGCGCGGCGGAGCGCGCCCGCCACGAGCGACGGCTCGAGCACGATGCGCTCGCCGTTCACGTCGAGGGTCACGGGCTCGGTGGGGACGACCTGGCGGGAGCGCACGGCGCGCTGCAGGAGGCCGGCCATCTCGGATCCGCCCTTGACGGCCGCGACCTCGGGCTCGTCCTCCGCGGACGCCTCGATGCCGGGGAACAGCTGGCCGACGCTCGCGAGCACGACTCCCGTCTCGCCGAGGGACGGGAGGACGGCCTCGATGTACTGGAGGAAGGAGCGGCTGGGGCCGACGACGAGCACGCCCGAGGACGCGAGGCGGTCGCGGTGCGAGTAGAGGAGGTACGCCGCGCGGTGCAGCGCGACCGCGGTCTTGCCCGTGCCCGGCCCGCCCTGCACGACGAGGACGCCGCGGAGGTCGGAGCGGATGATGCGGTCCTGCTCGGCCTGGATCGTGGCGACGATGTCGTTCATCCGGCCGGTGCGTCCCGCGGCGAGCGCGGCGAGCAGCGCGCCCTCGCCCTGGAGGCTGGTGCGGCCCTCGTCGAGCAGCGTGGGGTCGAAGACCTCGTCCTCGACGTGCACGACCTCGCGGCCGCGCGTGGTGAGGTGCCGGCGCGCGCGGGCGCCGAGCGGGGTGGCGGCGGTGGCCTGGTAGAACGCGCTCGCCTGCGGCACGCGCCAGTCGAGGAGGAGGGGCTGGAGGTCGTCGTCGCGGAGGCCGATGCGGCCGATGTAGCGGTAGACGGGATCCCCGTCGCCCGCCGGGCGCACGGGCGCGGCGTCGCGCGGCTCGTCCTCCGGCAGGTGCCCGTCCTCGAACTCGAGGCGGCCGAACACCAGGCGCTCGTCGACCTCGCGGAGCGCCTGCAGGCGGTCCTCGTAGATGCGGGCGAACGCGTCGCGCTCCGAGCGGTTCTGGTGCGTGCCGCCCGTGGGGCTGTCCCGCACCGCCGTCAGCTGCTCGCGGGTCTCCGCGCGCACCGCGTCGAGTCGTCCGTAGAGGCGGCCGACGTACGCCCGCTCGCGATCCAGCTCCGTACCGGTCACCTGCACACACCCCTCGGGAATCCGGCGTCAATCCTACCGAGCCGAGGGGGTCGTCCCGGACCGCGGCCGGGGCGCCCGGCCCGGCCGGCGGGAGGGTCGGGCGGGGTCAGCGGGGTGTGCCGACCAGGCGCCGCGCGGCAGGTGCGGAGGCCTGCGGGCGCCGACGGAGCGCGCGGCGGCGGGCGTTCTCGGAGCGGGCCGTGAGGATCAGGACCAGCACCACGCCGATGAGCGCGCCCAGCCCGTTGTGCAGGAGGTCGCGGACGTCCGAGACGCGCGTGGGGAGGAACGCCTGCGCGGTCTCGATGAGCGCGGAGAGGCCCACGCCGATCGCGACGGCGAGCCACCAGCGCGACCGGCCGAGGAGCAGCACCAGGAACATGCCGACGGGCAGGAACATGACGACGTTCGCGGCGCCCTCCACGAGCGAGTACGTGATCCACGAGGTGCCGTCGTGCCGGTGCAGGGAGCGCAGGGCGCGGAACAGGAAGCCGTCGATGCGGCGGTCGTAGGGCTCCGGCGACAGCGTGATCCACGCGACGAGCCCCAGGTACAGGGCGGTCGCGGTTCCGAGGACGGGGTGGCGGAGGAGCATCCGTCCATCATCCGGGCATTCCCCTGGGTGCCGGATCCGCCGGAGGTGCCGGTTCCGTGACCTCCTGTTGCGATCCGCCCGTCCTCGGGGATGACGCCGTGCCACCATGTGCCTGCAGCGCACCCGCGAAGCCTCGCGTCCCGCCCGCATCCGCGGTCCGGACACCGCCTGCGATCAGTTCCCGCTCGCCGCGGGCGGTCGTGCGAGGCCGCCCGACGGCATGAGAGACCCGCGGAGGTCCACATGCTCGACAGCACCGACTCGATCCAGACGTCCCACGCCGGCAGCCTGCCGCGGACGGACGCGCTCATCGCCGCCAACGCGGCCCGCGCCGAGGCGCGCGCGGCCGTGCTCACGGGCGGCGGCGGCAGCGGCCACGGCGGCGCTCCCGCTCCCGCCGACGACGGCCTCGACGCCGTGCTCGCCGACGCGGTCGACGGCCTCGTCGCCCGCCAGCGCGAGGTCGGGATCACCGTCCCCGGCGACGGCGAGTACGGCAAGGCCATGTCGAGCGCGATCGACTACGGCGCCTGGTGGTCGTACTCGTTCCAGCGCCTCAGCGGCCTCGAGCTCGTGCCCGGCGGCCCCTTCTCGTCGGAACCCGTGCGCAGCTCGCCGGGCGACGTGCGCCTCACGACCTTCCCCGACCGCCGCGACTGGACGATCTTCGCCGAGGCGTACCGCGACCCGTCGAGCGGCATCACGGTCGGCGACGCCCCCATCGCGTTCCCGAGCGCCACCGGGCCGGTCTCCTACACGGGGCACGACGCGATCCAGGCGGACATCGCGCACCTGAGACACGCGCTCGACGCGAACGGGTACGAGGAGGGCTTCATCACGTCCCTCTCCCCCGGCAGCGCGTCGCGCATCGGCAACCTGCACTACGCGACGGAGGAGGAGTTCATCTGGGCGTGCGCCGACGCGATGCGCGAGGAGTACGTCGCGATCCTCGACGCGGGGCTCGTGCTCCAGATCGACGACCCGTCCATCGCGGAGAACTGGGACCAGATCAACCCGGAGCCGAGCGTGGAGGACTACCTGGCGTTCACGCGCATCCGGGTGGAGGCGCTCAACCACGCGCTGCGCGGGCTGCCGCAGGAGCGGATCCGGTTCCACCTGTGTTGGGGCTCGTGGCACGGGCCGCACACGACCGACATCGAGTTCCGGCACATCGTGCGGACGATGCTCGACATCGACGCGGGCGCCTACTCGTTCGAGGGCGCGAACGCGCGGCACGAGCACGAGTGGCGTGTGTGGGAGGACGTGGAGCTGCCGGACGGGAAGCTGATCGTGCCGGGCGTCGTCGGGCACGCGACCAACGTGGTCGAGCACCCGGAGCTCGTCGCCGACCGGATCGAGCGCTACGCGCGGCTCGTGGGGCGGGAGCGCGTGATCGCGTCGACGGACTGCGGGCTCGGCGGGCGGATCCACCCGCAGATCGCGTGGGCGAAGCTCGAGAGCCTGGCGCAGGGCGCGGAGATCGCGACGCGGCGGCTCTGGCGCTGAGCCCCGCGTGACGACAGGAGGGCCGGACGCGTGACGCGTCCGGCCCTCCTGTCGTCCACGCGTCGCGTCAGAGCGTGAGGATGGCGTGCACGTCGCGGCCCCCGAGGCGCTCCCGGCCGCCGAGGCCGTCGAGCTCGAGCACCACGCCGATGCCCGCGACCTCGTAGCCGGCGCGCTCCAGCAGGCGGGCGGCCGCCTCGAGGGTGCCGCCGGTCGCGAGGACGTCGTCGAGGAGCAGCACGCGGGATCCGGGCATGAGCTGTCCCGGGTGCAGCTCGATGGCGGCCTCGCCGTACTCCAGGTCGTAGGTCTCGCGCAGCACCTCGCCGGGGAGCTTGCCGGCCTTGCGCACCGCGAGGGTGCCGACGCCGGACGCGTACGCGGCCGCCGCGGCGAGCAGGAAGCCGCGCGCCTCGACGCCCGCCACCGCGTCGACGGGTCCTCCGGCGGCCACGAGGTCGTCGACCACGGCGCGGAGGGCCGTGCCGTCCGCGAGCACGGGGGTGAGGTCCCGGAAGAGGATCCCGGGCTGCGGGAAGTCGGGGACGGTGAGCAGGAGGGTCGCGACGAGGTCGGAGACGGGGGTGTCAGGCACCCGACAACGGTAGTCGGTGCCCGGGCGGCGGCGGTCCGTCAGGCGGATGTGGTGGGCTGGGCGCTCCCCCGCCCGACCCCGCATGCCGCCCTGAGGAGCCCATGGACGTCGTCGAGATCCTGCGCGACCTCGTCGCGCGCGCCACCGCCGTCGAGGCGCCGCTGGAGACGGGACCCGCGCTCGCGGCCGTCGCGCTCGCCGCGGTCCTCGTGCTCCTGCCGCCCGCGTGGCGGCTGACCCGGCACGCCGTGACGATCGTGCACGAGGGCGGCCACGGGCTCGCGGCGACGCTGAGCGGGCGGCGGCTCGCGGGGATCCGGCTGCACTCCGACACCTCGGGCCTCACCGTGAGCGTCGGCCGTCCGCGCGGCCCGGGCATGGTCGTGACCCTGCTCGCCGGCTACCCGGCCCCGGCGCTCGCGGGCCTCGGCGCCGCGTGGCTCGCCGGGCAGGGTCGCTCGGCCGCCGTGCTCTGGCTGTGGCTCGTGCTGCTGGCGCTCGTCGTGATCCAGGTGCGCAACTGGTTCGGGCTGTGGTCGTGCCTCGTCGCCGGGGTCGTGGTCGGCGTCGTCGCGGGCGCCGCGCCGGTCGTCGTGCAGGGCGTCGCCGCGCACGCGCTGGCGCTCTTCCTGCTGCTCGGGGCCCTGCGCGCGACGCTCGAGCTGCAGCGGTCGCGATCCCGACGCGGCGGCGGCGCGTCCGACGCCGACCAGCTCGGTCGGCTCACGCACCTGCCGGGGATCCTGTGGGTCGGCGTGCTCGCCCTGGTCGCGGCCGCGTGCCTCGTCGGCGGCGTCGTGCTGCTCGGGATCCCCGCGCTGCTCGGCCGCTGACCAGACCCGGAGACGACGCGGCCGCCGCGCCCGGGTGGGACGCGACGGCCGCGGACCTAAGGAGGGCCCTACATCTCCTCGTGCGTGTCCGGGTCGCCGTCCCAGAGGCGCGACTGCGGCCCGGAACCGATCGCGCGCACCTCCTCCTCGGTGAGCTCGAAGCCGAAGACGTCGAGGTTCTGGCGCTGGCGCTCGGGATCCGTCGACCGCGGGATGGGCAGCGCGCCCGACTGGACGTGCCAGCGGAGCACCGCCTGCGTCGGGGTCACGCCGTGGGCCTCGGCGGCGGCGACCACGTGCGGGTCCTGCATGAGCTGCTCGCGCGTCCCCAGCGGCGACCAGCTCTCCGTGACGATGCCGTGCTCGGCGTGGAAGGCCCGCAGCGCGCCTTGCGCGAAGGTCGGGTGCAGCTCCACCTGGTTCACGACGGGCAGGACGCCCGTCTCCTCCTGGAGGCGCGTGAGGTGCGCGGGCGTGAAGTTCGAGACGCCGATGGAGCGGACGAGGCCGCGCTCCTTCAGCTCGATGAACGCGCGCCAGCTGTCGACGTACCTGTCGACGCTCGGGTTCGGCCAGTGGATGAGGTACAGGTCCACGTGGTCGACGCCGAGCGACGCGCGCGACTCCTCGAAGGAGGCGAGCGTCTCCTCGTAGCCGTGGTGGCGGCCGGGCAGCTTGGTGGTGAGGAAGAGCTCTTCGCGCGGGACGCCGGAGCGGCGCATCCCCTCGCCCACCGCGGCCTCGTTGCCGTAGTTGAGGGCCGTGTCGAGCAGGCGGTAGCCGGCGCCGATCGCGCCGGACACGAGCTCGGCGCCCGCGTCGTCGTTCAACCCGTAGGTGCCGAGGCCGATGGCGGGGATGCGGTTCCCGTCGGACAGTTCCAGTGTGGGGATCGTGGTCATCCCCTCACGCTACGCCGGGGCGTCAGGCGCGGTCGGTGGGAGCGGATCCGGCGTCGGCGGGGGCCGTGACGGCCGCGTCGTCCGCGTCGGCGTCACGCGCGTCGGCCGCGTGGTCGCGCCCGAAGACCGTGGTGATCGCCCACGCGATCATGCCGCAGACGGTGAGGATGTCGGCCACGTTGAAGACCGCGAACCACTCCACCGCGATGAAGTCGACGACGTGCCCGGACAGCGGGCCGTCCTCCGCGCGCGTGATCCGGTCGAAGAGGTTGCCGAGCGCGCCCGCGAGCACCGCGGAGAGCAGCAGCACCTGCAGGAGCGAGGCGCGGTGGCGGATCTGCCAGCCCACCCAGACCGCGAGGCCGAGCGCGAGCGCGATGATCCCGATGGTGAGCACCGGGCCCACCTCGGCGCCCATGCCGAAGGAGACGCCCGGGTTGTAGACGAGGGCGAAGCGCGCGGTCGGGAACAGCTCGATCTGCCGACCGCCGCCGAGGGCGTCGACGGCCCAGCGCTTGCTGAGCTGGTCGAGCACGAAGCCCACCACCACCACGACCGCCGCGAGCGCCACGACGACGGGGCGGGAGATGCGGGGACGGCGTGCGGCGGGGGGTGCGGTGGTCACGCGACGAGCCTAGGCGGTGGGCGCGGCCGGATCCTCCGGGTCGTCGGCGACGGACGGCGCGAGCGGCGCGGCGGCGGCGCGATCGCGGATCCTGGTGGCGGCCTCCCGCGGGAAGGTGCTTCGGACGAGGTGGCGCGTGCCGTCGGCCGACTCGATCGCGACCGCGGGCCCGGCGTCGAGCAGGATCGCGGCGCCGCCGCCCGGCAGCGACCGGACGCCGAGGCCGCCGACGGTCCGCGGCCGGAGGTGGTCGACGACGGTGCAGTCCGCGATGGCCGAGTACGGGATCCGGATGCGCTTCAGCGGCACGAGCGCCACCTCCACGTCGTCGGGGTCCAGCGTGATGCGGATCCGCAGCGAGCCCACCACCGCTCCCGCGACCAGGAGCACCAGGGCCGCGACGACGCCGGCCGCGGAGGCGCCGGTCGCGACCAGGACGACGACGCCCGCCGCCGCGATCGCGAGCCCGCCGATGCGGATCGCGCGCGGGGCGGGCGTGGTCTGGCGGAAGCGCGCGTCGGGTGAGGGCGTGGTCACGCCCTCACCCTAGGTGCGCGGGGTACCGGACGGGTCAGGCGCGACGGGTCAGGCGTGCTGCTCGTCGTGCTCGCCCTCGGCGATCTCCTCGATCAGCTTCGCGTTGAACGCGGGCAGGTCGTCGGGGTTGCGGCTCGTGACGAAGCCGCTGTCGACCACGACCTCCTCGTCGACCCACTCGGCGCCCGCGTTGCGGAGGTCGGTGGCGAGGGTCGGGTACGAGGTCATGCGGCGGCCGTCGACCACGCCGGCCTCGATGAGGATCCACGGCGCGTGGCAGATGGACGCGACGGGCTTGCCCGCCGTGAAGAAGGCCTTCGCGAAGGCGACCGAGTCGGCGTCCACGCGGAGGTCGTCCGCGTTCACGACGCCGCCGGGCAGCACGAGGCCGTCGTACTCGGACGCGTCGGCGTCCGCCACCTGCACGTCCACGTCGAACGTGTCCGCCTTGTCGATGTGGTTGAGACCCTGCACGGTGTCCGACTTCGGGGACACGAGCACGGGCGTGCCGCCGGCCTCCTGCACGGCCTTCCACGGCTCCGTCAGCTCGACCTGCTCGAAGCCGTCGGTCAGCAGGAAGGCCACCTTGCGGCCCTGGATGCTCTCTCCGGTCATGTGCGTTCCTCCTCGTGAGAGTGTCGCCGCCCGGTCGGACGGCCTCTTCGACGCTACGCTCGCGCGCCGTCGGCGACCGCGGTGCGGAAGACGTTCACAGGGCGTCCGGAGACGGCGGTGTCGATCGCGAAGACGCCGCCCGAGAGCGGGTGCTCCTCGAGCTGCTCCTCCGTGAGGTTCTCGCGCGCGGTGCCGATGACGAGGGTGCGGAGGTCGGGCCCCGCGAAGGCGACCGACGTGACGTTCGGGGCCGGGATCTCGATCTCGAGGTCCTTCGTGCCGTCGGGCGCCCAGCGGACGACCTTGCCCGCGCCGTAGATCCCGTTCCACGCGTACCCGTCGGCGTCGAGGGTGAGGCCGTCGCTCATCTCGCCGTGGATCCAGTGCTCCGGCTCCCCCAGCTCGCCGTCGGCCGAGTAGGGCGCGCGGTAGACGGTCTGCTCGGACGTGTCGGTGAGGATCATGGTGCGGCCGCCGTCAGTCCACTCGAAGCCGTTGGTGATGGCGAAGCCGCCGAGGAGCGTGCGCAGGGCGCCCGACCCGTCGACCGAGTAGACGGCCGCGTCGGGCTCGCCGTCGGTCACGTCCATGGAGCCGATGACGAAGCGGCCCGCGGGGTCGACCTTGCCCTCGTTGAGGCGCATGCCGTCGTGCGCGTGGTCGACCTTGGCGAGCTCGCGCGTGATGCGGCCGGCGGCGTCGACGAGCACGATGCGGTCGCCGAGCCCCGCGACGAAGCCGCCGTCGTCGGCCGGCTGGAAGGACGCGAGCGGCGGCGGCAGCTCGAGCACGGTGTCGTCGGATCCGTCGGCCGCGCCCGTCCACGGGCTCCGGTGCAGCGTGCCCGCGGTGATGTCGTTCCACATCACGTCGCCGGCGGGATCCCACCAGAGGCTCTCGACGAGGATCGCGCGGGCGTCGCGGAGGACGCGGAGGTCGGACGTGAGGACGGTCATGGATCCAGCCAAGCACCGGCGGCGCCCGGTCGTCGGCCGGGCGAACCGGCGGCCCGCGACCCTGGACGCGGACTGTGAGCGCACTCACCGTTCGTGCGACACGGATGCGCCGGGCGTACCGTCGAGGGGAGGCCGGATGACGTGCGCACGCACGCCCGGCCCGCGGGGCCCCATCCCACCGGATGCCGCCCCGCACGGATCGGGAACCCCCGACCCCACGAACGAACAGAACGAGGAGTCGCACATGACCACGACCGTCGAACGCCCCACCCGCGCATCCGAGAAGGCCACCCAGCCCGAGGGCTCCAAGCCCACCAAGCGCCAGAACGCGGAGCGCGGGTTCAAGGCCTCCGAGCAGCTGCACGAGAACATGCAGAAGGTGCTCGTCGACCTGATCGAGCTCCACATCCAGGGCAAGCAGGCGCACTGGAACGTCGTCGGCAAGAACTTCCGCGACCTGCACCTGCAGCTCGACGAGATCATCGAGTCGGCGCGCGAGTTCAGCGACGACCTGGCCGAGCGCATGCGCGCCCTGCACGCCACGCCGGACGGCCGCAGCGACACCGTCGCCGAGACCACGACGCTCCCCGAGTACCCGCAGGGCGAGGTCGACACGGCCGAGACCGTGGACCTCGTCACCCAGCGCCTCGAGGCCGCCGTGCACACCATGCGCGAGGTGCACGACGACGTCGACGAGGAGGACCCGACCACCGCGGACCTGCTTCACGGCTTCATCACCGCGCTCGAGCAGTACGCGTGGATGGTTTCCGCGGAGAACCGCCGCGTCGGCTCGGCCGCCGAGTAGCGCCACCACCATCACGGACCGAGGGCCGCGCCGCCAGGTGCGGCCCTCGGCATGTCCGCCACCGCACGACGACGCCCGCAGGGGCAGTGAGGAGATCGACATGGATCTCGGCATCACCGGCAGGACCGCGCTCATCACGGGCGCCGACTCGGGGATCGGGTGGGAGACCGCCCGCATCCTCCTCAGCGAGGGCGCGACCGTCGTCCTCAGCGACCAGGACCAGGGCGCGCTCGACGAGGCCGCCGCGAAGCTCGACGGCGGGGACCGCGTGCACGCGTTCGCGGCCGACGTGACGAGCGTCGACTCGCTCGCCGCGCTCCACGAGAAGGTGCAGGAGGCGGTCGGCGACATCGACATCCTCGTGCAGTCCGCGGGCATCACCGGCGCGCAGGGCCTCTTCCACGAGATCGACGACGCGGGCTGGACGAACACCATCGAGGTCGACCTCCTCGGACCCGTGCGCCTCGTGAAGCAGTTCCTCCCCTCGCTCCGGAAGGGCGGCTGGGGCCGGATCGTGTTCCTCGCCTCCGAGGACGCGGTGCAGCCGTACGACGACGAGCTCCCCTACTGCGCCGCCAAGGCCGGGATCCTCGCGCTGTCGAAGGGCCTCTCGCGCAGCTACGCGAAGGAGGGCCTGCTGGTGAACGCGGTGTCGCCCGCCTTCATCCACACGCCCATGACCGACGCGATGATGGACAAGCGCGCCGACCAGCTGGGCACGTCCAAGGACGAGGCCATCGAGTCGTTCCTCGACGAGGAGCGCCCCTACATGGAGCTGAAGCGCCGCGGCGAGCCGGCCGAGGTCGCGAACGTCGTCGCCTTCCTCTGCTCCGACCTCGCGTCGTTCGTCAACGGCTCGAACTACCGCGTCGACTCCGGATCGGTGGCGACGATCTGATGGCGGGCCTCGAGAAGGGCGACCACGTCACCTGGAACACGCCCCAGGGCGAGACCCACGGCAAGGTCGTCGAGGAGAGGACGAAGGACTTCCAGCACGACGGGCAGCACTTCCGCGCGTCCGAGGACGAGCCGGCGTACATCGTGGAGAGCGACAAGTCCGGCAAGACCGCGGCCCACAAGGGATCCGCGCTGACGAAGAGGAAGTAGGGATCCTCCCCCGCGGGTACCGGCGACCGGTACCCGCGGGGGGCGTCCCGCCCGGGAGCCCGCGCCTAGGCTGTGGCCGATGGACACCGGGACCGCCGCCGCGACGCGCTCGACGTCGACGCGGGCGCCTCGGCACCGCGACGGCGCCGAGATCGCCGTCGACGCCGTCCTCGGGATCGTGCTCGCCGGCCTGGCCCTCGCCCCGCCGGTGGACGTGCAGGAGGCCGGCTTCCTCGTCGCGGTCCTGGCCCTGGCGGCCGTCGTCGTCCGGTCGATCTCCCCGAGCGCGGCGCTCGTCCTGGCCTGGGCCATGGCGCTCATCCAGTGGCAGCACGGGGAGCGGCCCGGCTTCGCCGACCTCGCGCTCCTGCTCGTCCTCTACTCGACCGCCCGCCGCGGGGCGCGCGCGACGGCCGTCCTCGGGGCCGCGTCGGCGGTCGTGGGCGGATCGATGGCCACGGTCTACCTGCTGCACACGGGCGCCCGCTACTCGCTCCTGATCAACCCGGGCGGGCCCGGCTCGGTGATCTTCGTGCTGGCCCCGGTCCTGATGCTGCTGCTCGCGTGGCTGACCGGCCTCGTCGTGCGCGTGGTCCGCGCCCGTGGATCCGAGTCCCGCCTCCGCGTCCAGGCCGAGGACACCGCCGTCCGCGCCGTCGACCTCGCGCAGGCCGAGACGCTGCGGGCGAGCATGGCGCGCGACGTGCACGACATCGTCGGGCACTCGCTCGCCGTGATCATCGCCCAGGCCGACTCCGTGCAGTTCCTCGACGACGAGGAGCGGATCCGCGGCGTCTCCGCCACCATCGCCGACACCGCGCGCCGCTCGCTCGCCGAGGTGCGCGAGGTGCTGAGCGGCACGAGCACGACCGAGGCCGACGACGGGCCCGAGGACCTCGACGCGGTGGTCGCGCAGGTGCGGGCGGCGGGCGTCGACCTCGCGCACGAGCTGCGCGGCACACGGCGGGCGGTGGATCCCGCGCGCCAGGTGGTCATCCGCCGCGTCGCACAGGAGATGACCACGAACGCCATGCGGCACGGCGAACCGGGCGGACGGATCCGCCTGCGGGAGACCTGGCGCGCCGCGGACCTCGTGCTCGAGGTCGAGAACCCGGTCGCCCGACGCGGCGCCGTCACCGACCGCACCGGCCCGCTCGGCATCGAGGCGCTGCGCGTCGGCACCGGGGTCGAGGGCATGCGCGCCCGTCTCGCCGCCGTCGGCGGCGACCTCGAGGCCGAGCCCGTCGACGACCTCTTCACCGCCCGCGCCCGCATCCCGCTGCCGGGCGCCCACCCGATCCCCGTGCCCGGAGGCCGCCCGTGATCCGCATCGTGCTCGTCGACGACCAGGAGCTGTTCCGCGGCGGCGTGCGCGTCGCCCTCGACGCCCAGCCCGACCTCGAGGTGGTCGGCGAGGCCGGCGACGGGCGCGAGGGGCTCGCCGTGATCGACGCGGCCCGGCCGGACGTCGTGCTCCTCGACATGCGCATGCCCGTCATGGACGGACTGGAGACCGTGCGCGCGCTCTTCGACGGGAGCCGCGCGGATCCGCCCCGCGTCATCGTCCTGACGACGTTCGCGCTCGACCGGGCCTCGGCCACCGCGATCCGCGGCGGGGCGAGCGGGTTCCTCCTCAAGGACGCGACGCCCGCCTTCCTCGCCGCCGCGATCCGCGCCGTGCACGCCGGCAGCGCCGTGCTCGCGCCGGACGAGCTCACGCAGCTGTTCACGCCGGACGCCGCCGCCGCGCCCGCTCCCCCGGCGCCGCCCGCGTTCCGCTCGCTGAGCGCGCGCGAGAAGGACGTCTTCGGGCACGTGGCCCGCGGTCTGTCGAACGCGGAGGTCGCGGCCCTGGAGTTCGTGAGCGAGTCGACCGTGAAGACGCACGTCAGCAGCATCCTCGCGAAGCTCGCGCTCCGGGACCGCGTGCAGCTCGTCGTGTACGCGCACGACCACCGGCTCGTGGAGCGGTCGGGGGCGTAGGCGCCGTCCGCGTCCGCGGGGTGCCCGCCGGTCAGCCGCCGAGCGCGCCGCCGCAGCGGTGGATGCCGGTCGCGAGGGCGTCGATCTCGGCGCGCGCGGACTCCGCTAGGACGGACGGGTCCACGTCCTCCGCCCAGATCGTGAAGGCCACCTCGGTGCCGTCCTCGGCGTCGGCGATGCCGGTGAGGCCGTGCATCCGCTCGAGCGTGCCCGTCTTGCCGCGGATCCGACCCGCCGCCGCGTCCGCGTCGCCGGTGAACCGGCCGCCCTCCGCGAGCGTGCCCGTGCGCCCCGCGACGGCGAGACCGGCGTCGACGATGGCGAGGTCGCCGCGGTGCTCCGCGATGCGCACCATGAGCCGGGTGAGGAGCGCGGCCGGCACGCGGTTCGCGTCCGACAGGCCCGAGCCGTCGACCAGGACGGCCCCGTCGGCGGGCAGGTCGAGGTCCGCGAGGGCGGCCGGCGTGCCGCGCTGGATGTCGGCGGCCGCGCTGCCCGCGCCGGTCTCGATCGCGACGAGCCGCGCGAGGGTCTCCGCGAGCGTGTCGTCCGAGTGCGTGAGCATGTGGCCGACGAGCTCGCGGACGGGCGCCGACTCCACGGTGCCGAGCACGGCGGATCCGGGCGCCGCGGTGACGAGCGGGCCGCCAGCCGCCACGTCGTCGCCGAGGAGCGGCGCGAAGGCCTCGGCCGCCCGCGCGACGGCCGCCTCGCCGCGGCGCGAGTAGGGCTCGGCCGGGTCGTCGCGGTCGCCGTCGACCATGAGCGCCGTGATGTTCGACATGGATCCGCCGCGTCGAGCCTCGAGCGGCCACTCCGGCAGCCAGGCCGGCCCGGTGAAGAGCGAGCTGTCCACCTGCAGGCGCCGGATGGGGACGTCCGCGAGGTCGGGATCCCGTCGCCGCGCGTCGAGCACCTGCCGCGCGAGGTCGTCGAGGTGCGGGGCGTCCGGGTAGACGCCGTCCGTGCCGGACGGGAGGCGGCTGAGCGTGGGATCGCCGCCGCCGACGAGGACGACCGTGTCGGCGCGCGCCCCCTGGACGACGCGCGTGGCCACGCGGCGGTCGGGGCCGAGCGCCTCGACGGCGGCCGCCGCCGTGAGGACCTTCATGGTGCTGGCCGTGACCGCGGGCTCGTCGGCGCGCACGGCGATCAGCTGCTCGCCGGCGCCGCCGTCGACCTCCGCCGCGGAGAGGTGCAGCGTGCCCGTGGACCAGCCGCCGGTGAGCGCCTCCACGGTGCACGACGCGGGATCCGCCGACGCGCCGCCGACGGGCGACGGGAGGATCCCCGTGACGAGGCCCGTGCCCACGACGGCGGTCGCGACCACGGCCGCGAGCAGCGCGCGCCGACGCCGGGCGACGCGCGCGCTGGGGCGCGGGGTCCGGCGCACGGGCGCGGGGCGGGATCCGTTCATCTCCCCAGGGTAGGAAACGCAGGGATCCACCGCCTCCGCCGCGGGTGCCGGCGGCTCCCCCGAGCGGACGACCCGCCGGGCGGACGCCTGCGCTCAGCGCAGCAGGCCGCCCTGCCGCCCCGACTCGGCCCACGCGAGCGCGCGCGTGACGACGCGCTCGCTCACGTCGAGCACGCGCGCGATCTCCGCGGTGTCGCGGCCCTTCGAGCGCTCCTCGACGGCGATCATCAGCTTGCGGCGCGTGATGCCCTTCGGCAGCGACGGCGGCGCGGGCGCGGCGGGCGCGACGGCGACCTCGGGCACGGACGTCCCGCCGGAGCGGCGCCGGCGCCGCTCGGACTCGGTCGTCGCCTCGACCGTGGCGAGCGCGAGCGTGACGGCGAAGAGCCCGCGGCCGGCCTCGGTGCCCGCCTCCAGACCGTCGCGGATGGCACGGAAGGCGATGCCGCGGGCCTCGAGCCCGTTGAGGATCCGCACCACGTCGGCCGTGCCGGGCCCCAGCCGGTCGAGGCTCACGACGAGGAGCTCGTCGTTCTCGCGGAGGTAGTCGAGCGCGTCCTGCAGGCCGGGGCGCGCGACCTTCGGGCCGCCCGCGACGTCGACGAAGATCCGCTCGCAGCCGGCCGCGTCGAGGGCGTCGACCTGGTCCTGGTACGGCTCCTCGGAGCGCGCGACGCGGACGTACCCGACGAGCGTGGTCATGCGTGGTCCCTCCCCGCGTGCGCCCCCGCGTCACGCGACGACGGACGGGCGCCGAGATGGCGCCCGTCCGTCGCGTTCATGCGTCGATCAGCTCGCGTCGTCCGACTGCGGCGACGCGGTCTCCTTCTTCTCCTGCAGGCGCTCGATCTGCTCGCTCGCCTCGGCCTTGTTGAGGTCGGCGGGGATCTCCTCGCCGGCCTGGCTCGCGAGCGAGTCGAGGTAGCTGCGCTGCGCGCCCGTCATCGGCTCGTCGCCCGTGACCCACGTGCTCGGGTCCTTCTCGGCGCTCTGGGGCGGCGTGGGCGTGGAGGAGCCGAGCATCTCCTTGTCGTCGCCGGTGGTGTCCTGGTTCGCATCGCTCATGGTCGTGCCTCCTCGTGGTGGTGCCTCCGACGCTACTCGCGACGGACGACAGGGGACGGGGCCGCGGGGGCTCCGCGGACGCTCGGCGGCTAGCGCCGACCGCCGCGCAGGAGCGCCTCGCGGTGCTCGGTGACCGCCTGGAGCAGGCGGCGCTCGTCGTCCAGGTGCCCGGCCTCCGATCGCCCGGACGCCGCGGGCCGCTCGGACAGCATCCGCTGCCGGGCGAACGCCAGCCGGGTCGCGTCGCGGGTGAACAGGACCATCGCCCGGCCCGCGTCGCCGCCGCGCGTGCGCGCCCAGAGGCGAGCGCGGCGGCGGCCCTGCCAGGTGCTCAGCATCTCTACCTCGGCGGGCGTGAACCAGCCGACGGCCGCGTACTCCCGGAGGCGCCGGCGCGTGAGGTGGATCTCGTAGCGGCGCAGCAGGATCACGACCACCACGAGGAACGCGAAGATCGGCACCTGCAGCAGCACGTAGAAGGAGAGGAAGTCGCCCGTGATGGTGACGCCCGTATTCCAGAGGGCGTGCAGCACGATCGCGCCGACGAGCCCGATCGCGCCGAACCCGAGCGCCGCGCCCGGCCCGCGTCGGGCGCCGTAGCCGATGGCGATGCCGGTGATCATCGTGAAGGTCACGTGCGCGAACGGCGAGAACAGGCCCCGCAGCACGAAGGTGCCGACGAGCGTGCCGGCCGTGCCCGAGACGAGCGGGCCGCCGAAGTAGACGATGTTCTCGGTGAAGGCGAACCCGGCCGCGATGGTGGCGCCGTAGACGATGCCGTCGACGGGCCCGTCGAAGTGGCGCCGGGCGACCCAGAAGATGAGGAGCAGGCCGATGGCCTTCGCGGACTCCTCCACCACGGGCGCCTGGACGGCGAGCTGCAGGAACTCGGTGTACCGCGTGGGCACGCCCACGGCCAGGCGCGCGTACTGCACGACCAGGTCGAAGAGCAGCGCGATCGCGACCGACGCGGCGGCGCCCCACAGCAGCGCGAAGAGGAGGGCGAGGCGCGGTTCGGGCTCCCACCTGTCGACCCAGCGGATCGCGAGGAGCACGCCGGCGAGCGGGATGAGGGCGAGGACCGCGCAGATCGCGACGGCCTCGATCCCGAGGCTGAGCACGAGGTACGCCGCGACGACGAGGCCGACGAGCAGCAGCACGGCGACCCCGACGACGCCGAGCACGGCCGACGCGGTGATGCGCGACGGCCCGTGCGGGGTCGGCAGCTCCATGGCGGCGGGCGGCGAGGCCGGCGAGGGGCGGTGGACGGTCACGGGGACGGACGGGTCGGTCACGACGGCCCTCTCTTCGGCGGATCGGCGTCGCCAGCCTACCGACGGGATCCGCGGCCGTCCGGGCCGGTGACGCACGCGGACACGACGGGCGCGGCGGGCGCGACGCCGCCCGGTCAGGCCGCCTTGCCCGGGTTGAGGATCCCCTGCGGGTCGAACACGCGGCGGATCCCGGCGGCCAGCCCCATGACGTCGTCGCCCAGCTCGTCGGCCAGCCACCGCCGCTTGAGGAGGCCCACGCCGTGCTCGCCCGTGAGCGTGCCGCCGAGGTGGACGGCCGCGCGGAAGAGGAGGTCGGCCGCGCGCCAGACGTCGTCGGGGATGCCGGTCGCGTCGCCGTCGGGCGTGGTCGGGTCCTCCGGGATGCAGAAGTTCGGGTGCAGGTTGCCGTCGCCCGCGTGCGCGACGGTCGGGATGGCGAGGCCCGTCTCCCGCTCGATCTCCCGGATCCGCGTGAGCATGTCGGCGAGGCGCGAGCGCGGCACGGCCACGTCCTCGATGAGCACGCGACCGCGGGCGGCGAGCGCCGGGTGGAACGCACGGCGGATCGCGAGGAGGCGCTCGCCCTCGTCGGCGTCGTCGGTCACGTCGGCCGTGCCGCCGCCGGCCACGACGACCTCGACCACGCGCGCGGCCTCCTCCGCGGCGTCCGGGCCGTCGCAGCGCACGAGGAGGTGCGCGGATCCCCGGGAGGAGTGGTCGGTGCCGAGGAACGCGTCGATGGCCTGGAGCGCGCCCGCGTCGATCAGCTCCATGGCGGCCGGCCGGATCCTGGCGGCCGTGATGGCGGACGACGCGGCCGCCGCCGAGGTCGCGTCGGGGAAGAAGGCGGCGACGGTCGACGGCGTCGCGGTCGGCAGCGGGCGCAGCCGCACGGTCGCGCGCACGATGACGCCGAGCGTGCCCTCCGAGCCGATCATGAGGGCCGTGAGGTCGTACCCCGTGACGCCCTTCACGGTGCGGTGGCCGGTGTCGATCACGCGCCCGTCCGCGAGCACGACCGTGAGCGCGAGGACGGCCTCGCGGGTCACGCCGTACTTGGCGCACAGCAGGCCGCCCGCGTTGGTGGCGATGTTGCCGCCGATGGTGGAGATGGCCTTGCTGGCGGGATCCGGGGAGTACCAGAGGCCGAGCGGGGCGAGCGCGGCGTTGAGGTCGTCGTTGAGGACGCCGGGCTCGACGATCGCGAGCTCGTCGGCCTCGCTGACCTCGAGGATCCGGTCCATGCCCCGCACCGACAGCACGATCTCGCCCGCGGTGGCCGTCGCGCCACCCGCGAGGCCCGTGCCGGCGCCGCGCGTGACGACCGGGGTGCCGGTGGCGCTCGCGATGCGGAGGGTCGCGACCACGTGCTCGACCTCGGTCGCGCGCACGACGGCGATGGGGTCGGCCGGGCTGCGGTAGCCGGAGCGATCGCTGCGCGCGTCCTCGAGGGAGGCGGGGTCGGTGGCGACGACGACGCCGAGGGCCCGGACGAGCTCGGCGCGGACGGCGTCGGCGGAGGGGGCGTGGACCACGTCGTCGATCATGCGATCCACCCTAGGTCGCGCGCCCGCCGCCGTCGGGGGCGTCGGGCAGGCTGGGCGCATGGACTCCCCCGGCGCCGCCGCGCCCGCGCACGTCGCCCGCACGGTGCTCGAGGTCCCGGCGCCCTTCGACGGCGGCGGCGTGATCCGCTTCCTCTCCTGGCACGCCGTCACGGGCGCCGAGGAGGGCGACGCGACGTCGTTCACGCAGTCGGCGCGGCTCACGCACGGCGCGGGGACGGTGACCGTGCGGCTCCTCGACGCGGAGACACCTGGCCGCGCGCCGGACGCGCCGACCCGCATCGAGGTGACCACCCGCGTCGAGCACGCTGAGGACGCCGCCGAGCTCCTCGCGGGCACGCGCCGCCTGCTCGGCCTCGACGTGGACGCGGCCCGCATCGACGCCGACCTCGCCCGCGACCCCGCGCTCGCCGCGGCCGTCCGCGGGACGCCCGGCCTCCGCATCCCCGGCACGCTGGATCCGCGCAGCACCCTGTTCCGCACCGTCGTCGGCCAGCAGATCTCGGTCGCCTCCGCCCGCGCCACCCACGGCCGCATGACGGCGGACCTCGGCGAGGACCTGCCCGCGTCCGTCGCGCACGGATCCGTCACGCGCCTGCCGCCGACCGCGGCCCGCATCGCGCGCGACGGCGCGGAGCTCCTGCGCGGGCCCGCGCGTCGGACGGCGACGCTGATCCGCATCGCCGAGGCTCTGGAGACCGGCGAGCTGGTGATCGCGCACGGCATGCCGCGCGCGGAGCTCCGGGCCGCGCTCGTCGCCTTCCACGGCGTCGGCCCGTGGACCGCCGACTACGTCGCGATGCGCGCGCTCGGCGAGCCCGACATCCTGCTCTCGGGCGACCTCATCGTCCGCCGCGGCGCCGCCGCCCTCGGCCTCCCGGACGAGGCCCGCGCGCTCGACGCGCGCGCCGGCGCGTGGTCGCCGTGGCGCTCCTACGCGACCCTGCACCTCTGGCGCGTCATGACCGACGGGATGCCGGGGGCGGGCTGATCCGCCCGATCAGCGCCGACGACGCGCGGGCCGCCGGCCGATGAGCGCGCCGACGACCACGAGCAGCACGAGGGCGACCCCGAGGATCACCCCGAGGGCGACGGGTGAGGCCCCCTGCGTCGCGAGGACCGCGGAGACCGCGGCGAGGACCGCGGCGAGCGACGCGAGGACGGGGACGAGGGGTGAGCGGGTGGCGTTCTTCGCATCGGACATGGGGCTCCTGGTGGCGTGGGCGCCGCGGGATGCCGCGGTCCCCTCGAGCGTAGGCGCGCCCGGTCCCGACACCCACCGGATCGCGCGGACGCCGGAGTGCGCTCCGGCTACGCGCTCTTCCGCTCGGCGGCGGGCTTCTTCGCGGCCGTCGACTTCGCGGCCGGCTTCTTCGCCGCGGTCGACTTCGCGGACGCCGACTTCGCCTTCGACGCCGTCTTCGGCTTCGCCGCCGCCTTCTTCGCGGTGCTCGACTTCGCGGGTGCGTCGTCCTCGTCGTCGTCCGCCGCCGCCTTCCCCTTCTTCGCGGCCGGCTTCCGCGCCGTCTTCTTCGCCCCGGATCCCCCGCCCCGGCTCCGCTCGATGCTCCGCTTCAGCGCGTCCATCAGGTCGAGCACCTCGCCGCCCGAGTCCTCGTCGTCGTCGGACTCCCCGAAGGTCGCGTCGGTGTCGAGCGAGTCGCCCTGCGCGAGCTTCGCGTCGATGAGCGTCTTCAGCTGCTCCTGGTACTCGTCGCTGAACTTGGACGGGTCGAAGTCCTCCGCGAACCCCTCCACGAGCTGCGCCGACATCTTCAGCTCCCGCGGCGACACCTTGGGCGCGGCATCCAACGACGGGAAGTCGGCCTCGCGCACCTCGTCGTCCCAGAGGAGCGTCTGCAGCATGAGCACGTCGCCGCGCACGCGGAGCGCCGCGAGCCGGGTGCGCTGGCGGAGGGTCACGTGCACGATCGCCGTGCGGTCGGTCTCCTGCAGCGTCCGGCGGAGGAGCGCGTACGACTTGGGGCTCGACGAGTCCGGCTCGAGGAAGTAGCTGCGGTCGAGCATCACCGGATCGACCTGGTCGCTCGGCACGAACTCGACGACGTCGATCTCGCGGCTCTTCTCCTCGGGGAGGGAGGAGAGGTCCTCCTCCGTGATCACGACGGTGCGGTCGCCGTCGTCGAACGCCTTGTCGATGTGCGCGTAGTCGACGACCTTGCCGCACACCTCGCAACGGCGCTGGTAGCGGATCCGCCCGCCGTCGGCGTCGTGCACCTGGTGCAGCGGGACGTCGTGGTCCTGCGTCGCGCTGTAGACCTTCACGGGCACGTTGACGAGGCCGAAGGTGACGGCGCCCTTCCAGATGGCTCTCATGGATCCAGTGAACACCGGCCCGGGCCATGCTGGAGCGATGGCGGGAGCGAAGCAGCAGGTGGAGGTCGAGGGGCGGCGGATCACGCTGTCGAACCTCGACAAGGTGCTGTACCCGGCGACCGGCACGACCAAGGGCGACGTGATCGCGTACTACGCCGCCATCGCGCCGCACATGATCCCGCACCTCCGCGACCGGCCGGTGACGCGGAAGCGCTGGGTCGACGGCGTCGGCACCGACGAGCACCCGGGGAAGATGTTCTTCCAGAAGGACCTCGACGCCCACACGCCCGAATGGGTGCTCCGCCGCGCGATCCAGCACCGCGACCACGCCAACGACTACCCGCTCGCGAACGACGTCGCGACCCTCACCTGGCTCGGGCAGATCGCCGCGCTGGAGCTGCACGTGCCGCAGTGGCGCTTCGGCCGCACGGGCGACGTGCGCCGGCCCGACCGGCTGGTGCTCGACCTCGACCCGGGACCCGGCGCCGGCCTCCCGGAGTGCGTGGAGGTCGCGAAGGCCGCGCGCGCCATCCTCCGCGACATGGGCCTCGAGCCGTACCCGGTGACGAGCGGATCCAAGGGCATCCACCTCTACGCGGCCCTCGACGGCAGCCACGACGCCGACCAGATCTCCGAGGTCGCGCACGAGCTCGCCCGCGCGCTCGAGGCCGACCACCCCGACCTCGTGGTCAGCGACATGAGGAAGGCCCTGCGGGCCGGCAAGGTGCTCGTCGACTGGAGCCAGAACAACCCCAACAAGACGACGGTCGCGCCGTACTCGCTGCGCGGGCGCTCGCGGCCGACGGTCGCCGTGCCGCGCACCTGGCGCGAGCTCGCGTCGCCGGCCCTCCGGCACCTGGAGATGGACGAGGTGATCGCCCGGATGCGGAAGCGCCAGGATCCGCTCGCCCCCGTCGAGGAGGGCCACCGCGAGAGCCTGGAGCCGACGCCCGAGCGGCTCGCGGGCTTCGCGCGGAAGGACCCGGCCGACGACCGGCTCGCCACCTACCGCTCCAAGCGCGACGCGGCCAAGACCAGCGAGCCGGTGCCGGAGGAGTCCCCCACGCCGTCAGAGGGCCGCTCCTTCGTGATCCAGGAGCACCACGCCCGCGCGCTGCACTGGGACTTCCGGCTCGAGCACGACGGCGTGCTCGTGAGCTGGGCCCTCCCCAAGGGCGTGCCCACCGAGCACGGCACCAACCACCTCGCGGTGCAGACCGAGGACCACCCCGTCGAGTACGGATCCTTCGAGGGCACGATCCCCGCGGGCGAGTACGGCGGCGGCGAGGTCACCATCTGGGACGCGGGCACCTACGAGCTGGAGAAGTGGCGCGACGGCGAGGAGGTCATCGCGACGCTGCACGGCCGCGGCGCGGGCACGGGCATCGACGGGCCGCGCCGGTACGCGCTCATCCATACGGGCGGGCACGGCAAGGCCGACGCGAACTGGCTGATCCACCTGATGGAGCCGGCCGACGCGCCCGCGACGCCCCACGCGAGGCCCGCGCGCCCCGCGGCGCTCGCGAAGGCGGGCGGCCGCACGCGCGTCGGCGCGCGCCGGAAGGGCGGTGCCGCGTCCGCCCCCGCGCCCATGCTCGCGACCGCCGCGACCGGTGCCGGCCTCGACCCCGACGAGGAGTGGGCCGTCGAGATGAAGTGGGACGGCTACCGCGCGATCGTCGTCGTCGCGGACGGCCGGGCGACCATCACGAGCCGCAACGGCGTCGACCTCACGCCCGCCTTCCCCGAGCTCGCCGAGCTGCCCGACTCCCTGGACGTCGACGACGCCGTGCTCGACGGCGAGATCGTGGTGCTGGGCGCCGGCGGCCGCCCCGACTTCGGCCTCCTGCAGACGCGCCTCGGCCTCACGGGCGAGAAGGAGATCGCCCGGGCCCGGAGGGCCGCGCCCGTGCACCTCATGCTGTTCGACGCGCTCGCGATCGGCGACCGCGTCCTCGTCGAGGAGCCGTACCGGGAGCGCCGCGCCGCCCTCCTCGACGCCGTCCGGGCGCCTGGCCGCGGCCGGATCCAGGTGCCGCCCGCGTTCGACGGCGACCTCGACGAGGCGCTCGCCACCAGCCGCGAGCTCGGCCTCGAGGGCGTCGTCGCCAAGCGCGTCGACGCGCCCTACGAGTCGGGACGCCGCTCGAGCGCGTGGCTGAAGGTCAAGCACCACCGGGCGCAGGAGGTCGTGGTCGGCGGCTGGCGTCCCGGATCCGGCAGCCGCGCATCCGGGGTCGGCTCGCTGCTGGTCGGCGTCCCCGGTCCCGACGGCCTGGCGTACGCGGGCCGCGTCGGCACGGGCTTCACCGAGCGCGACCTCGCCGACGCGCTCCGCCGCTTCCGCCCCCTCGCGCGGAAGACCAGCCCGTTCGCCGACGTGCCCGCCGCCGACGCCCGCGACGCGCACTGGATCACGCCCCGCCTCGTCGGCGAGGTCGAGTTCGCCGAGTGGACCTCCACGGACCGCCTCCGCCAGGCGTCGTGGCGCGGCTGGCGGCACGACAAGTCGCCCGACGAGGTCGTGCGCGAGGACTGACGCGCGGTGCTCCCGGTGAGGCGGGCCTTCCCATGCACGTTATGACCGCAACCGCTCCCGGCCGCGCCCGCCCGATACGCTCGTGGCATGAAGTTCGCCCACCTGCTCGCCGACGACGGCGTGACCCCCCGACTGGCCGCGATCGTCTCGGAGGGCCAGGCGCTCTTCCTCGACGAGGTGCTCGACGACTCGCCGCGCGACCTCCAGGACCTCATCGAGCGCGGCGACGACGAGATGGCCCGCGTCCGCGCCACCGTCGAGCGCGCCGTCGCGAGCCGCACCAGCACCACGCCGGTTGACGGCCTCACGCACGCGTCCGCGATCCTCCGCCCGCCGGCCGTCTACGCCGTGGGCCTCAACTACTCCGCGCACGCCGAGGAGCTCAACATCACGAGCGCCTCCGCCCCCACCGTCTTCGCGCTCTGGCCCAACTCGCTCTCGGGCCACGAGGGCACCACGAGCTGGCCGCGCTCGCTCAGCGAGGAGGTCGACTACGAGGTCGAGCTCGGCGTGATCATCGGCACGGCCGCGCGCGACGTGTCCGAGGAGGACGCGCTCGACCACGTCTTCGGCTACACGGTCGTCAACGACATCACGGCCCGCAACCTGCAGTTCTCGGAGCAGCAGTGGAGCCGCTGCAAGAGCTTCGACGGCTTCTCCCCCACGGGTCCCGTCGTCGTCACGCGCGACGAGGTGCCGGATCCGCAGGACCTCCGCATCACGACGGTGCTCGACGGCGAGACGGTGCAGGACGGCCGCACGAGCGGCATGGTCCGCACGGTCGCGCGCCTCGTCTCCTACCTCTCCACCTCCTCCACGCTGCAGCCCGGCACGCTCATCTCCACGGGCACGACGAGCGGCGCCGGTTACTCGCGCGACCCGCAGATCTTCCTCAAGGACGGCAGCACGGTCACCGTCTCGGTCGAGGGCATCGGCTCGCTCACGACGCACACGCGCATCCTCTGACGCACGGGCCCGCGCGTAGGCTCGACGGCATGACCGACCAGCCGCAGGACCCGATCCACGACCACTCCATCCCGGAGGACGCCGACATCTCGGCGCCCGACGCGGCGGATCCCGAGACGGACGAGCTGCACGACGCCACGGGCCGGAAGGACGGCGAGGGCGCCTAGCCCCTCCCGGTCGTCGCACGTCCATCGCGTCTAGGCTGGCGGGATGATCTCCCGTCTCCTCTTCCTGCTCGGCATCGGCACCGGCTACGTCCTCGGCGCGCGCGCCGGGCGCAAGCGCTACGAGCGGATCGTGCGCACCTCGCGCACCGTCTGGTCGAGCGAGCCCGTGCAGCGCGGCGTCCGCGAGGCGCAGGCCGTGCTCGACGAGAAGGGGCCCGTCGTCGTCGAGCGCACGGTCGAGACCGCCCGCGAGGTCGCGGGCTTCGTCGGCCACGCGGTCCAGGGTGCGGCCGTCGCCGTCGGGCGCACTGCGCACAGCGTGGGCGAGCGCATCGGCACCACCACGCAGGACGTCGCGGGTCGCGTCGGCAGCACCACCCAGGACATCGCGGGCCGCGTCGGCGACACCGCCAAGGACCTCGGCACCCGCACGGCGGACCAGACCAAGCACGTCGTCGACCGCGTCGGCCAGCAGGCCACCGAGGTCGGCCACCGCGTCGCGGAGACCTCGCAGGACGTGCGCGACCGCGTCGTCGAGACGGCCGAGGAGGCGCGCACGCGCGTCCAGGCCACGGCCGAGGACCTGCGCGAGCGCGGCGAGGAGGCCGGCCGCCGCGCCGTCTTCACCGCGGCCGAGGCCCGCGACGAGGCGCTCGCGTCGTTCGACGACGAGGACGAGACGGGTCCCGTCGTGATCCCGGACACCGGCGCCGCTCTCGCGGGCGAGCAGGACGCGTCCGCCGACGGATCCGCGGACGACGCGGACGAGGACCTCGACACGCTCGGCCCCGATGACCTGGGCGAGCCCGCCGACGCCGACGAGGAGCAGCCCGGCGCCGAGCAGCCCGCCGAGACCGCACCCGCCCCGGCGCCCGCGAAGCCGAAGGCCGCCGCGAAGAAGCCCGCGCCGAAGCCGAAGGCGTCGAAGCCCGCCGAGGCCGGGCACGTCCCCACCCCGGCCGACATCGCCGGATCCGTGCACCGCGAGGAGCCCGCGCACCCCGCCCCCGCGGACGACGCGACCGGCACCACCGCCGCCCGCACCACGAGCGAGCCGGACGCGTAGCACCCGCTCCCCCGCACGCGACAGCGCGCCGCAGCCCTCGGGCCGCGGCGCGCTGTCGTGTACCCGGCGCGCGTCAGTTGACGGCGCCGCCCTCCTCGGCCGCGTGGGCCGCGAGCATCTCCGGCGTGATCACCGACATGGCCGCCGTCACGGGTTCGAGCCCCGAGAGCCGGTCGGGCGCGAGGATCTTCTCCACCTGCGTCCGCGTCATGAGCCCCGCCTCCACCACGAGGTCGGGGATGGACGCGCTCGTCATGAGCGCGGTCTTCGCGAGGCTCGAGGAGGCGGCGTACCCGATGTAGGGCGTGAGCGCCGTGACGACGCCGACCGACGACTCCACCTGCGCGGCGAGCCGCTCGGTGTTGGCCGTGATCCCGTCGATGCAGTTCACCCGCAGCGTCTTGGCCGCGTTCCGCAGCCAGCTCAGCGACTGCAGCAGCGAGTGCGCGATGACCGGCTCGAACGCGTTGAGCTGCAGCTGCCCGCCCTCGGCCGCCATGGTCACCGTCACGTCGGCGCCGGCGATGGAGAACGCGACCTGGTTGACGACCTCGGGGATCACCGGGTTCACCTTGCCGGGCATGATGCTGGATCCCGCCTGCCGCGGCGGCAGGTTGATCTCGCCGAACCCGGCCTGCGGCCCCGACGACAGCAGCCGCAGGTCGTTGCAGATCTTCGACAGCTTGATGGCGCCGCGTTTGAGCGTCGACGAGAGGGTCATGAACACGCCCGCGTCGCTCGTCGCCTCGATGAGGTCGCTCGCGGTCACGAGCGTGTAGCCCGTGATGGCGCTGAGGTGCCCGCGCACGGCGGCCGCGTAGTTCGGATCCGCGGTGATGCCCGTGCCGATGGCCGTGGCGCCGAGGTTGATCTCCGACAGGAGCGGCACGAGCTCACCGAGCCGCGCGTGGTCCTCCTCGAGCGTGGTGGCGAAGCCGTGGAACTCCTGGCCGAGCGTCATGGGCACGGCGTCCTGCAGCTGCGTGCGGCCGACCTTGAGCACCTGCGAGAACTGCGCGCCCTTGGCGAGGAACGACCGCCGCAGCAGGTCCAGCTCGTCGAGCGTCTGCAGCAGCGAGTGGATGAGCGCGACCTTGAGCGCGGTCGGGTACGTGTCGTTCGTCGACTGGCTGCGGTTCACGTCGTCCAGCGGGTGCATGTGCTGGTAGTCGCCGAGCGCGTGGCCGGCCTTCTCGAGGGCGCGATTCGCGATGACCTCGTTGGTGTTCATGTTGGTGCTCGTGCCGGCGCCGCCCTGGATCACGCCGACCACGAACTGGTCGTGCAGGTGCCCGGCGATGATCTCGGAGCAGACCTCGTCGATCTGCTTGGCCTTCCGCGCGTCGAGCACGCCGATCTGCACGTTGGCGCGCGCCGCGGCCTGCTTCACCTGCGCGAGCGCGACCACGAACTCCGGGTAGACGCTCAACGGCCGCAGGCTGATGGGGAAGTTCTCGAGCGCGCGCGCCGTGTGGATCCCCCAGTAGGCGTCGGCAGGGACCTCGAGGCTCCCCAGGCTGTCGGTCTCGACGCGGACGGGGTGGCCGTCCGGGTGCGGGATGCGGTCGTCGTTCGGGCTCACTGGTGTCATGGGAGGCTCCATCGTCTCGTCGCTCGTGGCAGGAGGATCCCTCGACCCTACTAGCGGCCCCACGCCCGGCCGAGGGCGCCGGGGGCCGCGGATAGGCTCGACGGATGCGCCGCTTCCTGGGGATCGACCTCGCCTGGGCGGAGGGCACGGCCGCCCGTCCGGCGCGCGAGACGGGGCTCGCCTGCATCGACGCGTCGGGGCGCGTGCTGGACCTCGACACCGCCCGCGGCATCGACGCCGTGGTCGCGTGGGTGGACGCCTGGGGCGGCCCGGGCGCGGTCGCCGCGGTCGACGGCCCGCTCGTCGTCGCGAACGCCACGGGCAGCCGCCTCGCCGAGAAGGAGGTCGCGTCGCGGTACGGCCGGCTCGGCATCTCCGCCTACCCGTCGAACCAGGGCCTGCCCGCGCAGGGCGCCGTGGCGCTCCGGCGGCGGCTCGAGGACGCGGGCTGGGAGTACGACGACGGATCCGGCGCCGCGCGCGACGACGACGCCCGCACGATGGTCGAGTGCTACCCGTACACGACGCTCGTGGGCGCCCCCGAGCTCGGCTTCGACGGGATGAAGCCGCGGTACAAGCGCCTCGCGCCGCTCCTGCCCACCGGCGAGCGCCGGCCGGCTCGCGCCGCCGAGTTCCGGCTCGTCCTCGATCGCGTCGCGGCGCTTGCGCACGCGGATCCACCCCTCGACGTGTCCACGCACCCCCGCGCCGCCGCGCTCGTCGCCGACGGCCCCGCCCTCGTCGAGCGGGAGCACAAGCACCTCGAGGACCTGCTCGACGGCCTCGTCTGCGCGTGGACGGCGTCCTACTGGGCCCGCCACGGCACGGCGCGATCGCAGGTGCTCGGCGCGACCGACCCCGTGGTCGACGCGCTCGGGCGCCGCGGCACGATCATCGCGCCGGCCCGGCCGCACCAGCGCGCGCCGGAGGATCCGCTGCACGCTCCCTCCGCCTGAGCGGCGACGGCGCGCCCGCGGTCCCGCGGCTCAGCCCCGGCGCAGCCCGAAGCGCAGCTGGAGCACGAGGAGCAGGTTCTTCACCAGGGTGTCGCTCGGGATCTTCGACTCGCCCTCGGTGCGGTCCATGAACACGATCGCGACCTCCGTCGGCCGCCGCGCCTCCCGGAGCGCGCGCTGCTTCATCTCGATCTGGAATCCGTAGCCCGTCGTCGTGATGGTGGACGGCGTGATCCGGCGCAGCAGCTGCGTCTCGTAGAGGTTGAAGCCGCCCGTGTAGTCGGTGATGCGGGAGCCGAGGAACAGGCGCGTGTAGAGGTTGCCGCCCACGCTGAGGAAGCGGCGCTTGAGGTTCCAGTCGGGCGTCGCGCCGCCGCGGATGTAGCGGGAGGCGACCACGAGGTCGGCGCCCGCGCGCACGCGGCGCAGCATCTCGGTGATGTAGGCGGGGTCGTGGGAGAGGTCCGCGTCCATCTGCAGGATGTGCGTGGGCGGCTCGGCCTCGCCGAGGAGCCTCTCGAACGCCCAGATGTAGGCGGCGCCGAGGCCGGCCTTCTCCGCGCGGGTCTCGACGCGCACGCGGAATCCGTCCGTCTCCACGCCGGGCGCGAGCGACCGGGCGAGGTCGGCGGTGCCGTCGGGCGAGGAGTCGTCGACGATCATCGCGGTGATGCGGAAGTCGGGGTTCTCCGCCGCCATGGCGGCGAGACGGGGCAGCAGCTCCCCGACGTTGCGCGCCTCCTCGTACGTGGGGATGACGATCGTGAGGCTGCTCAAGCTGGTGGTTCCGTCTCCGCATCGGGGGCTGACCCGGTCCGGGCCCTGACGAGTCTAGCCAGCGGGCGTCGATCCGCCCGCGAGGGAGGGGCCGTGCCCGTTATCCGCTTGTTACACTTCGAGAGGCCCGGCGCCCTGACGCCGTGCGCATCCGCCGGATCGACCGGCGACCGCGCCGCGTGCCGGGAGGATCAGCGTGACGAAGCTCCTCGCCGACCGCCGTGTCCGCTTCCTCGTCGCGGGTCTCCTCAACACTGCCCTCGACTTCGTGCTGCTCAACCTGCTGATCCTCGGGGCCCACCTGCCCGTGCTCGCGGCGAACCTCGTCTCGGTGACGGTCGGCATCACCATCTCCTACTTCCTCAACCACTTCTTCGTGTTCCGCCACGGCGAGCCCGTCACGGCGGGGCGCTTCCTCCGCTTCTTCGCGGTCACGGGCTTCAGCTCGCTGCTCCTGCAGAGCGGCGTGATCTGGCTCTTCGAGCGCGGCTTCGACACGACGTTCGGCCGCTCGCTCCTCATGTTCGGCACGAGCGCCGAGCAGGAGTTCCTCGAGATCAACATCGCGAAGGCCACCGCCGTGCTCATCGGCCTCGTCTGGAACTTCACGCTCTACCGGCTCGTCGTGTTCCGCGCCCCGACGGCCGGCGCGGACAGCGAGGCCCCCGTGCGCGCGACCGCCTCCGCCGACTGAGCGCCGCTAGACGAGCTTCCCGACCTCCGTCACGAGCTGCTGCACGCCGAGCACGACGAACAGCAGCGCCGAGATCCCCATCACGGTGTTGCTGAGGGGCCGGTTACGCCAAGCCCGCGGGGTGCGGTCGGTGTTGAGGAGCACGAGCAGCGTGATCGCGAGGAACGGCATGAAGAGCGCGCCCAGCACGCCGTAGGCGATGATCAGGCCGATCGGCTGGTCGAGGAACAGCAGGCCGATGGGCGGGATCGTCAGCCACACAATGAACGCCCGGTAGTAGCTGCCGCCGAGGCGCCGGCGCGGGTCGTCGACGTCGAGGCCGCGGACGTTCCCGAGGAAGTCGGCGAACATGAGCGAGACGCCGTTCCAGACGCCGAGGATCGACGAGAACGACGTGGCGAAGAACCCGAGCAGGAAGAACCACGTCATGAAGGCGCCATAGCGCTCCCCCAGCACGTCGGCGAGCTGCACGAGGCCGCCCTCGCCGTCGGCCAGCGCGATGTCGGCCGAGTACAGGAGCTCGGCGCCCACCACGAGCATCGAGAGCACGAAGACGCCGCTCATCACGTAGGCCACGGAGTTGTCGATGCGCATGACCTTCATCCAGCCGGGCGCCACCCAGCCCTTCTCGCGCAGCCAGTAGCCGTAGGCGGCGAGCGTGATGGTGCCGCCGACGCCGCCCGCGATGCTGAGCGCGACGACGAGGCCGCCCTCGGGGATGGTCGGCACGAGGCCCGTGAGGAGCGCGGGCACGTTCGGCACGGTGACGATGGCGGCGCCCACGACGGTCACGAACATGAGGCCGACGAAGACCGCGATGATCTTCTCGAACGCCGAGTAGCGCCCGAACCAGACCACGACGGCGCCGACGAGGCCGCAGCCGATCGCGAACACCTTGAGGTCGACGCCCGGGAAGAGCGCTGCGAGCGGGAGCGCCGAGGAGCTCATGGCGGCGGCGCCGTAGACGAGGCCCCAGATGAGGATGTAGGGCCCGAAGTACCACGTGGTCCAGCGGCCGACGCTGCGCCAGCCCTCGAAGATCGTGCGGCCCGTCGCGAGCGAGTACCGGCCGGCGCCCTCGACGAGGAAGATCTTGATGATGACGCCGAGGACCGCGGCCCAGAGCAGCGCGTAGCCGAAGCGGGATCCGGCCACCAGGGTCGCGACGAGGTCGCCCGCGCCGATGCCGGTGGCCGCGACCACGAGGCCCGGGCCGATGATGCGCCAGCGCTTGGCCGACTCCTGGGGTTCGCGGACGTCGCCGCGGGCGTCGAGGTCGGTCATGTGCGGGCTCCCGTGCGTCGTCGAAGGGGGGTCCCGTCCCACCTTACGCAGACCTGGGCGTCGCGCGGCCGGTGATGGACGCGCGACGCGCGGGGATCAGACGCCGAGCAGCTGCTCGATGGGCCCGCGCGCGAAGAACACGAGGAACCCGGCGGAGACCGCCCAGAGCAGCGGCGAGACCTCGCGCACGCGGCCCGAGAAGGAGCGCACGAGCACCCAGGAGAGGAAGCCGACGCCGATGCCGTTCGCGATCGAGTACGTGAGCGGCATGACCAGCACGGTGAGGAACACGGGCAGCGCGACCGAGAAGTCGGTCCACACGATGTCCTTGATCTGCGACGCCATCAGCGTGCCGACGATCACCAGCGCGGCGGCCGCGACCTCGAGCGGCACGACCTGCGTGAGCGGCGTGAAGAACATGGCGAGGAGGAAGAGGACGCCCGTGACCATCGACGCGAGGCCCGTGCGCGCGCCCTCGCCGATGCCGGAGGCCGACTCGATGAAGACCGTGTTCGACGAGCTCGACGTGGCGCCGCCCGCGACCGCGCCGAAGCCCTCGACGACCAGCGCGCCCTTGAGGCGGGGGAAGTCGCCGCGCTCGTCGGAGAGGTCGGCCGCCTTCGCGAGGCCCGTCATGGTGCCCATGGCGTCGAAGAAGTTCGTGAACACCAGCGTGAAGACGAGCATGAGGCTGGAGATGATCCCGATGCGGCCGAACGCGCCGAAGTCGAACGCGCCGACGAGGCCGAGGTCGGGCAGCGCGACGGGGACGCCGGGCAGCACGGGTGCGTTGAGGTTCCAGCCGGTGGCGCCCGAGGTGTTCGACGGGCCGATGTGGAAGACCTGCTCCACGACGATGGCGATGAGCGTGGTCGCGACGATGCCGATGAGCAGCGCGCCCGGCACGCGGCGGGCCATGAGCACGCCCATGATCACGAGGCCGAGGATGAAGACGACCGTCGGCAGCGACGCGATGGACCCGTCGATCCCGAGCGCGAGCGGCGACGCCGGCACGCCCGTGCCGCGCACGAAGCCGGAGTCGACGAAGCCGATGAACGCGATGAAGAGGCCGATGCCGACCGTGATGGCGGTCTTGAGCTCACGCGGGACGGCCCGGAAGATCAGCGTGCGGAGGCCCGTGGTGGCGAGCAGCACGATCACCAGGCCGTTGATGACGACCAGGCCCATCGCCTCGGGCCACGTCACCTCGCCGACCACGCTCACCGCGAGGAACGAGTTGATGCCGAGGCCCGCCGCGAACGCGAACGGGAGGCGCGCGACGAGGCCGAAGAGGATCGTCATGACGCCCGCGGTGAGCGCGGTGGCGGCGCCGACCTGCGAGGCGCGCAGCCAGTTGCCCTCGACGTCGAGCGTGGCCGCGTCCTGGCTGAAGCCGCCGAGGATCAGCGGGTTGAGCACGACGATGTAGGCCATCGTCACGAAGGTGAGGACGCCGCCGCGGATCTCGCGCGCGTACGTGGATCCGCGCTTCGTGATCTCGAAGAACCGGTCGAGCGCGCCGCGCCCTCCGGAGGTCTCGGGGGCGGGGGACGACGTGCGCGCTTCGGTCATGGCTTCTTCCGCGAGGGGTCGGGTCGGACGACGAGGGGAGAGAGGAGCCGACGACCTTGTCGGACGGGGTCGAGCCTAGGGGCGGGCGCGCGACCGGGACCAGCCCGGGGCGCTCCGCCCGTCAGGAGTGCAGGGCCGGGATGATGAGGTACACGCCGTACAGCACGGCGAGGCCGCTGAGGGCGAAGCAGACGTAGCCGCCCACGGTCGCGGCCTGCGGGCGGATGCCGGTGACCGAGACCTTGTCGCCCTCGTCGTCGTACTCGGTGCCGACGGCGAGGAGCCGGACCCCGAGCGAGAAGAGGCTGACCACCGCGACGGCGCCCACGAGGGCGGCCACGGCGACGATGAGGAACGCGCTCCAGTCGATCATGCGGCCTCCCTGGCCTTCCGGGCGGCCTTGGTGGCCTTGCGTCCGCGCACGGCGAAGCCCGCGGCGTCCACCTCGACGATGGCGTTGCGGGCGTGCACGGCGTTGCGGCGCGAGCGCCAGAAGATCCAGACGATGACGGCCACGCCGACGACCGCGTCGATGACGAAGCCGACCGTGCCGGTGCTCGCGACGAACGCCGCGACGGCGCCCACGATGGCGGCGGACGGCAGCGTGAGCAGCCAGCCGAGCGCGATCTTGCCCACGGTGTTCCAGCGCACGGACGCACCGCGGCGGCCGAGGCCCGAGCCGATGACGGAGCCCGACGCGACCTGCGTGGTCGAGAGCGCGAAGCCGAGGTGGCTGGAGGCGAGGATCGTGGCCGCGGTCGAGGCCTCGGCGCTGAAGCCCTGCGCGGGCTTGACCTCGGTGAGGCCGGAGCCCATCGTGCGGATGATGCGCCAGCCGCCCATGTAGGTGCCGAGCGCGATGGCGACGGCGCACACCGCGATGACCCAGAACTCGGGACCGGAGCCCGCCGCCTGGAAGCCGCCCGCGATGAGCGTGAGCGTGATGATGCCCATGGTCTTCTGGGCGTCGTTGGTGCCGTGCGCGAGCGCCACGAGCGACGACGTGAAGATCTGGCCGTAGCGGAAGCCGCCGCGCTCGTTCGGGCCGCTCGAGCGGCGCGTGATCGAGTACGCGAGCTTGGTGGTCGTGTAGGCGATGAGGCCCGCGATGACGGGGGCGAGCAGCGCCGGGAGGATGACCTTCGACAGCACGACGCCGAAGTCCACCGAGCCGACGCCCGCACCCACGACGGCCGCGCCGATGAGGCCGCCGAACAGCGCGTGGCTCGAGCTCGACGGGAGGCCGCGGAGCCAGGTGACGAGGTTCCAGACGATGGCGCCCATCAGGCCCGCGAAGATCATGGTCGGGGTGATCTGCACGCCCCCGTCGCCCTCGCGGATGATGCCGCCCGAGACGGTCTTGGCCACCTCGGTGCTGAGGAACGCGCCCACGAGGTTGAGGACCGCGGCGATCGCGACCGCCACCCGCGGCTTCAGCGCACCCGTCGCGATGGGGGTCGCCATCGCGTTCGCCGTGTCGTGGAAGCCGTTGGTGAAGTCGAAGAACAGCGCCAGGGCGATGACCAGGACGACGATGAGGGTGAGATCCACTACCGGATCCCTCGAGCGGATATCACAGTCGTCGATCCTAACGGCCTGCACACGGGCGCTCGGAACGGGCGACCTCCGGATGGCGGTCGGGTGAACATCCGGCGCCGGGCTCCGCGGGTCAGATGTGCGGCACGAAGTCGCGCCAGGCGACGCGGCGGTCGGCGTGCGGGTCGTGCTCGACGCGGTCGACCATGTCGAAGACGAGGGTGGCGCGGCGGCGCGGGCCGCGGTCGCGGATGCCCCCGGGGCGCACGCGCGGCGGGCGGGGGCCGGATCCGGGGCGGGACGGGCCGTGCTCCCCCGCGGCGCCCGTGCCCGCGGTCCGGTCGTCGTCCTCGTCGAGGTCGCGCAGCGCGTCCTCGTCGTCGCCCACGTACGCGGGCCAGGACTCGTCGACCGTGCCGTCCTGCGCGAAGCGGAGCCAGGCGATGCGCATCCGCTCCCCCGCGGCGACGAACGCGCGCCGGCCGCCGAGCAGGGTCATGCCGCGGCCGAGCAGGGAGTCCATCCGGTCGAACAGGGCGAAGAGCTCGAGCCCGTGCGTGGCGTCGAGGCCCATGAGGCGCACGAGGCGCGGCGCGATGTCGAAGCGGTAGAAGTGCACGGGCGCGTAGCGGGCGTGGCGCTCGGCGACCTTGATCGACGGGAACCAGAAGGCGTAGTCGCCGCCGAAGTCGAGCGCGGCCCGGCGCTTCGGGAGGCCCGGGTAGAGCGCGGCGAGCTCGTCGCGGTGCTCCTCGTCGGTCTTCGCGAACACGGCCTCGATGCGCTCGGGGGTCGTCGCGAGGATGTCGAGCCGGCCCGTGAACAGGGATCCCTCGCGCTCGTTGGTGCCGATGATGAGCGGCACGCGCGCCGCCCGGCCGTGCTTGAACGCGTCGAGCGGGCGCTCGGGGAGCACGTCGCCGTCGATGACGGGGCTGAACGTGATCGTGCCGGGCTCCTGGTCGGGCGTGCGCACCATGAGCTCGTTCGCGGCGGTGGCGAGCGTCGACGAGCTCGCGGTGGTGAGGAGGCGGACGGCCTCGGCGTCGTCCGGCGTGCGGCCCGCACGATCCGCGAGGAGGCCGACGAACTGCTCCGCCCAGCGCGCCGTCTGCTCGGCCGGGTACACGGCGTTCGTGGGCGAGCTCTGCGCGATGGCGCGGGCGAAGAGGCCGTGCGCCGAGGGCACGGCCATCAGGGTCGTGACGGCGTTGCCGCCCGCGGACTCACCGAAGACCGTGACGTTGTCGGGATCCCCGCCGAACGCGCGGATGTTGTCGCGCACCCACTGGAGCGCCTGCACCTGGTCGCGCAGCCCCAGGTTCGACTCGATGGGGCGCTCAGGGCTGGAGTAGCGGCTGAAGTCGAGGTAGCCGAGCGCGCCGAGCCGGTAGTTGAAGCTGACGTAGACGATGCCGCCCTGGCGCACGAGGCCCTCGCCCTGCACGGGGACCTCGCGGGAGGATCCGACGACGTAGGCGCCGCCGTGGATGAAGACCATGACCGGCCGCAGCTGCGACTCGCGGTTGACGCGCGCCGCGTCGGGGCTGAGGCCGGACGGCGCGATGACGTTGATGGTGAGGCAGTCCTCGCCCATGGGCGTGCCCTGCGGGGCGCCCATGAACGCGCCGGCGCTCACCTGGGGCGCGACCTTGCCGAAGTGCTGCGCGAAGCGCGCGCCCTCCCAGCCGATGACGGGCTGCGGGGCCCGGAAGCGGAGGTCGCCGCGGGGCGGGGCGGCGAACGGGATCCCGCGCCACGCTTCGACGCCGCGCTCGCGCACGCCGCGCACGGTGCCGCCCGTGACCCGCACGTCGAGCTCCGAGGGGTCGTACGCCGGCATCGGGAGATCGGCGTCGGGGGTCACCCCCCGAGTCTACGAGCCGGTCTCACGCTCCCGGGACGGCGGTGGCGAGCAGGCGCTCCACCGCCTGCTGCGCCCGCCAGAGGGCGGACTCGGTGCGCAGGCGCTCCGCCTCGTGCAGCACGCCGAGCGCGAAGGAGTCCTCGCCGCGGGCCGCGAGGCGCTTGGCCTCCTCGCGCAGGAGGCGCTGCATGGCGAGGCCGTCGCGGTGCTCGCCGAGCTCGTCGTGCACCTCCTCGGCAGCCGTCGCGAGGCGCATCGTCTTCCGGCCGAGGATCGTGACCGTGCGGCCGCTGACCTCCTCGGCCGCGTAGCGGAGGCGCTTCGCGGCCTTGCGGACCTCGTGCAGGGCCTCGGTGCGCGCGGCCTCGCCCACCGCCTCCTGCGCCACCGCGGCGCGGCGGCCGACGCGCTCGGCGTCGCGGCGGAGGGCGGCGTGGAGGGCGGGACCCGCGGGGGCGCTGGCGTCGTGCGCGAGCGGCGGATCCGCGACCAGCCGGTCGAGGTCGTCGAGCAGCGCGACGTAGCGCGCGGACGAGAGCGCGCGGACCACCCGCTCGCGGGCGCGGTGGTAGCGCTCGTCGAGGACGTCGTGCAGGGCGTCGCCCACGTGGTCGGGCACGGTCTCGGCGTCGTGCTCGACCACCGACCAGACGACGCGGTCGCGGAGGACCTCCATGTCGCGGGCGTCGCCGAGGACCGCGCCGAGCGCCGTCAGCTCGGCGCGGACGGGAGCGGTGGCGGCGGGGTCGATCACGTCCTGGTGGGTGCGGAGCGCGCTGCGCAGGCGGCGGACGGCGACGCGCATCCGGTGCACGGCGTCGTGCTCGTCGGCGCGCACGTGCGGGTCGGCGGCGACGAGGTCGCGGACGCCGCGGGCGAGGATCGCGCGGGCGACGTCGGCGGCGGGGCTCTCCTTCGTGAGCGCGGCGGGATCCGGCAGGGCGGGTCCCGCGGGAGCCTGCCGGCCGAGCGCGTCGGCCCCCAGCGCGCGGGCGAGCTTCGAGGCGCTGTCGGAGGGGCGGGCGCCGGCGTCGAGGACGTGCCGCTCGATCCGGTCGAGGAGCGCCGTGCGCTGCTTCCGCTTCGCGGGCGCGTCGGGCAGCAGCTCGACCTCCCACTCGTGCCAGGCGCGCACGGTGCCGCCGCGCACGTCGGATCCGGTGACGCGGTCGTCCGCGAACTCCGCGACCGCGCGGCCGTCGGCGTCGTGCAGGGTGACGATCGTGCGCACGGTCTCGAGGCGCGCGAGCGGCGTGAGCTCGCGGCCGCGGACGTGCACGGCCACCTGGTCGAGCACGGGGCCGGGGATCGCGCCGTCGCCGTCGTCGCCGTCCGCGAGCGGCCAGCCGAGCTCGGTGCGGCCCTCTCCCCCGTCGGCCGGGAGCTTCACGTGCCAGCCGGCGTCGTGCCCGCCCTCACGGCGGCGGAGGATCATGCGGCGGTCGGCGAGCGCGTGGTCCGCGGTGTCGAGGTAGACGGCCACGAGCGTGACCGGATCCGCGGGCCGCGCCTCCGCGATCCCCTCGATCCCGTCGAAGGCCGGGACGGGCACCCCGTCCCGGACGTCGTACTTGCGCTCGATCTCGACGGACTCCGTGTGCACCATCCCCCCTGTGTAGCGCACGCGGCCGACCGCGGCCAGCCGCCGAGGGCCGCGGGGTCCGCCGCCGCGTCGGGCGTGGGTCAGACTGGCGGGCATGCCCCACCGCCCGACCCGCGCCGCTCCCGACGACGACGGGCCGCAGGCGGAGCTCGACGAGGCGGCGCTCCACCGGCGCCAGCGCATCGGCCGCGAGCTCGGCTGGTACGCCTGCCGCCGCGCGGTCTACGGCTTCATGAAGCACCGCGGCATCGACATGGCCGCGAGCCTCACCTTCTACTCCACGCTCTCGCTCGTCCCGGCCGCGGTCGCCGTGCTCAGCCTCATCGGCCTGGTGGGCGACACGCGCGCGGGCGTCGAGGGTGTCCTCCGCGTGCTCACGGCCGTGCTCGGCGACTCCGCCGTGGACGTGATCCGCGACCCCGTCGAGCAGCTCGCCGACGGCCCGCGCTCGGGCATCGCGTTCACGGTCTCGTTCCTCGGCGCGCTCTGGACGTCGGCCGCCTACGTCACGGCCTTCGGGCGCGCGATGAACCGCGTGCAGGAGACGGAGGAGGGCCGGCCGCTCGTGAAGTACCGGGCGCTGATGCTCCTGGTGACGATCGCGCTGCTCGTCGTGAGCGTCGTGATGGTCGGCATGCTGCTGCTCACCGACGAGGGCGCGCGGGCGCTCGGCCAGCACCTGGGGCTCGGCGACACGACGCTCGTGGTGTGGGCCGTCGTGAAGTGGCCGCTGCTCGTGGCGCTGCTCACGGGGATCATCGGGGTGCTGTACGCGGCGACCCCGAACCTGCGCCGCCGCCGGGTCGACCTGCTCACGTGGGGCAGCCTGGTCGCGATCGTCGCCTGGGGCCTCGGCACCGCGGGGTTCGTCGCCTACGTGACGCACATCGCGACCTACGAGTCGACCTACGGGGTGCTCGGCGCGGTGATCGTGCTGCTGCTGTGGCTCTACATCGGGAACCTGTCGCTCGTGCTGGGCGGCGAGCTCGACGTGGAGATCATCCGCGCCCGGCAGCTGCAGGCGGGGATCCCCGCGGAGCACGCGCTGCGCCTGCCCGTGCGCGACACGACGCGCGCCGACCGGCTCGCCCGGCGCCGCGCCCTCCTCGAGGACGAGGGGCGGCGCCTGCGCGAGGCGCGGAACGGCGGCGCCGCAGACGCCGTCGAGGAGCGCCGGGCGGACGCACCGCCGACGCTCCCCGAGGACGACGCCCGGGAGGTGCGGGTCAGGCGGAGGCGCTGGTCCGCACGACCATCTTCCCGACGTTCTCGCCGCGCATGAGCCCGGTGAAGGCCTCGAACGCGCGGTCGATGCCGTCGATCACGGTCTCGTCGGCGGTGATCCGGCCCTCGGCGAGCCACGGGCCCATCTTCGACGCGAACTCGGGCGCGAGGTCCTGGTGGTTGCCGAGGGTGAAGCCGCGGAGCGTGAGCCCGCGCGTGACGATGCGGCCCGTGTTGCGGATCGCGATCTCCTCGCCGGTGGAGTTGTAGGTCGAGATCGAGCCGCAGTTGGCGACGCGGCCGAAGTCCTTCAGGGCGCCGAGCGCGGCGGAGAGGTGGTCGCCGCCGACGTTGTCGAAGTAGAGGTCGATGCCGTCGGGCGCCGCCTCCGCGAGCTTCGCGTCGAGGTCGCCGCCGTGGTAGTCGAACGCGGCGTCGAAGCCGAGGTGCGACGTGAGGCGCTCGACCTTCTCCGCGGATCCGGCGCTGCCGACGACGCGCGAGGCGCCGAGGAGGCGGGCGATCTGGCCGACCATGGAGCCCACGGCCCCGGCCGCGCCCGAGACGAAGACGACGTCGCCCTCCTGGATGGACGCGATGCGCGTGAGACCGACGTAGGCGGTGAGGCCGGTGAGGCCGAGCACGCCGAGGTGGGCGGAGGACGCCACACCGGGGACCTCGGGGACGGGGCGGAACGCGCCCGCCTGGCCCTGGGCGACGTCGCGCCAGCCGAGCATGTGGCTGACGAGCGTGCCGACGGCGAGGTCGTCGGAGCGGGACTCGACGACGCGGCCGACGGCGGATCCGGTCATGGCCTCGTCGAGCTGGAAGGGCGGGACGTAGGACGGGACGTCGTTCATGCGACCGCGCATGTAGGGGTCGACGGAGATGAACTCGTTCTCGACGCGGACCTCGCCGTCCTGCAGGTCGGGGAGGTCGACCTCGACGCGGCGGACGTCGTCGGGGGTGGGCTCGCCGGTGGGGCGCTTCGCCAGCTGCCACTGGATGCTGCGTGCGGTCATGGGACTCCTTGCGTTCTCGGGGTGCGGGCGGTCGGACGGCCGGCCCGCGGCGCTCGTGGCGCGGCCCCACCCAAGCACCGCCCGCTGGATGCGGCACCCAGCCAGCCGTGGCCTCGTGACGGGGCGGCCGGGCGCGTCGTCGCGCGCCCGGCCGCCCCGCCGTCCCGTCGCCGCTCGACTACGCGGCGGCCGCGGCGCCCCGCGCGGCGACGTGCGCGGCGAGCACGTCCTGCACGCCCGTCCACTCGATCGCGCCGAAGCGCTCGCGGTCGACGTGGAGGAGCTCCGCCTCGCCGCTGTACATGCTCACGAGGTACTGCATCCCCTGCCAGGCCGGGAAGGCCTCCTGCTCGTCGCGGCCGACGCGGCGCATGGCCTTGCTGGCCGTGGCGAGCACGCCCGTGGATCCCGCCCACTGCAGCGAGAACGGCGTGCCGGTGACCTCCGTCATGATGCGGGCGAGGTCGCGCGCCGTGACCCGGTCGCCCGCTACCTCGACGGCGCGGGGCGCGTCGTCGTCGAGCGCCACGAGCGCGGTCACGCGTGCCGTGTCGTCCTTGGTCGTGAAGTCGAGCACCTGGTCGGCGGACGACCAGTAGAGGACGCGGCGGCGGTCGAACAGCACGATGGGCGCCTGGCCGGTGAGCATGTCCGCGAAGGCGCCGATGAACACCGAGGTCGCGCGCACGGGCGCCGCGTCGAGGTCGGCCGCGAACTCGCGCCGGAGCTCGAAGTTGCGGTTGCTGCCCGGGGTGACGCGGCGGTAGTCGGCGGAGTAGTCCGAGGGGATGAAGCGCGGGACGCCGGCCGCGACGGTCGCCGCGAGGAGCGCGCGCTGCGCTCCCACGATCACGGCGCGGGCGCCGCTCACGGCGGAGACGACGACGCGGGCCCCGGTGACGGCGCGGATCAGCGCGGCCCGGTCGGTGTACGCGGCCTCGGCGACCTCGACGCGGGGATCGTCGCCCCACGCCTCCGCGGCGGCGGTGCTGCCGGGGCGGGTCAGGACGCGGACGCGGGCGTCCTGGGCGAGCAGCTCGCGGACGATGCGGCGGCCGATGTCGCCGGTGGCGCCGGCCACGACGACAGGGCCGGATGCGGATGCGGGGGAAGAGGTGGTCACGAGTGTTCTCCGTCTCGGGGGGTGCGGCGCGCCGGTCGGCGCGAACGATGGGGGGCGGCGACGGGCTGCTCGAGGCGCGCGGCGTCGGACTGCTCGGCGGCGGGGCCGGCGGGCTCGCCGGTGCCGAGGGCGACGCGGGCGAGGAGCCGCCGGAGCGCCGTGCGCTCGTCGACGGCGAGGTCGCGCATCAGGGCCTCCTCCACGTCGTGGAGGGCCACACGGGCCGACGCGAGGAGCGCCCGGCCGGCGTCCGTGGCCACGACCTGCCGGATCCGCCGGTCGCTCGGGTGCGGCTGCCGCTCGACGTGCCCGCCCTCGGCGAGCGCGTCGATCACGTAGGTCATCTGCGTCTTGTCGATGCCGAGCCGCTGCGCGAGCGCGAGCTGCGACGACGGCTCCTCCGTGGTGATCGCGACGAGCACCTGGTAGCCGCGCGGACCGCCCGGCACGTCGGCCACGGCGGTCTGCGCGGTGCGCACGAAGCCCTGGTAGACGGCCTGGATGGACCAGCCGAACTGCGTCTCGATGCCGCCGGATCCCCAGTCGATGCCGGATCCGTCCGCGTCGGTGTGGTCGCTGCGGGAAGTCATAGGGAGAACATATCGAGAGAAGACCGTCTTGTGCAAATACGATCTCGAAGTCGTAAGGATCGGAGGGCAGCAGCGCGCGGGCGACGGGGCTGCCGCGTCGAGCCGTGCGCCGGATCAGCCCCCGAACGGCCGGAGCGACACCGACTCGAGCGTGCCGTCGCGGGTCTGGTCGACGACGAGACGGACGGCCCGCGCGACCGAGGCCGGCTCCAGGTAGCGCGTCTCGTCGTACTCGCCGCCCTCCTTGGCGCGCAGCTCGCGCTGCATGTCGGTGGCGACGCGGCCCGGGTGCACGCTCGAGACGCGCACGCCGTGCGGGCGCTCCTCCTCGCGCAGGGCGTCGCCGAGGGCGCGGAGGGCGAACTTGGATCCCGCGTAGACGCCGCCCGTGGGGTTGGCCGTGAAGCCGGATCCGGAGTTGACGAGCACCACCTGCCCCTTCGCCGCCCGGAGCGCGGGAAGGAGCGCGCGCGTGACCTCGGCGACCGCGAAGACGTTGACCTCGAAGACGCGGCGCCACTCCTCGACGGGCGTGGTCGCGACGGCGTCGCCGCCGATCACGCCCGCGGAGTGCACGAGCACGTCGAGGCGGTCGAGGTCGGGCACGAGGTCGGCGAGCCCGCCCGCGGCGAGGTCGGCGGCCCAGCCGACGGCGTCCGGGAGGGAGGCAGCGAGCGCGTCGACGGCGTCGCGGTCGCGGCCGTGCACGATCACGCGGTGCGTGCGGGCGAGGTCCTCGGCGACGGCGCGGCCGATGCCGCGGGTGGCTCCCGTGACGAGGGCGACGGGGCGGGCGGTGTCGGTCATGGATCCTCCTGGGTCGCGGTCCTCCAGGCTACCGACGGCATCCGGCCACCCCGTCGGGCGCCGCCGGGGGCATGACGTAGCGTGAAGGGGTCCGCCGCCGAGCGGCCCGCCGCCCGAGAGGATCCGCCCGTGCACGCCCGCTTCCCCGCCAGCCTCGAGGTGCTGCGCCAGGAGGCCCGCGACGAGCTGGACGCCGTGATCGAGCACCGCTGCCGGAACGGCGACGACCCGTGGGAGGTCATCCCGCAGCTGCCCACCGTCGACGAGCACGTCGTCGCGACCCTCCGGCAGGACGCGCTGGAGGCCGACGGCATGGCCGAGGAGCTCGCCCGCGTGCGCCACCCGTCGACCGCGCCGGGCATCGTCGCGCGCTTCGAGTACCGGCTGCTGCGCGGGATCGCGCTCGAGCACCCTGACCTGTCGCGGGCGGTCTGGACGCTCATCGGCCAGATGGAGCGCGACCTCCGCCGACGCTCCTGAAGAGGTGGTCAGAGCTGCATTCGCTGTCGGCGAACGCCTTGGCACTCGCCTGGGTCGAGTGCTAACCTGATCGCAGTTGAGCCGAGGGGGCTCAACCCCGCAGATCATCAGAGGAGTCGAGCATGAACATGACCTTCGATCCGTTCCGCGAGCTGGACCGCGCCATGGGCGCGCTGGCCGAGACCCGCCAGGCGAACCGCCCGATGCCCATCGACCTGCACCGCGAGGGCGACACCTACGTGCTGGCCGCCGACCTCCCGGGCATCGACCCGGGATCCGTCGACATCGACGTCGACGGCCAGCTCCTGACCATCCGCGCCGAGCGCACGCTCGCCGGCGACCAGAACGTGCGGTGGCTGACGCGGGAGCGCGTCGCCGGCACGTTCCTCCGCCAGCTGACGCTCGGCCAGGGCATCGACACGGAGCGCATCTCGGCGCACTACGCCAACGGCGTGCTGAGCGTCACCATCCCGGTGAGCGAGCGGGCGAAGCCGCGCAAGATCGCGGTCACGTCCGACGAGCCGCAGGGCCAGGAGGGCCGCACGCTGACGGTGGAGCAGGGCGCGCCCGCCGCGAGCTGATCCACGCAGGCGCCCGGGGCGCCGCCACCACGAGGAGCCGTCGTCCGCATCCGCGGGCGGCGGCTCCTCGCATGTGCGGGCCGGGAGCGTCAGCCGATGCGCGGCAGGAGACCCCGGTGGATCGCGAGCGGGTTCCGCAGCGAGCCGTGGACCTGCATGACCGGCGCCTGCAGGTCGACCATCCGCCGGTTGTCGCGCAGCTGCAGCCGGTTGAGGCACGAGCGGTCGAACGACGGCGTGAACAGGTCGAACCAGGAGAAGCGCTCCGCGAGCTCCGGGTGCGCGCGCTCGTGGTCGGCGAGCGCCTCGGCCGCCACGCGCCAGAGGCCGTCGGGGCCGAGGTCGTCGCGGTCCTCCACGAGCGCGGCGGCGAAGCGCAGGAAGCCGTCCATCACGTCGGTGAAGACCGTGAGGGTGCGCTCGCCCTCGGGGATGTCCAGCTGGATCCGCCGCACGTCGACCGGCACCTCGCGCTCCAGGTCGAAGAGGGCGACCTCCTCCGCGATGTCCTTCATGAGCACGCGGACGACGACGTGGTCGCGGAGCACGAGGATCACGTTCTCGCCGTGGGGCATGAACGCGAGGTCGTGCGCGATCAGCGCGTGCGCGAGCGGCACGAGGTAGGCGTCGAGCCAGCGGCGGATCCACGCGGCCGCCCCGATCCCGGACGCGTCGATGAGCTCCCCCAGCACCGTCCTCCCGTGCGCGTCGACGTGCAGGAGGCTCGTCATGCTCATCAGCCGCTCGCCCTCCGCGAGGCCGGGGAACGGCGACTCCCGCCAGAGCGCGGACAGCATCTTCCCGTGCGAGTGGCCGGGCGGCAGGGCCGACTCGACCCGCTCGTCGCGCACGCCGACCGCCGCGACCTCGCGGAGGATCCCGAAGCCGAGCCGGGCGAACTCCGCGTCGCCCGTGACGAGCGCGTGCACCCAGTCGTTGATCGCCGGGGTCACCGCCATGTACGCCGGCGAGAGGCCGCGCGTGAATCCCATGTTGAGGATCGACAGCGACGTCTTCACGTAGCAGCGCTCCGGGGTGGTGCGGTTGGCCCACGTGCGGATGGACTGCTGCGCGCCGTACTCGTCGTCGCCCGTGCCGAGCAGCACGATCTCGCGGCGGGCGACGAGGCCCGCGAAGGTCACGGTGACGACGTTCTCCCACTGCCACGGGTGCACCGGCACGAGGATCCGCTCGGCGGGGTCGATGCCGAGCGCCTCCATCCGCGCGCGGAAGCGGGCGCGGGCGGAGGCGCCGAGCTCGGCGTCGAGGAACGCCTCCCGGTCGAGACCGTCGATCGCCGTGAAGCGCGCGAGGCGCGCATTGACGGCGAGCCAGAGGATCCGCACGTCGGCGCCGGCCTCGGGCGCGTACCGGTCGTGGTCGTCGAGGTCGAAGCCGATGCGGCCGTTGGTCGCGACGAAGCACGGGTGGCCCTCGTCCATCGTCGACTCGACCTCGGCGAAGGACGCCGTGAGGAGCCCGCGCGCGTCGGGCACGTCGCGGAGGCGCGAGAACGCGGCGGCCGAGAGCGTGCTCTGGATCTCGTCGAGGTACACGGGCAGCACCTCGTCGGTGATCCCGAGGCGGTCGCGGAGGTCGAGCACGAGGTCGGTCGCGTCGAGCTCCGCGGGCTCGCCGTCGACCGTGCGGCGGATGCTCGCCTCGTCGACGTCCCAGTGGTCGAGCTCGAGGATGCGCGCGCGGTACGTGTGGACGCTCCGGCCGTCGGCGCTCGCGACGCGGTACTCGGCCGGGTCCCTCGGGTCGTGGGGGCGGCGGGGCTCGCCGGGCAGCAGCTCCGGATCCACGCGCTCGGGCGCGATGAGCAGCTCGTGCGCGAACTCGGCGAGCGCCTTCCGCACGAGGTGGCGGGTCGCGGCGGCCCACACGTCGGGGCGGAGGTGCGCGGCGCGGTGGACCTGCGGGTCGGGCTCGGATGCGGGATCGGCGGGCGCCGTGGGCGCGGTCGCCGCGTCGGTCTCCGCCGGGTGCTCGTGGGTGAGGGTCATGTCGTGTCCGTCCGTGGGTGAGGCGTGCAGGAGGGCGTCGGCGCGCGTGGCGACGCTGAGGAGCGCGTGCTTGGTGCCGAGGTCGACGACGCGGAGCGGCCGGAAGCCGACGAGCTCGTTGAGGCGATGGATCGCCGTGTTGCGGACGTCCGGCTCGACGACGAGGCGCCGCACGGCCGGATCCCGCAGCAGGTGCGCGACGACGTGCCGCATGACCGCGGTCGTGAACCCGGGCAGCGGGTCGCCCGACGGCGGGGCGACGAGCAGGTGCATGCCCAGGTCGCCGGGGAGCGGATCCAGGTGCGCGCCGATCGGGTCGTCCGCCGGGTCGTACTCCTCGACGAGGAACGCGGGGACCCCGTCGTGCAGGCCGATCCAGGCCGCGCGCCGGGGATCCGCCGCGATGGACCGGTACTCGGCCCGCACCTCGTCGAGGGTCGCGTGCTCCATCTGCCAGAAGCGGGCGCGCGGCGCGGTCACCCACGCGTGCACGAGGGCGGCGTCGTCGTCCGGGTCGAGCGGGCGGAGCTCGAGGGCGTAGGCGGGCGCGGGCGCGGGCGCGCTCACGCGAGCACCCCCGATCCCGCGGCCGGCACGTCGTCCGGCAGCCCGAACTCCTGGAACGCGATGCGCTCCTCCACCGCGTAGTCCTCGCGTCCCGTGATGGCCCGCAGGATCCGGGAGTTGCGGTGCGCCGTCATCCCGAGGTCGGGCGCGACGAAGCCGTGCGTGTGCACCTCCGCGTTCTGCACGAAGAGCGTGCCCGCGTCGTCGACCGTGTGCTCGCGGGCCACGTCGAGCCGGCCGCGGGCGTCGCGGTGGACGCGGTCGCCGAGCCCGTCGAGGATCCGCGGGGCCTGTGCGTCGTACCCGCTCGCCATGATCACCGCGCCCGTCGGCCACTCCCGCTCGGCGCCCGTCTCCGCGTGCCGGAGCCCGAGGACCGCGCCGCCGCCGGGCGCCGGCCGCGACGACACGACCTCCGCGTTGGTGAGCAGCCGCGTCGGCACGCCGGATCCCGCGTCGCCGCCCGGCGCGAGCCGCCCCTCGGCCCGCAGCGCGTCGAACGCGAGCCGCTTCCGGTACAGCGTGTGGAAGATGTCGTCGATCAGCTCCGAGTCGATCCCCTTGTAGAGGTTCCGCTGCTCGCGCAGCAGCACCTCGCGCGCGTCGGCGGGCAGGCCGAAGAAGTGGTCGCTGTACTCGGGGCTCGTCATCTCGAGCGTCAGGCGCGTGTACTCGAGCGGGAAGAACCGCGGCGAGCGCGTGATCCAGTCGAGCCGGTAGCCGCGGGAGTCCACGTCCTCGAGGAGGTCGCGGTAGATCTCCGCCGCGCTCTGCCCGCTGCCGACCACCGTGATCGCGTCCCGCTCCTGCAGCGCGTCCTTGGCGCCGAGGTAGCCGGAGCTGTGCACGACGCCCGGCAGGTCGCGCACGGCCGCGGGCAGCCACGGCGGCGTGCCCACGCCGACCACCAGGTTCCGCCCGCGGTGCACGTGCGTGCCGCCCGCGGAGTCGACCGACTCGACGACGTACGCGCCCGCGAACTCGTCGAAGGAGATCGCCCGCACGTCCCGGTCCATCTCGATGCCCCGCGCGCGCTCGGCCGCCCATCGGCAGTAGGCGACGTACTCGCTGCGCAGCACGAAGAAGTCCTCGCGGATGTAGAAGGAGTACAGCCGCCCGGTGTCCTTGAGGTACGCGAGGAACGAGAAGCGGGAGGTCGGATCCGCGAGCGTCACCAGGTCGGCGAGGAACGGCGTCTGCAGGTGCGCGGTCGGCAGCATCATGCCGGGGTGCCAGTCGAAGCGCGGCTTCCGCTCGAGCACGACGACATCGAGGTCGTCGAGCGGATCCGCGAGGCACGCGAGCCCGAGGTTCGCGGGGCCGAGACCCACGGCCACGACGTCGCGGATGCGGTCGGGTGCGGCGGCGCTCATCGGGCGACCTCCGCGGCGGTCGTGCGCGCCGCCTCGTCCAGGCCGGCGTCGAGCGCATCGCCCGCCTCCACCACCATCCGCAGGATCGCCGCGATGTGCGCGTCCGTCGTCGCGGGGTTCAGCAGCGTGAGCTTCAGGTGCGCGCGTCCGTCCACGCGGGTCGCGGCGACCATCGCCCTGCCTGAGTCCTGGATCGCCTTTCGGATGCCGCGGTTCACGGCGTCCGAGCGGACGCCCGCATCAGGACCCGCGGATCCGTCCCGCTCCCCCGCCGGCACGTACCGGAACACGAGCGCGCTGATCTCCGGCCGCACCACCACGTCGAGCGCCGGATCCCGCCGCAGCGCCGACCACGTGCGGTCGGCGAGCGCGATGACGTCGTCGAGCATCCTCCCGACCCCGTCGGCGCCGACCGTCCGCAGCGTGAGCCACAGCTTCAGCGCGTCGAAGCGCCGGGTGGTCTGCAGCGACTTGTCGACCTGGTTCGGGATCTCCTCGTGCGCGCGATCCGCCGGGTTCAGGTAGTCGGCGTGCAGCGTCGCGTGCCGGAGCGTGCGGCCGTCGCGGACGATCAGCGCGCTGGAGCTCACCGGCTGGAAGAAGGTCTTGTGGTAGTCGACGGTCACGGAGTCGGCCCGCTCGATCCCGTCGAGCAGTCGCCGGTGCCGGAGCGACGCGAGGAGGCCGCCGCCGTAGGCCGCGTCGACGTGCAGCCAGATCCCCTCGCGCCGGCACACGTTGCCGATCGCGGGCAGCGGATCGACGCTGCCGAAGTCGGTGGTGCCCGCGGTCGCGACCACGGCGATGGGCAGCAGGCCGGCCGCGTAGCAGCGCGCGAGCTCCCGCTCGAGGGCGTCGACGCGCATGCGCATGGCGTCGTCGGCGGGGACGCGCACGACGGCGTCGGGCGCGAGGCCGAGGATCCGCGCGCTCTTCTCCACGCTGAAGTGCCCGACCTCGCTCACCAGGATCCGCATCCGCTGCCGGTCGGCCATCGACAGCCCGTGCACGGCCGCCGCCTCGTCGCGGGCGAGCAGCAGCGCCTGGAGGTTCGACTGGCTGCCGCCGCTCGTGAAGACGCCGTCCGCCTCGTCGCCGAGGCCGATGCGGCCGGCCGTCCAGTCGATGAGCGCGCGCTCGATGAGGGTCGCGCCCGCGCTCTGGTCCCAGGTGTCCATCGACGTGTTGACGCTCGAGAGGATGAGCTCGCCCGCGATGGCCGGGATGAGGATCGGGCAGTTGAGGTGCGCGACGTACGACGGGTCGTGGAACCACACCGCGTCGCGCAGGTACAGGTCGTCGAGCTCGTCGAGGGCGTCGTCGAGGGCGCCGAGCGGGCGGTCGAGGTCGAGGCCCGCGAAGGATCCGCGGAGGCGCTCGGGCGTGATCCCCGTGAAGGGTCCGTCGGCGCGGCCGGCGGCGGCGCGCACCCGGGAGGCGGCGGAGCGGAGGGCGGCGTCCCAGCCGGGGAGGGAGCGGTCGGAGAACAGCTCGGCGGCGGGATCGGCGACGGTCGCAAGCGGATCGGCGCGGGGGTCGTCGAGCGTCGGATCGGACGGGCGGGAGGCGTGCGGGGAGAGGGTCATGGGTCCTTCGTCGGTTCGATGGGGAGCCGTGTCCGGGTCACGAGCACCGTGCTCACTTAGGCAAGGCTCACCTAATATGAAGGGCCTCGGACGGGAACGCAACCCGGCCGACGACGACTCGCGGGGCCCCTCCGCGAGGCGGTCTCGCGACCCCGTTTCGGGGGCGCCGACGCCCAGGTCGCGCCGCCGGGGCGCTCGTAGGGTGGGGAGCATGAGCGACCGAGACGACCAGGCAGACGGCATCCGCACCGGGCGCGGCCCCGGCGATCCCGACGGGCTCGTGACCGTGGACGACGTGGTCGCCGACGAGGCGGATGCACTCGCCGGCGTCGGCGACGCGGTCCGCGAGCCCGAGGGCACGACGTACGGCCACGCGGAGGAGGACACCCTCGAGGTGGAGGATGCGGATCCCGCGAGCGCCGAGTACCCCGAGGTCCCCGACAACCGCGCCGTCACGGCCGCCGACTCGCACATGAGCGCGCCGGCCGACGACGCCGCCGGGCACGTCGACCCCGAGGGCCGCTGACATGACGGATCCCGCTGCCGCCGACGCCCCGCGCCACCCGCTCGCCGAGCCCGCGCCCATCGACGCCGACTCGGTGGCGGAGCAGGCCGAGGCCGCGGAGGAGGACGCTCGCGAGGCCGCGCCCGACCCGTTCGGCGAGGGTCCCGACGACCAGTGATCCGACTAGCCGCGTGCCGCCGTGACGGGCAAGGGACGCCGCACATGCGCGTTGCCTGAACGCCGCCACACGCTGCTGGAGGCCGAGCGTAGCGTCGAAGGCATGGACACCGACGACCCGCGCCTCCAGCCCGCGGACACCTCAGACACCAATCAGGACAAGGACTTCATCTCGCCCAGCGAGGACGACACGCAGGTCAAGCAGGAGCAGCAGATCGTGGAGAGCGAGGGCGTCTCCGACGACGTCCCCGCCGCCGCGGACGACGTGCAGGTGCTCCCTGGATCCGGCGGACCCGACGACGTCGGCGAGATCGACGTCGATCCCGACGAGCTCAACCTCAGCGGCGACTCGATCCCCGGCCACCCCAAGCCCGAGGCGGGTGAGTGACGGTGACCGACGCCACCTCCACCACCCCCGATGACGACTCCACCGGAGACGACACCGCCCTCGACGCGGTCGGCATGGACAAGGAGACGGTCGTGAACGACGCCGTCGCCGGCGAGACCGTCCTCCCCGACACCGACGAGCCCGTCGAGCAGATCGACGAGGACGATGCCGTCGCGGCGGCCGACGCCGAGCCCGAGGCCGACGCCCTGGGCGTCGACGGCGAGGCCGAGCCGGTGCTCGCCGAGAACGATCTCGCCGGCCAGGACATCGACCTGGACGACACCCCGCCGAGCTGATCCGCACCCCTTCCTTCCCGCACGCACATCCAGCACGAGGAGAGCACATGAGCACCGACCAGTACACGTTCCAGGACCCGACCAAGATGTACGCCGACATCGACCCGACCGCGCAGCAGCAGGACGGGCCCGGCCTCGACGCGGACCTGAACGAGACCGCGGACCGCGGCGAGAGGACCTACCGCGGATCCAGCCGCCTCGAGGGACGCAAGGCCCTCATCACCGGCGCGGACTCCGGCATCGGCGCCGCCGTCGCGATCGCCTACGCCCGCGAGGGCGCGGACGTCGCGCTCTCCTACCTCCCCGAGGAGGAGGAGGACGCGAAGAAGGTCGTCGCGCTCATCGAGGAGGCGGGACGGAAGGCCGTCGCGATCCCCGGCGACATCTCGACCGCCGAGTTCAGCCGCGAGCTCGTCGCGAAGGCGGTCGAGGGCCTCGGCGGCCTCGACATCCTCGTGAACAACGCCGGCAAGCAGCAGAACGTCGACGCGCTCGAGGACATCTCGGACGAGGAGTTCGACCTCACCTTCAAGACCAACGTCTACGCGATGTTCTGGATCACGAAGGCCGCGCTGCCGCACCTCAAGCCCGGCTCGACGATCATCAACACGTCGTCGATCCAGGCGTACCAGCCGTCGCCGAACCTCATCCACTACGCGACCACGAAGGCGTCGATCAACACGTTCTCGAAGGGCCTCGCGCAGCAGCTGGCGCCCAAGGGGATCCGCGTGAACGTCGTCGCGCCCGGCCCGATCTGGACCCCGCTGCAGACCGCCGGCGGCCAGCCCGCGGAGGCGCTGCCGGAGTTCGGCGAGCAGACCCCGCTCGGCCGCGCCGGCCAGCCCGCCGAGCTCGCGCCCGCCTACGTGTACCTCGCCTCGAACGAGTCGAGCTACGTGATCGGCGAGACGCTGCACGTCAACGGCGGCATGCCGACGCCGTAGCGGGACGCGCCCCGGCGTGAGCCGGAGGCATGATGCGAGGGCCGGAGGGGATCACACCTCCGGCCCTCCGTGGTTCGCGGCGCCGGAGGCGATGCGGTGTGTGACCCCACGGTGCCGGGCGGCGAGCACGCCGGTCCGCGCCACCACCTCCGCGAGGGCCATCGTGATGAGCCCGGTGGACCACGTCGAAGCCGCGTGAAGGTCGAGGCGGACGCTCGCGTCCGCGATGATCCGCTCGCCACCGTGAAGGGCGAGCAGCCCGAAGGCGAGGCGCCCGCCCATCCCCGCGACCCATGCGGCGGCCGCGAGCCACGAGGCCCGCGCCACGACCACTCCGGCCCGGGCCTCGACGCGGGTGAGGCACCCGCATGCCAGCCCGAGTCCGGCACCCACCGCGCCGAGGCCCGCGACCAGCGCGCGGTCGGAGACGTACGGCGGCACGGCGCCGAGGTACTCGACACCCGCCCAGGCCACGAGCAGCACCGGCCAGAGCAGGCTGAGGAGCGCCAGGCGCTTCCCACGGATTTGACGGATCACGAGCAGCATCAGGGCGATCGAGACGAGCGCGTCCGTGACGTCCATCTTGGATGCTCCCTCCCGTGCGGGCTCCGCCTGCGGCTGCGAGCAGATCGATTGCATCTGTTCCAGATGCATCTGCCGCAGATGATATTATGCGGACGACGACCGACGCAAGGGCGGGCGTCGATGACGAGGGAGGTGGCGCATGTCCGCTCGGAGACCGGCGATCGGCGTCGTCGCGCTGAGCCGGCTCGCGCGGATCCTGCGCGAGGTCGCCCTCGACGCCAGCCAGGGCGGCCGCGCCCTCCCGATAACGGGCGGCGAGCTGACGCTGATCGAGGCCGTCGCCCGGCAGCCCGGCAGCACCATCCGCGAGCTGTGCCAGGCGACCGGGCTCACGCAGAGCTGGGTCTCGACGCTCGCGCGGCAGCTCTCCGACAAGGGCGTGGTGCGGCTCGAGGCGGATCCGGCCGACCGGCGGCGCACCCGCGTGCGGCTCGATCCCGAGACCGCCCGGCGCGCCCTCCACGAGGAGGGGCGCCGGCCGGTCGGCGACGCCCTGACGCGCGCGCTACCCCATCTCGACGCGAGCGACGCGGCGGAGCTCGAGCGGCTCCTCGCGCGGGTGCACGCCCTGGTGGCGCCCGGATGCGAGCGGGACGCCGGGAGCGCACCGGAATAGGGTCGGGAGATGACCGGCACCCCGGCCCGCATCGGCGGGAACGTCCTCGCGGGGCTCGTCGCCGCCGTCCGCCTCGTCCGGCAGCCGCGGCCGCTGCATCCGCACGGCGTCGCGCTCACGGGGACGCTGACGCCCGTCGCGGGGCGCGCCGCGTCCGGGCTCGCGTGGCTCGACGGGCTCGACGCGCCGCTCGCCATGGACGCCCGCTTCTCGCGCGGCGGCGGACTCCCGCCGGCGCTCCCCGACGTGCTCGGGCTCGCGCTGCGGATCCCGGGCGAGAGCGGCACGACGGTCGACGTGCTGCTCGCGTCCACCGGCCTCTCGCCTGTGGGCCGCTTCCTGCTCGGGCCGCGGCGCGCGTTCTCCGGAGCGCGGCTGACGACGCTCATGCCCTACCGCGGAACCGCGGGGCCCGTGCTCGTCGGCGTGCTGGTGGACGTGGATCCGCCGCTGCCGGCCGGCGCCGCCGACCTCGGACGCGCGCTCGCGACGCGGGCCGCCCGGATGCGGCTCGTGCACGCGACGCCGGGCGGGCGGTGGCACGTGGCGGCGCGGATCGAGCTGACGCACGACGCCGCGGGCCCGCTCGACACGGCGACGCGCGCGGATCCCGTGCTCGCCGCCCCGCCCGGGGACACGACGTATCCCTGGACGCGCCGGCTCCGGGCGCCGGGCTACCGGGCGGCCCGGCGCGGCCGCCCCGTCGCGTCCCGGCACGCCGCCCAGGATCCGGACGCCTGACCGGGAGGGGACGGCCGGAGCGAGCATGCCGACTGGTTCGGACGCAGGACTCGGAGACGACGGGACGGGCCGGAGGTGTCCCGGCCCGGGCGTGCTGCGCGACCGTCAGCCGCAGTGCGACTGGAAGAGATCGGGGAACACGACGGTGTATCCGCCGGTGATGTTGCAGGTGCGCCAGTTCGCCGGACCCTGTCCGCCCCGGAGGACGTAGGAGACGATCTGCACGCAGGCCTTCCCCGAGTGGTTCGCCGTGCAGATCTGCGCCGCGAGCTTGTAGGAGTCGGTCTGCCCGAAGGAGAGTCGCGCGAGGTCGTACGGCGTGACGAAGAAGGAGCGGTTGACGAGTCCCGCCTGGCTCGCCGCGATCGAGCCGGCGTCCGCGGTGGAGGACGAGGTCGGCGCGGCGGGGGCCGCGGACGCCGATCCGGTCGGGGTGGACACCGAGACGCCGAGACCGACGACCGCCGCAAGGACGGCCGTCGCGAGGAGGCGCCGGGCGGTGGCTCGCGGGGTGGGTGCGAGGCGAGAGGACATGGGGACTCCTTGTGGTCCGCGGCGACCGTCGCCGGGGAGCGATCGAACCGTAGCGACGCGCTGGCCCCCACCGGACCGCCTGTGGACGAGTGCCGTCGTATCTGTAGCACCGGAGCGGGGATGGACGTCGGGAAAGGGCCCCGTCCGCGTCGCCGCGCGCGGAACGGGCCCGGAGGAGATCCTCCGGCCCGTTCCCTCCGTCATCCCAGGCAGCGTGAGCGCCGGATCCAGCGAATGGTGGCACCCGCGCCGCGGACCCGTCGGTCGTCGTGGTCCGGCACCGGCCGGATGCGCCTCGGTCAGCCGCCGCAGCGCGACTGGTACGTGTTGGGGTACGCCACGATGAAGCCCTCACCGCGAGCGCATGTGCGCGGGTCCGTCACCCCCGGGTAGCCCTGGAGCACGTAGGTGACCAGCTTCGCGCAGGCGATGCCCGAGTGGAACTGGGTGCAGATCAGCCCCGCGAGAGCCTGGGGGCTGAGAGTCCCCGCCGCGAGCCTCGCAACCGTTCGAGAACTGATGTGGAACTCGCGATTGACGATCCCCGCCTGACTCGCGGCGATCGGGTCCGCCTGCGCTGCGGAATGAGAGGTCGGTGCGGCGGGGGCCGCGGATGCGGCGCCGGCCGGAGCGGACATCGAGACACCGAAAGCGAGGACCGCCGCCAGGGCGGCCGTCGCGAGCAGGCGGCGGGCGCTGGACGGCGGGGTGGTCGTGAGGCGAGAGGACATGGGACTCCTTGTGGTCCGCGGCGACGATCGCCGCGGAGCAGTCGAACCGTAGCGACGCGCCGCCTCCCCCGTGCTGCCTGTGCACGTGCGAGCGAGCGCGCGCCACGGATGACGGGTGCGTGCCCCGCGCACCCGCCGGGAGCGCCCTCGACTCCGCCCCGTTCGGCATGCGGCACCCGAGGCGGAGGCACCGCTCCGCTCAGGAGTGGCCGGAGCGGCCGGAGGGGCCGGAGCGGCTCCGTGCAGGGGCTCGGCGCGCGTGCATCAGCGGCCGCAGTGCGATCTCCAGATGGAGGGGACGACCACGGTGTAGCCGCTGAAGCCCCCACAGGTGAACACGGTCACCCGACCGAGGAGGCGCAGGCCGTCCTCCAGGAGCGGCACGCACGTCCTCCCCGAGCCATGTGCCGTGCAGGTCTTCACCGCGAGTCCCGCGAGGGAGATCTGGTGGCTTGCCAGCAGGGAGAGGTCGGGCGAACCGACGAAGTAGGTGCGGGAGGAGATGTGCAGCCATTCGCTCGCCGCGATCGGATCGGCTACCGGGGATGAGGATGAGGAGGCCGCGACGGGCGCCGCGGTCGCCGAACCGGCCGGCGTGGCGACCGAGACGCCGAGAGCGATGACCGCCGCGAGGGCGGCCGTCGCCAGCAGGCGCCGTGGAGAGAGACGCGCGGCGGCGCCGAGGGAAGAGGACATGAGGACTCCTGGTGGTCCGCGGCGACCATCGCCGGGGAGCAGTCGAACCGTATTGACGCGCCGCGATCCGTGCCGGGCCTCCACAGGAGCGGACATGAACGCCAGACGGACGACGGGGGTGGGCCTCTCGCACCCATCGCGTCAGCAGGTCCGCTGGCCGGGCCTCGTCGTCAGCCGCTGCAGCGCGACGCGAACGTGTCGGGGTGCACCACGGTGAAGCCCGCACCGCAGACGCACGAGCGCAAGTCCTCCAGCCCCTGGCCGCCTCGGAGCACGGAGGAGACCGACTGCGCGCAGCCCTCGCCCGAGTGATGCCGGGTGCAGATCAGACCTGCGAGCGCGCGGGGGCCGAGCGTCCCCGCGATGAGCTGCACGACCGCTCGCGGACCCACGTGGGATCCGCGGAAGCGGAGGGCCGGCCGCCGCAGGCGTCGGGTCGTGGATGGCGGGGTGATGCCGAGGCGAGAGGACGTGGGACTCCTTGTGGTCCGCAGCGACCATCATCGCGGAGCAGTCGAACCGCGACGACACGCCGCGCCATCGCATGCCGCTCGCGCACGAGTGGGCGCGGCACGGGACCGTCGACGACCGCAGCGGCGTCGGCCGGACGGCGCATCGTCCGTGCGCGCACCGACGCGTCCCGGGCGGGGATCCCCGCCCGGGACGCGTCCTGCAGCGCGACGCTCAGCCGCGATCCGTCCTCAGCACCATGTCCTCCAGAGGTACGGGACGTCGATGTGCACGCCGTGCCTGGCGCACGACGTGTTCTTCAGGAGCTCGACGGCCCCCGCGATGAAGCCGGCGATCGGGATGCACAGGGCCCCGGCCAGGCCGAAGAAGGTGCAGACCGTCGAGGAGATGACGCCGATGGTGGCGGCGACGAGGACCTTGAACCACGTGCCGTTGATGTAGAACCAGTGGTTGCTCCACCAGTACTTGCTCTCGGCGATGCTCGGGGCCCCCGTGGTGCCGGATGTGGGAGCGGAGGCGCCCGGGTCGAGGCTCGCGGACCCCTTGCCGGAGGCGGGGGTCCCGCTGGACGGCCGTGCGAGCGATCCCGCGCCGCCCTCGCCACGCTGCATGTGGGCGGCGATCCGGGCGCCCTCAGCCGCCTCCGCCGCGGTCGGGGCCGTCAGGGCGAGATGGTGACCGGCGATGTCGAGCCCCGTCGCCATCGCGGGCGCGAGATCGGCCTCGGTCAGCTTCCCGGAGCGGACCTGATCGATGAGCGTGCCGTCCTTCCACGCCTGGGCGAGCCGGGCCGAGATGGCGGCGGATGCCGCCGAGGCCGCGGCCGCGGGGCGCGTGTCCGCGCGTGCGGCGTCCTGAGGGGAGGAGACGGCTATGCCGAGCGCCGCGACGGCGACGAGGACCAGAGCGGACATCGCCCGGCGGGGTGCGTGGGTTCGGGCTGCGCTGTGATGGATGGACATTTCGAGTACCGCCTCCTGAATGTGAGGCGAATGTCGCCTCGGGATAAGGATCGCGGTTCGCCGAGCTATTCCCGAGGCTTCCTCGGAATACATCAGGGGAACAGCGGGAGCGCGAATGCGTCCATTCGGGGTCGATATTCGGGGAGATCGGTCAGCTCGATTCCCGATATCACCGGGAAGGCGCGCGGAAAGGGCCGCGGGAATTCCCACGGCCCTTCTGTGATGCGCTTCGAGAATGAGATCCCGCCGCCTACTGCTTGTCGTTGTTGCAGTGCGACTTGCCGATGTAGGGCAGGTCCACCCACGCCCCGCGCCGTCCGCACAGCGACTGGTGAAGGAGGCCCATGCCCGCCCAGGCCAAGATCACGGCGAGGCTGCAGAACGCGAGCGTCGGGAGGCTCCGGGCGATGGCGCTGCAGAAGCTCGACCAGACCGCACCCAGGGAGGCACCGGCCATCCACTGGATCCACGTGCCGTTGACGTAGAACCAGTGGTCGCGCTTGGCGAACTCGATGACGTCGTGGACGTGGCTCCAGATGCTCTTGCTCTCCGCGATGCCGGACCCGGACTGGCGCGAAGTGCCCGGGATCGTACGGACGGCCGGAGCCGAGAGGGAGGGAGCGACGCGGGCATCCGCCCCTTCCGTCAGGATCGGAGGCGCCGTGCGAGCCTCGGCCCGGTCCGCGTCGGTGATGTCGCCCCATGCTGGAACGTGCTGCCCCTGGTACTCGAAGCCGACGTGGGAGACCGACTCCACGTCCGCCGGCGAGAGCTTCCCGACGCGCAGGTCCTCGGCCAGCGTGCCGTGCGCCGCGGATGCCTCGAATCGGGACAGCGGGGTGTTCATCTCGGCGAACGCCGCGCTCTCGGGGACGGCGACGGATATCCCGATCGCGGCGATGGCGGTCAACGCGAATGCGGTGACGAGGATCCTCGGCGAGAGGAGCCGGGTGATGCGGCGACGGCTGGACATCGGAATTGCCTCCTTGATGATGGAAGGCGTATCCGCCTCGGTGCGAGAGTATGGCCGGGCGTCCGGCACCGGGGGCACGGGAGGCCCCCGAGAGACCAACTCCAGACGGTCGTCTAGCGTCCGTCCGGTATTACCCATCGGGAGCAATGGACGCATTTCCGGCGCATTACGGGCCCGCACGGCACGACGCTGCCTACTCCATGAAAGCTCACGCATTCTTCGTCCGCGCCGCCCGCACGGCGAGGAGACGACATGACGGTCCAGGTGCACGGGGTACCGGATACGCCCGCCCGGCCTTGTCACTGCCCGCCCCGAGGCGTTGCCTGGGAGGAGAGCGCCGACGGCGGCGCCGGAACCGGCAGGAGACCCCATGAGGGAGCTGAAGCTCGTCGCGGCCATCGCGAAGATCGAGGACGCCGAGGCGCTCGACCCCATCGTCGGGCGCGTGAAGGGCGTCGTCACGGCGCTGCTCAAGCCGCGCGCCCTGGCCGACCTGCTGCACGGAGTGCCGTTCGGGCACCCGCTGCACCCGGTGGCCGTGCTGATCCCCACCGGCGCGTGGGTCTCGTCCGCCGTGCTGGACTTCCTGCCCGGCAACGAGAAGGCCAGCCGGGCGCTCGTGGGCGTCGGGATCCTGAGCGCGGCGCCGTCCATCGTCTCCGGCTACGCCGACTGGTCGCAGCTGCACGAGCAGCAGATGCGCGTCGGCATCGTGCACTCCGCCGCCAACGCGCTCGCGACGGGCCTGTACGGCCTCTCCTGGATCCAGCGCGCCCGCGGCAAGCACACCAGCGGCAGGGTCCTCGGGCTCGCGGGCCTCGGCCTCGTCTCCGCTGGCGGGTTCCTCGGCGGCCACCTCGCGTACCGCCAGGCGGCGGGCGCGAACCACGCGGAGGACGTGCCGCACCGCTTCCCCACGGGCTGGCAGGAGCTGGGCCAGCTCGACGACCTCCCCGACGGCCGCCTGGCGAAGCGCGACGTCGCGGGCCTCCCGGTGCTCGTGCGCCGCCACGGCATGACGGTCGACGCGCTGAGCAACACCTGCAGCCACCTGTCCGCGCCGCTCGACGAGGGGACGCTCGGCACGGATCCGAAGACCGGCGAGGCGTGCGTCACCTGCCCGTGGCACGACAGCGTGTTCAGCCTGAAGACGGGCGAGGTGATCCACGGCCCGGCGACCGCGCCGCAGCCCCGCTTCGAGACGCGCGTCACCGCGGGGCTCGTGGAGGTGCGGCTGCCGAACGCGGGCTGATCCGCGTCGCACGTGCGAGCCGGCGCCTCCCTCGGGGGGGCGCCGGCTCCGTCGCGTCCGGGCGGGCGGCGCGGGGCGTGCGACGGGCGGCACCTCAGGCGTCGACGGATCCGCGCAGCGTCGCGACCGCGAGCACCGCGCATCCCGCGAACACGATCGCGCCGGCCGCGGTCGGCACGGCGATGCCGCCCGTGGCGAGGGCGCCGCCCAGAGCGGACCCGATCGCGAGGCCGAGCAGGCTGACGACGCGACCCGCGGCGCCGACGCGCCCGAGGAGGTCCGCGGGGACGAGCCGCTGCCGCAGCGAGGTGGCGCAGATGCTCCAGACCACGGCGTGCAGGATGTAGAGCGCGAGCAGGATCCCGGCGACGATCGGATCCCGCGTGACGGCCAGGCCCGCGAGGCTCGCGGCGCCGAGCGCGAGGGCGGCCGTGATGGTCCACCGGGAGCCGAGGCGGGCGCGCAGGGGCGCGGCGATGGCGGATCCGGCCAGGCCGCCGAGCGCGCTGGCCGCGAGCAGCACGCCGTAGCCGGCGGCGTCCAGCCCGAGCCGATCGCGCGCGAAGAGCACGAGCACCGAGAACGGGAGCATGTAGCCGACGCTCGCCAGGCCGCCGATGAGCGCCAGGGATCCGACGACGCGGTGCCCGGCGAGCCAGCGGACGCCCGCGGCGGCCTCGCGGAGCACGGATGAAGGCGGCCCCGCGGCAGGGGGCGCCGGATCCACGCGCCGCGGCAGCGCGAGCGCCACGGCTCCGGCCGCGACCCACAGCCCGCCGGTCGAGTACACGGGCACCGCGGCGGCGAGCGCGAACAGGATCCCGCCGAGCGGCGGCCCGATGAACTCGTCGGCCACGAGCTGGGTGCCCGTGATGCGCGCGTTCGCCCGATCGAGCCGGCCCTCCGGCACGATCGACGGCAGCACCGCCACCGCCGCACCGTCGGCCGCGCTCTCGAGCACGCCGACCACGGCCATCACGACGTAGAGGACGACGAGCGAGGCGACGCCCGCCTGGATCGAGACGGCCAGCGCCAGCACCGCGGCACCCCGGAGGACGTTCGCGGCCACGAGCAGCGTCCGCCGGTCGAGCCGGTCGACGTAGACGCCCACGGGCAGCGCGACCAGGAGCCGCACGAGCGCGTACGCGGTCGCGAGGCCGGCGACGGCGCGCGGGTCGTCGCTGAGCCCCGCCGCCACGAGCGGCATGGTGACGAAGACGAGCCCGTCCGCGAGGTTGGAGAGCGCGTTCGCGCCCCACAACGCCCGGAACGGGCTCGTGGATCTCACGCCGTGCTCCCCGGGGCGGCGTGCGCCCCGAGGAGCTCCGGCATCGGGATCAGATCCCGGCGCCCTCGGACGCGGCCGTCTTCGGGCCGACGTCCGTGGTGGCGGAACCGGCGCTGGCGGAGGCGCCCGCGGCGGTCGACCCGAGGAACGAGCTCAGCGCCGTGGCGACGTCGATGCCCGTGGTGTCCTTGAGCAGCTTCGGCAGCGTGGCCATGTTCTCGGCCACCGAGCGGTTGAGCGCGTTCGCGCCGTCCGCGGAGATGATCGTCATGTTGTCGACGTTGGCGAGCGGCGCCGCCATCTCGCGCGCGATCTCCGGCATCGACGCGATGATGCGCGCCTGCAGCGCCTCGCGCGACAGCTTGTTCTGCGCCTCGGCGAGCGCGGCGGCCGCCTCGGCCTCGGCCTGGCCGCGCGCCTGGATCGCGTCGGCGTTCGCCTTCCCGAGCGCGGTGATGGACGCGGCCTCGTTCACGGCCGCGGTCTTCGCCGCCTCGGCGTTCTGCGTGCGCTGGTAGACCTCCACGTCGACCTTCGCCTTCTCGGCGTCGCGGGCCGCCTGCGCGTCCTGGACGGTCGCGTACTTGCGGGCCTCGGCGGGGAGCTCCACGTCGATGCGCAGGCGCTCCTTCGAGACCTCGGCCTGCGCGGCGACGGCGGTGCGCTCCTGGTCGGCGACCAGGCGGTCCTGCTCGGCCTTCGCGAGCTCGCCGGCCGCGTGCGCGGTGGCGTTGGCCCGGTCGGTGTCGGCCTTGATGGCCGCGCGGCGCAGGTCGAGCTCGAGCTGGCGCTCGGCGGTCTGCTGGTCGTTCTCGATGGCGGCGAGCGCGGAGATCCGCTTGTTCTCGGCCTCCGCGACCTCGGCGATCTGGCGGGCGCGCGCGGCGTTCGAGCGGGCCCGGTCGTCGAGGTAGGTGCTGCCGGGCGTCGTGATCTCGCGGACGTTGAGCGTCTCGATCTGGAGGCCGAGCTCCGCGAGGTCGTTCTTCGTCTGGTTCACGGCCTCCTGCGCCACGACGGAGAAGCTCTTGACGAGCTCGTCCACGGGCCGGTCGCCGATGAGCCCGCGGATCGCGCCCTCGAGCGACTGGCGCACGATCTCCGGCAGGGCGTCCTGCTGGAGGAGGTAGCGCTGCACGGCGCGGCGGACGCCGTCCTCCGTACCCGTCACCTTGAAGTTGACGGTCGCGACGACGGCGGTGTTGATGAAGTTCGCGTCGCGCGCCTCGGCCGTGACGCTCGTCTGGTACTGCTCGAGGGAGAGCGTGAAGCCCTCCTGGAAGATCGGCCAGATGAAGGTCCGGCCGCCGATGATCACCTTCTGGGGGCTGGAGAAGCCGGCCCCGCCCTCGCTCCGCTCGGCGTTGCGGCCGACGATGACGAGCGCCTGGTTCGGCGGCACGCGGCGGACGCGGGAGGCGATGAAGCCGACCAGCGCCACCAGGATGACGATGACGACGATGACGGCGATGGCGGTCGTGCCGCCGGATGCCAGGTCCACGGGATGGTTCCTCTCGTTGGGACGGGTGCTGCTAGGTGCGGGGGTCGGCGTCGGGGTCGGGCTCCACGCGCACGCGGAAGCCGTCCTCCGAGACGACGCGGATGCGGGTGCCGACGACGAGCGGCTCCTCGCTCATGGCGAGGCGGCGCTCCAGCTCGCGGATGTGCTTGAGCCGGACCTCGCCGCCCGTGGGCGAGGTGGGCGACGTGACGACGCCGACCATCCCGACGGGCGAGTACGAGCCGCCGCTCTCCTGCTTCGCGACGAAGCGGACGGCCAGCTGCACGACGACGAGCGCGACGATCGCGAGGGCCACGGCGATCGCGATGGCGCCGCCGGATCCCACGCCGGCCTGGTCGGCGAGCACGCCGCCGACGCCGTAGATGGCGAGGGCCGCGCCGAGCGCGACGCCCGAGACGAGCCCGTCGCCGCCGCCTAACGCGTCGAGGAGGTCGCCGAGCAGGATGCTGGAGAGGAGGAGCAGGAGGCCCACGGCGCCGACGATCAGGAAGACGGTCACGCGGATCCTCCCGGGCAGGCCGCCGCGGGCGAGACGTGCGCGCCGTCGTGGTGCGTGGTCATGCGGGGCCGATCTTCGAGGTGTGTCCTTCGAAGGTATCGGGTGATCCGCTCCGCGTCGCGTCCTCGTCCGGGGGCCGTCCGACCCCCTATGCTCCCCGGCCGCGCGTAGGTTCGGAGAGGTGATCCTCCTCTTCGGCACGCGTGCGCGCGACGCCCTCCTCGTCGTCGTGACCTTCGCCTGCCTCGTCTGCGGCGTGACCGCCCCGCAGCGCGTCCTCCACCGCACCCTCCGGTTCACCCTCTTCTTCGTCCCGCTCATCCCCCTCCGCTCCACCTACCGCGTGGAGTGCACGAACTGCGGCGCCGAGACCCGCCTGACCAAGGACCAGGCGATGCACGGCCTCGAGTGGGCCGTCCGGAACCGGGGCGCGCGCCGCTGAGCCCGGCTCTCCGCAATCCCGACCACGGGTTGGGATAACTTTCGCTCCCCGCCTAGAGTGGTCGCGGCGCCATGCGCCGATTCCATCGACGACGACGGAGGGGATGCGACGATGCATTCGATCAGCAGGAGACAGGCGCTGGGGGTGGGAGCCGCTGCCGCCGGGACGCTGGCTCTCGCGTCCTGCTCGGCACCGGGCGGGAGGCTGGTCAACTCCGACCCCGCCATCCCCGCGGCCGCGCCGGGCGAGAAGGTCACGCTCACGTACTGGGCGTGGCTGAAGGACCTCCAGAAGGTCGCGGACGTCTGGAACGCGCAGAACCCGGACATCCAGGTCGAGGCGGTCTGGATCCCCGGCGGCAACCAGGGCGGCTACAACAAGATGTACTCCGCCATCACGGCGGGCGGCGGCCCCGACATCGGCCAGGTCGAGCTGCGGCAGCTGCCCGAGTTCCTCCTCGCCAACGCCCTCGTCGACCTCACCCGCTACGGCGTCGAGGAGTACCGCGACCGGTACGACGAGGCGCTGTGGAAGCAGGTCAGCTTCCAGGACGGCGTCTTCGGGATCCCGCAGGACTCCGGTCCCCTGGCCTTCTACTACCAGCCGGAGCTCCTCGACCAGGTGGGCGGCCAGCCGCCCGCGACCTGGGACGACTGGGCGACGCTCAGCGCCGAGGTGCGGAAGACCGGGGCCGGCAACTACCTCGACTGCTTCCCCGTCTCCGACGCCAGCGTCTTCACCTCCTACGCGACGCAGGCCGGGGCGAACTGGTTCCGGATCGACGGCGACCGCTGGGTCGTCGACATGCTCGACGACCGCACCAAGGAGGTCGCCGCGTTCTTCGACAAGGCGATCGACGACGACGTCGTCAACACCGGCTTCACCGCGTTCTCGCCGCCCTGGTACGCGGCCGCGGCCGACGCGAAGATCTTCGGCGTCACGAGCGCGAGCTGGGGCGACGCCCTCATCCAGTCGGTCTCCGGCGGCGAGGGCAAGTGGCGCGTGGCGCCCATGCAGACGTGGTCCTTCGACGGGGCGTACGGGTCGAGCTACCTCGGCGGATCCACCGCGGCCGTGCTCGCGAACAGCAAGCACCCGGTCGAGGCGCTGAAGTTCATGACCTGGATGACCACGTCGCCCGAGGGCATCGACGCGATGATCGCGAGCTCCGGCATCGGCTGGTCGCCGGCCACCGACTACATCGGCGTCGAGCGCGAGAAGCCGAGCGAGTGGTTCGGCGGGCAGAGCTACAACGAGGAGGTCTTCGTCCCCGCGGCGAAGGAGCAGAACCTCGACTGGACCTGGTGCCCGCTCACGCAGTTCACGCTCAACACGCTGCAGGACGAGTTCCGCCGCAAGCTCACGAGCGGCCAGACGCTCGTCGAGTCGCTGCCGCTCGCGCAGGAGGCCGTGATCGAGGCCTTCCGCAACAAGGGGCTCACGGTCGAGGCGGCGTCCGCATGAGCGCCGTGACGAAGGCGCCCCGGGCGGCGCGGACGGGCGTCACGAAGGGCCAGCTGAAGAAGTCCCAGACGATCGCCCCGTGGGTGATGCTCGCGCCGTTCCTCGCGGTCTTCCTGCTGACCTTCCTGCTCCCGATCGTCTACGCCGTGTTCCAGTCGTTCACGACCGTCCGGCGCGAGGGCCTCTTCGGCGAGCAGGGCGTGACCACCGCGTTCGCCGGCTTCGAGAACTACGCGCTCGCGCTCCAGAACGACGCCTTCACGGCGTCCATCGGCCGGGTGCTGCTGTTCGGCATCGTGCAGGTGCCCGTGATGATCATCCTCTGCACGATCCTCGCGCTCCTGCTCGAGTCGGCGTCGGCGAAGTGGCCCCAGTTCTTCCGCGCGGCGTACTTCATGCCGTACGGCGTGCCGGGCGTCATCGCGACGATCCTGTGGGGCTTCCTCTACATCCCGGGCCTGTCGCCCATCATCGACATCGGCGAGATGTTCGGGATCCAGCTCGACTTCCTCGGCGCGGGCACCGTGCTCTGGTCCATCGCGAACATCGTGACCTGGACCTACACGGGCTACAACATGCTCATCATCATCGCCCAGCTGAAGTCGATCCCCGGGGACGTCTACGAGGCCGCGCGCATCGACGGCGCGGGCGCATGGCGGACGGCCCTCTCGATCCAGCTGCCGCTCATCCGGCCCGCGCTCGTGCTCGCGACCGTGTTCTCGATCATCGGGACGCTGCAGCTGTTCGCGGAGCCGCAGGTGCTGGCCGTCTCCGCCCCCGCGATCGACTCGCAGTACACGCCGAACCTGTCGGCCTACACGACCGCGTTCGCGTACAACGACTACGGCGTGGCCGCGGCGCAGGCGGTCATCATCGCCCTCGCCGCGTTCGTGCTGTCGTTCGTGTTCCTCGGGATCACGAACAGGAAGCCCAAGGAGGAGCGGGAAGCCGCCGCCGCGAGGAAGAAGGAGGCGCGCGCATGACCGCCACGGAGACCAGGCCGACCACCGGCGAGTCCGGCGCCGAGAAGGCGGAGCACAAGCGCGCCGCGCAGGCGGCCCAGGCGAAGGTGAGCCGGCCGTCGAAGGCCGGGAGCACGCCGGGTGCGGGCACGAAGCCCGCGACCCGGATCCTCGTCACGGCGATCCTCACGCTCGTCGCCCTGTACTTCCTCGTCCCCGTCTACTACGTCGTGGTCGCGGCCACGAAGACGACGGCCGACCTGTTCAGCACCAACGGGTTCCTGTTCGCGAACATGAACCTCTGGCAGAACCTCACGATGGTGTTCACCTACGACGACGGCATCTTCGTGCGCTGGTTCCTCAACTCGGTGCTCTACGCCGGGGTTGGCGCGCTCATCGCGACGTACTTCGCCGCCGCCGGCGGGTACGCGCTCGCGAAGTACCGGTTCCGGGGGTCGAACATCGTGTTCGGCACGATCCTCGGCGGGGTGCTCGTGCCGGGCACCGCCACCGCGCTGCCGCTGTTCCTGCTCTTCAGCACCATGGGGATCGCGAACACGTACTGGTCGGTGCTCATCCCGTCGCTCGTCTCGCCGTTCGGCCTGTTCCTCTGCCGGATCTACGCGCAGGCGTCGGTGGAGGACGCGGTCATCGAGTCGGGCCGGATCGACGGGGCGAGGGAGCTGCGGATCTTCCACACGCTCGCGCTCCGCTCCATGACGCCCGCGCTCGTGACGGTGTTCCTCTTCCAGCTCGTCGGCATCTGGAACAACTACTTCCTGCCGCTGATCATGCTGGCCGACACGAAGCTGTACCCGATCACGCTCGGCCTCAACAACTGGCGCAGCCAGGTCGACCGGCTGCCGGAGTTCTACCAGCTGACCACCGGCGGCGTGCTCGTCTCGATCATCCCGCTCATCGCCGCGATGATCGTGCTGCAGAAGTTCTGGCGGGGCGGCCTGACGGACGGAGCGGTCAAGGGCTGACCCGTCCGCGCGCGGATCCCCGACGGCCGGGCAGGGCGACCTGCCCGGCTGTCGGCGCATTCGGCGCGTCCCCTCCCGACCCACGATGATGGGATCGCGGCACGTCGCCGCACCCGCCCACGCGCAAGGAAGCCCATGACGCACGCCCTCCCCTACTTCGAGGACTTCGCCCCCACGACGGGCCCGGCCCGCCGCCCCCGTTCCTGCCTGCACTCGGATGCCCCGCGCATCGTGCTGAACGGCGACTGGCGGTTCCGCCTCTCCCCCACCCCCCGCGGCCTGTCCGACGAGATGGCCGACCCCGCGTTCGACGACTCCGGCTGGGACGAGATCCCCGTGCCGAGCCACTGGGTGCTCGGCCAGGACGGCCGCTTCGGCCTCCCCGCCTACACGAACGTGCAGTACCCGTTCCCCGTCGAGCCGCCCTACGTGCCCGACGAGAACCCCACGGGCGACTACCGCGTCGAGCTCGACGTGCCGACGGACTGGCAGTCGCTCGAGCGCGTCGTGCTCCGCTTCGAGGGCGTCGAGTCGGCGTTCAAGGTGTGGCTGAACGGCGCCGAGGTCGGCACCGCGATGGGGTCGCGCCTCTCGCACGAGTTCGACGTCACGGCGTCGCTGAGGCCCGGATCCAACGTGCTCGCCGTGCGCGTGCACCAGTGGTCGATCGCCAGCTACCTCGAGGACCAGGACCAGTGGTGGATGCCCGGCATCTTCCGCGACGTCACCCTCCTCGGCCGTCCGCAGGGCGGCATCGACGACGCGTGGACCCGCGCCGAGTACGACCACGAGACGGGCGCCGGCACGGTGCACGTCGAGGTCGACGCCGAGCCCGCCGCGTTCCCCGTGACCCTCGAGGTCGAGGACCTCGGGATCCACGTCACCTGGGCCACCCCCGACGACGTCGCGCCCGTGCACGTCGACCGCGTCGAGCCGTGGAGCGCCGAGAGCCCCACGCAGTACCAGGGCTTCCTCCGCACGAACGTCGAGGCGCTCTCCATCCGCCTCGGCTTCCGCACCGTGCGCATCGAGGGCGACCGGTTCCTCGTCAACGGCCGCCGCGTGGTCTTCCACGGCGTCAACCGGCACGAGGCCCACCCCGAGCGCGGCCGCGTCTTCGACGAGGAGCACGCGCGCGCCGACATGCTGCTGATGAAGCAGCACAACGTCAACGCGATCCGCACCAGCCACTACCCGCCGCACCCCCGCGTGCTCGACCTCGCGGACGAGCTCGGCTTCTGGGTCATCGACGAGTGCGACCTCGAGACGCACGGCTTCGAGTTCGGCGGCTGGGTCGGCAACCCCAGCGACGACCCGCGGTTCGCCGACCACTACCTCGACCGGATCGAGCGCACCGTCGAGCGCGACAAGAACCACCCCTCCATCGTCATGTGGTCGCTCGGCAACGAGTCGGGCACCGGACGCAACCTCGCCGCCATGTCCGCGTGGGTCCACCGCCGCGACCCGGGCCGGCCCGTGCACTACGAGGGCGACTACACGGGCGAGTACACCGACGTCTACTCGCGCATGTACTCGAACCTGCAGGAGACCGAGTCCATCGGCAGCGACGTGATCCCGGGCGACCTGCTCGGCTGCACGCCCGGCGAGGGCATGCGCCAGCGCACCAAGCCCTTCATCCTGTGCGAGTACGTGCACGCCATGGGCAACGGCCCCGGCCAGATCGGCGAGTACGAGGACCTCGTGCTCCGCTACCCGCGCCTGCACGGCGGGTTCGTCTGGGAGTGGCGCGACCACGGCATCCTCACCGAGACCGCGGACGGCGAGGCGTTCTACGCCTACGGCGGCGACTTCGGCGAGGTCGTGCACGACGGCAACTTCGTGATGGACGGCATGGTCCTGCCCGACGACACCCCCACGCCCGGCCTCGCCGAGTACAAGGCCGTCGTGCAGCCGATCGCGTTCGGGCTCGCGCGCGACGGCGGATCCGCGTCCCTCGTCGTCGAGAACCGCTACCACTCCGTCTCCACCGCGCTCACGAGCCTCGTCTGGGTGCTCGCGGTCGACGGCGACGACATCGCGACCGGCGTCCTCGAGGCCGAGCCCGTCGCGGCCGGCGACACCGTGCGGATCCCGATGCCCGCCGACGCGCTCGACGCGGGCGAGCTCGCCGCCGCCGGCGAGCGCGGCCCCGCCCCCGAGGTGTGGCTCACCGTGCAGGCGATCCTCCGCGACGACGAGCCGTGGGCCGAGGCCGGCCACGTGGTCGCCGTGCAGCAGTTCGACCTCACGCCCGCGCCGCGGCCCGCCGTGCCCGCCCGCTGGCTCGACGCCGACGAGGAGACCTACCCGGACGCCGGCGCCACGCGCCTCGTCCTCGGCGACGGCGAGTTCGACCTGGCCACCGGCCGCCTCGTGCGCCTCGGCGGCCTCGAGGTCGACGGCCCGCGCCTCGAGCTCTGGCGCGCGCCCACCGACAACGACCGCAGCGACAGCAGCGGCTCCTACGAGCTGGCGGATCCGCGCCTCACCTTCGGCCGGGGCGTCCCCGGCCCGTCGAGCGAGGCGCGCTGGCGCGAGGCGGGCCTCGACCGGCTGACCCACCGGGTCCGGTCGGTGAAGGTCGGCTCCGGCTCGCTCACGGTCGTCGTGCGTACGAGCGCGGCGCAGTCCTTCGACTCGGTCGATACGACGTACTGCTGGACCGAGGGCGTCGACGGCGACCTCGACCTGCGCGTCGACATCGTGCCGAGCGCCGGGTGGGCCATCACGTGGCCGCGCGTGGGGATCCGCATCGACCTCCCCGCGAGCGTCACCAACGCGGAGTGGTTCGGCACAGGGCCGTTCGAGTCGTACCCCGACTCGCGCCGCGCGGCCCTCGTCGGCCGGTTCTCGTCGCTCGTCGACGACCTCGGCGCCGTGTACTCGACGCCGCAGGAGACCGGCCACCGCAGCGACCTGCGCGAGCTCGAGCTCGGCACGTTCGACGGCGAGCACGGCATCGTGGTCGAGGCCCGGCCGGACACCGCAGGCCGCCGCCCCGGCTTCACGGCCTCGCGCCACACGCCGCAGGAGCTCGACCGCGCGGCCCACCCGCACGAGCTGCCCGCGAGCGAGGCGGTGCACCTGTACATCGACGCCGCGCAGCACGGGCTGGGCTCCCGCGCGTGCGGCCTCGACGTGCTGCCGGAGCACCAGCTCTGGCCGTCGGCCCGCACGCTGGAGCTGACGATCCGGAGCCGCTGACGACCGCGGCGGCGGGCCCTCCGGGGTCGGCCGCCGCATCCGACGCGGCCCGACCGCACGACACTCTCGCCCTCCGGCCGGAGGGCGAGCAAGCTGGAGACGACGGCGTCCGATGGCGGGCGCGAGGAGGACGCATGACCGACACCATCGAGCAGGGCACCGCGGGCACCAACTGGGCCGGCAACTACGCGTACAAGGCCCGCGAGGTCCACGCGCCGACGAGCGTCGAGGAGCTGCGCGCGATCGTGCGCGACGCTCCCCGCATCCGCGTCCTCGGATCCCGCCACTCGTTCAACGACATCGCCGACTCGGACGTGCTGGTCTCGCTCGCCGAGCTGCCCGCCGACCTCGTGATCGACCGCGACGCCAGCACCGCCACCTTCTCCGCGGGCCTCGCCTACGGGAAGCTCGCGGAGCTCCTCGGCGACGAGGGCCTCGCGATCCACAACCTCGCGTCGCTGCCGCACATCTCGGTCGCGGGCGCCATCGCGACGGCGACCCACGGATCCGGCATCGGCAACGGCAACCTCGGCACCGCGGTCGCCGCCCTCGAGCTGATCACCGCCGACGGCGAGACCGTCACCTACCGCCGCGGGGACGACGACTTCGACGGCGTGGTCGTGGGCCTCGGCGCGCTCGGCGTCGTCACGCGCGTGACCCTCGACGTCGAGCCCGCGTACCTCGTGCGCCAGCGCGTCTTCGAGGGCCTCAGCTGGGACGCCTTCGACGAGAACCTCGAGGACGTGTTCGGCGGCGCCTACAGCGTCAGCGTCTTCACCCGCTTCGGCGAGGCCACCGACCAGGTGTGGCTGAAGAGCCGCGTGCAGCTCGGCGTCGACGGCCAGCCCGAGGACGAGGTCGTCGTGGCCGACTACTTCGGCGCGCCGGCCGCGACCGAGGAGCGCCACCCCATCCTCGGCATCGACCCCGTGAACAGCACCTCGCAGCTCGGCGTCGTCGGCCTCTGGTCCGACCGCCTCTCGCACTTCAAGATGGGCTTCACGCCGAGCGACGGCGAGGAGATCCAGTCGGAGTTCCACGTGCCGCTCGACCGGGCCGTCGAGGCCGTGCGGGCGCTGCGGGAGATGGGCGACCGGATCCGGCCGATCCTCCTCGTCTGCGAGCTGCGCGCCGTCGCCGAGGACCGCCTCTGGCTGAGCCCCCAGTACGGGCAGACGACCATCGGCCTGCACTTCACGTGGAAGCGCGACCAGGAGGCCGTCGAGGCGCTGCTCGTCGAGCTCGAGGCGGCCATCCGCCCGTTCGGCGCGCGCCCGCACTGGGGCAAGGTGTTCACCGTCCGGGCGGCCGACATCGCGCCGCTGTACCCGCGGTCGGGCGACTTCCTGGAGCTCGCCGAGCGCCTGGATCCCGCGGGCAAGTTCCGCAACGCCTGGTTCGAGCGCTCGCTCCGCGGCTGATCCGCATCCGCCGCTGACCGGGACCGCATCGGGATCCGCGACACGCAGGGGCACGCCCTCGCGCTCCGCGGATCCCGGGTCGGCGCGGCCCTCGGCGCGTAGGGTGAGGACCATGGCGCCCGAGACCTCCTCCTACGTACCTGCCCCCGGGCGGATCACGATGTTCTCCACCACCTGGTGCGGCTACTGCCGCCGGCTGAAGGCGCAGCTCGACCGCGCGGGCATCGGCTACGACGAGGTGGACATCGAGCAGGTGCCCGGCACCGCCGAGCTCGTGGAGGCCATCAACGGCGGCAACCAGACCGTCCCGACCGTCCTCTTCCCCGACGGCTCGTCCGCCACCAACCCGTCGCTCGCCGACGTGACCGCGAAGGTGGCCTGAGCCATGCAGCACCACGACCTCAGCGAGATCCCCGACTTCCTCGCCGCCTGGATGCGCGAGCAGCGCTGGTTCGCCTCGAAGGGCACCGAGCCCCGCCTCGAGCGCATCGGCGGCTGGAGCTTCAGCGACGAGGGCTGGTTCGCCCGCATCGAGACGCACCTGATCATCGACCACGGCAGCGCGAAGCCCGTGCTGTACCAGGTGCCGCTCACCTACCGGCAGGCGCCGCTGGAGGAGCTGAAGCCCTTCCACATCGGCACGACCGTCGAGGACGACGGCGTCGAGCTGCACGTCTACGACGGCCCGCACGACCCCGCGTACGCGTGGGCGCTCATCCGCACGATCCTCGACGACCGCGAGGCCGACGTCGACGAGACCTCGCTCGGCGCGACCGCCCGCGGCCAGCGCCAGCCGGGCGTGGAGATCGCGACCGTCGTCGGATCCCACGTGCTCTCGGGCGAGCAGTCGAACACGTCGATCATCTACGACATGGTCTCCGCCGACGGCCAGGCCATCAACCCGATGATCGTCAAGGTCTTCCGCGCGCTGCACCACGGCGAGAACCCCGACGTCGTGCTCCAGTCCGCGATCGCGGGCGCCGGGTCCCGCCTGGTCCCGCAGACCATGGGCAGCGTGCTCGCCGAGTGGAGCGACTCCGGCCGCGAGGAGGGGCGCGCCATCGGGCACGTCGCCTTCGCGCAGGAGTTCCTGCCCGGCGTCACCGACGCCTGGCGGGTCGCGCTCCGCGCCGCCGAGGCCGACGAGGACTTCCAGGCGCAGGCCCGCGCGCTCGGCGAGGCCACGGCCGACGTGCACGCCACGCTCGCCGCCGCGCTCCCCACCGTCGAGGCGACCCCCGACGTCATCGAGGGGATCATGGTCAGCTTCCGCCGCCGTCACGCGACGGCCGAGCGCGAGGTCCCCGAGATCGCCGCGTTCCACGACGCCATCGCGAGCGTGTACGACGCCGCCGAGAAGGGCGAGTGGCCCAAGCTGCAGCGGATCCACGGCGACTACCACCTCGGCCAGGTGCTCTCGGTGCCGAACCGCGGCTGGGTGCTCCTCGACTTCGAGGGCGAGCCGCTCCGGCCCATGCACGAGCGCTCGCTGCCCGACGTCACGCTCCGCGACGTCGCCGGCATGCTCCGCTCGTTCGACTACGTCGCCGGGTCCTACGCGCTCGCGCACCCCGGCAAGTCGGCCGCCACGTGGGCGTCCGCCGCCCGCCGCGCGTTCGTCGACGGCTACATCGCCCGCTCCGGCACCGACCTCCGGGCGAACCGGGCGCTGCTCGACGCGTTCGAGATCGACAAGGCCGTGTACGAGGCGATCTACGAGGTCCGCAACCGGCCCGGCTGGCTGTCGATCCCGCTGCAGGCCGTCGCACGCCTCGCCACCCGCTCGAGCACGCTCGGCGCGGCGACGACGCCGGGCGCGACCGGTCCGCGCGAGGCCGGGCCCGTCACCTCCTGAGCGGGATGAGGGAAATGGCGCATCACGAGCGGGATGACGCTCCGGGCCATTCCCGTGGACCCTTGCGAGGGCGCGCATCGCGCTAGTACCGTTGACCCATCGAACGAATCCGAATACGTCATGGCTTCACCGCCACGAATGCGAGGAGACGCAGATGAGAAACGTCAAGGCCCTGTCCACGGCCGCCATCGCGGGGGCCATCCTCCTCGGTACGGCAGCGCCGGCGCACGCCCAATGGGGCCAGCAGCCGAATCCGGGTTACTGCTCGTCGTCCACGGGCTGCTACATGGAGAACGGGCGACCCGTGCAGACCACGGTGGGTCCGGACCTGACGCAGCGGGAGAAGGACCTCCAGCTCCAGTGCAACCTCCGACTCGCCGGCACCGCATTCGCGGGAGCCGGAGGGGTGATGTCCCGGAACGTCTTCGCCATCCTGGGCGCCGCGTTCAACGGCGGGGCGGCCCTCCAGGGACCGTGCAAGGAGTTCTGGGACTCGACGTCCCGATTCCGCGGCTGACGTCTGCACACGCACATGAACAGGGCACTCGCCATATCGGGCGTCCTCCTCGGGATCCTGTCGTTCTCGTATGTGACGCAGGACGTCATCTCGGGATCGGTGGGAATCGCCGGGAGCGCATTGATCATCGTAGGTGCGATCCGCGGCGGGGCACGAGAGCGTCGCGGAGACCGCTCCCGCGGATGAGGAGATGACCGGGGAATCCGGATATCCGGATATCCGGTCCCCCGATATCCGGATATGCAGATATGCGGATATCCGGCTCGATGGACCCATCCCCTGCACGAGAGGACACGAACGCGCACCGTGCGGCCGCGCTCCGGGCCTCGCCGGGTGCGTCGGTAGGCTGACGGGATGACCGACCCCGCCGTCCCGGCCGTCTCCTCCCCCGCATCCGACTCCCCCTCCACCCCTCCCGTCGCGGATCAGCGCCCGATCGAGCGCACCTTCCACGGCGACACGTTCGTGGACCGGTACGAGTGGCTGCGCGACAAGGACGATGCCGACGTCATCGCGCACCTCGAGGCCGAGAACGCGTACACGGAAGGCGCCACCGCGCACCTGGAGCCCGTGCGCGAGCGGATCTTCACGGAGATCAAGGACCGCACGCAGGAGACCGACCTCTCGGTCCCCGTCCGCGAGGGCGACTGGTGGTACTACGCCCGCACGGTCGAGGGGTCGCAGTACGCGATCCGCTGCCGCCGTCCCGTGGCCGGCCCGGACGACTGGACCCCGCCCGTCATCGAGCCCGCGGCCGACGGCGGCGCGACGCCCGGCGAGCAGATCCTGCTCGACTCCAACGCCGAGGCGGAGGGCCACGAGTTCTTCTCGCTCGGCGCGTTCGAGGTCAGCCCCGACGGATCCCTCCTCGCCTACTCGACCGACGTCGAGGGCGACGAGCGGTTCACGCTCCGGATCCGCGACCTCGCGACGGGCGAGGACCTCGCCGACGAGATCCCCGGCACGAGCCACGGCGCCACCTTCTCGGCGCACGGCGACCACCTCTTCTACGTCACGGTCGACGACGCCTGGCGCCCCGACACCGTGTGGCGCCACCGCGTCGGCACGCCCGCCTCGCAGGACGTGAAGGTGTTCACCGAGCCCGACGAGAGCTACTTCGTGGGCTTCGGCATGACCCGCAGCCGTCAGTACCTCATGGTCTACGTGGGCTCCAAGATCACGACCGAGGTGCTGCTGCTCGACGCCGGCGACCCCACGGGCACGTTCCGCTCGGTGTGGCCGCGCCGCCACGGCGTCGAGTACGACGTCGACCACGCGGTCATCGACGGATCCGACCGGCTCCTCATCCTGCACAACGACGGCGCCACGAACTTCGAGCTCGTCGACGTGCCGGCCGACGACCCCATGTCCACGACCGACCGCCAGGTGGTGATCCCCCACGACGACGAGGTGCGCCTCGAGGACGCCAGCGCGTTCGCCGACCACGTCGTGGTCTCCTACCGCCGCGAGGGCCTCACCCGCGTCGGCGTGATCCCCTTCGACCGGGTCCTCGACGGCGAGCAGCTGCACGAGATCGCCTTCGACGAGCCGATCTACACGGTCGGCACGGCGGGCAACCCCGAGTTCGCGCAGCCCACGATCCGCCTCGGCTACACGAGCCTCGCGACGCCGGCCACGACCTACGACTACGTGCTCGCGACCCGCGAGCTCCGCCTCCTCAAGCAGCAGCCGGTGCGCGGCGGCTACGACCCGGACGACTACGTGCAGACCCGCGAGTGGGCGACCGCGGAGGACGGCACCGAGATCCCGCTCTCGGTCGTCTACAAGCGCGGCCTCGTGCACCCGGGCACGCCCGCGCCGCTCCTGCTGTACGGCTACGGCTCGTACGAGGCCAGCATCGACCCGTCGTTCTCCATCGCGCGGCTGTCGCTGCTCGACCGGGGCATGGCGTTCGTCGTCGCGCACGTGCGCGGCGGCGGCGAGATGGGCCGGCGCTGGTACGACGAGGGCAAGACGCTCACGAAGCGCAACACGTTCACCGACTTCGTGGCGGCGGCCGACCACCTCATCGCGCGCGGCTGGACGAGCCCCGACCGGCTCGTGGCCGAGGGCCGCAGCGCCGGCGGCCTGCTGATGGGCGCGGTCGCGAACATCGCGCCCGACCGCTTCGCCGGGATCCTCGCGGGCGTGCCGTTCGTGGACGCGCTCACCAGCATCCTCGACCCGTCGCTGCCGCTCACCGTGATCGAGTGGGACGAGTGGGGCGACCCGCTGCACGACCCCGAGGTGTACGCGTACATGAAGTCGTACACGCCGTACGAGAACGTGCGCGAGGGCGTCGAGTACCCGCGGATCCTCGCGGTCACGAGCCTCAACGACACGCGCGTGCTCTACGTCGAGCCCGCCAAGTGGACGGCCCGCCTCCGCGAGGTCGGCGCGCCCGTGCTGCTGCGCACCGAGATGCAGGCCGGCCACGGCGGCAAGTCGGGCCGCTACGACGCGTGGCGCGAGCGCGCCTTCGACTACGCGTGGGTGCTCGACGTGGCGGGGCTGGCGTAGCGCCCGCCGATCACCGCCGCCGGTCGAACCGACAGGTGCGACGCGTCTGGCCCTAGGGTGGATCCCTGACACGGGGTGCCCACGAGGGCTGAGATGAGACCCGTCGCACCTGATCCGGTTCGCACCGGCGGAGGGATGTCACCATGAGCGCTGCGCGCCCGTCCATCGACGAGATCACCGGGACGGGGACCGCCTCGGCGGACCTCCTCCACCGGCTGCGGGAGCGCGTGCCGCTCGTGCAGTGCATCACCAACCAGGTCGTCACCGGCTTCACCGCGAACGTCCTCCTCGCGCTGGGCGCCGCGCCCGCGATGACGGACGTGCCGACCGAGGCGGGGCCGTTCGCCGGGATCGCATCGGGCGTGCTGCTCAACCTCGGCACGCCGCACGCGGAGCAGCGGGAGGCCGCCGTCGAGGCGGCCCACGCGGCGCGCGAGGCGGGGACGCCGTGGGTGCTGGATCCCGTGGCCGTCGGCGCCCTGCCGGTGCGCACGCGGCTCGCGCACGAGCTCGTGGCGCTGTCGCCGACCATCGTGCGCGGCAACGCCTCGGAGATCATCGCGCTCGCGACCGGCGGCGCGGGGGGACGCGGTGTCGACGCGACCGACGAGGTCGAGGCCGCGCTCGACGCCGCGACGCTGCTCGCGCGCACCTACGGCACGGTCGTCGCGGTCTCCGGCGCGGTCGACCACATCACCGACGGCCGCCGCGTCGTGCGCGTGCACACGGGCGACGCGCTCCTCACCAAGGTGACGGGCGGCGGCTGCGCGCTCGGCGCCGTGATGGCGGCGTTCGCGTCGACGGATCCGGATCCGCTGCGGGCCGCCGTCGCCGCCACGAGCGTGTACACGATCGCCGCGGAGATCGCCGCCGAGGGCGCACGCGGGCCGGGATCCTTCGCGGTCGCGCTGCTCGACGCGCTCGACGCCGTCACGCCCGAGCTGGTCGCCCAGCGCGAGCGCCTCTCGTGAGCGGCATCGACCTCTCCGTCTACCTCGTCACCGACCCCGCTCTCTGCGGCGAGCGCGGCGTGCCCGCGGTCGTCGCGGCGGCGGTCGCGGGCGGGGCGACGGCCGTGCAGATCCGCGACAAGCACGCGAGCGCGGCCGAGCTGCTGGCGACGGTGACGGCCGCCGCAGACGCGATCGACGCGCACGCGGCTGCGCATCCCGGAGCGCCCCGGCCGCTGCTCCTCGTCGACGACCGCGTCGACGTCGTCCTGGCGGGCCTCGCCCGCGGCGTGCGCGTGGACGGCGTGCACGTCGGCCAGTCCGACGTCCCGGCCGACCTCGTCCGCGGGATGCTCGACGCGGCGAGCCCCGCTCGCCGTCTCGTCGTGGGCCTCACGGCGAACACGCCGGCGCACGTCGAGGCGGTGCGCGCGCTCCCCGCCGGCACGGTCGACTACCTCGGCGTCGGCGTGATCCGCCCCACCAGCACCAAGCCCGACCACCCGGCCCCGCTCGGGCACGACGGGTTCGGGATCATCGCGGGCCTCTCGCCTGTGCCGTGCGTCGCGATCGGCGGCGTGGACGTGCGCGACGTGGACGCGATCGCGGCGGCCGGCGGCGCGGGCACGGCCGTCGTGTCGGCGATCTGCGCGGCCGAGGACCCCGAGGCGGCGGCGCGCGAGCTCGTCGCGGCGTGGACGCGGGTGCGCGGCGGCGGGTCCGCGGTCGAGGGCGGCGCGGCCGATGCCCGTCCTGCGGCCGGATCCGCGTCCGACTCCGACTCCGGCTCCGGCTCCGGCTCCGGCTCCGGATCCGACGAGGGCACCGCGCCGACCCCGGGCACCGCGGCCGACCCCGCGCGCGTCCCCCGCGTCCTCAGCATCGCGGGCACGGATCCCACGGGCGGCGCCGGCGTGCAGGCCGACCTCAAGTCCATCGCGGCGAACGGCGGCTACGGCATGGCGGTCGTCACGGCGCTCGTCGCGCAGAACACGCGGGGCGTGCGCGAGATCCACGTGCCGCCCGTGGCGTTCCTGCGGGCGCAGCTGGACGCGGTCTCCGACGACGTCGTGATCGACGCCGTGAAGATCGGCATGCTCGGATCCGCCGCGGTCGTCGACGAGGTCGCCGACTGGCTGCGGGCCGTGCGGCCCCCGGTCGTGGTGCTGGATCCGGTGATGATCGCCCAGTCCGGCGACGCCCTCCTCGACGACGACGCGACCGACGCGCTCCGTCGCCTGCTGCCGCTCGCGGACGTCGTGACGCCGAACCTGCCGGAGCTCGCCGCGCTCCTCGGCGAGTCCGAGGCCGACGGCTGGGAGGCCGCGCTCGCGCAGGGGCGGACCCTCGCCGCGCGGCACGGCGTCCGCGTGATCGTGAAGGGCGGCCACCTCCGCGAGGACGACTGCCCGGACGCGCTCGTGACCCCGGACTCGAACGGCGCGGACGCGACCGTCGACGTGGTCGACGGCCCGCGCATCGCCACGACCAGCACGCACGGCACCGGCTGCTCGCTCTCCAGCGCGCTCGCGACGCTGCATCCGCGCCGCGGCGACTGGCTCGCCGCGCTCACGGAGGCGAAGGCGTGGCTCACGGGATCGCTCGTGCACGCGGAGGACCTCGACGTCGGCGCGGGCGCCGGCCCGCTCGACCACCTGCGCGCGCTGTGGGACGCCGCGGGCACCCACGCCGGATCCGTCTCCGCGGAGATGTGGGCGGGATCCGCGGACCTCCGCCGCGAGATCGACGAGCTCGCGTTCGTCCGCCGACTCGGCGACGGCAGCCTGCCCGAGACGTGGTTCTCGCACTACCTCGCGCAGGACGCGATCTACCTGCGCGCCTACTCCCGGGTGCTGGCGCGGGCGAGCCAGCTGGCGCCGACGCCGGACGCGCAGGTCGCGTGGGCGCGCTCGGCGGCCGACGCGATCGCGGCGGAGTCGGCGCTGCACGAGGAGTGGCTGTCGCGGCATCCCGCGCCCGCGGTCGCGGGTCCCGTCACGCGCGCGTACGTCGACCACCTGCTCGCGCACGCGGCCGGGAGCGACTACGCGGTGCTCGTCGCGGCGCTGCTGCCGTGCTTCACCATCTACGCGGACGTGGGCACGCGGCTCCGGGCGGCGGGATCCGCGGCGGAGGCGGCGGGGTCCGCGCACCCGTACGCGGCGTGGCTCGCGACGTACGCGGATCCGGCGTTCGCGGCCGCGACCCGGCGCGCGTGCGAGCTGGTCGACGAGGCCGCCGTGCTCGCGGGTCCGTCCCGGCGCGCGGCGATGCTCGAGGCGTCGCTCGTCTCCGCCGCGTACGAGCGCGACTTCTTCCGCGCCCCGGAGGCGCTCGGCTGAGCCTCCGACGCGGATCCGGCCGGATCCGCCCCGGCCTGGGGACGCCCCGGCCCCCTCCCAGCCGCACCCGCGGGAGGATGCCCGTGCCCCGACGCGAACACCCGCGCCGGGGCTCCCCGTTCGACGACCCGGGCATCCCGCGTGCCCGACAGAGAGGACACCGCATGCGCGTCCAGGCCGAGACCCTCGCCGTCACGATGCCCGACCACCAGTTCACGGGCGAGGTCCGCCTCCGCTGGCTCTCCACCCCGCAGACCGCCGAGCAGCGCGCGGTCGTCGCGGCCGTCACCTTCGCGCCGGGCGCCCGCACCGTGTGGCACTCGCACCAGCTCGGGCAGACGCTGCACGTCACGTCCGGCATCGCCCGGGTGGGCACGCGCGGCGGCCAGGTCGTCGAGGTCGGGCCCGGCGGATCCGTGTACATCGAGGCCGGCGAGGAGCACTGGCACGGCGCCACGGCCCACGCGCCCATGGAGCACATCGCGGTGCTGGAGGACGGCGACGACCCCGTCTCCGCGACCGGCTGGGGCGAGCACGTGACCGACGAGGAGTACCTGACGCCCGCGGCCCCCGCCTCCGTCGCGACGCCGACCGCCACCCCGGCGGCCGCGCACCACGTGCCGCTCGGCACGCCCGTGCTCGTGCACGCCCTCCGCTACACGGCCATGTACGGCGAGAAGCCCTTCGACGAGGCGCTGCTCGTGTACCTCGACAACGGCTCCTACAAGATCCTGTCGCCCGGCGAGGAGCACTACGGCAGCTACGTCTCGGCGGCCGAGACGGGCGTCGTGCCCCGGCACGTCGCGTTCCTGTCCTGGCCGTCGGACGACTGGCACCGCAACGTCGCCAGCCACACGCTCACCTTCTCGGACGACACGGGCGCCTTCATCCAGTCGCTCGTGCTCCCGGGCGATGCGGTGCCGCGCGCGCAGCACGGCTTCGCGGAGGTCGTCGCGGATCCCGAGCGCGTCGACATGACCGCGTCGTGGGACGCCCTGCGGGTCACGCACGCGGCGGCCTTCGAGAAGCTCGCCGAGCGCGTCCGGCAGCGCTGACGTCACGGGGCGGGCCGCGGCCCGCCCCGGCGCTACGCTCGATCCACCGCGAGCGCCCCCTGCCCCTCCTCCGTGGGGGCGCGCGGCCCACCCGAGCGCCCCGGAGGCCACGACCATGACCACCACCACGTCCCGGCCCACCCGCGCCCAGCGCCTCGACGCCCTCCCCTGGACCCGCGCGCACTCCCGCATCCTCGGCGGCAGCGGCGTCGGCTGGGCGCTCGACGCGATGGACGTCGGCCTCATCTCCTTCGTGATCGCGCAGCTCGCGGTCGTGTGGAAGGCGGACGCCGGGCAGCTCGGGTTCGTCGCGTCGGCCGGGTTCCTCGGCATGGCGATCGGCGCGAGCGTCGGCGGGCTCCTCGCCGACCGGCTCGGCCGGCGCCAGGTGTTCGCGCTCACGCTGCTCGTCTACGGGCTGGCGACGGGCGTCTCCGCGCTCGCGATGTCGGTGGGCGCGCTCATCGCGCTGCGGTTCGTCGTGGGCCTCGGGCTCGGCGCCGAGCTGCCCGTCGCGTCGACGCTCGTGAGCGAGTTCGCGCCCGCGCGGATCCGGGGGCGCGTCATCGTGATCCTCGAGTCGGCCTGGGCCGTCGGCTGGACGGCCGCCGCGCTCATCGGCTACCTCGTGATCCCCGCGAGCGACGACGGCTGGCGCTGGGCGCTCGCGCTCGGCGCCGTGCCCGCCGTGTGGGCCATCGTCGTGCGGCTGCGCCTGCCCGAGTCGGTGCGGTTCCTCGAGGCGAAGGGCCGGCACGCGGAGGCGGAGCGGGTGGTGCGCGGCCTCGAGTCGGCGGCGGGGGCGGATCCCGTGACGGACGCCGTGACCACGGACGCCCCGGCGGAGGCCACGGCCGGAGACGACGCCGATGCCGCCCCCCGCGAGCGCCTCTTCGGCGCCCGCCTCCGCCGCCGCACGCTGTCCCTCTGGATCGTGTGGTTCTGCGTCAACTTCGCCTACTACGGCGCCTTCATCTGGCTGCCCACGCTGCTCGTCGCGCAGGGCTTCTCGCTCGTGCGCTCGTTCGAGTACACGCTCCTCATCACGCTCGCGCAGCTGCCCGGCTACGCCGTCTCGGCCTGGCTCGTGGAGAGGTGGGGGCGGCGCGTGACGCTCGCGGTCTTCCTCGCGGGATCCGCCGTGTCGGCCGGTCTCTTCGGCACCGCCGACGACGTGACGACGATCCTCGTGTTCGGCGCGCTCATGTCGTTCTCGAACCTCGGCGCGTGGGGCGCGCTCTACGCCGTGACGCCCGAGCTGTACCCGACCCGCGTGCGCGCGACGGGTGCCGGGAGCGCGGCGGGCTTCGGGCGCCTCGCCTCGATCGTCGCGCCGCTGTGCGTCCCGCCGCTCCTCGCGCTGGGCGGTGTCGCGCTGCCGTTCGGCGTCTTCGCCGCGGTGTTCGCGCTGGCCGCGGCCGCCGCGCTCACCCTGCCGGACCTCCGCGGGGCCGCCCTCGAGGACTGAGCGGGCGGATCCGGTCGGTACGCTCGGGAGTCCCGACCCGAGGAGCCGCCATGGTGCCCATGCTCGTCATCGTCCCCGTCATGGTCGTCATCGTGATCCTCATCGCCTTCGCCGTCATCGGCACCTCCCGCTCGAACCCCACGCAGGACGCGCAGGACGCCGTCGCCCGCGAGCGCCGCGCGGCCCGGAAGGCCGAGCGGGCGCGTCGGAAGGCCGAGCGCGGCTGATCGGCGCTGGGGAGCGTCCGCACCCCGCGCCCGTCCGCCGTGCATCCTGGGCGGATGACCTCCTCCCCCGGACGACGCGCCCTCCGCGACGCGGCGATCATCACGGCGTTCGTCCTCGTGTCGCAGCTGGTCGTGGTGCCGCTGGTCGGCGGAACCCCGACGTCGGACCATGTGGCCTCGGCGCTCGTGAGCGCCGTGCTCGTCTTCCCCGCCACCTACCTCATCGGGCGGGCGGGCGAACGGCGACGACGACGGGACGACTAGCCCACCGCACGCACGACGCTCCCGCGACCAGCAGGTCGCGGGAGCGTCGTCACGTCGTGCGGATCGCGTCGACTACGCCGCCAGCGCCTCCTCGAGGAGGTGCGAGAGCGCGTCGAGCTGCACGGACGTGGATCCGGCCTCGTCGAAGTCCTCGCCGTCGAGCGCGCGCGCCGCGAGGCCCGCCTTGCTGTCGATGAGCTCGGCGATCTTCGCGTCGATGGTCTGCGCCGCGATGATCCGCCACGCGGTGACGGGCTCCTCCTGGCCGATGCGGTGCACGCGGTCGATGGCCTGCGTCTGCTCGGCACTGGTCCAGCTGAGCTCCGCGAGCACCACGTTCGACGCGGCCTGCAGGTTGAGGCCGACGCCCGCCGCGGTGAGCGAGCAGACCACGACCTGGACCTCGGGGTCGTTCTGGAAGGCGTCGATCGCGTGCTGGCGCGCCGCCGGGGTCTGGTCGCCGCGGATCGACACCGAGCGGATGTCGCGCTTCGCGAACGTGGCCTCGGCCTGGTCCATCACGTCGACGTGCTTCGCGAAGAACACGACCTTGCCGACCGAGCGCGCGAGCTGCGCGGCGTAGTCGGCCGCGAGCACGGCCTTCGCCTGGCCGATGCGGCGGACCATCGTGAAGACGTTCTCGCCGGTCTTCTGCGCCTTGGCCTCGTCGAGCTCGGACTGCGCCACGAGCCGGATGAGGTGCGCGCGCTCCGCGGCCGGTCCGTCGAGGACGTCGGGCACGGTCGTGCCGCGGGCGCCGACGAGCGCCGTGAAGCGCTTGACGAGCCGCGCCGCGAGCTCGCGCTCGGCCTGGCGGATCGAGCGGCCCAGGTCGTCGTCGAGCTCGACGGGCAGGTCGGCGATGCGCTTGGACGGCAGGTCGGTCGCCACGTCGATCTTGCGGCGGCGGACGATGCCGAGGTCGATGACCGCGCGCCGCGCCTCCGCGAAGAAGCCGGGATCCGCGGGCGTGAGGCCCGCCTCCTCCAGCTCGCCCATGAGGACCGACGTGGGCTTGTCGCCGTCGATCCAGCCGAGGAACTGCCAGATGGCGCGGAAGTCGTCGATGTCGTTGATGAGCGGCGTGCCCGTGAGCGCCATGAGCAGCGGCGCGGACTGGCGCTGCCGGATGCTCTCGGCGAGCGCGAGCACGAACTTCGAGCGCTGCGACTGCAGGTTCTTGATGAAGTGCGCCTCGTCGACGACCATGCCGCGGAAGCCGAGCGTGCGCAGCCAGCCGATGTGGCGGTCCAGCACCTCGTAGTTGACGATGACCACGTCGGCGAACGCGTCGAGCCCGAGGCCGTCGCCGTGGATCACGGTGGCGCGGCGGTGCGGCGTCCAACGCTCGACCTCGCGCTTCCAGTTCATCTTGACGACGTTCGGGACGACGACGAGCAGCGGGTACGCGTCGGCGACCGACGCGGCGAGCAGCGCCTGCGCGGTCTTGCCGAGGCCGGGCTCGTCGGCGAGCAGGAACTCGCGGTGGCCGAGGCGCACGCTCTCGAGGAAGCGCGCCTGGTGGCGCATGAGCTCGAGGCCGTGCGGCGAGAGGCGGTCGATGCGCGGGCTCTCGGGCAGGTCCATGCTCGCGATGCCGCCGCCGGCGCCGTACTCGAACGACTTGAACAGCGGGCCGAGCAGCTCCCAGTTCGCCAGCAGCCGCGTGGGCGGCGCGGCGGGCGCGGGCCGGTCGAGGTCCGGCTCGAGGAACGGGTTCGCGAGCACGCGGGCCTTGACCGACGGCGGGACGACCTGGCGCTCGTGCAGCTTGGCGAGCGCGGGATCCTCGGGCTCGGGCTCCGGCTCCTCCTCCACGACCATCTCCACGCCGCCGTCGAACAGCATGTGCTTGCGCATGGCGCGGGCGGTCTCGGAGAGCTTGGCGTCGGGATCCAGCAGCGGCAGCACCGAGGTGTCGCGCGCGGCCGTGCGGGCGAGGATGCTCGCGATGCCGTCGAGGCGCTTCAGGGTCTCGGCGCGCTCGGAGTCGCTGAGCGGGGTGGCCGGGTCCTTCGCGTGCGTGCGCTCCTCGCGCATCAGCACCGCGATGACCTGGAACTTCGTGCGGTTGACGGGCTTCAGCTTGCCGCGCTGGGCGGCCTGCTCGATCTCGCGCACGGCGCGCGCCAGCACGGGGATGAGCCCCTCGTTGTCGATCGTGCGCGTGCGGGCGGAGGACCGCCGCTGGCCGGTGCGAGCCATGCAACTCCTTGTTCACTGCCGGGGCCAGGCCGCGCCTGCGCTCCCGGATCGGAAGGACGTAAGCCCGTCGCGCACGGTGACGCGTGCGGTCGGACGGTGGCGAGGGGACCTTCCTCGAGCAACCGGGGTTCCGGGTCGGGGGTGGGATGCGGGTCCGCCGCCTGCGCCCGGCCGCCTCGGGGAGGACGGGCACAGGAGGAGTTTAGGGCACGGCAGGCCCGCGATGCGCCGCCGTGCGCGGCGCGGCCCGGCCCGGTCGGCGCGGGCGCCCCGGCCTAGGCTGGATGCATGACGGATCAGGCGACACCCACCGGTACCAACGAGGCGGGCGCCCCCGGCCGCTACGTCGAGGAGGGTGAGTTCACCCGCGACACGAACTACATCGAGGACCGCATCCTCCGCGACGGCTCGCAGGGCTGGCCCGTCGAGGCCGGCCGCTACCGGCTCGTCGCGGCGCGCGCGTGCCCGTGGGCGAACCGCTCGGTGATCGTCCGCCGCCTGCTCGGCCTCGAGGACGCCATCTCGCTCGGCCTCCCCGGCCCCACGCACGACGCCCGCAGCTGGACCTTCGACCTCGACCCCGACGGGCGCGACCCGGTCCTCGGCACCGAGCGCCTGCAGGAGTCGTTCTTCGCGCGGTTCCCCGACTACCCGCGCGGGATCACGGTGCCCGCGCTCGTCGACATCCCCTCCGGGCAGGTCGTCACGAACGACTACCCCCAGATCACGCTGGACCTCTCCACCGAGTGGACCGAGCACCACCGCGAGGGCGCGCCGGACCTCTATCCCGAGCACCTGCGGGCCGAGATCGACGAGGTCGCCGACCTCGTCTTCCGCGACGTGAACAACGGCGTCTACCGCTGCGGGTTCGCCGGATCCCAGGAGGCGTACGAGAAGGCCTACGACCGGCTCTTCGCGCGGCTCGACTGGCTGGGCGACCGCCTGTCGACGCAGCGCTACCTCGTGGGCGACACGATCACCGAGGCCGACGTGCGCCTGTTCACCACGCTCGCGCGCTTCGACGCCGTCTACCACGGGCACTTCAAGTGCAACCGGCAGAAGCTCGACGAGATGCCCGTGCTGTGGGCCTACGCGCGCGACCTGTTCCAGACGCCCGGGTTCGGCGACACCATCGACTTCGTGCAGATCAAGCAGCACTACTACCTGACGCACACCGACATCAACCCGACCCGCGTCGTCCCCGTCGGCCCCGAGACCTGGGGCTGGCTCGAGCCGCACGGGCGCGAGGAGCTGGGCGGCCGCCCGTTCGGCGACGGCACCCCTCCCGGCCCGGTCCGCGAGGACGAGCGCGTGCCCGAGGGCCACGGCGCCGTGCCGCGCGGCGTCCGCGAGACGCGTCCGTCGGAGGCGCCCGCCTCCGTCTCCGGGTCGCCGGTGCCCGGATCGGCCGGCGCCGGATCCGCGGGTCGCGCCTGATGGCCGCGCGCACCACCGCGGCGTCCGTCACCGCGCGCCGCCGGATCCTCGGCATCGCGATCCGGCACGTACCGGCCGTCGCGCGATCCCTGCGCGGGACGCCCGCGGCGGGCACGCGCGTCGTCCGGCGCTCGGCCGGCGAGCAGGGCCTCCCCCTCGACATCGCCGTCTGGACGCCGCCCGGGCACGACCGCTCGGCGACCGGATCCCCCGTGCTCGTCGTGCTCGCGCGGCACGACGGCGACTGGCTCCCCTCCACCCTCGCGAAGGACCTCCGCGCGGTCGTCGTGGCCATGGCGCCCGACGATGACGCGCAGGCGCTCGCGGGCCTGTCCTGGATCGCCTCGCACGCGGCCGGCTGGAACGGCACGCCGGAGCGCCTCGGGATCCTCGGCGACGGCCCGGGCGCCGACCGCGCGCTGCGGATCACCGCCCTGGCCCGCGACGCCGATGGGCCGGCCGTGCTGCGGCTCGTGCTCGTGAGCCCGTCCGGCGACGTGCCGACCGGGCAGGCGTCCGACCGGCAGGGCCACGGGCTGGACCGGCTGCCGGACGCGCTCGTGCACGTGGGCGCCGCGGACGAGCGGATCGACCACGTCGTCGAGGGCGTCGCGGCGCTCAAGGCGGCGGGGGCGAAGGCGCGGCTGGTGCGGATCCCCCGCGCCGACCAGGGCTGGCTCGCCTACCCGGCCGCGGATCCGGCGCTCGCGCGCCGCTCGCTCGACGAGATCGTCGCCTACCTGCGCCGCGGCCTCACCGAGGAGCGCGCGTTCGGGGTCGGCCCGGCGTAGGCGCGTCCTCCACGGGCACCTTCACGAGGATCCCGGCCGCGATGAACACGATCGCGGCGACGTACTGGAGCGACTGCCACGTGACCGCCTCGACGGGGATCACGGCGACGGGGTTCCACATGACCGCGACGGCCGCGAGCAGCGCGGCGCTCCACCAGCTGCGGGCGCGCACCGAGAACACGATCATGATGAGCGCGAGGATCGCGACCGCGAACCGCACCACCGTGAAGAGGTCGCCGTCGATCACCGCGAACCCGGCCAGCAGCACGATGGCGCCGAGGAGCCCGGGCGCGAGCGACGGACGGGTGAACGCGGGGGCGGCGGGGGTGCGGGTCACCCGGCCAGTCTGCCAGCGCGCGCCGGGATCTCCCCCGCGAGGATGAGGTTCCCGGCGACCGCCCCGCCCCGGCGAGGCGCGCTCGTAGCCTGAGCCCATGACCTCCTCCCGCTCGATCGCGCACGCGATCGCCCCGCTCGGCGGCGTCGCCTTCGCCACCCTCTGGATCCTCGCCGAGACGGGCCGCTCCGGCCTCGCGGGCACCGCGACGCTGGCCGTGGCGCTGGGGGCGGCCATCGCCCTGGCCGTCTGGCTGCCCGCCGCGTCGCTCGCGATCGTCGTCGTGATCCCGGTGCTGCAGCTCGTGGGGCTCGCCCCGGCCGCCGACGCGACCACCTGGCCGATGCACGCGGCGATCGGCGTCGTGCTCCTGCTGATCGCCGCGACGGGCGCGCGACGGACGCGGCTCGTGGCCCTGCCCGTCGGGATCCTCGCGGCCGGGGCCGCGGTCCTCCACATCGCGGTGCCGACCGCCGCCGCGCGCACGCGTCTCCTCGACTGGACGGGCGGCCTCACCACCGGCAGCCCCCGGCCCGTCGGCGACACGGTCGTCGTCCTGCTCCTCGCGGCCGTCGGCGCGGTCGTGATGGCCTGGGCCGTCGGGTTCGCCATCGGCGCCGCCCTGCGCCTCCGCCGCATGGGCACGGTGCTCGAGGAGGCGGAAGGCCGCCTGGCGGAGACCGACATGGAGCTGCGGCTCGGACTCGAGCGCGCCCGCATCTCCCGTGACGTGCACGACTCGGTGGCGCACGCGCTCACCATCGTCGTCGCGCAGTCCGAGGGCGCGACGGCCATGTCCGCGCGGCGGCCGGAGATCGTGGCCGGTGCCCTCTCCGCGATCTCCGGCGTCGCGCGCGACGCCCTGACGGACGTGCGCGGCCTCATCGAGCGCATCACCGAGGCGGGCGACGAGCTGCTGTCCCTCGCCGACCTGCCCGCCCTCGTCGACCGGATGCGCGACGTCGGCATGGGGATCACCCTCGACGAGCTCGGGGAGCGCTGGGACCTGCGTCCCGCGCACCAGCTCGCCGTCTACCGGATCGTGCAGGAGAGCCTGACGAACGCGCTGAAGCACGGCGGCGCGGAGGCCCGCGCGGCGGTCGTGCTCGACTGGCGGGGTCCCGGGCTCGCGCTCCTGGTGCGGTCGTCCGGCAGGGCGCCGCTCGTGACGCACGGAGCCGTGCCGGGACCGGGGGCCGGGATCCCCGGCATGCGCGAGCGCGCCCGGATCGTCGGTGGCTGGCTCACCGCCGAGCCCGACGCGGACGGCGAGTTCGTCGTCACCGCCTTCCTCCCCCTCGACGGCGCGGCGTCCCCGGACGCGCCCGCCTCCGCCTCCGCCTCCGACGCGATCGCGATCCGTGGCTGAGCGCGTGCGCGTGGCGGTGGTCGACGACCAGCCGCTCTTCGCCGAGGGGCTCCGGATGCAGATCGACGCCACGGACGACCTCGTCTGCGTCGGCATCGCGGGGGACGGTCGCGCGGGGCTCGACCTGGTGCGGCGGGAGTCACCCGACGTCGTGCTGATGGACCTCCGCATGCCCGTGCTCGACGGCCTCGCCGCGACCGCCGCCGTGCGGGACGGCGCCGCGGAGGCGCCCCGCGTCATCGTGCTGACCACCATGCGCGAGGACCAGGCCGTGCGCGCCGCCGCCCGGGCCGGCGCCGCCGCGTTCCTCACCAAGGACGCCCGGCCCGAGGTGCTGCTCGCCGCCGTGCGCGCGGCCGCCGCCGGCGACGTCACCGGCGACACCGACGACCTCCTGCGCGACTTCGGATCCCCGTCGCCGCGCCCCGACCTCGACGTGCTCGCCGCGCTGACGCCACGGGAGCGCGAGACGTTCCTGCTCGTCGCGCGCGGGCTCACCAACAGCCAGATCGCCGAGGCGTCCTTCGTCCAGGCGTCCACCGTGAAGACGCACGTGCAGGCGGTGCTCGCGAAGCTCGGGCTCCGCAGCCGCCTGCAGGTCGTCGTCTTCGCCCATGAGAGAGGACTGGTGCGGTCATGAGCGCATCCCCCATCCGCGCGTCCGCGGCACGTCTCGTCCGCCGGATCCGCACGCCCCGCGGCGTCGTCGCCGTCGTGGTCGCGGCCGGGCTCGTCGGCGTCGCCGTCGTCAACGCGCCGGTGCCGCGCACCGAGCCCGTCGCGGACCTCCCCGCGCGGGACGCCGCGGCCTGGACCATGCCGCTCGACGCGGCCGCGGGCGTCTCGATGGACGCCATCGGCGTGGCCGAGGACATCCGCCTGCGGCCGTGCCTCGCCGAGCAGGGCATCGCGGACGAGGCGCCCGCGCTCGACCCGGCGGTGCTCCTCGCGCCGGAGTCGCACGCCGACGGGCGCCTCATCGCCCCGCCGCTCGACGCCGCGCGCGCCGCCGCGCACGGCCACGGGCCGGTCGTGGATCTCGCGCGCGCCGCGCATCGGCAGTGGCGGATGGCACACAACGCCGACCCGGCGCTCGGCACCGCGCTCGACGCCTGCCTCCCGGGCGTCCGCGCGGGCGTCTGGGCGCACGCCGGCACGAACCAGGACATCCAGATGCGCGCGCTCGAGCTGCGCGCCGACGCCCGGGAGCGTGCCCTCCGCGACCCCGCGGTCGTCGCGGCGGCCGACGCATGGGGCTCCTGCCTCGTCGACTCCTCCGAGGACGAGCTCCGCCACCGGGGACGCCCGCTGCCCGCGGATCCCATGACCCTGCTCGAGCCGACCGACGGCGACGGTCCCTCCGCGGACATCGCGCTCGCCCGGGCGGACGCGGCCTGCCAGGCGTCGTCGGGCTACCGCGCCGCCCTGTACGAGGCCCAGTGGCGGGAGGAGTCGCTCGTCACCGAGGCCGACGCCGTCCTCCTCTCGTCGGCGGGGGCCCGCGAGGTGGTCGCGACGACCGCGGCCGTCCGGGAGACGCTGCTCGCCGACCGCGGCTGACCGCGAGGGCGCCCGGCGGACGGGATCCGCCGGGCGCCGCCGAGGCGTGGCAGGCTGGCGGCTCCCCGTCGCCCCGCTGGGAGCCCGGCACGCACGACGACGCACCCGCGTCGGGGTGAGTCCGGCGCTCGTATACCGTGGATGAGCCCATCCGTCCGGGCCATCCGACGGACCGTCCCGACCCCGAGGAGCCCCATGCGCGCCGTCGTCTACGAGCAGTTCGGCGAGACCCCCGTCGTCCGCGAGCTGCCGGATCCCGTGCCCTCCCCCGCCGGGGTCGTCGTGCGCGTCGAGGCCACGGGCGTCTGCCGCAGCGACGCGCACGGCTGGCTCGGTCACGACGACGGCATCGCGCTCCCGCAGGTGCCGGGCCACGAGCTGGTCGGGCGGATCCATGAGGTGGGCCCCGAGGTCACGCGCTTCCAGGTGGGCGACCGCGTCACCGTCCCGTTCGTCTGCGCGTGCGGCCGCTGCGCCGAGTGCCGCGCCGGCAACGGCCAGGTGTGCCGCGACCAGACGCAGCCGGGCTTCACGCACTGGGGATCATTCGCCGAGCTCGTCGCCCTGCACGACGCCGACGTCAACCTCATCCCCGTGCCCGACGACCTCGACGCGGGCGCGGCCGCGCTCCTCGGCTGCCGCTTCGCCACGGCCTTCCGCGGGCTCGTGCACCGGGCCCGGATCCAGCGCGGCGAGCGCCTCCTCGTCATCGGCTGCGGCGGCGTCGGCCTCAGCGCGGTGATGATCGGCGTCGCGGTCGGCGCGGAGGTCATCGCGGTCGACGTCGACCCCGCCGCCCTCGCGCGCGCCTCGGAGCTCGGCGCGGAGTACACGATCGACTCGTCGGGCCTCTCGGAGCTCGACGTCCTCGACGCGATCCGCGCGGTCTCGCCCGACGGCGTGCAGGTGTCGGTGGAGGCGCTCGGCCGCGAGTCCACGCTCCGGATCAGCCTGCTCGCGCTCGCGCCGACGGGCCGGCAGGTGCAGATCGGCCTGTTCGCGAGCGAGCCGACCGTGCCCGTGCCGTTCGTCATCAGCCAGGAGCTGAGCCTGCACGGCAGCCACGGCATGCCCGCGCACGACTACGCCGAGCTGATGGAGATGGTCGCCTCGGGCGCGCTCCGCCCGGAGCTCCTCATCGAGCACCGCATCCCGCTCGATGACGCCCCGGCCGCGCTCGAGGCCCTCGCGTCGGGCGACCGCTCGGCCGGGATCACGCTGGTCGAGGTCGGCTGAGCCCCGCCCGGCCCAGGCCTACCGCGGCGCGTCGAACCAGGCGTCGACCGCGGCGGTGATGCCGGCCTCGTCGACCACGACGTCCGGCTCCACGGGGACGCCGTAGCGCTTCCCCGTGCGATCCGCGTCAACCCCGACCGTGAGGTTGACGACCGCGCCGTCGACGAGGGTCCGCGGCTCGTTCGCCGTGCTGAAGCCGTACGTGGGCTGCCCGAAGGAACGGACGCCCTCCTGGCCGACGAACGCGATCGCGGCCGCCTCGCCGGAGCTCACGGTCATGCCGTCGGTGAGCACCGCGACGGGCAGTCCGGCGGGAACCCGTCCCGCGCCGCTCGTCGCCACCACGTCGCCGTCTTGGGCCACGGCACCGCCCGCAACGGTGACGGGCACCGAGCGGCCCGTGTACTCGAACGACATCACCTGTCCCTCGTCGAGCAGGGGCGAGAGCGCGGCGAGCATGGGCCACATGTCGCCGCCGTTGTTCCCACGGAGGTCGACGATCCAGCCGCGCGTCGTCGCGGGCGCCGCGGCGACCAGGCCCCCTGCGCCCGCGTCGACGTAGCGCTGACGCGACGCGTCGTCGCCGCCGATCAGCGTCGGGATGACGATCGTCGTGATCCCGTCGGCCGTCGTGACCGTCGGCCGCGGCTCGGCCGAGACGGGAGGACTGTCGCCGAAGTCCGCCGCGGCCTCGGCGGGACCGAGGAACGTGCTGTGCTCGCCGCCCAGCTCCTTCGCGGCGCCGGACAGCGCCGGGTGGGTGCCGGCGTAGTTGCGCGCCGACGCGGCCTGCGCGTCCACCCGCGCCCGGACCTCCGCGACGCGGGCGGGATCCGCTTGGAGTCCGTCGACCATGAGGTCCACCGCCATGTCGGCGTAGCGCTGCGGCGACGGCGGGACGTCGAGGAGCCCCGCGCGCTCGAGCGACGGCGTCGCCGCCACGGTCCCGCCCACGAGGACGACGACGAGGACCGCGAACGCGAGGGGCAGGCGGCTGAGGATGCGGGCTCCACGCGAGGTCACGTGCCCACCCTGGCGGACGCGCGTGTCGTGCGGGCGATCGCTCCCCCGCCCTCTCCTTCCCTAGAGCGCGCCCTGCAGCTCCGAGCCCGCCGGGATCGGCGTGAGCCGCGTGACGACCGCCGGCCCGGTGATGAGCCCCGCGAGCGACGCGCCCATCCGCGCGACGGCCTCGCCCGCGCCGTGCGCGTCGAGGTCCTCGACGGACGACCACTTCTCGAGCATCACGATGGTGCCGTCGGGGGCGTCGTGGATCGCGTAGACCTCGCAGCCCTCCTCCTCGTGCACCTCGGCGATGCCGCGGGACAGGGCGGCGACCGCCTCGTCGTGCTTGCCCGCGACGGGCGTGAAGACGGCGGTGACGACGACGGGCTGGGACATGGGGATCTCCTCGGTTCGGGTGGTGCGGGTGGGGATGGGGATGGGGTCGCGGGCGGGATCGCTCACGGACGCGGGATGTTCCGCAGGTTCGAGCGGGCGAGCTTCACGGCCTCGCCGACGCCGCCGTTCATGACGATCTTCGACATCGACAGCGCGAAGCCCTTCACCTGCGCGGCCGTGATCTCCGGCGGGATCGAGAGCGCCATCGGGTCGGTCACGAGGTCGACGAGCGCGGGCCCGTCGTGCGCGAACGCGGCCTCGAGCGCGCCGCGGATGTCGGCCGGGTCCTCGACGCGCTGGGAGTGGATCCCGAGCGCGGCGGCCACCGCGGCGTAGTCGACCATGGGCACGTCCACGCCGAAGTCGGGGATCCCGTCGACGAGCATCTCCACCTTCACGAGCCCGAGCGTCGAGTTGTTGAACACCACGATCTTGACGGGCAGCCCGTACGCCGCCACCGTCACCAGCTCGCCCATGAGCATCGAGAGGCCGCCGTCGCCCGAGACCGACACGACCTGCCGCTCCGGGTACGCGACCTGCGCGCCGATCGCCTGCGGCAGCGCGTTGGCCATGGATCCGTGCACGAGCGACCCGATCATCCGCCGCCGCCCGTTCGGGGTGAGGTAGCGCGCGGTCCACACGTTGCACATGCCGGTGTCGCTCGTGAAGACGGTGTCGTCGCCCGCGACCTCGTCGAGGATGCTGGCCGCGTACTCCGGGTGGATGGGCTTCAGCTTCTCCGCCTTCGACGTGTACGCGCCGACGACCTGCTCCACCTTCTTGTCCTGCTCCTTCAGCAGCTTCTCGAGGAAGCGCCGGTCGGTCTTCCGCTCCACGAGCGGCAGCACCGCGCGGATCGTGGAGAGGGCGTCGCCGTGGATGGCGATGTCGACGTCGGTGCGGCGTCCGAGGCGCTCGGGCGCGATGTCGATCTGCGCGGTCCGCACCTCCTTGCCGGGCAGGAACTGGTCGTAGGGGAAGTCGGTGCCGATGAGGATCAGCAGGTCGGCGCCCGAGATGCCGGCGGCCGCGGCGCCGTAGCCGATGAGGCCCGTCATGCCGACGTCGAACGGGTTGTCCTGCTGGATCACGTCCTTGCCGCGCAGCGAATGGCCGACGGGCGCGGCGATCCGGTCGGCCAGCTCCATGAGCTCGGCGTGCGCTCCGCCCGCGCCGCGTCCCGCGAAGATCGCGACGCTCTTCGCCTCGTCGATGGCCGCGGCGAGCGCGCGCACGTCCTCCTCGGCGGGCACGATCGCGGGACGCCTGGGCAGCGAGAACGCGGGCGCCTCGCCCTCCGCCTCGAACTCGGCGACGTCGCCGGGCAGCGTGATGACGCTGACGCCGCCGAGCGCGAGCGAGTGGCGCATCGCCTGGTCGACGACGCGGGGCGCCTGCACGGCGGTCGAGATCATCTCCGTGTAGTGCGAGCACTCGACGAAGAGGCGGTCGGGGTGCGTCTCCTGGAAGTAGCCGGACCCGATCTGGTTCGTGGTGATGTGGCTCGCGATGGCGAGCACGGGCGCGCCCGAGCGGTGCGCGTCGTAGAGGCCGTTGATGAGGTGGAGGTGGCCGGGGCCGCAGGATCCGGCGCACACGGCGAGCTTCCCGGTGAGCTGCGCCTCGGCGGAGGCGGCGAACGCGCCGGCCTCCTCGTGCCGCACGTGGATCCAGTCGATGCCGCCCTTGCGGCTCCCGCCCGTGCGCCGCACGGCGTCGACGATGGGATTGAGGCTGTCGCCGACGACCCCGTAGATGCGGCTCACCCCCGCCTCGATGAGCTGGGCGATGAGCTGGTCGGCGACCGTGCGTGCCATGGGGAGTCCTTCCGTCGGTGGATCCAGTCAATACCCGCTGCCTCCGCGGCGGCTCCGCGCGGCGGCCTCGCATCCTTAGCGCGGCGTGCCCGGGAATGCGGCCGGTCCCCGCGCGTTGACCCTCAGGTGACCGACACGACGACCGATGCCGCCCGCCCCGCCGCCGCCGACCCCGCCGCCCTCGCGGACTACGAGGCCTGGCACCGCGCCCGCCTCGCCGCCGTGACGAGCCCGTTCGGCAGCCTCGCGCTCATCCAGACGACGTGGCTCGAGCCCGGCCGGGAGGTCAGCGACCTCGAGGCGCTGGAGGGCCAGCCCGACACCGTGCAGCTCACCCGCATCGAGCGCATCTCGCTCGACACCGGCGAGCCCGAGCACGGCTACCGGTTGTGGGACTCGGCGTCGCCGAGGAACCGCGCGTTCGAGGACATCGAGGTCTACCCGTACGCCCCCGAGTGGATCCTCGAGGGCCGCTTCGAGCGCGTCGACGACGACCGCGTGATCCCGTTCGAGCACATCGCCGACGCCGGCCGCACCCGCGAGCTGCCCGTGCCCGGCGACATCGTCGTGACGATCGAGGGGACCGAGGTGCGCCTCAGCGCCTTCGCCGACGGCGACCGCCTCCAGCTCGTCTTCGCCGACGCGACCACCGGCCGCGAGAGCTACGCTCCCAGCCGCTTCCTCTTCCTCCCCCGCCCCGACGGCGACGGACCCGTGACGCTCGACTTCACGCGCGCCGTCGTCCCGCCCTGCGGCTTCTCCGACTGGATGAACTGCCCGCTCCCGCCCGCCGGCAACAAGCTGTCGGCGGCCGTGCGCGCGGGCGAGCGCCGGGTGGTCTACCGCGACGAGGCCTGAGTCCGGCCGCGGCCGCGTCCGTCGCCCCTAGCTGAGCACCTCGGGACGCACCCAGTCCTTCCCGTGCACGTGCTGGTCAAGGAACGCGAGCACCGTCCGGTACCAGACCACCGACTGCTGGGGCTTCAGGATCCAGTGGTTCTCGTCCGGGAAGATCAGGAACCGGTGCGGTGTCGTGCCGTCGTCCGCCGCGTGGTGCTCCGCGAGCTCCGACCAGAGGCGCAGGCTCTCGCCCACGGGGACGCGGTAGTCGCGGTCGCCGTGGATCACGAGCATGGGGGTCACGATGTCGCGCACCGAGTGGTGCGGCGAGTTCCGGTCGAGCCCCTCCGCCGAGAAGATGCTCTGCCAGTACTGCGACGAGTCGGTGGTGGGCCCGAACTGGTCGAGCGCCCAGAGGCTCGCGTGGCTGACGATCGCGCGGAAGCGGTCGGTGTGGCCCGCGACCCAGTTGGCCATGTACCCGCCGAACGAGCCGCCCATCGCGGCCGTGCGCGTCTCGTCGATGTCGGCGCGCGCCTCGACGGCGTCGGTGATCGACATGAGGTCGGTGAAGGGCGCCTCGCCCCACGCGTCCCAGCCGCGCGCGATGAAGTCGAGGCCGTAGCCCGTGCTGAGCGCGGGATCCGGCAGCAGCACCGCGTACCCACGCGCCACCATCACCTGCGGCGTCCAGCGCCAGCTCCACGCGTTCCAGCTGTTGAGCGGGCCGCCGTGGATCCACAGCAGCAGCGGCGCGGGCGCCTCGGCCGACGCGCCCTCCGGCAGCACGAGCCAGCCGCGCACCCGGGCGCCGTCGGCGACGGTCGTCTCGACCTCGGTCATGGTGCCGGTCGTCGCGGGGATCGGGGCGGGCGTCGCGAGCGCCGTCACGGATCCGTCGGCCGCCGACACGCGCACGGGGTGCGCGGGCGCCATCCACGAGGAGCGGAGGGCGAGCACGTCGCCCGTCTCGCGGTCGACGCGGACGTCCGTGTAGGAGTGGTCGTCGGTCGTGAGCTGCGCGACGGAGCCGTCGAGGCCGATGCGGAAGACGGGCCCGCGGCCGTCCTGGTCGGCCGTGACGACGAGCGCCTCGGAGTCGGCGTCGAACTGCAGCGAGGAGGGCCAGCGGTCCCAGTCGGCGGCGACGCGGCGGGCGTCGGATCCGTCGAGCGCGGACACCCAGACCTCCTGCTGCGTGGGCCCGGCGGGCGTCGCACGGTCGGTGCGGATGTAGGCGAGGAGCGCGCCGTCCGGGCTGACGGCGGGCGACTCGACATCGGCGTCCGGCAGGTCGAGGAGCGTGGTGCGCTCGCCGGTCGCGACGTCGATGGACACGAGCGCCTGGCGGTGGCCGCGGCGCTCCTTAACGCCGACGGCTACGACGAGCGTGCGTCCGTCGGGGCTGATCGCGGCAGCGGCGTGGTCGAGCGTGCGACCGGGCCGGGGCGTGAGGTCGCGCGGGCGCGGCAGGGAGGTCGGGTACGGCAGCGCGGTGGCGGCGGGCGCACCGGCGGCGGATCCGCCGTCCTCGGTCGCGGCCTCCGCGGCGAGCGCGGTCGCGGCGTCGGCGGCGGTGGGTCGGGCGGGCTCCTCGACGAGCGCGTCCGCGAGGTCGATCGCGAGCAGGTGCGGCTCGTCGGGGCCGAGGTCGTGGTCCCAGTACCGGACGGGGTAGCTCTCGTGCAGGATCGCGTTCACCTGGAGGTCCGCGCGCTTCCTCCGTGCCACCGCGTCGGCCTCGAGCGAGCCGGATCCGGGCAGCAGCGGCGCCTGCACGACCACGGTGGACGCGTCCCGCGCCACGGCCGCGATGCCGTCCACGCCGCCCGCGAGCCGCGTGATCGCGCGGGCCTCGCCGCCAGCCGCGGGCAGGATCCACAGCTGCGCGGCCTCCTTCGCGTCGGCGTCGTCCGCGTCGGGCCGCGAGGAGACGAAGAGGAGGTCGCCCGTGGCGGTGAAGGCCGCGCCGGCCTCGCTCCTCGCCGAGCGGGTGAGGCGCTGCGGCGCGCCGCCGCCCGCCGCGGGCACGACCCAGAGGGCGTGGCGGTAGCCGGTGCGCGCGGCGTCGAGGGTCGTGACGGTGAGCACCGCGCGGCGTCCGTCGGGCGAGAGCACGAGTCCGCCGAGGCGCGGGATGGCGATGAGGTCGTCGAGCTCGGAGAAGGGGGTGGGGGTGTCGGGCATGCTCCCACGCTAGCCGGGCGCCTCGGGGAGGGGCCTCGCGCGGGATCCTCCGCACCCTGGGCGGCGCCGGTGCCCCGATAGGATCGACGCCATGGAGCGGCGAGCCGGACGGGTCGGGAGGCCCGCGCGCGTGTCCCGGCGACTCATCGCCGAGGCCGCCCTCGAGGTCGGCCTCAACACCCTCACCCTCACCTCCCTCGCGCAGCGCCTGGGCGTCGACCACTCGACGCTGTACCGGCACGTCGCGAGCCGGGACGACATCGTCCTCCTCGCCTGCGACACCGCGATCGCGCGCATGGGCTGGCCGGTCGTCCCCGACGTCCCCGACGCCGTCCTCACCTCGGCCGACGACACCTCGTGGCGGACGTACCTCGCGCAGGCCGTCGAGCGCGTGTGGGACATGTACGACCGCCACCCGGGGCTCGCCACCGCGATCCACCACCTCGAGACCGCGCCGGACCAGGCCGTCCTCCGCTTCACCGGGGCGATCCGCGACCTGACCCGCATGGGCTTCACGGAGGCGGACGCCGTGCTGGTGCTCGACACCGTGCTCGACATCGGCGTCGAGTCCTACGTCGGCTGGGAGCGCGTGCTGGCCGTGGGCGGCCGGGTGCAGAAGGCGCGCACGTCGTCGGCGCCGATCGGGGAGGACAGGGTGCCGGCCGCCATGGGACGCGGGCTGCTCGCGCTGGCCGCGGACGGCACCGCCCCCGACCGGGCGGCCGACGCGGACGCCGCCGCCTCCCCGCACGCGTCACGGCGCGGCGGGCCCGCGCACTCGTCGGGGGCGCCCGACGCGGTGCACGCCCGCGAGGAGGAGGCCCAGCGCGACGTCCTCGGCACCGTGGACCGCGTGACCGCGCGCTTCGCGGGCGAGGTGGCGACGGGATCCGCCTCGACGCCGCGGGACTGGTGGCGGCGCAAGCTCGGCGTGATCCTCGCGGGCGTGGCGGGCCTGCGCTCCCCCGGGCCGAGCGCCTCCGACGGCTAGTCGGCCGCGGGGCCGCCGACGGGATCCGCGTCGTCGTCCCCGTCGACCCGCTCGGCGAGCACGGGCGCGAGCACCGCGCGCACCGCGGCCTCGCCGTCGGCGCCGAGGTGAAGCCGGTCGTCGGTGAGGGTCGGGGCGAGCTCCCCGTCGCCGAATCCGAGGGCCGGCCACAGGTCCACGTAGCGGGCGCGGACGGCCGGCGCGTACTGGCGGATGTGCACGTTGACGACGCGGATCCGCTCGGCGTGCTCGCGCCCGCGCGGCGGCACCGAGAGCACGATGAGCCGCGCCGTCGGCAGGTCGCGTCGGAGGTGGGCGAGGATCGTCTCCAGCGCGCGCACGGTCGCCTCGGGTCCGCGGCGGAGTCGGCCGAGGTCGTGCGTGCCGCAGGAGACGACGACGGTGGCCGGGTCGGCCGCCACCACCTCCGGCAGCAGCGCCAGCACGTCGTCGGTGGTCTGGCCGGGGCGACCGAGGTCGACGACCGGGGCGTCGTCGACGACGTCCGGGCCCGGGACGATGCCGCCCCAGCCGCCGCCCTCCGCCAGGCTGTCGCCCAGGAGGACGATCGTGCGCGTGCGCGGTGCCATGGATCCGCCTCTCGTCGTGCCCATCATGGTCCCCGCGTGCGGGGATGTCACCGGCTCGACCCGTTCGCTCAGGCGCGCGGCCGACGCATCAGGCGGCGCCACCAGCGGCGCGGACGCGGGGCCGCGACCAGCACGGCGACCGCCACGAGCAGCGGGAGGGACAGGATCGTGGCGACGAGCGCGCCCGCCTGCCCGGGGCTGAGGTCCATGCCGAGCACGTCGACGGTGACCCGGCTCACGGCGCCGTCCGTGAGGTCGGTGATGCTGCGGCTCCCCGCGGCGTCGACCGGCACGGGCTTCCACTCCTCCGAGGCCTGGGGATCCGGCGTGGGCGCCGCCGGTGTGGGCGCCGTGGCGGGCGCCTTCGAGGCCGCCGGCTCGTCGCCCAGGATGGACGCCAGGTCCGCCCGCGCCTCGACGGGCCCGGACACGCTCATCGTCACCGCGGTCGCGAGCCCCGCCGACGCGAGGGCGATGCCCGCGAGCGTCAGGACGATGAGGCCGATCCGCGGAGCCCGGGTCCGCCGGCTCACCGGGCAGCCCCCTCGCGGGGCCGCTCCGCCTCGCGGCGCCGGGTGGCGGCGAGCGCCTTGGCGGTGATGCGCGTGGCCATCGACGTGAAGATCACGCCGTGGAAGGGGAGGATCGAGAACCAGTAGAGCCGGCCGGCGAGGCCGGACGGGAAGAAGATCGCGCGCTGGCGGTAGTCGCTGCCGCCGTCGGCGCGGGGCGTCGAGCTGAGCTCGAGCCAGGCCTCCCCCGGCAGCTTCATCTCGGCGCGGAGACGGAGGCTGGATCCACGCTCGATGTGCTCCACGCGCCAGAAGTCGAGCGCGTCCCCGGTCTGCAGGGTGGTGGCGCTGCGACGGCCGCGACGCAGGCCCACGCCGCCGACGAGCTTGTCCATCCAGCCGCGCGCCGCCCACGCGACGGGCAGCGAGTACCAGCCGTTCTCGCCGCCGATCGACTCGATGACGGCCCACAGGTCCTCGGGCGCGGCCTCCGTGGAGCGCTCCTTGAGGTCGAGGTAGACGGTGTGGCCAGCCCAGTCGGGATCGCTCGGCAGCGGGTCGCTGGGCGCGCCGACCACGGCCGAGTCCTTCCAGCTGGTCTCGACGACGCCGTCCCGCATCTTGCCGAGCGCGAGGCGCACGGACCGGCGGTAGCCCGTGAGGCCGCCCTCGGGATCCGGGATGTAGGAGGAGATGTCGTGCTCGCCCATCACGCAGTCGTACTGGAGCGACTCGATGATCGGCACGGCGAGCGTGCGCGGGATCGGCGTGACGACGTTCACCCAGTGGGCGGCGAGCCGCGGCGCGAAGACCGGGATGGAGGCGATGGGCCGCTGCGGGAGGCCCGCCTCGACCGCGTAGCCGTTCATCATCTGGCCGTAGCGGAGCACGTCGGGGCCGCCGATGTCGAAGGTGCGGTTGAGGTCGGCGGGCAGGTCGGCCGCGGCGACGAGGTAGTAGAGCACGTCGCGGATGGCGATGGGCTGGATGAAGTTCCGCACCCACCCGGGCGCGGGCATGAACGGGAGCACCTCGGTGAGGTGGCGGATCATCTCGAAGGACGTGGATCCGGATCCGATGACGACGCCCGCCTGCAGCGCGATGGTGGGCACGCCGCTCGCGAGCAGCACGTCGCCCACGGCCTTGCGGCTCGCGAGGTGCTTCGAGAGCTCGTCGGTGTCGGGGTGGAGACCGCCGAGGTAGACGATGCGGCCGACGCCCGCGACGTGGGCGGCCTCGGCCACGTGCTCGGCGGAGGTGCGCTCGGATGCGGCGAAGTCGCCCTTCGCGCCCATGCCGTGCACCAGGTAGTAGAGGACGTCGACGTCGGCGACCGCCGGGCCGAGCGTGGACGCGTCGGAGAGGTCGCCCCGGACGACCTCCACGTCGTCCCGCCAGGGCACGTCGGTGAGGCGGCGCGGATCCCGCACGAGGACGCGCACCCGGAAGCCGGCCGCGAGGAGGCGGGGCACGAGCCGGCCGCCGATGTAGCCCGTCGCTCCGGTCACGAGGGCGAGACGGGAGGCGGGACTCGGCGATGTCATTCCCTCACGCTAGGCAATCAGCCTGGCAAGGGGCTCCCAGGAGCCGGGACGCGCGGTGGGCGACGCCCGACGATCAGCCCTCGGCGGACTCGAGCTCGGCGAGGTACCGGCGCCAGGTGCGGCCGTGCTCGGCCTCGCACGTGGCCCAGTCGACCGGCTGGCCGTGGACGAGGTCCTCGAGCAGGTCGAGGTGCATCCGCCAGCTGGCCTTGAGGACGTTCGCGATGCCCGCGGGCAGGACCCCGGAGACCGTGACGACGAGCTCGGTCTGCCGGTCGCGGGGGCCGCCGGGCACCTCCTGGAGGCGGAGGCGGAAGCGGGCGGTGACCTCGCCTTCGTGGACGAACGTGTAGTCGACCGCGCTCCCCTCTTCGAAGCGCGTGACGATGCCGCCGGACGCGGAGGCGAGGCTGCGGTCGGGGACGGTCATCCACTCGAACCAGAACTCGCCGCCCTCCTCCTGCTCGATGGACGCCTCGGCGAGCCAGCCGGAGACCATGTCGGGGTCGGAGACCGCGTCCCACACGATGAGGGCGGGCAGGTCGATGAGCCGGCGGAACACGAACTGGTACGGCAGGAAGACGGTGGACTCGCGGGCCTCGGAGAGGACGGCGCCGGGGAGGGCGGGGAAGCGCTCCCGGTCGCGCTGCGGGTCGTCGAGGCCGACGGAGGCGGGCATCCCCTCGTCGAGCTCGCGGGAGGCGAGGCGCGCCTCCGCGGCGTCGGCGAAGTCGAGGGCGGGGGCTCCGCCGCGACGGGAGGGCGCTGCTCCCTCGGCGCGCGGGTCGGACCCCTCGCGAGGGGTCTGGCCGGGGGCGTGATCGGGATCCACGTGCCGAGCCTAGGCGCGGACCGCCGGTGCGGTCCGTGAATTCCACACAGGTGTCAGGGCAGGCAGGGCGGGACGCGGCCATATCCTGGACGCCGGCCCCCGGCGGATCCGGGGCCGGGACAGGGACGAAGATGCCTCGCACGCTCGCGCTCGCCGTCGACTTCGGGGGCACCAAGGTGGAGTCGGCGCTGGTGGACGACGCGGGCCGCGTGCTCGAGGGCAGCCGCTTCCGGGCTCCCACCGGGCCGGGGCGATCCGCCGACGAGCTGCTCGACCGCGTGCTCGGGGTCGCGCGCCGGGCCCTGGACGCGCTCCCCGACGACGCCCTGCTGGTCGGCACCGGGCTCGCCGCCGCCGGACCCGTGGACGTGCGCCGCGGGCTCGTCTCGCCCCTCAACGTCGCCGCCTGGCGCGACTACCCGCTCCGCGACCGCGTGGCCGAGCTCACGCCCGACGTGCCGACGACCCTGCAGATGGACGGCCTCGCGATCACGCTCGCCGAGCACTGGGTCGGCGCCGGCCGCGGCCACGACCACGTGATGGGCATGATCGTCTCCACGGGGATCGGCGGCGGGCTCGTGCTCGGCGGCCGGACCGCCGCGGGATCCACGGGCAACGCCGGCCACATCGGCCACGTCGAGGTCGCCGGGTTCGACGACCCGTGCACGTGCGGCGGCCGGGGCTGCGTGGAGGCGATCGCGTCGGGACCGAGGAGCGTCGCGTGGGCGCGCGCGCAGGGCTGGAGCGGATCGACCGGCGAGGACCTGGCCGCGGGCTACCGCGCGGGCGACGAGCTCGCCGTGCGGGCGGTGCGGCGCGCGGGCCTCGCGATCGGCCGCGCCATCGCGTCGGCCAGCTCGCTCGTCGACCTCGACGTCGTGGCCATCGGCGGCGGCTTCAGCCGCGTCACGCCCGACCTCTTCGACATGATCCGCGAGCCCGTCGCGCTCCGCGAGCAGTTCGGCTTCGTCACGAAGACGCGCGTCGTGCCGTCCGGCCTCTCGGAGGACGGCCCGATCATCGGCGCGGGCGCGCTCGTGCATCGCCGGGAGATGGTCCCGAGCTTCTGACGGCGGTCGCCGGGAGGCTCCCCCGGACCCTCCCGGTGACCGCCGCGCGTCGCTTCCCGGCCTAGGACAGCTCGGCGTAGAGCGGGCTCGTGTAGAACCAGAGGTCCTCCCACGGGTCCGCGTCGCCCAGCACGTCGATGGCGGGGCCGGCCGGGTCGATCGCCGCGCCGAGGAAGCCGGGCTGCTGGCGCTTCCCGTCGGTGCCGCGCAGGCGCACGTAGAAGCGGTCGCCGGGCAGCGTGATCTCGAGCGACAGGCGGTACCCGCCCGGGATCGCGGCGAGCCGCGCGACCGGCAGCTGCGCGACGACGCGCGTGGCGGGCGCGGTCATCGCGTCGCGGTCGGCGGCGGGGCCGTCGATCCGGCCGACGATCACGTCGACGCGCGCGAGCTCCGGCACGAAGCCGGCGCGGTTCGGGCGCGACGCGGTCATGATGTCGGCGGTCACCGTCACCCTGCGGTCGCGCTTGCCGATGAGCGTGCCGCCCAGCGGGATCGTGCGGCCGCGCTCGAGGACGAGGCGCGCGTCGATGGAGTCGACGAGCCCGCCGTGGTCGACCCACACGCGGCCGGCGCGGATCGCGTCGAGCACGGACGTGTGGTCCTGGCGGACCGCGCCCACGTGCGTGCGGCTGTAGTGGCCGGGCCAGAAGTCGTTCTCGTCGGTGTCGACGCCGCCGCGGTAGACGGGATCCACCATGCGGCCGTCGCGCTCGTAGTCGCTGCCCGGGCCGACCTCGGTGGTGTCGAGGTAGACGTTGTGGCTGTCGCTCGTGGCGGTGACGACGAAGTGCCGGCCCTCGGCGAGCATCGAGTCCCAGACGCCGCCGACCGTGGCCGTGACCCAGTCGAAGCCGCCCCAGGTGCGGTACGACTCGGCCGGGTAGCCGGGGAAGGAGTACTTGCCGGGGGTGTTGCCGTAGAGGCCGCGCCCGCCGGAGGTGCTGTGCGGGGACGGCAGGCCGCCCGCCTGGTGGCCGGGCGCGCCCTCCATGCCGAGGACCACGCGCGGGCCGGCGTCCTGCCACGCGCGCAGCTCGTGCGGCGAGTCGATGCCCTGGCGCGACGGGTGGTTGGGGAGCATCACGGCATCCTTGACGCGGCGCGAGGCCACGGCCTGGTCGAGGAAGCGGATCCCCTCGATCGCGAGCGCCTCGTTGGCCGGGGTGCCGTCGCGCGTGCCCTTCACGCGGGCGTCCCAGCGCTCCTCGATCTCCTTGAGGACGCCGACCGCGTCGCCCTGCGGGTGCACGAACACGGTCGCGTGCTCGGCGCCGGGGATGTTCCACTCGAGGCCGTGGAAGATCACGATCTCGGAGCCGAACTCCTTCCGCGCCTCCTCGATGAACGGGACGATCTGGTCGACGCTGCCCTTGGTGGCGTGCGCGGTGTTGCCGTGGTCGGTGAGCACGATCCACTGCACGCCGTTCGCGACGGCCTGGCGGATGTGGTCGCGGACGCGGTACTTGCCGTCGTTGCTGAAGAGCGTGTGGACGTGGTGGTCGCCCTCGAGCCAGAGGTAGCCGCCGACCTTGGCGGGCGTGCCCGCCGCTCGGGCGGCGGGGGTGGATCCGAGCGCGGCGATGGCGACGCCGGCGCCGGCCGCAGCCCCTCCCTGGAGCAGGCCCCTGCGGCTCACCGTCGTGCGTGGGTCGTTCGTCATCCGTGTCCTCCGTGTCGCTGTGCGGGTGCATTTCGCAGCCTGCCGAATAGACGCGACGGGAGGTGGACATCCGATGGACGCCGGGCGGTCCGGAGGTGAACGGGGCGGGCGGGCGGGAGCGCGCGGCCACCCAGGGGGCGCCGGTCAGCCCTCGCGCGCCGCCTCGCGGGTCGTCCGATCCCAGGTGTCCTCGAGCATGCGGGGCTTCGCGAGGTAGAAGCCGGACGCAGACGCCACCGCGACCATGGCGAAGAGCATGAGGAGCGGCGCGGTCCAGCCGCCCGAGAGCTCGTGCAGCACGCCGAACATCAGCGGGCCGATCGCGCCGATCGAGTAGCCGATGCCCTGCACGAAGCCGCTCAGCGCGACCACTCCCCCGTGCGTGCGGGTGCGGAGGTTGATGAGCACGAAGACGAGCGGGAACAGCAGCGGCCCGGATCCCGCGGCCGCCACCCAGAGCAGCGGCGCCGCGGCCGGGGCGACGAGGAGGCCCACGTAGCCGACGACGAAGAACAGCACGCCGACCTGGATCAGGATGCCGACGTTCCTCATGCGGGCCGCGAGGATCGGCATGATGATCGCCGCCGGCAGCCCCATGAACCCGAACACGGCGAGCAGCGCGCCGGAGGCGACGGGCGTCTGGCCGGCGGTGTCCTGCAGGAGGGCGGGCAGCCACGCGAACATCGCGTAGGCGTTGAACGACGAGGCCGCCTGGATCCCGACGAGCGCCCACGCCACCGGCGACCGGAACACGCGCCCGGTGACGGCGGCGGGCGCCTCCTCCACCTGGTCGAGCGCCGCGGCGGCCGCGCGCTCGCGCCGGGTGTCGCGGCGGTGGTTCACGAGCAGCGCGACCCAGGGCACGAGCGCGACGACCGCGACCGCGGCCCACGCGCCGATCGCGACGCGCCAGCCCGCGCTGTCCGCGAGCGGCGCGGCGACGAGCGAGGGCACGCCGGTGCTGATCGACATCATCACGGTGGTGAGCGAGGTGAGCGGCCCGATCCGGCCGGGGAAGTACTTCTTCACGAGCGGCGGCAGGAGCACGTTGCCGAGACCCATGCCCGCGAGCGAAAGCACCGTGCCCGCGCCGAAGACGACGACCGCGTCGGATCCGGCGCGCAGCAGGTGCCCGACGACCATCGCGACGAGGCCCACCACGACGGTGAGCTCGAGGCCGAGCCGGCGGGAGATCGCGGGCGCGAGCAGGCCGAACAGCGCGAAGCAGACGGGCGGCAGGGCGCCGAGCACGCCGATCGCGACGCTGTCGAGCGGGACGTCGCGGCCGATCTCGTCCACGATCGGCGAGAAGACGGCGACGGCGGTGCGGAGGTTGAGGGCGACCAGCACGATGCCGACCAGGGCGAGGAGCGCGCCCGCACGGGGAGCTGCGGGAGTCGTCGTCACCACCAGATTCTACGGCGGCCGGAATAGGCTTCCGGCCATGAGCGAGATCTCCCGGCACCTGCCCCTCAGCCAGCGCGCGTCCGAGCCTGAGGCGAAGGTCTCGGGCGTCTGGAGCGCCGAGATCGCGGACGTGCTCGACCGCACCGCCGACCTCCTCGCGTCGCTCGACGCCGACGGCTGGGAGGCCGCGAGCATGTGCGACGGCTGGACCGTGCGCGACGTCGCCGGCCACATCGTCTGGCGGGTCGGCGCGAGTAACGCCGCCATGGTGCGCACGGCCGTCGGATCGCTGCGCCGCCGCCCGCACCTCAACCCCATGAAAGCGATGGACGACCTCAGCGCCGACGAGGCGGAGCGCTCCCCCGAGGACCTGGTCGCCCGGATCCGCGCCATCGCCGCGGAGAAGCGCGCGGGGAAGGGCCGCAAGCGCGTGCCCGAGCTGCTCGAGGTGGTCGTGCACGCGTTCGACATCGCGCACGCGCTCAAGGCGGACCTCGAGCTCGACCCGCGTTCGACCGGCGCCGTCGCGGTGGCCCGCGCGGCCATCGCGCCCGCGCAGATCCGCGGCGTGCTGCGGGCGCGCATGCTGCGCGCGTCGGACGCCGGCTGGAGCATCGGCCACGGTCCCGCGATCGAGGCCACCGCCTCGACGCTGATCATGTACCTCTTCGGCCGCACGCCCCGCCCCGAGGGCGACGCCGCAGCGGCCTAGCGCGCCTCAGATCCCGAGCACCGCGCGGGTGCGGACCACGTCGTCCGTCATCTGGGCGATGAGCGGGTCGCGGCCCTCGTAGGCGACCATGCCGCGGATCCGGGCGACGAACACGACCTCGACCTCGTGGTCGTACAGGTCGAGCGTCTCGTCGAGCACGAACGCCTCGACGACGCGCGGCCGGACGCCCGCGAAGGTGGGGTTCGTGCCGACGGAGATGGCCGACGGGTAGGTGCGGTCGCCGTCGCGCAGCCAGCCGGCGTAGACGCCGTCGGCGGGGATGAGGCCCTCGGCCTCGGGCGACAGGTTCGCCGTGGGGAATCCCAGCTCGCGGCCGCGCTTCTCGCCGTGCACGACGAGGCCGCGGACGGCGGGGCAGCGGCCGAGCAGCTCGGCGGCCGCCTCGACATCGCCGCGGTCCATGAGGTCGCGGATCCACGTGGAGGAGACCTTGCGGCTGCCGTCGGGCATGACGTCGCCGACGACCACCGTGCGGAAGCCGTGCTGCTCGCCGAGGCGCGTGAGCGTGGCGGCGTCGCCCGCCCCCTGCGCCCCGAAGCGGAAGTCCTCGCCCACGAGCACGACGCGGGCGCGGAGCGCGTCGACCAGCACCGTGCGGACGAACTCCTCCGGGCTCAGGCGCTGGAGGCGCTCGTCGAACGGGAGCATGAGGGTCGCGTCGACGCCGAGCTCGGCGAGCAGCTCGACCTTCTGCCGGTTGCTCACGAGGCTCTGCGGGCGCGCGGCCGGTGCCAGGAGCGCCGCCGGGTGCCGGTCGAAGGTGACGACGGCGGAGGAGAGCGACTCGTCGGCGGCGATGCCCAGCAGGCGCCGGATCACCGCGCGGTGGCCCGCGTGGACCCCGTCGAACTTGCCGATCGTGACGGCGCTCGGCCCGAACCCGCCCGGCACCTCGGCCGGATCGTGGACGACGAGCACGGTCAGCGGTCCCCGCGCACGGGGCGCTCGTCGACGGCGCTCACGCGGGAGCGGCCGCCGCGGCGGAGCCACATGAGGCCGAGCACGGGGAGCACCAGCGGGATGAAGACGTAGCCGTAGCCGTAGACCGACCACACGCTGTCGTGCGGGAAGAGCTGCGCGTCGACGAGGCTCAGCGTGCCGACCACGAGCACGCCGACGAGCTCGAACGCGATGGTGGCGAAGGCGACCCGGTACCAGCGGCGCGCGGCCTCGGGCGTGCGGGCGGGAGCGACGAGGGCGACGGTCGCGACGATGTAGACGACGGCGGCGAGCGCCGAGAGCGCGTACGCCACCGGGGCCTCGTCGTACTTGGTGAGGATCTGGGTGACCGAGCGGCCCGTCGCGGCGAGGGCCAGCAGCCCGTAGAAGAAGACCAGGACGCGCCCGAGACCGGTCATGCGCGAGGTACGGGAGTCAGTCATGGCACCTGCGATTATCCCCTACCCGAGGGAGAGGGCGGTCACGCGGACTGGACGTTCCAGATGACGTCCATCCGGTAGACCATGATCGCGATGGCCAGGCACGAGGCACCCAGGATCACGGTGCTCCAGCGGGTGCGCTCCACGAGCGCCCAGAACATGGCGAGCGGCGGGATCAGCAGCCCGCTCAGCAGGTACGCGTAGTACTCGATGAGGCTGCCGGACGGCGGGTTGCCCGCCGCGGGCGCGACGATCGCGACGACGAGCTGCCCCACGAGCAGCACCTCCACGAGCGCTGTCGGCCCCATGGTGAGGTCGCTGGGCTTCCGCCCGACCGCGCCGAGCACGAGGCAGAGGAGGCCGGCGACGACGGCGACGGCGATCTGCGCGACCGTGAACCAGCCGATCACGAGTCGCCCCGGTCGTCGGCCGGGAAGTTGACGATGGAGGTGCCCGTGCGTCCGCGGAAGCCGACGAGGCCCACGAGACGGCCGTCGGGCGCGACCGCGGCGAGCGGATCCTCGGTGGGTGCCTCGTCGGGCGTCGTGAGCCTCTTGCCGTGCCCGAGGTCGACGGCCTCCTGCTCCGTGAGGTGCAGCACGTCGAACAGGCGCGCGGCGGCGTCGGCCGGCGGGATCAGCCGGTCGGCGACCACCATGTCGTCGATCGCGACGGCGTCGTCGACGTGGAAGGGGCCGACGCGCGTGCGACGGAGGGCCGTGAGGTGGCCGCCGACGCCGAGCGCGCGGCCGAGGTCCCGCGCGAGGGCCCGGACGTAGGTGCCCGAGGAGCAGGTGATCCGCACGGACAGGTCGAGCTGGGCGCCGTCCTCCTCGCCCTCCTCCGCCTCCACGGCGTCGAAGCGGAGCACGTCGAAGGCCGAGACGGTGACCTCGCGCGCCGCGAGCTCGACCTCCTCGCCGGCGCGGACGCGGGCGTACGCGCGCTTGCCGTCGACCTTGATGGCGCTCACGGCGCTCGGCACCTGCGAGATCGTGCCGCGGAGGTCGGCGATCGCGCGCTCCACGTCGGCGACGGCGAGGTCGCGGATCCGCCCGGGCTCGGCGCGCGAGACGACCTCGCCCTCGCGGTCGTCCGTCGTGGTGGCGCGGCCGAGGCGGATGGTGGCGAGGTACTCCTTGTCGAGGCCGACGAGGTAGGTGAGCAGGCGCGTGGAGCTGTTGACGCCGAGGATCATGAGGCCGGTCGCCATCGGGTCGAGGGTGCCCGCGTGCCCGACCTTGCGGGTGCCGGCGAGCCGGCGGGTGCGGGCGACGAGGTCGTGGCTCGTCCACTCCCCGCGCTTGTCGATGAGGAGCAGGCCGCTCGCGGTGGAGGGCGCGGCGCGGGGGGTCGGGGTTTCCATGGCCCCACCATCATGCCGTGCCCGGAGGGCCGCCCGGCTCGCTCGGAGGCGCCCGGCCTAGGATCGGGAGCGTCGGAGGAGGACGCGTGCGGATCGGTGTCTTGGGGGCGGGCGCCGTCGGCGGCACCATCGCCGCGCTGCTCGAGCGCAGCGGCCACCAGGTCGACGTCACCGCCCGGGGACCGCACCTCCGCGCGATCCAGGACCGGGGCCTCCGCCTCGCCGGCGGCTGGGGCGACCACGTCGCGCGCGTCGCCGCCGCCGAGCGCCTGGGCCGCCCGCCCGAGGTCGCGATCGTCGCCACCAAGATCGCCGACGCCCGCGACGCCATGGCGGAGAACGCCGGCTGGCTCCGCGGCATCCCCGTGCTCGTCGTGCAGAACGGGCTCTCCGCGCTCACGATGGGCGCCGAGTCCCTGCCGCGCTCCCAGGTCGTGGGCGGGCTCGCGCTCGTCGCCGCCTCGCTCACCGAGCCCGGGCTGGTCACCGTCACGGCGCCCGCCGGCATGCACATCGGCAGCGCGGACGGTCCGGACGGCCCCGGGGTCGCCCTCGTGCGCGAGGTGCTGGATCCCGTCATGCCCGTCACGGTCGCCCCCGACTTCCGCGGCGCCCAGTGGACCAAGCTCGTCGTGAACGGGATCAACGCCGTGCCCGCCGTCACGGGCCTCAGCGCGCAGGCGGTCATCGCGGATCCCGCGCTGCGGCGCATCGTCACGCGCGCCATGCAGGAGACCGTGCGCACCGGCCTCGCCCGCGGCGTCGTCTTCGGGAAGCTCGGCGGGCTCTCGCACCGCCGGCTGCGCCTGTTCGCGTCGCTGCCGCTCGGCCTCGCCCAGCGCATGCCGGTGTCGCTGGCCCGCGCGATGGGCCAGGTGCCGAATCCCGGGTCGACGCTGCAGAGCATCCGACGCGACCGCCTCACGGAGATCGACCACCTCAACGGCGCCGTCGCGGCCCTGGCGCCCGGCGTCGGCCAGGACGCGCGCGTCAACGCCGCGCTGGTGCAGCTCGTGCACGGCGTGGAGGCGAGCGGACGGCACCTCTCCCCCGCGGAGCTCGCGCGGCTGATCCCGCGCTGACGCGGGCGTGCCCGCGCCTCGACGGGGCGGGCCTCGCCGCGGCGGGCCTCAGCAGCTGTCGGCGAAGACGCGGCGCGGCAGCTCGGGGTCGGAGACGTCGACGATCATGGTCGCGGCACGACGCGGGTTCACCTGGCGGATGTAGCGCGCGTGCGCCTCCTGCGCGGCGTCGGACGCGTCGCCGCCCGAGGTCGCGAGCGGCTCGTCCGGCAGCAGCAGGTAGACGACGGCGTTCCAGAGGCCGCGCAGCTCGGGCGCCTGCATCCCGTCGCCGGCGACGAGCAGCACGGCGTCGTCGGGGGCACAGGTCACGGGATCCCCGTCCGGGCGGAGCGCGACGGGCGCGCCCGGCTTCCGGAAGGGGCGCACGAGACCGTCGCGGAGCGCCTCCGCGTCGACCGCACCCTCTCCCGTCGCGAAGTCCGCGGCCGCCGCGACGTACGTGCCCCGGCCGCCGGCGCGCAGCACGTCGGCGAGGTCCCGCGCGAAGGCGACGGGGTCGGCGAGCGGACCGCCGTCGACCGCGAGGTACGCGCGGCCCCGGCCGTAGTTGTGCAGGAACTCGTCGGCGAGCGAGGACAGGACCTCGGCGCGGGAGGCGCGGTACAGGGGCATGGGCCGAGCCTAGGCTCATCGTCTCGTACGCTGGCCGGATGCCGGAGACCGCCCTCGCCCGAGACGTCAACGCGTGGTTCCGGGCGAACGCGCGCGACCTGCCCTGGCGGCGCGAGGGCTTCGGATCCTGGGGCATCCTCGTCAGCGAGTTCATGCTGCAGCAGACGCCCGTGGTCCGCGTCATCCCGCGGCTCGAGGAGTGGCTGGCGCGCTGGCCGGTGCCCGCGGCGCTCGCGTCCACCCCGGCCAGCGAGGCCGTCCGCGCATGGGGCCGGCTCGGCTACCCGCGGCGGGCGCTGAATCTGCACGCGTGCGCCGTCGCGATCGTCGAGCGGCACGGCGGCGAGGTGCCGGAGGACGTGGACGCCCTCCTCGACCTCCCCGGCATCGGGCCGTACACGGCGCGCGCGGTGGCCGCGTTCGCGTTCGGGCACCGGCACCCGGTGGTCGACGTCAACGTGCGCCGTGTCCTCGCGCGCGCGGTCGCCGGCCAGGGCGATCCCGGCCCCGCGCGGACCGCCGCCGACCTCGCCGCGATGGAGGCGCAGCTGCCCGATGACGTCGCCGAGGCGCGCGTGTTCAACGCGGGGACGATGGAGCTGGGCGCGGTCGTGTGCACCGCCCGCTCCCCGCGCTGCGATGAGTGCCCGGTGCGCGACCTGTGCGCGTGGCGCGCCGCGGGCTACCCGGCCTACGACGGGCCGGCGCGCGTCGTGCAGAAGCGGTACGAGGGATCCGACCGGCAGGTGCGCGGGCTCCTGCTCGCCGAGCTGCGGTCGAGCCACTCCCCCGTGTCGGCCGCCGACCTCGCGACGGCGTGGCCGGAGCCCGTGCAGCGCGAGCGCGCGCTCGGCGGGCTGATCGCCGACGGGCTCGTGGTGCGCCAGCCCGACGGGACCTACGCCCTGCCGAGCTGACGCGCGTCGGCCGGAACGCCGTAGCGCGCCGGCCTACGCGGTGGATCAGTGCGCCGGCTCGTGCCCGGGCGCCGTGCGGTCGAGGTCGTCGCCGTCCTCGCCGTCGTCCTCGTCGAGGTCGTCCTCGTCGTCCGCGATCACGCGCGGCTTGACGTACGGGTCCTCGTCGCCCGCGTACACGCCGGCCTTCGCCTGCGTGTGCACGTCGGCGTCGCGACGGCGCGCCTCCTCGAGGAGGGCCTCGATCGCGGCCGCGTTCTCCGGCACGCCGTCGAGGATGAACTCGAGCGACGGCGTGAGGCGCGCGGTGATGTTCTTGCCCACCTCGCTGCGGAGCATGCCGGTGGCGGACTTGAGGGCGGCGGCCGTGTCGGCGCGCTCCTCGTCGGTGCCGTAGACCGTGTAGAAGATGCTGGCGTGCTGCAGGTCGCCCGTGACGCGCACGTCGGTGACGGTCACGAAGCCGAGGCGCGGGTCCTTGATGCCCCGGTCGAGCTTGCGCGCGACGATCTCCTTGATGCGGTCGGCCATCTTCCGGGCCCTCGCGTGATCGACCATGGTCGACGTCCTTCCGTGACGGATGCGGCCGGGCGAGCTCGCCCGGTGTCCTGCTCATGTCCCGCACGGGGCGGGACGGGGAGGGCCCCGCTCCCCTGGTGGGGAGCGGGGCCCGGATCGGCCGGGGTCAGACCCGCGGCTTCTCCTTCATCTCGATCGTCTCGATCTCGTCGCCGATCTGGATGTCGTTGAACTTGCCGAGGCCGATGCCCGCCTCGAAGTCCGTGCGGACCTCGGACACGTCGTCCTTGAACCGGCGCAGCGACTCGATGGCCAGGTTGTCGCCCACCACCACGCCGTCGCGGATGACCCGCGCCTTGGCGTTCCTGGTGATGGTGCCCGAGCGGACGATGACACCCGCGATGTTGCCGAACTTGGAGGAGCGGAACACCTCGCGGATCTCGGCGACGCCGGACTGGACCTCCTCGAACTCGGGCTTGAGCATGCCCGTGAGGCTCGACTCGATCTCCTCGAGCGCCGAGTAGATGACGCTGTAGAAGCGGATGTCGACGCCCTCGCGAGCCGCGCGGGCGCGGGCCTTCGGGTCGGGACGGACGTTGAACCCGATGATGATCGCGTTGTCGATCGTCGCCAGGTTGACGTCGCTCTCGGTGACCGCTCCGACGCCGCGGTGGATGATCCGTAGCTGCACGGAGTCGTCCACCTCGATCTTCATGAGTGACTCCTCCAGCGCCTCGACGGCACCGGACACGTCGCCCTTGATGATGAGGTTGAGCGACTCGACCTTGCCCTCCTCCAGCGCACGCGTGAAGTCCTCGAGGCTGATGCGCTTGCGGGCCTTGGCCAGCTGCGCGTTGCGCTCGACGGCCTCGCGCTTCTCGGCGATCTGACGGGCGGTGCGGTCCTCCTCGGTGACGAGGAAGGTGTCGCCCGCGCCGGGGACCGACGAGAGGCCCTGGACCTGGACGGGCCGCGAGGGGTAGGCCTCGTGGACCGCGTCGCCGTTCTCGTCCATCATCGCCCGGACGCGGCCGTAGGCCGTGCCCGCCACGATGGCGTCGCCCACGCGGAGCGTGCCCGACTGGATGAGGACGGTCGCGACCGCACCGCGGCCCTTGTCGAGGCGGGCCTCGATGGCCACGCCGCGCGCGTCCTTGTTCGGGTTGCTGCGCAGGTCGAGCCCGGCGTCGGCGGTGAGCAGGACGGCCTCGAGGAGGTCCTCCACGCCCTTGCCGGTGAGCGCCGAGACGTCGACGAACATGACGTCTCCGCCGTACTCCTCGGCGACCAGGCCGTACTCGGTGAGCTGCTGGCGCACCTTGGCGGGGTTGGCCCCCTCCTTGTCGACCTTGTTGACCGCGACCACGATCGGCACGTTCGCCGCCTGGGCGTGGTTCAGGGCCTCCACCGTCTGCGGCATGATGCCGTCGTCGGCCGCGACCACGAGGATCGCGATGTCGGTGACCTGCGCACCACGGGCGCGCATGGCGGTGAACGCCTCGTGGCCCGGGGTGTCGATGAAGGTGATGGCGCGCTCGTAGCCCTCATGCGGCGCCCAGACCTGGTACGCGCCGATGTGCTGCGTGATGCCGCCCGCTTCGCCCTCGATGACGTTGGCGTTGCGGATGGCGTCGAGCAGGCGCGTCTTTCCGTGGTCGACGTGGCCCATGACGGTGACGACGGGGGGCCGGATCTCCAGCACGTCGTCGTCCTCGTCCTCGAGCTCCTGGTCGAGGTCGATGTCGAAGCCCTCGAGCAGCTCGCGGTCCTCGTCCTCCGGGGAGACGACCTGGATCTTGTAGCCGAGCTCCGTGCCGAGCACCTCGAAGGTGGCCTCGTCGAGCGACTCGGTCGCCGTGGCCATCTCACCGAGGTGGAACAGCACGGTCACCAGGTTGCCGGGGCTCGCGTCGATCTTGTCGGCGAAGTCCGAGATGGACGCGCCGCGACGCAGGCGGACGACCGTGTTGCCGTCGCCGCGGGGGACGCTGACGCCACCCAGCGACGGGGCCTCGCGCAGCTCGAACTCGGCCCTCTTCGTCCGCTTCGACTTGCGCGACTTGCTCTTGCCGCCGCCGCGTCCGAAGGCACCCGCGGTGCCGCCGCCGGGGCCGCGACCACGGCCGCCGCCACCGGGACGACCGGCGAAGCCGCCGGCCGGACGCTGGAAGCCGCCGGCTGCCGGGGCGCCGGGGCGTCCCGCTCCACCGGGTGCTCCGCCGGGACGACCCGCACCGGCGGGACGCTGGCCGAAGCCGGCCGGGCGTGCGCCCTGGCCGACGCCGCCGGGACGCGGGGCGCCGGGGCGGGGGGATCCGGGACGGGGAGCGGCCGGACGGGGGCCTGCGGCTCCCGCGGCGGGGCGCTGGCCCATGCCCTGGTTGCTCGCGAACGGGTTGTTGCCCGGGCGGGGCTTGGTGCCCATGCCCTGGTTGCTCGCGAAGGGGTTGTTGCCGGGGCGCGGGGCCGCCGGACGCGGGATCCCGGGACGCGGGATGCCGTTCGAGGGGGCCGGCGTGCTGCCGGCGTCCGGGCGCGGGGCGCTCGGGGTCTCGGCGGCCGGGGCCTCGGGGGCGGCGGACGCGGCCGACTTCTCGGCCTGCGCCTTCTCCTCTGCGGCGGCCTTGCGGCTCGCCTCGGCCTGGGCCTGGCGCTCCGCGACGGTCAGCGGCTTCGCCGGGACCGGGACGTCGGACGCCTCGGGGGCCTCCGGCTCGGGAGCGGCCGTGGGCTGCGGGCCGGGGGTGGGACGGCCGCCGGGCTTCGGAGCCGACGAACGGGCGCCGGGCCGCGGGGCGGACGACGGCGTCGCGGCGGGTGCCGCGGCCTGTCCGGTGAGGCCGGCTGCCTCGAGCGCCGCCTTGAGCTTGCGGGCCACGGGGGGCTCGATGCTCGACGACGGTCCCTTGACGAACTCGCCCATCTCCTTGAGCTTGGCGAGTGCGGTCTTGCTGTCGACGCCGATCTCGGCGGCGATCTCGTGTACGCGTGGTTTTGCCACTGTTCTCCTGTCTGGGGGTCCACTCCCAGGCAGGAGGGGACCGCTAGTGCTGGACGGATCTCATTTCGAGCCGCTCATTAGTTGTCCATGTGCCGTTCAGCCTGTTCTCTCGGATGCTCGCGCGCTCGGCTGGGCCGCGAGCCGCTCTCGTAGTCCCCCAAGAGCTGCGGGGTCGAGCGCCGCTTCGCTCCGCAGGGCCCGCCCGAAGGCACGCCGCGCGATCGCTCTGTCGATGCACTCGATGGTCGGATGGATCCACGCACCCCTGCCGGTCATCACCGCGCGCTCGTCGATGACGAGGGAGCGGGTGAGGGGATCGGCGACGATCCGCAGAAGAGCGGACCTCGGGGCACGCCGACGACAGCCGACGCACGTTCTTACCGGATCCATACTACCCCCTCCGTCCGGCGGCGGGGAGGCCGGGTCCCGGCGGGCGGCGCTCAGTCGTCGCCCTCGAGGATCGAGTCGGGCTGGATGTCGATCTTCGCGCCCGTGAGCTTGGCGGCGAGGCGGGCGTTCTGGCCCTCCTTGCCGATGGCGAGCGACAGCTGGTAGTCGGGCACGAGCGCGCGCACGGCCTTGGTCGCCTGGTCGATGACGAAGGAGCTCGTGACCCGGGCGGGCGAGAGCGCGTTGCCGACGAAGACGGGCAGCGACTCGGAGTAGTCGACGATGTCGATCTTCTCGTCGTTCAGCTCCGCCGTGACCGCGCGGACGCGCTGCCCCAGCTCGCCGATGCACGCGCCCTTGGCGTTGATGCCCGGCTCGGTCGCGCGGACGGCGATCTTGGTGCGGTGGCCGGCCTCGCGGGCGAGCGACACGATCTCGACGAGACCCTGCGCGATCTCCGGCACCTCGAGAGCGAACAGCTTGCGGACGAGCGACGGGTGCGTGCGGGAGACCGTGATCTGCGGGCCCTTCGCGCCGCGGGAGACGCTCGTGACGTAGACGCGCAGGCGCGAGCCGTGCACGTACTTCTCGCCGGGCACCTGCTCCTCGGGCGGGAGGATCGCCTCGATCGTGCCGAGGTCGACGTGGATCATGCGCGGGTTCGGCCCCTGCTGGATGACGCCCGCGACGATGTCGCCCTCGCGGCCCTTGAACTCGCCGAGGATGCGGTCGTCGCCGATGTCGCGCAGCCGCTGGTTGATGACCTGCTTGGCCGCGAAGGCGGCGATGCGGCCGAAGTCGCTCGGGCTGTCCTCGGACTCGCCGATGACGAGGCCGTCCTCGTCGAGCTCGGGGACGTGCACGGACACGTGGCCGGACTTCCGGTCCAGGTGCACGCGCGCGGGGGGCACGCCGTCGGCGACGGGCTTGGCGTCGGCCTGGTCGGTGTGCTTGAGGTAGGCGGTGAGGATGGCCTGCTCGATGATCGAGACGAGCTCCTCGAACGGGATCTCGCGCTCGCGCTCCATCAGGCGCAAGACGCTCAGGTCGATGTCCACGGTGCGACTCCTCTATTCGGTTGGAAACACTCGAGGCTACCCGACCGGGAGCGGTCGGGCAGCCTCGAGCGGGGGCGCGGTGCGGATCAGCGGTCGGCGGTGAGCGCCCCGACGACCTCGGTGAGCGCGATCGGCGTGCGCTCGTTCGTGCGGCGGTCCCAGAGCTCGGCCATGCCGTCGGCGGCGCCGCGGCCGACGATGACGATGGTGGGCACGCCGATGAGCTCCGCGTCGCCGAACTTCACGCCGGGCGAGACCTTGGGGCGGTCGTCGAAGAGCACGTCGAGGCCGGCGGCGTCGAGCGCGTCGACGAGCGCCTCGCTCGCCGTCTTCACGCCCTCGTCCTTGCCGGTCATCACCACGTGCACGTCGAACGGGCTGATGGACGCGGGCCAGAGGAGGCCGCGGCCGTCCTGCGTGGCCTCGGCGACGAGCGCCAGGTTGCGCGTGATGCCGATGCCGTACGAGCCCATCGTGACCGTGACGAGCTTGCCGTTCTCGTCGAGCACCTTGAGGCCGAGGGCCTCCGCGTACATGCGGCCGAGCTCGAAGACGTGGCCGATCTCGGTGCCGCGGCCCGCGGTGATGGGGCCGGATCCGTCGGGCGCGGGATCGCCGTCGCGCACGTCGGCCGCCTCGACCACGCCGTCGGGCGTGAAGTCGCGGCCGGCGACGAGCGAGAGCACGTGCTTCCCGGCGACGTTGGCGCCCGTGATCCACGAGGTGCCGTCGACCACGCGGGGGTCGACCATGTAGCGCACCTTCGTGCTCGACGTGGATCCGAGCACGGGTCCCTCGGGTGACCACGGGCCGATGTAGCCCGTGACGAGGCCGGGCTGCTTCGCGAGGTCGGCGCCGGTGGCGGGCTCGACCTCGGCGGGGAAGAAGGCCACCTCGGCGCGCTTGAGGTCGATGTCGCGGTCGCCGGGGATCCCGACGACGACGAGCTCGCGCGTGCCGTCGAGGTGGGTGAGCGCCAGGACGATGTTCTTCAGGGTGTCCGCGGCGGTCCAGGCGCGGCCGTCCTCGCGGGGCTCCTGCGCGTTCGCGAGGTCGACGAGGCTGGCGATGGTGGGGGTGTCGGGCGAGTCGAAGACGCGCGCGGCGGGCTGGCCCTCGATGGGGATCGCCTCCGGCACGAGCGTCGTGAACGCCTCGACGTTCGCCGCGTAGCCGCCGGGCGACCGCACGAAGGTGTCCTCGCCGATGGGCGTGGGGTGCAGGAACTCCTCGCTCTTGGATCCGCCCATGGCGCCCGCGTCGGCGGCGACGATGACGTACTCGAGGCCGAGGCGCTGGAAGATCCGCTCGTAGGCGTCGCGCTGGGCCTGGTAGCTGACGGCGAGGCCGGCGTCGGTGTGGTCGAAGGAGTAGGCGTCCTTCATCGTGAACTCGCGGCCGCGGAGGATGCCGGCGCGGGGGCGGGCCTCGTCGCGGTACTTGTCCTGGATCTGGTAGATCGACAGGGGCAGGTCCTTGTAGCTCGAGTAGAGGTCCTTCACGAGCAGCGCGAAGAACTCCTCGTGCGTGGGGGCCAGCACCATGGGCGCGCGCTTGCGGTCCTCGAGGCGGAACATCCCGGGGCCGTACTCGTCGTAGCGGCCGGTGGCCTGGTACGGCTCGGCGGGCAGGAGCGCGGGGAAGTGCACCTCCTGGGCGCCGATGCGCTCCATCTCCTCGCGGACGATGGCCTCGACCTTGTTCTTGACGCGGAGGCCGAGCGGCAGCCAGGCGAAGATGCCGGGGGCCTGGCGGCGGATGTAGCCGGCGCGCACGAGGAGGCGGTGGCTGGCCACCTCGGCGTCGACGGGGTCTTCCCGGAGGGTGCGGACGAAGAGCTTCGAGAGGCGTGTGGACACCCGACACAGCCTAGCGATCCGGGCGCGTCGCTCCGGCGCGGCGCCTGCTGCGGCTCCGGCGTCGGCTCAGCGGCGCGCGTCGGCGCCGGTCGCGTAGGAGAGGCGGAGGCGCTCGAAGCCCTCGTCGAGGGAGACCGCCGGGGTCCAGCCGAGCGCCCGGCGGGTCTCGCGCTGGTCGAACCAGTGCGCGGTGGAGAGCTGCTCGGCGAGGAAGCGCGTCATGGGCGGCTCGTCGGATCCGGGGCGCACGGCCCAGACGCGCTCGACCGCTCCCCCGGCGGCGCGCGCGAGGGCGGCGGGCACGCGCAGCCGCGGCGCGGGCACCCCGGCGGCGCGGCACATGCCGGCGAGCAGCTCGGCGACGGGACGCGGCTCGCCGTTGGTGACGACGTAGGCGCGGCCGTGCGCGGTGTCGGCGGCGTCGAGGGCCGCGACGATCGCGTCGGCGGCGTTGTCGCGGTACACGGTGTCGATGAGGGCCGCGCCGTGGCCGAGGAGCGGGAGGCGGCCTCGGGCGGCGCGGTCGACGATGCGGGCGACGAGCTGCGTGTCGCCCGGGCCCCAGACGAGGTGCGGGCGGACGGCGAGGACGCGCATCCCGGGGTCGTCGGCGGCCAGGGCGATGAGCTCGCCCTCGGCCTTGGTGCGGGCGTAGTCGCCGTGGGCGCGGACGGGATCCGCGGGGCCCGCGCCGTCGCCGACGATGGAGAGGCCCGTGTGCGCGACGGAGGGCGAGGAGACGTGGACGAACCGCGAGACGCCGGCCGCGCGCGCGGCGCCGAGGAGCGAGCCCGTGCCCTCGACGTTCACGGCGCGGAAGTCGCCGGGGTCGCCCGCGAGCGAGACCTTGGCGGCGAGGTGCACGACGGCGTCGACGCCGGTCACCGCGCGGGTGACCGCGGCCGGATCCGTGACGCTGCCGCGCAGGTCGACCACGCCGCCCGCGACGGGCTCGGTGCCGCTCGACGCGAGGCCGGACGGCTGGCGCTGGAAGGTGCGCACCGCATGGCCCGCCGCGGCGAGGCGCTCGGCGACGGCCCGGCCGAGCATGCCGCTCGCGCCCGTGACGAGGACGATCACGGCGCGCTCACCCGGCCGCCCGCGAGGATCCCCGCGGCCCAGCGGCCGAGGCGCGCGCGGTCGACCTTGGAGTTGTGGCGGACGTCGGTCGGCAGCACGGGGACGACGATCACGGCGGCGACCGGGACCCCGACCGCGGCGCGCACGGCGGCCGCGAGGTCCGGATCCGCGAGCCCGACGCGGCGCGCGGCGGGCACGGTCTCGATCACGAGGACGAGCTGCTGCACGCCCGCGGGCCCGACGCCCACGGCGGCGGCGCGGCCGACGCCCGGCGCCGACTCGGCGCGCTGCTCGGGGCCGACGGGCGTGAGCACGCCGTCGGCGGTGGTGATCACGTGCGGCATGCGGCCCTCGACCCACAGGGCGCCCGTCGCGTCGAGGTGGCCGACGTCGCCCGTGCGGTGGCGGCGGATACCGTCGGCGGAGTCGCGGCGCGCGGCCCGGTCGGTGACGTGCAGGCGGTCGTACCGGTCGTGCACGTGCGGTGCGGCGACGACGATCTCGCCCGTGACGCCGGGCTCGTCCGTGAGCGCGCCGGTCGCGGCGCCGTCGGCGTCGAGCGGGCTGATGCGGATCGCCACCGGGTCGACGGGCGCGCCGACGCAGACGCCGGCGTCGCCGCGGAGGGCCGCCGCGCGGATCCCCGCGAGCGTGACGTCGGTGAGCAGCAGCCCCTCGGTCATGCCGTACGGCGTGTGGACCTCGGCGGCGGGCACGAGCGCGGCGGCGCGCGTGAGCAGCGCCTCCGACAGCGGCGCGCCCGCGGACAGCAGCGAGCGGGCGCGACCGAGCGCGGCGCGGTCGTCGGCGGTGAGGGCGTCGGCCGTGGCGACCACGTTGGCGAGCGCGGCGGGCGACGCGAAGACGACCGTGGCGTCGGCGGCGCGGGCCGCGGCGGCGAGGGCGGACGCGGTCAGGTCGCGCGGGCGGGTCACGTCCATGTCCGGCGTGACGCTCGTGGCGCCGAGCGCGGGGCCGAGGAGCGCGAACGGCGCGAACCCGGCGACGAGGCCCGTCCCGACGCCCACGTCGAAGCGCGCGCCCAGGGTGTCGCGGAGGGCCGCGAGCTGCCGGTGCGTGTAGACGACGCCCTTGGCGGGTCCCGTGGATCCCGAGGTGAACAGGATCGCGGCGTCGTCGTCGGCCGCGGGCTCGGCCGGCAGGACCTGGTCGCGGCCGTCGCGGGCGATCTCGGGCAGGCTCGCGGCGACACCGAGCGCGCGGGCGACGGGCGGCGCGAGGGTCGTGACGGAGATCCGCTCCCCCGGCCAGCCCAGCGCCCGCGCGAGCGCGAGGCCCGCGGGGATGCCGACGACCATGTCGGGGCGGGATCCCGCGACCGCGCGCCCGAGGCCCTTCACGCCGAGACCCGCGTCGGCGACCACGACGATCGCGCCGATGCGCAGGCACGCGTAGAGGAGGGCCGTGAGGTCGGCGCCGGGCGGCACGAGGAGCGAGACGCGGTCGCCCGCGCGGAGGCCGCGGGCATGGAGGCCCGCGGCGATCTCGCGGACGCGGCGGGACAGCAGGCGCCAGGAGACCGTGCGGGGACCGGTGCCGCCGCGGGGCGCCATCTCGACGAGCACGGGGGCGTCGCTGTCGCGCAGCTCCTCGAGCAGGGCACCGAGCGGGCGGACCGGTGCGGCGGACGCGGCAGGAGCAGCCGCGACAGGCGCGGATCCCGGCGCGACGCGGTCGGCCAGCCAGTCGAGCGCGGCGGACGCGTAGTCGTGGTCCTCGGCGACGAGGTGCCCGGCGCCCTCGACGCGGTGCACGTCGGCGTGCGGCAGGCGCTCGAGGAGGTCGGAGAGGTAGACGTCGCTGAAGATCGGGTCGCGCGGGCCCCAGACGAACAGGGCCGGCAGGTCGAGGTCGCGGAGGCCCTCGGAGATGGACGTGAGCGTCGCGTGGCTGGGGTGCGCGGGGCCGACGGGGATGTCGGCGACGAAGCCGCGGATCCCCGCACGGCGGTCGGCGCCCCGGTACGGCGCGGCGAACGCGCGGCGCACGGCCGGGTCGAGCGGCGGGTGCGCGAGCGCGAGCGTGGTGGCGAGGAAGCCGGGCGTGCCGCGCGTGGCGGCGTCGTGGATCCCCGTGGCGAGCGCGAGCCGCAGCGGCCACGGGATGGGCACGCCCTCCTCCTGGTGCACGGCCGTGTTGAGCGCCATGACCCCGGCGAGCACGTCGCGGTTGCGGAGCGCCCAGCCGAGGCTGATCACGCCGCCCCAGTCGTGGCCGAGCGTGACGACGGGCCCCGAGGCGCCGGATCCCGACAGCCCCAGCTCGTCGGTGAGCGCCTGCAGGTCGTCTAGTCGCACGGGCAGCGTGCGCTCCGTGCCCGTGCGCTCGGAGAAGCCCATGTCGAGCTGGTCGACGGCGACCACGCGCCAGGCCGGTGCCGACGGATCCCGCTCGGCGCGCGCCAGCGACTCCGCCGCGATGCGCCGCCACAGGTAGGACCAGGTCGGGTTGCCGTGCACGCAGAGGATCGTGCCGGCGACGGGAGCGCCGGTCGCGGCCAGCCGCTCCCCCGTGTCGAGGAGGTGCCAGCCGTGGCCGCCCGCCCGGACGACGCGCGACCACGCGGGATCGAGGCCGGGGAGCGGCCGCCCGTCGGCGCCGGGGACGGGGACGGTCGCCGGGGTGACCGCGGCCGATGCGCTCACGGCGCGGCTACCAGAGGATCTCGGTCATGGCCGTGTTGAGGCCGGAGCCCACGCCCATGCAGAGCACGCGGTCGCCGCGGCTGAGGCTGTCGGCCTGGTCGGCGAGCGTGATGGGGATGCTCGCGGGGCCGACGTTGCCGTAGCGCGGGTACGTCAGCGGCACGCGCGACTTGTCGAGCTTGGCCGCCTTGACGATGGCGTTCGTGTGCACGTCGGAGACCTGGTGGAGGATGTAGCGGTCCATGTCCGACCACTCCCAGTCGTCCTGGGCGGCTTCCTTCCACGCGTCGACGACGAGCTCCATGCCGCCGCGGAGGAGCTCCTTGGTGTCGGTGAACATGCCGTCCACGTCGCCGATGCAGAGCTCGTGGTGCTGGGTGGCCGCACGCGTGACGCCGCCGAGGATCCGGTGCCCCTCCGGGTGGTCGCTCGTGCGCCCGAGCACGGCCGCCGCGGCGCCCGCGCCCAGCGTGAGGCTCGGGAACTCGCTGAGGAAGTCGGCGCGCGTGGTCTCCGGGCGGAGCAGGCGGGCGACCGTGTTGTGGCGGATCTCGCCGGCGTCCTCGCCGTCGACGATCATCGCGTAGTCGATCTGGCCCGAGTCGATGAGGTGGCCCGCGAGCGTCATGGCGTTGACGAAGCCGAGGCACGCGTTGGCGATGTCGAAGTTCAGGGCGGACGACGGGAGCCCGAGGCCGTTGTGGATGCTGACCGCGACGCTCGGCTCGAGGTGCGCGCGCGTGACGGACGTGTTGATGAGGAGCCCGATCTGCGACGGCTGGACACCCGCCTGCGCGAGGGCCTTGCGTCCCGCCTCGGTCGCGGCGGCGTCGAAGGACATCGACTTGTCCCAGTTGCGGCGCTCGAGCACGCCCGCGACGCGCTGCAGCAGGCCCGTGGGGAGGCGGAGCCGGGCGAGCACGGGCTTCAGGCGGTCGTCGATCTCGACGGAGGTGACCGTGTGCGGCGCGAGGACGCTGGCGAGGCCCAGCAGGGAGGTGTTCCGATGCCGGAAAGTGGCGTTACCGTTCAACAGCATCCTCAGTTCGTGGGGCGGTCCGCCGGGCGGACGACTAGCAGAGCCTACGCGCAGACGGCGCGCGCGGACGCGCCGCCGCCGGGCAGGCGGGTGGGTAAGGGGTGGAGCTAGACCAGGATCTCGGGGCTGCCGATGGATCCCGCGGGCATCTCCGCGGCGAGGCGGTTCGCCTCCTCGATGAGGGTCTGGACGATCTCGGCCTCGGGCACGGTCTTGATGACCTCGCCCTTCACGAAGATCTGCCCGCGGCCGTTGCCGGACGCGACGCCGAGCTCGGCCTCGCGGGCCTCGCCGGGTCCGTTGACGACGCAGCCCATGACCGCGACGCGCAGCGGCACGTTGACGTGCTTGAGGCCCTCGGTGACCTGCTCGGCGAGCGAGTAGACGTCGACCTGGGCGCGGCCGCAGCTCGGGCAGGAGACGATCTCGAGCTTGCGCTCGCGGAGGTTGAGCGACTGCAGGATCTGCAGGCCCACCTTCACCTCCTCGGCCGGGGGCGCGGAGAGGGAGACGCGGATGGTGTCGCCGATGCCCTCGGAGAGCAGGATCCCGAACGCGGTCGCGCTCTTGATCGTGCCCTGGAAGGCGGGGCCGGCCTCGGTGACGCCGAGGTGGAGGGGCCAGTCGCCGCGCTCGGCGAGGAGGCGGTAGGCCTTGACCATGATGACCGGGTCGTTGTGCTTGACCGAGATCTTGAAGTCGTGGAAGTCGTGCTCCTCGAAGAGGCTCGCCTCCCAGACGGCGGACTCGACGAGCGCCTCGGGCGTGGCCTTGCCGTACTTCTGCAGGAGGCTCGGGTGCAGGGATCCGGCGTTGACCCCGATGCGGATCGAGGTGCCCGCGGCCTTGGCGGCCTTCGCGATGGCGCCGACCTGGTCGTCGAACTTGCGGATGTTGCCCGGGTTCACGCGCACCGCGCCCACGCCGGCGTCGATGGCCGTGAAGACGTAGCGCGGCTGGAAGTGGATGTCCGCGATGATCGGGATCTGGCTCTTCTTCGCCAGGATGTGCAGCACATCCGCGTCGTCCTGGTGCGGCACCGCGACGCGCACGATGTCGCAGCCGGTGGCCGTGAGCTCGGCGATCTGCTGGAGCGTGGCGTTGATGTTGGTCGTCTGCGTGGTCGTCATCGACTGGACGCTGACCTGGGCGTCGCCGCCCACCTTCACCTTGCCGACGCTGATCTGACGGGTCTTGCGACGGGGCGCGAGGACCTCAGGGACCTTCGGCATTCCGAGATTGACTGCTGGCACGGACAAGAGCCTACGTCCGATTCCTGCGCGCCCGGTGCGTCGGGGGCGCGGGCGGCGCGACGGGCGGTCAGGTCAGGCGGACGGGGTTGACGAGGTCGGCGAAGATCAGCAGCGCGCTCATGGCGCCGAAGAGGATCACGACCACGAAGGTCAGGGGCATGAGCTTCGCGACGTCGACCGGGCCGGGATCGCGGCGGCCGAACGCCTTGGCGAGGAAGCGGCGCACGCCCTCCACGACCGCGCCGAGCACGTGCCCGCCGTCGAGCGGCAGGAGCGGCAGGAGGTTGATCATGCCGAGCGCCACGTTGAGGGAGGCGACCAGGCCGATCATCGCGGAGGCGCGCGACGCGACCGGCGTCTCGTCGAGGCTCGCGATCTCGCCCGCCACGCGGCCGACGCCGACCACGCTCATGGGTCCGTTGGGGTCGCGCTCGCCGCCGCCGAACGCCGCGCGGCCGACGTCGACCAGGCGCTGCGGGAGGTTGAGGATGAGGTTGCCGACGGCGGCCATGTTCTCGCCCGTGGTCGTGAACGCGGCCGAGAGCGGCTGCTGCTGCACGGCCTGCGTGGGGCTGAAGCCGATGAGTCCGACCTCGCGCGTGACCGGGTTCCCCTGCTCGTCGACCTCGGGGGCGCCGCGGGATCCGGGGACGGCCTGCTCCGTGAGCACGGGCGTGATGGCGAGCGTCTGCCGGGCGCCGTCGCGCTCCACGACGACGTCGAGCTCCTTGCCGGCGGACACCTGGACCGTGCTCGTGACCTGGTCCCACGCGGTGATCGGCGTGCCGTCGATGCTCACGATCGTGTCGCCGGGCTGGAGGCCCGCCGCGGCGCCGGGGGCCGCGGGAGCGCCGGCGGGGCAGGTGGCGGGGTCGGCCGACGCGGTGGATCCGGCGGGCACGATGCACGCGTTCACCTGGCCGACGGTCGTGGTGGGCGTCGTGACGCCGAAGCCGCAGAGGACGACGGCGAAGAGCACGATCGCGAGCAGGAAGTTCATGGCCGGGCCGCCGAGCATGATGACCATGCGCTTGAGCACGGGCAGCTTGTAGAAGGCGCGGTCCTCCTCGTCGCCGACGCTCTCGGCGCTCGCCTGGCGGGCGTCCTGCACGAGGAGGTCGAAGAAGCCGCGGCCGGCGCGGTCGTCGGCGTCGGGGGCGGGCGGGGATCCGCCGTCGGCCGCGGCGCCGCGACGGGCGTCGGGGCCGACCAGCTGCGCGATGCCCGTGCTGCTCGTGCCGGCGCGCGAGCTCTGCGGCGGGAACATGCCGATCATGGAGATGTAGCCGCCCAGCGGGATGGCCTTGACCCCGTACTCGGTCTCGCCCTTCCGGCGGCTGAGGATCGTCGGCCCGAAGCCGATCATGTACTGCGTGACGCGCACGCCGAAGGCCTTCGCGGGCACCAGGTGACCGACCTCGTGCAGTCCGATGGACACGGCGACGCCGACCACGATGATGAGCACCCCGAGGATGTAGAGGAAGACGCCGTCCATGGTGGGAGAGGCTACCCGCCGCACCCTGGGCGGACGCCGCCGTGGCGCGGATCCGGCGGGCACGCCCGTCGGGCACGCGCGGCGGGCACGCGGGGCGGGGCGGGGCGGCCGGGTGCCGCGCAGGAGCGCCGCACTACGCTGGGATCCCTGACGAGAGGTGCCCCCATGCCCGGAGAACGGACCGACGGCCTCGCCGGCACGCTGCTGGCCGGCCGGTACCGCATCAGCGGCCTGCTCGGACGCGGCGGCATGGCCACCGTGTACCGCGCCGCGGACGAGACGCTCGGCCGCGAGGTCGCGGTCAAGGTCTTCGCGACCGACTCGGCCGACCCGGGCGAGGTCGAGCGCCAGGAGGGCGAGGTGCGTATGCTCGCGGGCCTCAGCCACCCCGGCCTCGTGACGCTGTTCGACGTGGGCGACGACGTGGTCGCCGACCGCGTGCTCGCCTTCATCGTGATGGAGATCGTCGACGGCACCACGCTCGCCGACCGCATGAAGGAGGGGCCGCTGCCCGGGCCCGAGGTCGCGCGCATCGGCGGGATCCTCGCGGACGCGCTCGGCTACATCCACCGCCGCGGCGTCGTGCACCGGGACGTGAAGCCCGCCAACGTGCTGCTCGCGACGCCCGAGGACGACGAGCCGGCCGCCGCGAAGCTCACCGACTTCGGCATCGCCCGGCTCGTCGACGGCACGCGCCTCACCTCGACCGGATCCATCGTCGGCACCGTCAGCTACCTGAGCCCCGAGCAGGCGCTCGGCGAGGAGGTCGGCGCGCCGACCGACGTGTACGCGCTCGGCCTCGTGCTCCTCGAGTGCCTCACCGGACGCCGCACCTTCCCGGGCACGGCCGCCGAGTCGACCATGGCGCGCGTGGTGCGCGACCCGGAGATCCCCGCCCGACTCGGGACCGCCTGGGTGGACCTCCTCTCCCGCATGACCCGGCGCGACCCCGCCTCCCGGCCGACCGCGCGCGAGGTCGCGGCGGAGCTGCGGACCGGACGCGCCCCCACGTCCACGGTCGACGAGCCGACCGCCTCCTCGACGCGCGTGCTGCCCGCCGCAGGTGCCGCCGCGTTCGGCGCCGCGGGTGCCGCCGGTGCCGGTGGATTCGCGGATCCGGACGCCCGGACGGAGCGGTTCGGCGCCGCGCAGGCGCCCGCCGTCGGCTACGACGCCCCGACCGCCCGGAACGCGCCCGCGGATCCCGTCGGGGCCGCCCCGGCGGACCGCGACCCCGCGAAGCGGCGCGGCAGCCGCGCCCTCAGCATCGCGGTCGTCTCCGTGCTGATCGCCGCGGCCGCCGTGGTCGGCGTCGTGACCGTCAACGCCATGCAGGACCGCGACACCTCGTACCCGTCCGTCCCCGGACCCCTCGGCGCCAGCCTCGAGGAGCTGCAGAAGAGCGTGGAGGACGCCCCGTGATCCGCACATCCACCCGCACCGCCTCGCCCACGCGCCGCACGCTCCGCGCACGCGCCGCCGCCGGCCTCGCGGTCGCCACCACGACGGTCCTGCTGCTCGCGGGCTGCGCCGGATCCTCCACCCCGGAGGATCGCGCGCTCGACGACCTGCAGCAGCGCACGCTGTCGGTGACGCAGTCGTCGGCCGACGGCGACTACGCCAAGGCGCTCGCCCAGCTCGAGGAGCTGCGGGCTGCCGTCGAGGCCGACCTGGCCGACGCGTCCATCGACCAGGCCCGCCACGACGAGGTCATCGCACGCATCGACGCCGTCCGCGCGCAGCTGGAGGCCGCACGCGACGCCGCGGGGTCCACGCCGACGCCCACGCCCACGCCCTCGAAGAGCCCCTCGCCGACGCCCACGCCCTCGCGCACGCCGGCTCCCTCGCCGACGCCGACGCCCACGCCCACCCGCACGCCGGCCCCGTCCCCCACGCCGACTCCGAGCCCCACCCAGGGCGAGGGCGGCGGAGCGGGGAACGGTTCGGGGAACGGGAACGGGAACGGCGGGTCCGGGAATCCGGGCAACGGGAACGGCAACGGCGGTTCGGGGAACGGCTGAGCTGCGAACGGCTGAGCCGGGGTACGGCTGAGCTGCGGCGCGATCCCGGCGGCGATCCGCTGCGGCGCGCTGCGCGGGGCCGCGCGTCGCCGGGATCGGCAGGCGTCCGACCTCGCGGTCAGACCCCCAGCACGCGGTCGGCCTCGGCGCGCGCCCAGCGCTCCGCCTCGGCGAGCGACTCGCGGGTGAGCGGGCCGGACGCGGGCTCGTGGGCGTCGACGACCCGGCGGATCGTGTCGACGATGTCGAGGAAGCCGGCGCGTCCCGCGTGGAAGGCCTGCACGGCCTGCTCGTTCGCGGCGTTGTAGACGGCCGGGTACGTGGATCCGGCCGCGCCGACCTGCTTGGCCAGGAGGACGGCGGGGAACGCGTCGTCGTCGAGCGGCGCGAAGGTCCAGGTCGCGGCACGGGTCCAGTCGATGGGGACGCCCACGTCGTGCATGCGGTGCGGCCAGTTGAGCCCGAGCGCGATGGGGAGGCGCATGTCCGGCGGCGACGCCTGCGCGAGCGTGGACCCGTCGATGAACTCGACCATGGAGTGCACGAGCGACTGCGGGTGGACGACCACGTCGATCCGCTCGTAGGGCACGTCGAAGAGCAGGTGCGCCTCGATGACCTCGAGGCCCTTGTTGACGAGCGTGGACGAGTTCGTCGTGATGACGAGGCCCATGTCCCAGGTGGGGTGCGCGAGAGCCTCGCGCGGCGTCACGTGCTCGAGCTCCGCGCGGGTGCGGCCGCGGAACGGACCGCCGGACGCGGTCACGACGAGGCGCCGGACCTCCTCCGGCGTGCCGCCGCGGAGCGCCTGCGCGATGGCGGAGTGCTCCGAGTCGACGGGGACGAGCTGGCCCGGCCGCGCGAGGGAGCGCACCAGCTCGCCGCCGACGATGAGCGACTCCTTGTTGGCGAGGGCGAGCGTGCGGCCCTCCTCCAGCGCGGCGAGCGTGGGGCCGAGCCCGACGGATCCGGTGATGCCGTTGAGCACCACGTCGGCGTCGACCGAGCGGATGAGCTGCTCCGCCTCGTCGGCGCCGAGCGCCGTGTGCTCGACGCCCGCGACGCGCGCCTGCTCGGCGAGCGCCTCGCGCTTGCTGCCGGCACCGAGCCCGACCACCTCGAACAGCTCGGGGTGGCGCGCGATGACCTCGAGGGCCTGCACGCCGATGGAGCCCGTTGATCCGAGGACGATGACGCGGCGCACGGCTGCTCCTACTGGGCCGGGGCGGACTGGGTGCCGAGGATGTCGACGACGAACACGATGGTGTCGGTGCCGCCGATGTCGTCGCCCTGGCCCTTGTCGCCGTAGCCGTCGGCGGGCGGGATGATCGCGATGACCTGCGAGCCCACCTTCTGGCCGACGAGCGCCTTCGTGAAGCCGGGGATGACGCCGCTCGTCTGGAACGAGACGGGCTTGGCGCCCTTGTCCCAGCTCGAGTCGAAGACCTTCTTGGTGTTCCAGTTGATGCCCGTGTACTGCACGGTGACGTTGGCGCCGTCGGTGACCTCGGCGCCGTCGCCGACCTTGAGGTTCGCGATCTTCGTCTCGGCGGGCGGGGCCGCGTCCGGGATGGTGATGGTGGGCGCGCCGTTGTCCGCCAGCGTGACCGCCGGGAACCCGTCGGGCGCCGGCTGGTCGGCGCCGTCGGCGCGCGTGGGGACCTGGCTCAGCACGTCGACCACGATGACGATGGGGTCGTCGGCGCCGAGGCCGAGCTGCGAGGCCTGGTCGGCGGCGAAGCCGTCGGCTGCGGGCACGACCGCGACGACGCGGCTGCCGACCGTGGTGCACTCGACCGCGCGGACGACGCCGGGGACGAGCGCGCTGTCGTCGAGGGTGGCGGGGAGCGGGGCGTCCGCGTTGTAGGCGAGCTGCGAGATGGCCTCGCCCGTCTTGCCGTTGTAGGCGGCGAGCGCGATGTTCGCGGTGGAGCCCGCGCCGACCTCGTCGCCGTCACCCTCGGTGACGACGGTGCGCTCGGTCGTGTCGGCCGTGAGCGGACCGTCGACCGTGACGTCGGGGGCCTTGCCGAAGTCGCCGGAGACCTTGACGGACTTCGAGGCGTCGCCCGACGGGGTGTCGATGCAGCTGGCTCCCGCGGTGCGTGCGCCGGCCGTCGGGCTCGCGGACGGATCCGCGTTCGGCGCGCCGCTGCCGGAGCAGGCGGACAGCGCCAGGACGGCGGCCGCGGCCAGGGTGAGGGGGATGCGTCGCTTCACGGGAGTCGCTTTCATCGGCGCGCCGGACGCACCAGGTATGTGGGAGGGACCCGCACAGTCTGCCCGACGCGGCCGGGGGCCGCCTGACAGGGGTGGAATGCGGCCGCCGGCGCGGGCCGTCGCGCGCTGGGGAGGACCCGGGGTCAGGCGCTCGGAGCGCCCGCGACGACCGTGCGCGGCTCGTGGTGCACGGGGAAGGCGACGCTCGCCGCGATGAAGCACCGCTCGGAGGCGCCCTGGTGCAGCGAGGTCGCGAGCTCGACCTGGGCGGGATCCCGCACGGTGACGACCGGCCGCAGCGTGACCTCGACGAAGTGCCCGCCCCCGCCGTCCGTCTGGCGCATGGTGCCGGTGGGCTCGTCGGAGTAGCCGACCACCACGACGCCCGCCGCCGCGGCCGCGTGCAGGTAGCTGAGGAGGTGGCACTGCGCGAGCGCCGAGATGAGGGTCTCCTCCGGGTTCCAGCGGTCCACGTCCCCGCGGAACGGGCGGTCGGCGGATCCGAGGAGGTCGTGCTTGCCGACGGCCCGCACGACGTGGTCGCGGCCGTAGGAGCGGTGGTCGGAGGTGCCGGATCCGCGGTCGCCCGTCCACTCGAGGGACAGGGCGTACCGGTGCTCGATCTGCATGCGATCACGCTACCGAACGGGGCCGTCGCCCTCCTGGATCCGGCTGCCCCCGCCGGTAGGATCGCCGGATCATGACAGACACCCTGGACTCCGCCCGCGTCGGCACTCCCGCCGGCTCCGCCTCCGACTCCCCCGCCGCGTCCGCCCGCGACGCGCGCCCGCAGGTGCCGCAGGAGCGACGCATCGTGACGGAGATCCCCGGCCCGCTCTCCCGCGAGCTGCACGAGCGCCGGAAGCGCGTCGTGCCGCCCGGCGTCTCGTCGCTGCTGCCCGTCTACGTCGCGCGCGCCCACGGCGCGGTCGTCGAGGACGTGGACGGCAACCGCTTCATCGACCTGGGCGCCGGCATCGGCGTGACCACCGTCGGCCACACGCGCCAGGAGGTCGTGGACGCGGCGACCGAGCAGCTCGGCGACGTGATCCACACGCTCTTCACCGTCACGCCGTACGAGGAGTACGTGCGCGTGGCGGAGCTCCTCGCGGAGCACACGCCCGGCACGCACGAGAAGCGCACCGTGCTCGTGAACTCGGGCGCGGAGGCCGTGGAGAACGGCGTGAAGATCGCGCGCAAGCACACCGGCCGCCGTGCGGTGGCGGTGCTCGACCACGGGTACCACGGCCGCACGAACCTCACGATGGCCATGAACTACAAGGCGTCGCCCTACGGCACCGGCTTCGGCCCGTTCGCGGGCGACGTCTACCACGCGCCGAGCTCGTACCCCTATCACGACGGCCTCTCCGGCGCCGAGGCCGCGGCGCGCACCATCTCGTACCTCGAGAAGCGCATCGGCGCGACCGACCTCGCGTGCGTGGTCGCCGAGCCCATCCAGGGCGAGGGCGGATTCATGGTGCCCGCGGACGGCTTCCTCCCCGCGCTCCAGGAGTGGTGCACGGCGAACGGCGTGGTCTTCATCGCCGACGAGATCCAGTCGGGCATCGCGCGCACGGGACGCTTCTTCGCGAGCGAGCACCTCGGGCTCGTGCCCGACCTCGTGCTCACGGCCAAGGGCATCGCGGGCGGCCTGCCGCTCGCGGGCGTGACCGGCCGCGCGGAGATCATGGACTCGGCGCTCCCCGGCGGGCTCGGCGGCACGTTCGGCGGCAACCCCGTCGCCGCCGCGGCGGCCGTCGCCGTGTTCGAGGCGATCGAGGCGCACGACCTGCTCGCCGAGGCCACCCGCATCGGCGACCACCTGCACCGCGCGCTCACCGCGCTCCAGGAGGAGCACGACATCATCGGCGACGTGCGCGGCATCGGCGCCATGACGGCGATCGAGCTCGTGCAGCCGGGGACCGGATCCACCACGAAGGAGCCGAACGCCGACGCGGTCGCGGCCATCGCGGCGTACTGCCACGCGCACGGCGTGATCATCCTCACGGCCGGCACGTACGGCAACGTGCTCCGCTTCCTCCCGAGCCTCGCGATCTCCGAGGAGCTGCTCGACGACGCCCTCGGCGTGATCGCCGACGCGCTCCGGGCTCTCTGATGGCGGCCGTCGAGACGATCCCCGTCCAGGGCGCCGTGGAGCTCGCGGTGCTCGACCGCAGCGGCTTCGTGGAGTCGCGCCACGTCGGCGCCGCCGTGGTGCTCTCGGGCGCGGGCGAGGTGGTGCGCGAGGTCGGCGACGTCGCCAGCCCCGTGTTCCCGCGCTCGAGCATGAAGCCGTTCCAGGCGCTCGCGGTGCTCGCGAGCGGCGCCGAGCTCACCGAGGAGGAGCACGTGCTCGCCACGGCGAGCCACGCGGCGACCCCGCGGCACGTGGAGGTGGTGCGCGGGATCCTCGCGAAGGCCGGGCTCGACGAGTCCGCCCTGCGCTGCCCCGCCGACTGGCCGCTCGACCGGGCCGCGCGCGACGAGCTCGTGCGCGCCGGGATCCCCGCCTCCCCCGTCTACATGAACTGCTCGGGCAAGCACGCGGCGATGCTCCTCGCCTGCACCACCAACGGGTGGTCGACCGACGACTACCTGCACCCGGACCACCCCCTGCAGGTGCGGATCCGCGACGTGGTCGAGCGCTTCACGGGCGAGCGCATCGCGACGACCGGCATCGACGGCTGCGGCGCCCCCGTGCACGCGATGTCGCTCACGGCGCTCGCGCGCGGGATCCACCGCATCGCGACCTCCGCGCCCGGCTCGCCGTTCGCGCTGTACCGCCACGCGGCCGCGCTGACGGCGGCCGTGCGTGCGCACGGCTGGGCCATCGACGGGCCGGGCCGCGCGAACACCGTGGTGATCGAGCAGCTCGGGCTCTTCGCCAAGGGCGGGGCCGAGGGGATCATGATCATGACCGCTCCCGACGGCACCACCGTGGCCTCGAAGACGCTCGACGGCAGCCTGCGTGCGTCCACCATCGTGGCGCTCGAGCTGCTCGCCGAGGCGGGCGCGATCACGCGGGACGACGTGGAGCGCGTGCGCCCCGACCTCGACCTCGTGGTGCTCGGCGGCGGCGTGCCCGTCGGCGAGATCCGGGTGTCGCCGACGCTCATCGGCTGACCCCGGCGCGCGGTGCCGTCGCGGGAGCCGGCGTCGCGTCCGGCTGCTGCTGCGACTGCGGCGCGGCTGCCGCCCGCGGCGGCCACGAGGCACGGCGCACGTCGCCGGCCGGGGTGACGAGCCACGCGCGTCCGGGGACGGGCGCGAGGGGCGGCGGCACCGCGCGGACGCGCAGCAGCGTGCGCACGTCGCGCGGCGCGCAGCCCTCGAGCACGACGCTGCCCTCGCGGCGGACCGCTGCCAGGAGCGGGCCGCGCGCCAGCCAGCCGTCGGGATCCGCGACCACGACCGTCAAGCCCCGCGCGGGGACCGGCTGCCAGCCCGGCGGCAGGTCCGCGGCCTCGACGGCGTCGACGCCGAGCCCGCGGAGGCGCGCGACCGCCGCGACGGGCGACGGCGTGACGAGGGCGTGGACGACCCCTGCCTCCAGGACGGCGCGCGGCGCGGGATCGGGTGCGCGGACGCGTGCCCCGTCCGGTGCGGGCGCGTCCGCGGGCGGCTGCGCCACCTGGATCCGCTCGCCGCGCCACTCCCCCGCGCCGGGGGTCGCGCGGCCGTCGAAGAGGCGCGCGTCGCCGCCCGCGAGCACGTGCTCCTGCCGGGTGGGCAGCGGGAGGATCACGGGCGGGCCGGCCGCGGCGCCCACGGCCTGCAGCGGCCCGCCCGCACGGCGCCCCGCGACCGCGAGGGCCACCCCGGCGAGCGGGCCCTCGCGGCCGACGACGGCGACGAGCTCGAGGAGGGCCGCCTGGTGCTCCGGCTCCAGGCGCGAGACGGCGACGTCGAGGTCGTCGACCAGGACGAGGAGCGGATCGCGCGGGCCGCCGGGCTCCCGGATGCGGGCGACGACGGCGCCCAACCCGTCCCAGCAGGCCTCCGCGTCCGCCGGGATCGTCCGCGCCTCGACGCCGACGGCGGCCGCGGACGCCGCGAGGGTGCGCAGGCACGTGCTCCGGCCGGATCCCGATCCGCCGACGACGACCAGGTGCCCGTCCGCCGCGGGTCGCCAGACGGCCGTCGTGCGCCGCTGCTCCGCGGGCAGGTCGACGAGGGCGAAGGGGACGGCGGGCGGGGCGCCCGGGGACGCGACGGGCGCGGATCCCGCGAGCTCGGCCAGCGGGACGGTCGCGGGGAGCGGATCCAGCCACGGGCGCCGGACGGGGACCGCCGTGGGCCGGGCGGCGGCGATGCGCGCGAGGTCGTCCGGGGTCGTGACCGCGACCTGGAACGGCCGGGCCGGAGCGCCGTGCGAGCCGACGAGGCAGCGGCCGACGGGCGCGTCCGCGAGGCGCGCGGCCTCGACGGTGCCGAGGAGCGCCCGGCTGTCGGCCTCGTTGTTGACGCGCAACGAGAGGCGCAGGTCGCAGTTGGCGAGCACGGCGTCGCGCACGACGCCCGCGGGCCGCTGCGTGCAGAGGACCAGGTGCATGCCCAGCGAGCGCCCGCGCGCCGCGATGTCGGCGACGACCTCGTGCAGGCCGTCCTGGTCGGCGAGGAGGGCGGCGAGCTCGTCGACGACGATGACGAGGCGCGGCAGGATCCCCGCGGCGGCCGGGTCGTCGACGTCGCGGGCACCGGCCGCGCGGAGGGTCCGCTCGCGGTGGCGGATCTCGGCGCGCAGGCTCTCGAGGGCGCGGCGCGCGCCCTGGCCGTCGAGGTCGGTGACCAGGCCGACCGCGTGCGGCAGGACGAGCAGCGGATCGAATGCCGCGCCGCCCTTGAAGTCGACGAGGAGCACGGTGACGTCCTCGGGCGGGTGGGCCGCGGCGAGGGCCGCCATCCACGTGACCAGCAGCTCGCTCTTGCCGCTGCCCGTCGTGCCGGCGACGACCGCGTGCGGGCCGTCCGCGACGAGGTCCACCGTGGCGGGACCGGCGTGCCCGACGCCCACGACGGCCGCCAGGGTGCGCGGGCGCTCGGACCGGCCGGCGGCGACGGGGAGGTCGGCGAACGGCACGCGCGCCGGGAGGGGCGCGCGCGCCGCCGCGAGCCCGCGGTGCCGCGCGAGGGCGGCCAGCTCGTCGGCGAGGCGCTCCGCCTCCGTGAGGGACACCAGCTCCGGACGCAGCAGGCCGGTGCGGGTGAGCCGCGGGGACGGGACGCCGTCGCGGACGGACGGGCCGGGCGGATCGTCCCCGGCGGCATCGGGCGGGAGCAGGGCGTCGGGGCCCGCCGGCGCGGACGGCGCGTGCGGCGCGGGGTCGGCTGCGAGGATCCGCGCGGTGCCCGGGCCGCGGACGTCGAGCACCGTGCGGCACGCGGCCGGGAGCGACTCGACCCGAGGCGCCGCGGCGAGCACCACCTCGCGCGCGCCGAGGCGCAGGCGGACGGCGGACGCGCCCGGCTCCCCCGGCGTGCCGGCGTCCGTGCGGATGCCCTCGGCGGCGTGCGGCAGGCGCTCCAGCCAGTCCCACTCGGGGCCGGCCGGGCGGGACACGATGCGGAGGTCGTCCGGCGGGAGGGCGTGGACGAGCTGGACCAGGGCGGCCCGGAGCACGGGCGCGACCAGGGCGGCCCCGCCGCGGAGCCCGAGGCCGCCGGTGGAGGCGACGAGCACGGGCGCGTCGGGGACCCAGCGGACGAGATCCGCCCAGCGCGCGGGCTCGCCCGGCGTCGACGCGGCGCTGGGGGTCGGGCGCCGGGCACGGGAGGCGCGCGCGAGGGCGCGGCGGCGGGAGGGCGGGCCCGCGTCGGCCACTCGCGCCCGCGGATCCCCCCGCCAGACCAGACCGCTGGGCACCTCGCCCGTGCCGAGCGCGAGCACGGGCGCCGCCTCGCCGCCGCCGGGATCCGCCCGCCAGAGCAGCGCCGGGTTGGCGCGCCCGTCGAGGATCTCGCGGGCCGACGGCGCGCGGGACCGGAGCGCCGCGCCCGCGGCGGCGATGCGCGCCCGCACCTCGTCGTGCAGGCGCGCGGTCGCCTCCCGCGCCTCCCGCGCGGCGCGGCGGGCCGACCGGCGGCCGGAGATGCGCTGGTCGGCGACGCCCGCGACGGCGACCACGGGGCCGAGGGCCGCGAACAGCAGCGCGTACGGCGAGCGCGTGACGGCCCAGACGGCGACGCTCACCACGAGCGGCGCCGCGACGCCGAGCACGGGGAACGGCGGCGGCGGGGTGGGCGGGGGCGACGGGGGCGGGGCGATGTCCACGGGGCGACGACACCACGCCGCGAGCACCGGACGGCCGACGCGGACCGGATCCGGGGACGGAGCGCGGGCGCGCGCCCTGGGGAGGGGCGTCAGCGGCGCGGTCGGCGCCGAGCGGCGCGCGCGCCCGGGATGCCGCGCGACCCTCGCAGCGACGCGAGCGACACGAGCGCGCGCAGCCGCTGCCGCCGGGTCCGCCCGGCGTCCATGCGCGCGGCCAGCTCGTCGACGCGGCGCCAGGCGGCGTCGGCGAGCGGATCGGGGACCTCGCCCGGCGCGAACGCCGACTCGTCGGCCACATCCGCGAGCCCGCGCGCGCCGCCGACCCCGGCGAGCCGCGCGACCTCGCGGCGGGTGGCGGCGACGGGCCGCACGAGGCCGCGGTCCATCGCGCCGTCGCGGAACTCGTCCCACGCCCCGCCGACCCGGGCCCGCGCGTCCGGGGCCCCGCGTCGACGGCGGCGCCGGCGGACCTTCGCGCCCACCACCGCGAGGAAGGGCGAGGCCGCGAGCCCCAGCGCGAGCAGCGACCAGCCCGCCACGCGCACGGCGGCGAGCACGGCCTGGAGCGCGGGATCCACCTCGGGCCGGTCGTCGCGGCTCGCGTCGGGCGGCGTGCGGTCCTCCGGCTCGGCCTGCTCCTCGACGGGCGGCGGCAGCACGGTCTGCGGGCGGGCGACCTCGGTGGGCTCGTCGGGCAGGGCGTCGGGGACGTCGCGGACGGGCGGGTTCGGATCCACCGCGACCCAGCCGGAGGACGCCGTGTCGACCTCGATCCAGGCGGTGACGTCGGATCCGCGGACCGCGACCGGTGCGCCGCCGGCCTCGCGCACGGCCGCCTCGCCGGGCGCGAAGCCCATGACGACGCGCACCGGGAAGCCGAGGTCGTCGGCGAGGAGGGCGGCCGCGACGGCGTACTGCTCGGCGTCGCCCAGCATGGGCCGGGTCGTGAGGAGGTCGGCGATGCGCTCGGCCGAGTGGCCGGAGCGGCTGAAGGGCGCGTCGCCCACTCCGTGGCTCACGTAGCCGTCGGCGCGGAGGGCGGAGATCGCGGCGACGAGCCGGGCGCCGGGCGCGGCGGACGTTCCGACGCCGGCGTCCGTGCCGCCCGCGGTCGCGCCGTCGGGCGCCGCCGTGGACGCCTGCACGCGGGCCGCCACCTCGTCGGGCACGCCCGTGGGCCGCGGCGCCACGGCGTCGCCCGGGCGCTCGTCGGCGAGGGACTCCAGCGGCGGCGTCGAGGCGACGACGGCCTCGAGCTCGTAGGCGTCGCCGGCGGCCAGCCCGCCGATCACGGCGCCGGTGGCCGTGGCGTCGTCGTAGTAGAAGGAGTCGGCGAGGCGCCCGTCGTCGCCCGCGAAGCCGATGCGCTCGAGGCGGCCCGCGCCCGGCAACCAGACGCCGCGGTACGCGTCGATGACGACGTCGAGGGTGACGTGGTCGCCCGGGACGCCCGTCTGGTCGAGCCGATACGGCACGCGCGCGAACGTCCCCGATGCCTGGCCCGTGCGTGACGCGTCGACGCTGCCGCGCGCGCCGCCCGTGCCGTAGACGACGCCGTCGTAGGTGTCGAGCGCGGCGAGCCGCACGCGGCCGCCCGCGGGCAGGCCGGCGACGGTGAGCAGCGTCGCGTCCGCCGTCGGCGCCTTCCAGTAGGTGCGGAAGGACGAGAGCGGGCTGACCTGGTCGCGCGGATCGAACGGCTGCTCCACCGCCGAGCGGAGGCCCGCGCGCGACGCCTCGGGCGGGGCGGCGCTCGTGGCGGCGACGCCCGCGACGAGCGCGACGGCGAGGACGACGGCCGCGGAGATCCCCGCGCGGGTGCCCGAGCGGCGCCGGTCGGCGGCGGACTCCACGGGGATCCCCGCCTGGCGGCCGAGGCGGCGGACGGCGCGGTGCCGACGGCGCCAGCGGCAGCGGGCGATCCAGAGGAGGGCCGTCGCGAGCCACGCGAGCGCGAGCGGCACCAGGAGTCCCGAGGCGTCCGCGGAGTCGGGGCCCTGGCTGCGGTCGGGGCCGAGGGCGGCCGCGACGACGAGGATCACGAGGGACGGGAGCACCGCGAGCTCGGGCCGCCTGCTGCGGAGCGCCGCCGTGACGCCGATCGTGGATCCGAGCAGCACGAGCGCGAACGCCGGGACGAGGAGCGCCTGGTAGTCGCCCACCGGCAGCGCGATGGTCAGCAGCCGCACGATGCCGAGCGACGCGCCCTCGACGAGCTCGCCCAGGCCGTCGAGCGTGGGCCGCCAGCCGTCGACCGCCCGCGACGGCACCGCGAGCGGCACGCCGAGCGCGAGGAACGCGACGACCACGGCGCCCGCGACGACCGCGCTGCCCCAGCGCAGGCGCGCGCCCGCGACGGCGACGAGCGCGCCGACGACGAGCGTGGTCCCCGCCATCCGGAGGAAGGACGCGTCGCGGTGCACGGGCCAGAACGCGGCCGCGGCGATCGCCGTGAGGAGCGCGATCGCGAGGACGGGGACGAGGGTGCGGCCGGGGTCGCGGGATCCGCGGGGCACGACGGAGCGACCGCCGGCGCGCGCGCCCGACGACGCGCGGCGACGACCTCCGGATCCGACGCCCGCGTCCGACCCGCGATCCGCGCGCCGACCGCCCGCCCCGCTCACGACGCGCCCCGCCGCAGCGCCTGGCGCAGGTCGTCGAGGTAGCCGATCGTGAGGACGCTGAGGTCGCCGAGGCGGCGGAGGCCGGGCTCGGCCTCGGGGTCGCACACGACCGCGACCACCTGCACGCCGGGCGGGAAGCCGACCGCGGCCGAGCGGATCGCGGCGGGCGCGGCGCCCGTGCCGCAGACGAGGAAGACGACGGAGACGCCCGCGACCTCGGCGGCCGCGGCGCGCGCGAGCTCCCCGAGGGGCGCGGCGCGGTCGTCCGCGCCGATCTCCGCGAGGTCGTCGAGGAGGCGGTCCGGCGTGACGGTCGCGAGGCGGCGCAGGCGCGCGGAGCGGGAGGCGGCGGGGCCGGGTCGGCGGACGGTGCGCGCGAGGCCGGGCAGCGTCGGGACGGTCGGCAGGCGGCGGGCGCGCGGCCGGCCCGCGCGGCCGGCGCTGGCGACGACCGACACGGTGCGCGCGTCGACGATGGCGCGCGCCCCCAGGGATCCGACGACGCTCACGGCCAGCTCGAACTCGGCGTCGGCGGTGGATCCGGGGAGCGCGCCCGCCGCGCGCCCGGCCGCGACCGTGGTGCCGCCCGCGGGGATCCCCGGCTCGCCGCCCGAGGCCGGCCCGGAGCCGTCGCCCGCGTCGCCCGCGCCCGCCGCCCCGTAGTCCCCCGCGTGCAGCGACAGCGCGACCATGATGTGGCTCCGCCGGGTCTCCTCGAAACGCCGCACCATGGGCACGCCGGTCTTCGCCGTGGAGCGCCAGTGGATGTGCCGCACGGCGTCGCCCGGCACGTACTCGCGGAGCGACTGGAACGACACGTCGCTGTCGGCGAGGTCGCGCGTGGCGCGGCCCTCGAGGTCGCGGACGAAGCCCGTGCTCGTGCTGGGCATCGCGAGCGTGCGCGGGTGCACGAGCAGCCGGGTCGCGGCGGCCTCGGCGGACTCGCGGCGCACCAGGCCGATCGGGTCGCCGCGCACGATGCGGGCAGGGCCCAGCGCGATCACGCCGCGGCGCGAGGTAGGCACGACGAACACGTCCTCGTGCGCGTGGCCGTGCGCGAGGGAGGGCACGTGGATCTCGGCCAGCCCGGATCCCACGGGCACCTCGACCGTGAGGCCCACGGCCCGGCGCCGCAGCGGGTTCCGCACGGCGACGGTCGCGGGCGCGCGCTCCCCCGCCACGACGCGGTCGCGCGGCAGGCGCAGCGACACCTCGACGCCCGAGGAGCCGACGAGGTGCAGCAGCGCGACGACCCAGAGGGCTGCCGAGGTCCAGGCGACCGCGACGAGCTCGCGCCAGCCGAGCGCGTAGCCGGCCGCGCCCGCGACGACCGCCGCGATCGCGACGACCCTGCCGAGCGGCGTGACGACCCCGAGGAGGCGGACGAGCGCGTTCCGCGGCGGGGCGGGCGCGAGCGGGGCGCCCGCGGCCCCGGGCGCCGCGGCGGCGGGGACGACGGCGGGTGCTGCGGCGACGGGACCCGCGACGGGACCGGGCGCGCCGCCCGTCCCGACCGCGCTCATCCGGCCGCGCCGTGGCCCGGGGACGGCGCCCCGGCGTGCCGGTCGCGCGGCGGCGCGGTCTCGATGAGGATCTGCGACAGCACGCTCGTGGGCGTCACGCCGTCGAACTCGGCCTCGGGATCCAGCAGCAGGCGGTGCGCGAGCACGGGCTCGGCGAGCGCCTTGACGTCGTCGGGCACCACGTAGTGCCGGCCGTCGGCGGCGGCCCAGGTGCGGGCGGCGCGCACGAGCGCGAGGGCGCCGCGCACGCTCGCGCCCAGGCGCACCTCGGGCGCGACGCGCGTCGCGTCGACGAGGCGCACCACGTAGTCGGCGATCGACGGGTCCACGTGCACGGTGCCCGCGCGCTCCTGCAGCGCCCGCACGGACGCGGCCGACGCGACGGGCGCGAGCGTCACGTCGTGGGCGCTCACGGACGCGCCCTGCAGGATCCGCAGCATCGACTCGTGGTCGGGGTACCCGATGGAGGTGCGCAGCAGGAACCGGTCGAGCTGCGCCTCGGGCAGCGCGTAGGTGCCGGCCTGCTCGACGGGGTTCTGCGTCGCGATGACCATGAACGGGTCGCCCACGTCGTGGGGCACGCCGTCGACCGTGACGCGGCCCTCCTCCATCACCTCGAGGAGCGCGGACTGCGTCTTCGGGCTCGCGCGGTTGATCTCGTCGGCCAGCACGATGCTCGCGAACACGGGCCCGCGGTGGAACTCGAACTCGCCCGTGCGCTGGTCGTAGACGCTGACGCCCGTGATGTCGCCGGGCAGCACGTCGGGCGTGAACTGGACGCGGCTGTGCGAGCCGTCGACGGTCTGCGCCATGGCGCGCGCGAGCGAGGTCTTGCCGGTGCCGGGCACGTCCTCGAGCAGCAGGTGCCCGCCCGTGACCATGGCCGTGAACGCGAGGCGCACCACGTGCGACTTGCCGAGGAGCACCTGCTCCACGTTGCGCACGAGCGCGGCGAACTCGTCCTGGAAGGCGCGGGCCTCGTCGGCGGTCATCGTCATGGGGGCGTGCCTCTCGGGTGCGGCCGTGGTCGCCGGCGGGAGGGCCGCGGGGTCGGCCGTCATCCGCGGTGGGCGTACGTGTACAGGTTGCCCGAGTTCGCGGTGACGCGCACCTCGAGGATCCGCTCGCCGCCCGCGGGGATCGCGCAGGATCCGGCCGCCCCCGAGGACGCGTCGGTCCACGCGCCCTGGCCGCCGCAGCGCCACTCGCTCCGCGCGTAGCCGCCGCCCGACGGTAGGGAGGTCCAGGAGGCGCTCGTCGCGCCGGACCCGTCGGTCGCGAACCGCACGTCGCCCGCGCGCGCGTCGACGGCGGTACCGGCGGAGACGGGATCCGACCAGCCGCTCGAGCGCTGGCGCCCGTCGCCCGAGTCCTCGAGGACGCGCACCTGGATCGTCGCGCCGACGCCCGTGCGCGGCAGCGTGAGCGCCTGGCCGACGCCGATCGGGACGCCGTCGCCCTGCCCGTCGACGCGGTACAGCAGCAGCGCGGACGCGGACGGGTCGCCCGGCCGGTAGCGGGCGTCGGCGAGGACCGCGCGGAAGACGCCGTCGGCCGAGCGGTCGGGGCTCGGCAGGTCGACGCGGACGACGGGCGTGGACGGCGCCGTGCGCGGCGTGAGCTGGCCGGCCTCGACGACCGTGCAGCCCTGGCTGTTGGCGGCGAGCACCGCGAAGGCGACGGGCTCGTCGATGGCGAGTCCCGTGAAGACGTGGCTGGTGGCCCCGCCCACGTCGACCGCGGCGCCGTGCTCGGCCGACCACGGCGACACGCCCTCGGTGGCGACGGAGCAGCCGGGCGCGGATCCGGGCGCGTACGCGGAGACGAGGTAGCGGATCCCGTCGACGCCCTGGCCCTGGAACGCCGGCCACGACACGGTGACGCTCGTCTCGTCGACCCCGTACGCGGTCGCGGTCGGCGCGCCGGTCGCGGTCGGGGCGCCGCGCGGCGTGCCGACGACGGACGCGGCGAGCCACGCGGCCGCGTCCTGCACCTGGGCGCTGTTGCGCGCGGCCACGCTCACGGCGACGGGCACCTCGGCGACGAGCGACGGATCCCGCACCTCGACGCCCGTGGCGTCCGCGGCGACCTGCCGGGTCACGCCGCCGACCGTCACGACGTACTGCGTCACAGGGCTCGACGACGACGGCACGGCGGACGGCTGCCACGACACGCGCAGGCCGTCCGTCAGCGGCTGGGTGGCGAGGCCCGCGGGCGCCGCGGGGAGCACGTCCGACCAGAGGCCGGAGATCGCGACCGGATCCGACTCGCCCACGCCGTTGACGGCCCGCACCTCCACCTGCACCGCGTCCGCGGGGCCGTTGCCGGGCGTCGGAACGGTGCACGTGGTGGACGGGCAGGTGACGGTCGCGGTGGCCGTGCCGCCGCGGAGCACGCGCACCTGGTAGCCCGTGATCGCGGATCCGTTGGCGACGCCCGGCTCGAACGCGACCGTGAGCGAGCGGTCGGCGAAGCCCGTGGAGCGCAGGGCCGTGACCGGGCCCGGGCGGTCCTGCACGTGGATCACGACGGTGCCGAACGCCGCCCGGCCCGCGTCGCCCGTGGCGTCACGCACCTCGTACTGCACGCGCACGTCGCCGGGCTCGGCGTCGGCGGACGCGCTCACGGCGAGCGTCGCGCGGTCGGCCGACGGCGTCACGGTCACGCCCGCGGGGAGGCTCGCGCCGTCCGCGCCGCGGATGGACGCGACCGTGAGCGGCGTGCCGGGGAACGGGTTGCCGGCCTGGTCGTTGGCGAGCACGTCGACGGTGGTCGAGGATCCGCGGGTCACCTCGCCCTCGTCGGTCGCGGGCTGCGCGAGCGGCCGGGTCGAGGGCACGACGCGCAGGTCGACGCGGCCCGCGCGCCCGGTCTGCGTCGCGTCGCGCACGCTCACGGGGAAGGACGCGGCCTGGCCCGCGGGCACGCCCTCGTCCGCGGAGATCCGCAGCGTGCCGCCGTCGACCGACGCGCGGAACCCGGCCGCCACCGCCCCCTCCACCGCGAACGCGAGCTGCCCGCGGTCGTCGGCGTAGGGGTACGTGGTGAGGCGGCCGAGGTCGATGTCCTTGGACTGCCCGGGCTCCAGGTCGATGACCGCGCCCGTGAAGACGGGCGGCTGGTTCTCGGTGGGCGTGACGGTGACGGGCAGCACGAGCGCGGCCGTGCGCCCGCCGTCGCCGGCCGCGTCGGTCACCGTGAACGAGACGGCCGCGGGCCCGAAGTAGCCCGGCTCGCTGCGGTACGCGATCGTGTCCTCCTCCACGAGCTCGACCGGCCCGTCGGCGTGCGTCGCGGAGAGCGCGTTGGGGTCGGCGATCCGCACGGCGCGCCCGCCGGCCGCGACCACGTGGTCCTCGAGGTCGAGCACGAGCCGCTCGCCGCTCGCGACGGTCGGCCGCGGCTGGCCGACGCGCAGCTGCGGGAGCGTGTCCTCGAAGCCGGGCACCCAGATGAACGCCGTCGCGGAGACGCCCGCGTCGTCGGGCTGCGCGACGGTGAACGGGACGATGCGGCGCTCGTCGCCGACCTCCACGCGGATCCGGCCGTCGGGGGTCACGCGCGCCACGTCCTCGTAGCCCGCGCCCACGCTCATCACGAGCGCCGACACGTCGCCCTCGGCGGAGAAGACGTTGCGCATGACGTCGACGTCGACGCTCGACCGGTCGAGCACGTCGGAGAGCTGGAGCACGGTGTCGCGCGCGACGGGCCGCGTGGGCGGCGCGGCCGGATCCACGATGACCGTGAGGAACGCCTCGTCGCTGCCGCCGCGCGCGTTCCGCACGCCGTAGACGAAGCCGTAGCGACCCGCCTGCTCGGGCGCCACGACGCGCACGGTGTCGCCGTCGAGCCCGGCGACGAGGCCCGCGGCCTGCGGCTGCACGGAGACGAGCGACAGCGCGCCGCCGTCCGGATCCGTGTCGTTGGCGAGCACCTGCACGCGCAGCACCCGGCCGGGCCGCACGGTGACGGTGTCGGCGGTCGCGACGGGGTTCCGGGCGCCGTCGACGCGCGGGCTGATCCCCACGCGCACGGTGCCGGTCGCGCGCGCGCCGAGCCCGTCGACCACGGCGTACGCGAACGCGTCCGTGCCGGTGGAGTAGTCGCCCGCCTGGTAGTCGATCCAGCCCGGCCCGACCTCGGTGACCTGGCCCTTCTCGGGCCCGGTGTCCTGCCCGAGGAGGCGCACGGAGTCGCCGTCGGGGTCGATGCCCGTGAGCGGCACGGGGATCCGCACGGTCTCCCCCGCGAGCACGCGCGCGGTGAGCGGGCGCGGCACGGGCGCGGCGTTCGTCGCGACGTCGGGCTCGCGCACGGAGATGGTGAGGGTGGCGGTCGCCCACTGCCCGTCGGGCGCGACCGCCCGGTAGACGGCCGTGTAGTCGCCCGTGCGGTCGGGCGCGAGGTAGCGGAGGCGGTCGTCGCTCGCGAAGAGGAGGCCGGCGCCCTCGGGCAGCGGATCCACCAGCACGGGGTCGAGGCGCAGCGCGTCGCCGTCGGGCTGCTCGTCGTTGGCGAGCACGGGCACGTCGACCGCGTCGCCCACGCGCACGGCCACGCGGTCGTCGGTCGCGACGGGCGGCTGGCGCACGGCGGGCTCGGGCACCTCGATCACGGTGATGACGCCCTCGGCCGAGGCGACGCCGTTGCTCACGCGGTACCCCACGTCCACGGGCCCGGCGAGCGGCCGGGTCAGGCTGATCCGCACGAGCCGCTGCTGCACGACCTCCGCGCGCACGCCCGCGGCGTCGCCCGGGGAGGCCGCGTCGGTGATCACGAGCACGCCGCCCGCGGGGTCGAAGTCGGTCGCGAGCACGTCCACGTCGGTGGCCTGGAGCGCCCGCACGAACACCGTGTGCGGGACGGTCACCGGCCGGCCGTCGGACTCGGGGGCGCCGCGCACCTCGACCCGCACGACGCCCGTCGCGGTCGCGCGCCCGTCGGTCACCGTGTACTCGAGCAGGTGCGTGCCCGCCTGGCCGCCCTGGAGGCGGAAGGTGCCGGCCTCGAGGTCGGGCGTGATCTGCACGCCGGCCCGCGCGGGCACGGCCGCCAGCCGGATCGCCCCGCTCCCGCCGCGCGCGTGCGTCAGCGGCTCCACCGTGACCTCGCGCCCGATGGCCGCCTGGACGACGAAGCCCTCGGCGACGAGCGGCACGTCGCCGGCCCGGCGCACGGTGACGACGAGCTCGCCGGATCCCTCCTCGCGCCCGTCGGACACCTGGAGCGCGACCGTGCGCGTGTCGCCGCCGGCGCCCGCGTCCGTGTAGACGACGCGGCCCTCGGGCTTCCAGCTGACGGCGTCGGGCGCGGGGACGCTCGCGCGCGTGAGGTACATCGGATCCCCGTCGGGGTCGTACCAGCCGCCCAGCACGTCGGTCTGCAGCCGGTCGCCCTCGGCCACGGTGCCCGTCGCGGGCCGGGACTGCACGGGCGCGCCGTTCTCGCCCGCGGTGCGCACGGCGACGCGGACGTCGGCGGTCGCGGTGCCGCCGCGGCCGTCGCTCACGACGTAGGAGAGGCGCACGGTCCCGGACGCGGAGGGCCGGAGCGCGAGCTGGAGGCCCTGGCCCTCGTCGACGACGTCGACCGCGCCCACCTCCGCGTCCACGGGCGTGACGGAGTCGATCACGAGCACGTCGCCGTTCGGGTCGTGGTCGTTGAGGAGCACGGGCAGCGCGGTGGTGCGGCCGGGGCGGGCGCCGAGGTCGTCGTCGACCGCGACGGGCGGCTGCTGCACGCGGTCGGTCTCGGGCGGGGTGTCGGCCGTGTTCTGCTCCACGACGGTGTCGGAGCGGTCGCGGTCGATGAGGTCCGACCAGTTGTCGATGCGGCCGTCGCCGCGCTGCACGGCCCACGCCGCGCCGCCGCGCACGTCGTTGAGCACCACGCGCGCGCCGTCGACCAGGAAGCGGAGGGCCGCCTGGGCGGGCATCGCGCCGAGGCCGCTCGCGGCCCCCGCTGCGGTGCGCCGCGCGTCCCCCGCGACCTCGTCGGCGAGCGTCGCGGGCGCGAGGCAGCGCTGCCACCCGGATCCGTCGGTCCAGCCGGCGTGCTCGCAGCCGGCGACGCGCACCGGGCGCGCGGGGTCGCCGCGGACGTCCGCGGTCACGACCACCGGGCCGCCGCCCGCGACGGGCACCTCGAGGAGCCCGCCCGAGTGGGCGACGAGCACGCTGCCGCCGTCGGACGACGCGCGCTGCAGGGCGACGCGCGCGTCCGCGGCCACGGATCCGGCCAGGTCGACCGCGCGGCCGTCCACGAGGAGGGCGCGCGCGTCGGCGTCGTAGAGGGCCCAGTGCCCGTCGACCCCGGTGAGCGCGAGGCGCTGCCCGGCCGGCCGGCCCGGATCCCCCGCCTGGACGGTCTCGCCGCCGACGGCCGCCGCGGGATCGGCCGCGGCGTCCGCCTGCTCCTCCACGGGCGCGCCCACGGGCCCCACGTCCACGGTCTCCTCGACCGTGTCGTCGGTGGCCGCCCGGATGCGCGAGAGCGTGCCCGCGTCGGCCGAGTAGACGAGGAGCGTGCCGTCGTCGTCCATCGACGCGACCGCGTCCGCGCCGAGCGCGAGGGTCGGCGGGCTCGCGGCGTCGAACGCGGCGAGGCCGGCCACCGGCACGAGCCAGAGCTGGCCGGTGGCGGGCACGAGGATCGCGGCGCGCGACCCCGCGAGCATGACCTCGGCGCCCGCCGGCAGCGGGGCCGTGTCGACCACCTCGCTCGTGGCGTCGTCCACCACGTCGAGGCGGGAGGCGCCGCGGTCGGCGAGCAGCACGGTGGATCCGGCCTGCAGCACGTCGATGTCCTCGCTGCGGGAGTCGACGACGCTGTCGAGCTCGAGCACGGACGTGTTGGCGCGGCCGATGGCCTGCTGCGCGGAGTTGACGACCCACACCGACCCGTCGTCGAGGTCGACGCGCTGCGCGTCGTAGCCGTCGGAGACGAGGGCGAAGCCCGTGAGGAGGGCGAGCACGACGGCGCCGCCCGTGACGGTGGTCGCGGCCTGGCGGTGCCGCCGGATCCACTCGCGGATCATCGCGGCAGCTCCGCGCACTTCTCGGTGGACGCCGCCCCGGCGATGCCGTCGCGCGTGACGGTGACGCGGATGCAGGCGCGGTCGCCCGTGCCCGCCGCGCTCGCCGCGGCGGTCGGGCCCGTCGTCACGCGGAAGGACGTGTCGCGCTGCGTGCTCGGCAGGCCGCCGTCGCGCACCACCTGGTACGCGTCGTCGGCGTCGAGGCCCGGGTCGCTCCAGGAGAACAGCACGCCGTCGGCGGCGGTCGACGCGCGGATCTCGCCGACCACGGGGATGTCGCGCGGGTCGGTGCCGCCGCGGGACCCGCCGAGCAGCACGCCCACGAGCACGCTCGCGACCACCGCGCCGGCCGCCGCCGCCGCGACCGCGACGCGGTGCCGGGCGAGGAAGGACCGCGGGGCGGCCGCGGGTCCCCGGCCGGGCGTCGAGGCGCCGACGGGCCCGGATCCGGACCGGCCGAGCGACGTGGACGCGGATCCCGCGCGCACGGGATCGGACGCGGTCGCCGCGGCTCCCGCTGCCGGAACCCGGCTGCCGCGCGCCGCCCGCTGACCCGGATCCGCGGCGCGCGCATGCGTCGCCGTCGCCGTCGCCTTCCGCCGCACCCGCCGGGGCCTGCGCGGCCCGGTCGTCCCGGGATCCACCTGCACGATGCCGCGCACGCGCGTCGGGTCGTCGTCCTCGCCGGCGCCCCCCGCGACCGCGGACGCCCACTCCTCGCTCGCGACCTCGAGCGGCGTCTGCGCCAGCCGCAGCTCCGCCTCCACCGCCTGCAGCTCGCGCACGAACGCCAGCGCGGACTCCGGCCGCGCCGACGGCTCCCGCGACATCGCGCGGCGCAGAACCAGCTCCAGCCGCTCGGGCACGTCGGCGCGCCCGGTCGGCAGCGGCCTCGCCCGCTGGATCCGCGCGACCAGGTCCGCGGGCGCGTTCTGCCCGCCCGGCACCTCGAACGGGCTGCGCCCCGCGAGCAGCGAGTACACGGTCGCCGCGAGCGACCACACCTCGCTCCGCACGGTGCCCGGGTTCTCCTCGGCGAGCACCTCGGGCGCCGACCACGGGATCGACAGGCCCACCGCGTCGGTCGCCGCGGCGTCCTCGAGCGTGGACGCGATGCCGAAGTCGCTGAGCACGGGGTGCCCGAACGCGGTCGTGAGGATGTTCGCGGGCTTGATGTCGCGGTGCAGCACGCCCGCGCGGTGGGCGGTCTCCACGGCGCTCGCGATGCGGATCCCCACGCGCAGCGCCTCGGCGACGCCCAGCGGCTCGCGGCGGTAGCGGTCGCTGAGGCTCGACGAGCACAGCTCCATCACGAGGTACGGCCGGCCGTCGGCGGCGACAGACGCCTGGTGCACGGTGAGCACGGACGGGTGCGCGCTCAGTTGCGCCATGAGGTCGGCCTCGGCGCGGAACATGGCGCGCAGGCGCTCCGTCACGATCTCCGCGAGCATGACCTTCACGGCGACCTGGCGGCGCGGCATGTCCTGCTCGTAGAGGAACACGTCGGCGAAGCCGCCGGATCCGAGCACCGTCACGTACGTGAACCCCGGCAGCACCGGCGGGGTCGACGGCAGGCGTCTGGCCATGGCCCCCTCTTCGGGTTCGGACCGACGCAGGGGCTGGTGCGGGCGGCGGGCGGGTTGTCGATCCAGTCGAGTCTAGGCTCCGGATCCGCGCGGGTACACGGATCCGGGGCCTCCGGACGCCCCCTCTTCGGGAGCCTCCGTCGTGCGGGCGGGGCTAACCGCGAGGCGGCAGGTCGCGCGCGCCCTGGCCGATGTAGAGCTGCTGCGGACGGCCGATCTTGGTGGCCTGGTCCTCGTTCATCTCGCGCCAGTGCGCGATCCACCCGGGCAGGCGCCCGATGGTGAACAGCGCCGTGAACATGCGCGTGGGGAAGCCCATGGCCTTGTAGATGACGCCCGTGTAGAAGTCCACGTTCGGGTAGAGCTTCCGCTCGATGAAGTAGTCGTCCGCGAGCGCGACGGCCTCGAGCTCCTTGGCGATGTCGAGCAGCGGGTCCTGGATCCCGAGGGCCTCCAGCACCTCGTCGGCGCTCTCCTTGACGAGGCGGGCGCGCGGGTCGAAGTTCTTGTAGACGCGGTGCCCGAAGCCCATGAGGCGGACGCCGTCCTCCTTGTTCTTCACGCGCTCCACGTAGCGGTCGACGCCCTCGCCGGAGTCGCGGATGCGGCCGAGCATGGAGAGCACGGCCTCGTTCGCGCCGCCGTGCAGCGGGCCGAAGAGCGCGCCGATGCCCGCGGAGACGGAGGAGAACATGTTCGCCTCGGTGGATCCGACGAGACGCACGGTCGACGTCGACGCGTTCTGCTCGTGGTCCTCGTGCAGGATCAGCAGGCGCTCGAGCGCGCGGCTGACCACCGGGTCGACCTCGTAGGGCTCGGCGTTGTTGCCGAAGTTGAGGCGCAGGAAGTTGTCGACGAAGCCGAGCGAGTTGTCCGGGTAGAGGAACGCCTGGCCGAGGCTCTTCTTGTGCGCGTACGCCGCGATGACCGGCAGCTTCGCCAGCAGGCGCAGCGTCGAGATCTCGACCTGCTCGGGGTCGTGGACGCTCAGCGAGTCCTCGTAGTACGTGGACAGCGCGGAGACGGCGCTCGAGAGCACCGACATGGGGTGCGCGTTGGTCGGCAGCGCGCGGAACAGGCCCTTGAAGTCCTCGTGCAGGAGCGTGTGGCGGCGGATGTCCTCCTCGAACCCGCCCAGCTCGTCCGCCGTCGGCAGCTCGCCGTGGATGAGGAGCCACGCCACCTCGAGGTAGCTGGAGTTCCGCGCGAGCTGCTCGATCGGGTAGCCGCGGTAGCGGAGGATGCCCTGCTCGCCGTCGATGTACGTGATCGCCGAGCGGGTCGACGCGGTGTTGACGAAGCCGTTGTCGAGCGTCGTGAGGCCCGTCTTCTTGGTGAGCGTCGAGATGTCGATGCTGGACGCGCCGTCGACCGCGGGGAGGATGGGGAACTCCACCCGGCCGCCGGGGTACGTCAGCGTGGCCGTGGGCCGCTCCTCCGCCTTGGGCTGGTCGTCCGCCTGCTGCCCGCCATCGGTCACGGCGCCTCCTCGAGTCTGGTGGTGGATGGCCCGGAGGGGATGCGCGCCGAGCGGCGCTCGTGGCGCCGTCGCGGCGTCGGGATCCGAGCCGACTACAGCCTAAAGGGCCGACCGGGACACTGTCGCCTCCGCCAGCATCGGGCGCGATCCGTTGGAGGTCGTGCTACGCGGTCGCGGCCTGGCGCAGCCGGGCGGCCGCCGCGCCGACGCGCTCGTCCGTCGCCGTGAGCGACAGGCGCACGTGCTCGGGCGACGCGTCGCCGTAGAACGATCCGGGGCCCGCGAGGATCCCGAGGTCGGCGAGCTCGGCGATGCCCTCCCAGGCGTCGCGCCCCCGCGTGGCCCAGAGGTAGAGGCCGGCCTCGCTGCGGTCGATGCGCCAGCCGGCGTCCTCGAGGGCGGGGCGGAGCACGTCGCGGCGGGCGCGGTACAGCTCGCGCTGGGCGCCCACGTGGGCGTCGTCGCCGAGCGCCACGGTCATGGCGTGCTGGAGCGGCGCGGGCGGCAGGAGCCCCGCGTGCTTGCGGACGCGGATCAGCCGGGCGATGAGCTCGCGGTCGCCCGCGACGAGCGCGGCGCGGTACCCGGCGAGGTTCGACTGCTTGCTCAGCGAGTAGAGCGCGAGGACGCCGGCGTGGTCGTCGCCCACGACGCGCGCGTCGAGGATCGAGGGCGTCGGGCCGTCGGCCCACTCCCCCTCCCAGCCGAGCTCGGCGTAGCACTCGTCGCTCGCGATGACGGCGCCGAGCTCGCGCGCGCGGGCGACCGCGGCGCGCAGCTCGTCGACGCCGAGCACGCGGCCGTCGGGGTTGCCCGGCGAGTTCAGCCACACGAGGCGCGTGTGCGCGGGCCACTCCGCCGGATCGTCGGCGGGCACGCTCTCGGCGCCCGCGAGCGCCGCGCCGATGGCGTAGGTGGGGTACGAGACGGTCGGATGCACGACCGCGTCGCCCTCGCCGAGGCCGAGCATGAACGGCAGCCAGGCCACCATCTCCTTCGACCCGATGGTCGGCAGCACCTGGTCGGCGCCGAGCGTCGCGTTGCGGCGACGCGCGTGCCAGTCGACCATCGCCTGCCGGAGCTCCGGGGTGCCGACCGTGGTCGGGTACGCGTGCGCGTCGGTCGCCCAGGCGAGCGCGTCGCGGATGAGCGTCGGCGTCGGATCCACGGGCGAGCCGATGCTGAGGTCGACGATGCCGTCCGGGTGGCGCGCGGCCCGCTCGGCGTACGGGGCCATGAGGTCCCAGGGGTAGTCGGGGAGCTCGCCGAGGGCCACGCGCGTCAGCCGTTCTGGGGCGGGAGCGCGGCGATGACGGGGTGGTCGGAATGCGTGACGCCGACCTTGGTGGCGCCGCCGGGCGAGCCCATCTCCGCGAAGAACTCGACGTTCGCCGTGTAGTAGTCGCTCCAGCGGTCGGGCAGGTCGTCCTCGTAGTAGATCGCCTCGACGGGGCACACCGGCTCGCAGGCGCCGCAGTCGACGCACTCGTCCGGGTGGATGTAGAGCGACCGCTCGCCCTCGTAGATGCAGTCCACCGGGCACTCGTCGATGCAGGCGCGGTCCTTCACGTCGACACAGGGCAGGGCGATGACGTAGGTCACTTCGGGCGGGTCCTTCCGGGAGCGGTGCGGCCCATCGAGTCTACGCGGCGCGCGAGGGCGTCCCGGCCGTCGCCCGGTCGCCGGATCCCGCGGCGGGCGCGGCATCCGGGCCCGCTCCGACGCCGGGGGCGCGCCGTGCGAACCGGGGCCAGACGACGACCGCCGCCACGAGGATCGCGGGCGCGACCGCCCACACCTGGCTGATCCCGTCGTCCGGGAAGAGCACGGATCCGCTCGGGCCGCGCGTGCCGAGCACCGCGACCGCGGCGACCACGCCCAGCCCGAGGCACAGCGCGTGGAGCCGGTCGACGAGCAGCAGGCGGAATGCGACCAGGAGGCAGGCGAGCGTCACGAGGGCGAGCACGAGCCCGACCGGCAGCGCGATCCCGCCGACGGGCACCGTCGCGCGGTGGGCGGCCGTGCCCACCGTGCCGACCAGGACCCCGAGGACGACGGAGGCGAGCGCGGTGCCGATGCGCTGGGCGCCGCGCGGGGGCCGCGGGACGCCGTCGTCGGGCGCGGTGCCGACGGGCCGGTGCAGCCGGAACATCTCGACGGGCGCGATGGGCGCGCCGATGCCGTGCGAGAGCGCGAACTGGTCGCCGTCGACCACGGTCTGCGTGCGGTGCGCGGCGATCGCGCGGATCTTCTGGTCGAGCACCTCGGACGCGTCCACGGCGAGGTCGACCTCGTCGTCCGCGAGCACGAGGGTGCCGGCCGGATCCGCGTCGGGCGCGGGGAACCGGCCGCGCGCCGCGACGAGCTCGTGCGCCTCGCGGGCCGACGACGCGGTCGTGGTGATGAGGTACGCGGGCACCCCGGCCTCCTCGGCCGCCCAGGTCGCGATGACGTGCGTGCGCACGTGGTCGGGGTGGCCGTAGCCGCCGTGGTCGTCGTAGGTGATGACGCTCGTGGCGTCGACGTCCGCGATGACGGCGAGCACGTCGCGCGCCTCGTCGGCCTCGTCGCCCGCGCACAGCGAGTCGGGATCCAGCGGGCGGAGGGCCACGGGCACGCCGTCCTCGCCCCACTCCATGCCGGAGTCGACGTAGCGGCGGGGCTCGAGGCCGCGCCAGCGCGCGTCCGCGTCGCCGAGGAAGCGGTGGTCGGTGACGCCGAGGGCCGCCATGGCGTCGGCCAGCTCGGTCTCGCGGTGGTCGGCGAGCGCGCGCAGGTCGCCCTCGAGGTGGCGCAGGTCCTCGGGGATGACGTCGCCGCGCTCCCCGCGCGTGCAGGTGAGGACCGTGACCGGCACGCCGTCGCGCACGAGGCGGGCGATGGTGCCGCCCGTGACGATGCTCTCGTCGTCGGGGTGCGCGTGCACGAAGAGCACGTGCTCGCGCTCGGGAGGGCGGGTGCGGGCGGCCCGATCGGGGCGTCGGGACGTGCCGGGGATCATCCGGCGATCCTAGCCGCGGCCCGCGCGGGCGATGCTGGGCGCCCGGGCCGGGGAGCGCGACTGGACGCGCATCCGCCCCCGCGCTACTGTGCACGAGGTAAGGCAAGCCTCACCTACATTTCCCCACACCAGCAATAGGACGCGCCCCGTCGCGTCCGCCGCCCGGAGAGGCGCACGCGTGTTCGCGAACTACCTGATCGGCCTGCGCGAGGGCCTCGAGGCCGCGCTGGTCGTCACGATCCTCATCGCCTACGTCGTGCGGATCGGCCGCCGCGACGTGCTCGGCCGACTCTGGCTCGGCGTCGGGCTCGCGGTCCTCCTCGCGCTGTCGGTCGGCGCGATCCTCACCTACGGCGCCTACGGCCTCACGTTCGAGGCGCAGGAGGCCATCGGCGGGTCCCTCTCGATCGTCGCGACGGGCCTCGTCACGTGGATGGTGTTCTGGATGCTGCGCACCGCCAAGGACATGCGCTCGGAGCTGCAGGGCGCCGTCGACCGGGCGATCCAGGGCGCCGCGTGGGGGCTCGTGGCGGTCGCCTTCCTCGCCGTCGGGCGCGAGGGGATCGAGACGGCGCTGTTCCTCTGGTCGGCCGTGCAGGCCACGGGCGCCACCACGATGCCGCTCGTCGGCGCGACCCTCGGCCTCGTCACGGCGGTCGCGCTCGGCTGGCTCGTCTACCGGGGCGTGCTCCGCATCGACCTGGCCCGCTTCTTCACCTGGACCGGCGCGCTGCTCATCGTCGTGGCCGGCGGCGTGCTCGCGTACGGCGTGCACGACCTGCAGGAGGCGGGCATCCTGCCGGGGCTCGACGCGCTCGCGTTCGACGTCTCGGGCGCCGTGCCCCCCGGATCCTGGTACGGCACCCTGCTCAAGGGCACCGTGAACTTCTCCCCCGCCACCACCTGGCTCGAGGCGATCACGTGGGTGCTGTACGTCGTACCGACGCTCGCGACCTACCTCGCGCTCGCGCGGCGCGGCCGACGCGCGCGGCCGGCCCCGGCGGCCGCTCCCGCTCCCGCGGGCGCCGCGGCCCGCCTCGCCGACGCCGACCTCGACGCCGACGCGCCCGCCGCCTGCTGACCGCCCGCCCTCCGCTCCCCGCTCCCCGCTCCCCCTCTCAGCTCCCCGCTCGATCCACCGCCCGGCACCGCCGGCCCGCTCCCCCACGAGGACCCATGAAGCGCTCCACCCTCCCCGCCGCCGCCCTGCTCGCCGGCGCCGCCCTCGCCCTCAGCGGCTGCGTCGCGAACGCGCCCGCGGGATCCACCGGCGACGGCGCCGCCGCGGCGTCCGGCGTCACGAAGCTCACGGTCGACAGCTCCGCCGACGCGTGCACCGTCTCGGCCGCGACGGCGCCGAGCGGCACGGTCTCGTTCCACGTGACGAACTCCACCGACCAGGTGACCGAGTTCTACCTGCTCGCGGACGACGGCCTCCGCATCGTCGGCGAGGTCGAGAACGTGAGCCCCGGCATCGAGCGCGACCTCGTGCTCACCGCCCAGCCCGGCAGCTACTACACCGTCTGCAAGCCGGGCATGGTGGGCGACGGCGTGGGCCGCGCGCCCTTCACCGTCACGGGCGACCAGGTCGCGCTCGCGGGCGACGCGGAGCAGCAGGGCAAGGACGCCGCCGCCGCGTACCTCGCCTACGTCAAGGACCAGATCGGGCGCCTCCTCCCCGCCACGCAGGAGTTCGCCGACGCCTACCTCGCGGGCGACGATGACCGGGCGCGCGCCCTCTACCCCACGGCCCGCGCCTACTACGAGCGCGTGGAGCCGGTCGCGGAGTCGTTCGGCGACCTCGACCCGGAGATCGACTTCCGCGAGGCCGACGTCGTACCGGGCACCGAGTGGACCGGCTGGCACCGCATCGAGAAGGACCTCTGGCAGCCGGCGCCCGCCGCGAACGGCGGGGACGTCTACGCGCCGCTCGGCGCCGCGGACCGCGCGCACTTCGCCCAGGAGCTCACCGCCGACACGCAGAAGCTCTACGACGCCGTGCACGCGGACGGCTTCTCCGTCGACATCTCCACGGTCTCCAACGGCGCCGTGGGCCTGATGGACGAGGTCGCGTCCGGCAAGATCACGGGCGAGGAGGAGATCTGGTCGCACACCGACCTCTGGGACTTCCAGGCGAACCTCGAGGGCGCGCGCGTCGCGTACGAGGGCGTCCGCGACATCGTCGCCCCGAAGGACGCGCAGCTCGTCGCCACGCTCGACGCGCGGTTCGCGTCCCTGGAGCAGGACCTCGCGGCGTACGGATCCCTGGAGAAGGGCTTCACGCGCTACGACCAGCTCACGACCGACCAGGTCAAGGGCCTCGCGGACGGGGTGAACGCGCTGGCCGAGCCGCTGTCGAAGCTCACCGGCACGCTCGTCGGCTGATGACGGACCACGACGACGGCGCGCGCGCCGAGGACGCGGAAGCCTCCGGGACCCCGGCGCCCGCCGGCATCTCCCGCCGCGGGATCCTCGGCCTCCTCGGCGCGGGCGCGCTCGGCGGCGGGCTCGTGGGATCCGCCGGCGGCGTGATGGCCGACCGCGCCTTCGCCGGTGCGCGCCAGGCGGCGGGCGGATCCACGTACGCCTTCCACGGGGCGCACCAGGCCGGGATCACGACGCCCGCCCAGGACCGCCTGCACTTCGCCGCCTTCGACGTCGCGGACATCGACCGCGCGGGCCTCGTCTCGCTCCTCCAGGACTGGAGCGCGGCGGCCGCGCGCATGACGGCGGGCGGATCCGCGGGCGCGCTCGGCGCCGTCGACGGCCCCTACGACTCCCCGCCGGACGACACGGGCGAGGCGCTCGACCTGCCGCCCGCGGGCCTCACCATCACGTTCGGCCTCGGCCCGTCGCTGTTCACGACGGCCGCGGGCGTCGACCGCTTCGGCATCGCCGACCGCCGGCCCGCCGCGCTCGTCGACCTGCCGCGCTTCCCGGGCGAGGCGCTCGTGCCGCAGGCCACGGGCGGCGACCTCTGCATCCAGGCGTGCAGCGACGACCCGCAGGTGGCCGTGCACGCCATCCGCAACCTGTCGCGCATCGCGTTCGGCCGCGCGTCCATCCGCTGGTCGCAGCTCGGCTTCGGCCGTACGTCGTCCACGAGCCGCGCGCAGGTCACGCCGCGGAACCTGTTCGGCTTCAAGGACGGCACCGCGAACGTCAAGTCCGAGGACACGCGCCAGGTCGACGACCACGTCTGGGCCGACGCCGGATCCTCACCCGCCGAGGCGTGGATGCGGGGCGGCTCCTACCTCGTCGCCCGCCGGATCCGCATGACCATCGAGACCTGGGACCGCTCGTCGCTCCGCGAGCAGGAGCGCGTGGTCGGCCGCACGAAGGGATCCGGCGCGCCCCTCAGCGGCGGCGAGGAGCACACGGCTCCCGACTTCGCCGCCACCGGCCGCGGCGGCGCCCCGCTCATCGACCAGGCGTCGCACGTGCGGCTCGCGCACCCGGACGCGAACGACGGCGCGGTGCTCCTCCGGCGCGGCTACAACTTCGTCGACGGCAACGACGACCTGGGGCGGCTGAACGCGGGCCTGTTCTTCCTCGCGTTCCAGCGGGATCCGCGCACGCAGTTCATCCCCATCCAGCGGAGCCTCGCGCACGACGCGATGAACGAGTACCTGCGCCACGTGGGCAGCGGGATCTGGGCGGTGCCGCCGGGCGCGAGCCGCGACGGCTACGTCGGCGAGACGCTCTTCGCGTCCTGACCGGCCGTCGGCGGATCAGGCGGCGGGCAGCACCACGTAGGTCGCGACCGGCGAGCCGAGGTCGGCGGAGACCGTGACGATGACCGTGCACGCGTCCGCGGTGAAGCGCCCGTACCCGCTCGTCGCGTCGCCCGCGACGTCGGAGTCGGCCGCGTACCCGGCCGCCTCGAGCCGCGCCCGCGCGTCGGCGAACCCGCCCGCGACGTCCGGCACCGCCACCTGCACGACCCAGCCGGCGCCCTCGGGCGCCGCTCCGCCGCCGAGCAGCTTCCCCTCGGCCAGCGGAACGGCGTCGGCCGGGAACGACTCGGGCAGGCGCCCGTCCGTGGACACCTGCACCTTGCCGAGCGTGTCGCCGACCACGTCCTCGACGCTGTGCCGCACCTGCTCCGCGCCCTCGTGGGCGGCGTCGCGCACGGCGTCGCCGACCGCGCTGCACCCCGTGAGGACGAGCCCCGGGACGAGGACGAGCCCGGCCGCCAGCCCCCTCCTGCGGAGGGACCTGACGGACGGGCTCGTCGTGGTCATGACGACCTAGGCGTTCTGCTTCTTCAGTCGCGACGTCTTGCGCTGTCGGGCGTTGGCGTCGAGCTCGACCTTGCGGATCCGCACGAACTCCGGCGTGACCTCCACGCACTCGTCCTCGCGGGCGAACTCGAGGCACTCCTCGAGCGTCAGGTTCCGCGACGGCGTCATGCGCTCGAAGGAGTCGGAGGTGGACTGACGCATGTTGGTCAGCTGCTTCTCCTTGGTGATGTTGACGTCCATGTCGTCCGCGCGCGAGTTCTCGCCGACGACCATGCCCTCGTAGACCTCCTGGGTCGGCTCCACGAAGAACGACATGCGCTCCTGCAGGGCCACCATGGCGAACGGCGTGGCGACGCCCGCGCGGTCGGCGACGATCGAGCCGTTGACGCGGGTGGTGATCTCGCCCGCCCACTGCTCGTAGCCGTGCGACACGGCGTTGGCGATGCCGGCGCCGCGCGTGATCGTGAGGAACTCGGTGCGGAAGCCGATGAGGCCGCGCGACGGGACGACGAACTCCATGCGGACCCAGCCGGTGCCGTGGTTGCTCATGCCCTCCATGCGGCCCTTGCGAGCGGCGAGGAGCTGCGTGATCGCGCCGAGGTACTCCTCGGGCGAGTCGATCGTGAGGTGCTCGTAGGGCTCGTGCACCTTGCCGTCGACCTGCTTGACGACCACCTGCGGCTTGCCGACGGTGAGCTCGAAGCCCTCGCGGCGCATCTGCTCGACGAGGATCGCCAGCGCGAGCTCGCCGCGGCCCTGGATCTCCCACGCGTCCGGGCGGCCGATGTCGACCAGCTTGATGGACACGTTTCCGATGAGCTCGCGGTCGAGGCGGTCCTTGACCATGCGCGCGGTGAGCTTGTGGCCCTTGACCTTGCCGATGAGCGGGCTGGTGTTGGTGCCGATCGTCATCGAGATGGCCGGGTCGTCCACCGTGATGGTGGGCAGCGGGCGGACGTCCTCGGGGTCGGCGAGCGTCTCGCCGATGGTGATGTCCTCGATGCCGGCGACGGCGACGATGTCGCCGGGGCCCGCGGACTCGGTCGGGAAGCGGTCGAGCGCCTTCGTGATGAGGAGCTCGGTGATCTTCACGTTCTTGACGGTGCCGTCGTGCTTGACCCAGGCGACCTGCTGGCCCTTCTTGATCGTGCCGTTGAAGACGCGGAGGAGGGCGAGGCGGCCGAGGAACGGCGACGCGTCGAGGTTGGTGACGTGGGCCTGGAGCGGGTGCTCGTCGTCGTAGGTCGGCGCGGGGACGTGGTCGAGGATCGCCTTGAACAGGGGCTCGAGGTCCTCGTTGTCGGGCAGCTCGCCGTTCTCCGGCTTGTTGTCGCTCGCGGCGCCGTTGCGGCCGGACGCGTAGACGACGGGCACGTCGAGGATCGCGTCGAGGTCGAGGTCCGGGTGCTCGTCCGACATGTCGGACGCGAGGCCGAGGAGCAGGTCCTGGCTCTCGGCCACGACCTCGTCGATGCGCGCGTCGGGGCGGTCGGTCTTGTTGACCAGGAGGATCACGGGGAGCTTCGCCTCGAGCGCCTTGCGGAGCACGAAGCGCGTCTGGGGCAGCGGGCCCTCGGACGCGTCGACGAGGAGCACGACGCCGTCGACCATCGAGAGGCCGCGCTCGACCTCGCCGCCGAAGTCCGCGTGGCCCGGGGTGTCGATCACGTTGATGACGATGGGCGAACCGTCCGCGTGCTTCCCGTTGTAGAGCACCGCGGTGTTCTTCGCGAGGATCGTGATGCCCTTCTCGCGCTCGAGGTCGTTCGAGTCCATCATCCGGTCCTCGCCCTCGAAGTGGGCGTCGAACGAGTTCGTCTGCTTGAGCATGGCGTCGACGAGGGTGGTCTTGCCGTGGTCCACGTGGGCCACGATGGCCACATTGCGGAGGTCGTTGCGCGCGACTAGCGCCATAGTGCTGTCCTTCAGTGGAGAGGGTGCCGGCCTTGTCATCAAGGGAGGAGGGCGAAGAGCCGCCGTCTGCTATTCCCAGCGACCCATAGCCTACCGTGCCGACGCAACCCGGTCTCAGGGAGCGGCGGGAGAGAGGGTCCAGCGCCAGGCGTCGTCGAGGATCCCGGCCTGGTGCGGCGACACCTGGACGCCGCCGACCCGGCCCTGCATGGCCGCGACCGCGGGCCGCTGGTAGAGCGGGAGGCCGGTCCGATCGCCGTACATGCGGCGGTCGAGGCGCAGCAGCAGCTCGCCGCGCGCGTCGTCGTCCTCGGTGCGGCCGAGGGACGCGAACAGCGACGCGACGTCGGGGTCGGCCGTGGCGAGCCCGTCGCGCGCGTCGGCGCGGTCCTCGTGCGCCTGGCGGATGGCGGCGACGGACGGGTAGGCGTCCGCGGAGCCGACGAGCGCGACGTCGTACGCGCCCGGCTGGTCGAGGACGCTCTCCCACTGCGGGGTGGAGCAGTCGGTCACGACGAAGCCGGCCTTCTGCGCGGAGTCCCGGATGGCCTCGAACGCGGCGACGCGTCGGGGGTCGGCGGGGTCGTAGAGCACGCACACCTCGGGCGCCGCCTGGCCGACGGACGCGAGGAGCTGGCGGGCCTCGTCGACGTCGACCTCGTCGAAGCGGCTGGACCCGTTGGCGCGCACCTGGTCGTCGTAGCCGTCGGCGCCCGGCGCGAGCACGAAGGAGTCGCGGGTGGTGGCGTCGGGATCCACGGGCGCGACGACCGCGCGGACGATCGCCTCCCGCGGGACGGTGGAGAGGAAGGCGGTGCGCACGGCGACGTCCGACATGGCGGGATCCCGCGCGCCGAGCGTCTGCAGGTCGAGCCGCTCCCACGTCGCGGAGGAGCCCGTGACGACCTTCGCGCCGTCGACGTCGGCCAGGGCGTCCACCACGTCCGCGTCGGCCTCGGGCGCGATCACGTCGACGTCGCCCGCCCGGAGCGCGGCGACCGCGGCGTCGGGATCCTCGATGGTGGACACGACGATGCGCTCGACCGAGGCCCGGTGCAGCCCGGTGTAGTACCGGTTCGCGCGCAGGGTGACGGAGGCGCCCGGGTCGATCGACTCGACCGCGTAGGGCCCCGAGCCGACCGCGCGGTCCGGGTGCGCGGCGATCTCCGCCACGCCGAAGCCGCGGTTCCACGCGTCGGAGATGGGCGAGAGCAGCTCGGGCTCGCGGTCCTGCACGGCGTCCACGAGCGTCTGCTTCGCGCGACCCGGGCTCGACATGTCGAGCCCGAGCTGCACCACGCTGTGCGCGGGGAGCCCCACCTCGAAGGCGAGCCGCCAGTCGGGCGTGTACTCGTCGAAGACCATGGTGATGGAGCGGCCGCCGTCGCCGATCTCGGGCGTGCGGGTCACGTGCGCGAGCGCCTCGTCCTTCGCGGCGTCGAAGAAGACGGTCTCCGCGGGGAGCGCGCCCGTGTAGCCGCCCGTCGCCTCGTCCACGTAGCCGGACGCGTCGAAGCCCGGGGTGTCGAGCGCGCCGGATCCGGCGGCCCACGCGAGCAGGAGGTCCGCGGCGTCGACGGGCTCGCCGTCGGACCAGCGCACGCCCTCCGCGACGGTGTACTGCACGGTGAAGGGGTCGCGCGAGACGACCTCCGCGGATCCGTACCCCGGGTCGGTCGCGACGGTCCCGTCGGCGGAGACCTCCGAGAAGCGCGAGTTCGTGGCGTGCACGATCTCGCGGTTGCCGTCGGTCGCGCCCGTGCGGGAGGCCGCGTTGTAGGAGGTGAACGAGGTGGGCAGCGCGGCCCGGATCTCCGAGTCGGCGACGATGCCGGTGGTCGGCGAGCAGGCGGCGAGGCCCGCGACGAGGGCCAGCGCGACGGCGGCGGATGCGCCGCGGACGGCCCGGCGGATCCCTCGCGGGCGCCGGGTTCGAGCGGCCTCGGGGCCTCGCGTGTCGCTGTCCATCGCCGTCGATCCTACGCGAGGGGCACGACGAGGCCCGCCGCCCGCGCGCCCCCGCGAGGGGGTGCGACGGACGGCGGGCCGGGTCGTGCGGTGCGGATCAGGCCGCGGGCGGCTGCTGGTCCCGCAGCGCCTCGCGGAGCTGGCGGCGCTCCTTCTGCTGGTCGGGATCCGGCAGCGGCACCGCGGCGATGAGCTTCTGCGTGTACGGGTGCTGCGGGTTGCGGAGGATCGACTCGGTCGGCCCCTGCTCCACGATCTTGCCGTGGTTCATCACGACGATGCGGTCGGCGAGGAGGTCGACCACCGCGAGGTCGTGGCTCACGAACAGGCACGCGAACTGGAGCTCCTTCTGGATCTCCTGCAGCAGCGCCAGCACGCGGGCCTGCACCGACACGTCGAGCGCCGAGGTGGGCTCGTCGGCGACGAGCACCTTGGGCCGCAGCGCGAGCGCCCGGGCGATGCCGACGCGCTGGCGCTGGCCGCCCGAGAGCTCGTTCGGGTAGCGGTTGCGGAAGCTGCGCGGCAGCTCCACCTGCTCGAGCAGCTCCTCGACGCGGTCGCTCTGCTGCTTCTTCGAGAACTGGCCCGAGAGCTCGAGCGGCTCGCCGATGCTCTGGCCGATGGGCCAGCGCGGGTTGAGCGAGGAGCCCGGGTCCTGGAAGACGATGCCGATCTCGCGGCGGACGGCTCGGAGGTCCTTCGCCGAGATGCCGGTCATGCGGCGTCCGGCGACCGTGAGCTCGCCGCCCGCGACGGGCAGCAGGCCCACCGCGGCGCGCGCGATGGTGGTCTTGCCGGATCCCGACTCGCCCACGACGCCCACGACCTCGCCGGGGTGGATGTCGAAGGACGCGCCCGTGACCGCCCGGAACGCCGGCACGCGGCCGAGCTTCGGGTAGTCGATGTCCACCTCCTTGAGCGAGATGGCCGGCTCCGTCGTGCGCGCGGCGACCTCGATCTGCGAGGCCTCCCCCGTGCCGAGGTGCGGCACCGACGCGAGCAGCTGCTTCGTGTACGGGTCCTTCGGCGACTGGAAGATCTCGCGCACCGAGCCGCGCTCGACGATGCGGCCGCTCTTCATCACGATGACGTTGGTCGCGAGGTCGGCGACCACGCCCATGTCGTGCGTGATGATGACGATCGCGCTGTTGAGGCGCTGGTGGAGCTTGCGCAGCAGGTCGAGGATCTCGGCCTGGATCGTCACGTCGAGCGCCGTCGTGGGCTCGTCGGCGATCAGCATGTCGGGGTCGCACGACAGCGACTGGGCGATCATGGCGCGCTGGCGCTGGCCGCCGGAGAGCTGGTGCGGGTAGGAGTCGAACGCCTTCTCGGGGTCGGGCATCTCGACGAGCTTGAGCAGCTCGAGCGCGCGCACCTTGGCGACCGACGGGATGATCGACTGGTGGACCCGCAGGGCCTCCACGATCTGGAAGCCCACCGTGTAGACCGGGTTGAGCGCGGTCATCGGCTCCTGGAAGATCACGGCGATGTCGTTGCCGCGCGCCTTCCGCAGCGTCGCCTGGTCGGCCCCGACCATCTCGACGCCCTTGAGCTTCGCGCTCCCCCGGACCCGGCCGTTCTTCGGCAGGAGGCCGAGGAGCGACATGGAGCTGACGGACTTGCCCGAGCCGGACTCGCCGACGATCGCCAGCACCTCGCCCGGGTTGACCTTGTAGTCGATGTCGATGGCAGCCGGCATCCACTCGTCGCCGACCCAGAAGTCGACGCCGAGGCCGGAGACCTCGAGGATGGGGACGATCGGGTCCGCCCCGTTCGCGTGAGCGCTCATGCTGCGGCCTCCTGGCTGCTGGGAGTGTGGGTGTCGAGGGGGGTGCGGGCGGGCCATGGGACGATGAGGCCATGGATCAGCCCGTCGTCATCCGCCCGTCGTTCGGACGCCTGCTGACCGTGATCGTCTCGGCGATCGCGGTCCTGGTGCTCGTGAGCACCGTGGTCGGAGGTCGGGCCGACCTCCTGCCGACGGCGGTGTGGGCCCCGGTGATGCTGGCCTACGCGTCGTGGCTCGTCTTCTGGCACCCGCGGGTGCGCATCGCGACCGAGGGCGTCGAGATCCGCAACGTCCTCCGCACGCACGAGATCTCGTGGCCCGCGATCCGCGAGGTCGACACCAAGTGGGCCCTGAACATCACGACCGCGCACGAGCGCGTCACGGCGTGGGCCGCTCCGGCGCCCGGCCGGCACTCGAACGCCTACATCACGACGAAGGAGGAGAAGATCCAGCCGTACCTCAGCGCCATGATGCAGGACGCGCGCCGTGGCGACCTGCCGCGCACCGACTCCGGCGACGCGGCCACGGTGATCCGCCTGCGCCTCGCCGACCTCCGCGAGGCGGGCCACCTGGGCGGCCCGGTCGAGGAGGAGGCCCGGCGCGTGCGCACGCACTGGGCCGAGATCGCCGTGCTCGCGGTGCTCGTCGTCGCTACGGTGCTGACCGGCCTCGTCTGAGACCGGGCCGGCGGCCCGACCGCGGGTGCGCGGACGGGCCGTCACGGCGACCGTCACCGGCCGTCCGCGCCGTCGGGCGCCTGGCCGTCGGCGGGGCCGTCGGCTTGGGCGTCCGGTCGCGCGGATCCGACGGGCGGCGGGACGCGCACGCCCTCGGCGCCGGAGCCGACCTTCGGGCCCTGCTCGCGGCGGTTCCGCCCGGTGAGCATGGCGAACATCTGCTTGTAGGGGCCCTGTCCGCCCGGCATGCGCCGCTGGCGCGGGTCGAACGCGTCGCGCAGGCCGTCGCCGATGAAGTTGATCGACAGCGCGATGATGATGATGAAGAGGCCCGGGAACCAGAACAGCCACGGCCGGGTGGCGAAGGCGCCCTGGTACTCGTTGATGATCTGGCCCAGCGAGACGTCGGGCTTCACGATGCCGAAGCCGAGGAACGACAGCGCGGCCTCGAGCAGGATCGCCGCGCTCATGAGCAGCGTCGTCGACACGATGACGACGCCGATGGCGTTCGGCAGGATGTGCCGGAACACGATGCGGCTGTTGGAGGCGCCGGCGACGCGGGCGGCGTCGACGAACTCCCGCTCGCGCAGGCTGAGGAACTCGCCGCGCACCAGGCGGGCGAGCGACGGCCAGCCGATGAGGCCGAGGACGATGCCGAGCACCACCGCGCCGAGGCCGCCGAAGGTGCGGCCGAGGACGGCCGCGATGACGATCACGGGGATCACGATGATCAGGTCGGTGAAGCGCATGAGCAGGGAGTCGATGCGGCCGCGGAAGAAGCCCGAGACGGCGCCGACGACGATGCCGATGAACGCCGCGATGATCCCGTAGAGCACCATCACGACGATCGACTGCTGCGTGCCGCGCATGACGCGGGCGAAGATGTCGCGTCCGATCTCGTCCTGGCCGAACGGGTGCGCGCCGAACTGGAAGGGCAGGTCCCACGTGGGGTTGCCGCCGTTGACGATGGGCGACGCGTCCTCGTAGCCCCACATCCACCAGCCGGGGATGCGGACGCCGAGGAACTGGATGCCGACCGACGAGTACACGAGGATCGCCATCAGCAGCAGCACCACGAGCGCGGTCATCGCGCCCTTGTGGCGGAGGAACCGGCGGCGGACGACGGTGCCCTGGCTGAGGCCCTCGACCTCGCGCTGCTCGATGGTCAGCTCGGAGTTCGCGCCGCCCTCGGGGAGGCTCGGGTCGTTGTGGGGGTCGTTGGGGTTACCCATCAGTGCGTTGGACATGTGTCAGCTCACCCGGATTCGAGGATCGAGGACCGAGTAGAGGATGTCGGCCAGCATGTTGAAGATGACGGTCAGGATGCTGGTGATCAGGATGAATCCCATCAGCGGGTTGAGGTCCGTCTTGGTCAGGGCGTCCTGGAACACGGAGCCCATGCCCTTCCAGGCGAAGATCGTCTCCGTGATCACGGCACCGCCGATGAGGCCGCCGACGTCGAAGGCGATGACGGTGGCAACGGGGATCATCGCGTTGCGGAACGCGTGGCGCATGATCACGGTGCGCTCGGTCAGGCCCTTGGCCCGCGCGGTGCGCACGTAGTCCTGGTTCATCACCTCGAGGAGGCTCGCCCGCGAGTAGCGCGAGTAGCTCGCGACGGAGATGAGGAGGATCGCGATCGTGGGGAGGAGGAGGTGCGTGTAGCTGTCGAGCATGCCCTGCCAGATGGAGCCCTGGAGACCCGGGGTGACGGCGCCGACGGTGGCGATGGGGCGACCGCGCGTGTTGGTCACGTAGTCGGGCCACACCTGCATGACGCGGTCGACGATGATCAGCAGCGCGACGAGCCCGCCGGTGATGCCGGCGCCGCGGGCGACGATCGGCTTGTCGTTCTGCCCGACGACGTACCCGAGGACGACCCCGACGACGACGAACGCGACGATGAGCACGATCGTGATCCACCACGGGGCGGAGACGGTCAGCACGTACTGCAGCGGGTACCAGAGCGCGGCGCCGAGGACGGCCATGCCGAGCGCCGAGTAGAACGCGCGGCGGTTGCGCAGCCCCGTAGACAGCGACGTGATGAGCACGGCGATCAGGGCCCCGAGGGCGCCGATGAGGACGATGCCGAGACCGGGGCGCGCGAACCAGTCCGTGACGAGCAGGTACACGAGCACGACCGCGGTGATGACCGTAGCGGAGCCGAACACGATGAGGCGCGGCTTCGGGTCGCCGCCGATGATGCTCATCCACACGAAGCCCGAGACGAGCGACAGGACGACGATCAGGACCGGCGGGATCGACGGGTTCACGAGGAAGTCGTTGAAGCCGATGGCGACGTACTGCTTGAGCAGCACGGCGACGAAGAAGATCGGCAGGGAGAAGAAGAGGAACGACGCGAAGGTGACCGTGTAGTCGTAGCCGCTGTACTGGCGGAGCGCGGTCGTCATGCCGATGGAGACGCCGATGAGCACGGCGATGATCGTCGCGATCGTCACGAGCTGGATGGTCTGGCCGGCGGCGTTGGCGATGAGGTCGTTGACCTCGCGTCCGTCGATGGCCTTGCCGAGGTCGATCTGGCCGATGAAGACCTTGAAAACGCCGCCGAGCCACAGGAAGTAGCGCAGCGGCGACGGGACGTCGAGGTCGAGGAGGTCGGTCCGGGCGGCGATGAGCGCGTCGCGGTTGGGCGACGGGCTCTCGCGCAGGTCCCCGAGGGGATCACCCGAGTTGGCCGCCAGGTTGTAGATGATGAAGCTGGCGCCCAGGAGGACGAAGAACGACGCGACGAGGCGTCTCAAGACGAAGGTAAGCACAGGGCGACGACGTCCCTTTCTGTGTTCGGCCAGGGCTCGTGACCCGACCCGACGAGAGCATACGCGGCCGGATCCGTGGATCACGAATCGGCAACGGACATGGAGAGGGTGCCGAGGCCAGGAGGCCTCGGCACCCTCGCACCCTCCCGTTCAGGGGACGGCGCTCACTGCTTCCGTGCTACTTGGCTGCGGCCTGCGCCGGGGCCCACTCCCAGTAGTTCCAGAAGTAGGTCGGCGACAGGAACGCCGGCTTGACGCCCGTCACGGTGTCGCTCCAGGCCGTGAGGCCCGGGAACTGGAAGATCGGGGTCGTCCAGCCCTGCTGCTGGATGAGGGTCTCGGCCTGGATGAGCAGATCGCGCTGCTTGTCCGTGTCGGTCTCCGTGTCCAGCTGCTTGAACAGCGAGTCGACCTCGGGGTTCGACCAGCCGTAGTAGTTGTTGATGCCGCCGGTCTGGTAGTTCGGGCCGGACTCGCCGACCGCGAGGCTCGTGGACTGCCATCCGAAGAGGGCGATGTCGTACGAGTCGGTCTTGCTGGAGAGGTCGGCGCCCCACGTCGCGCTGTTCACGTCGATGAGGTTGATCCCGACCTGGGCGGCCGACTGGCGCATGAGCTCGAACTCCTGCTGGCGGCGCGTGTTGCCCTGGCCGTAGATGACGCGGGCGTCGATCGTGCCCGTGACCCCGGCCTTGGCGAGGTCCGCCTTGGCGCCCTCGATGTCGACCTTCTGGTCGGCGTAGCCGTTCTCCTTGACCGAGGCCTCGTAGTTCGGCGTGCCGGGCACGAAGACGTTCGAGTTGCGGAGCTCGGCGTCGGTCTGCAGGGGCTTGATCAGCTTGTCGAGGATCTCCTCGCGCGGCAGCGTCTTGAAGAACGCCTGGCGGACGAGCTTCGCCTTCTCGGCGTCGCCGCCGTACTTCGCGGGGTCGAACGGGCCGCCGTTGGTGACCTGGAGGTCGACGTGCTCGTACGTACCCTCGGCCTGGCCCTTGTACTCGATGCCGCTGAGTCCCTGGACCTGCTGGAGGAGGTCGGCCGTGGGCTGGCCGGACGCGATCTGGACCTCGCCGTTGGAGAGGGCCTGGATCTGCGCCTGCGGGTCCGAGATGAAGCGGACCGTGATCTTCTCGTACTTCGGCTTCTTGTCGCCGGTGTACTCCTTGTTGGCCGTCAGGGTGATGTACTGGTCGGCCTTGAGGTCGGTGATCGTGTACGCGCCGTCGCTCAGGGTCTTCTGCGGCTCCGTCGGCATGTCCGAGTAGCGGTAGCCGTCGTTCCAGACCTTGGAGACCGGGGCGAGGACCTTGGCGTCCTTGTCCTGGATCGCCGTGATGAGCTTCTTCTTGGCGTCCTCGGGCGAGAGGTTCTCGTCGGGGAACGCGAGCTGCGTGGTGCCGTGGGCGGAGACGCCGACGCCGTTGCCGGTCGCGACCTCCCAGTCGACGTAGGGCTGGTCGTACGTGTAGGTGAGGCTGCGGCCGTCGTCGCCGATCTCGGGGGTCTTGGTGACCAGGCCGAGGCGGGTGTCCTTGACGGCGCCCGAGTTGAAGAAGACCTGGTCGTCCCCGGTGGAGACCGTGCCGTCCTCGTTCGTCGTGACGTCCTCGGTCGTGTTCACGTTCGTCGTGTTCGCGGCCCAGTTGAGGAGCATGTCCGCGGCGTCGACGGGGGTGCCGTCGCTCCACTTCACGCCCTCGTTGATCGTGAACTTCACCACGAGCGGGTCGTCGGAGACCTTCTCGTACGTGCCGAAGTCGGTGTCCTTCACGAGCGACGGGCCGTCGTCGTAGTAGTTGAACGCACGGTTCGTCAGGTACACGATGTTCGTGTTGGCGGTGGCGTTGCCGGTCGCCGACAGGTTGTTGTACTCGAGGAACGGGTCGTTCCAGGCCACGGTGATCTCAGTGCCGGCGATGACCTCGGACTCCTGGGCGGGCGCAGAGCAGCCGCTGAGGACGAGGGCACCGGAGACGATGACGGCACCAGCCGCTGCAAGGCGTCTGATTTTCAAGGTTCCTCCTGTGCATGGGAATGGCGCGGACCCACCGTGCGTGCGGTCGACCGCGCAGATATGAATGACCCTAGGTACGGCTGGGAGTCTTTGCAAAAACTGGGCACAAACGTTACATACCGGTAACGCGGACGCGCGGATCCGCGCGTGGGGGTCGGGATCCGTGCGCCCGGACGGGCGGGATCGCGCGTTCCCGCCGTCCTCCGCGACGGATCGCGTCGTCAGGAGCCGCACCGGCCACGTCCGGCCGCCGGGCGGCCCGGCAGGACCGCGCGCCTAGGATCGGCCCGTGCCCGACGCTCCCACCCTCCCCCGCGCTCCCCGACCGCCGCTCCGGCGAGCCGTCCGGACGCGGCTGCGGATCGAGATCGCGATCGTGCTCGGGCTCTCGCTGGGCGCGAGCGCCGTGTACTCGGTGCTGCGGATCGTCGACCTGTCGACGCGGCCGGAGGCGCTCGGGTCGCAGAGCGCGACCATCAACCGGAGCCTGAACGAGCGGCAGGTGTTCGACCTGCTCTACCAGCTCCTCGACGTCGCGACCGCGCTCGTGCCCGTGGCCCTCGTGCTCTTCCTGCTGTGGCAGCCGGGGCGGAGCGCCTTCCGGCGGATCGGGCTCGACCTGTCGCGACCGGGGCGCGACGTCGCCGCGGGCCTCGGGCTCGCGGCGCTGATCGGGGTGCCGGGCCTCGGCCTGTACCTCGCCGGCCGCGCCCTCGGGATCACGGTGGACGTGGTGCCCACGGCCCTCGACTCCTACTGGTGGACCGTCCCCGTGCTCGTGCTCGTCGCCCTCCGCGCCGCGCTGCAGGAGGAGGTCATCGTGGTCGGGTACCTCTTCACCCGGTTGCGCGAGCTCGGCTGGGGTCGTGGGCGGCTCGGCATGTGGAGCGTCGTCCTGGCGGCGGCCGTGCTGCGCGGGAGCTACCACCTCTACCAGGGCTACGGGCCCTTCCTCGGCAACGTCGCCATGGGGGTCGTGTTCGGCTGGTGCTACGTGCGCTTCGGCCGGACGGCGCCGCTCGTGGTGGCGCACCTGATCCTCGACGTCGTGAGCTTCGTGGGATACCCGGTCGCGCTCGCGCTGATGCCGGGGCTCTTCGGCTGACAGGTGTTCGCGCGCGGAGCGGGGGCGGGACCCTGGCGCATCCGGCCCGCCTGTGCCTAACCTGGGAACGCCGCACGACGAGGTGCGGCCGCATCCCGAGGAGATCACATGGGCGACGCCGCTCATCCGACCGGGGACCCCCGGCCGGCCGTCGACTACCTGGAGGTCGAGGACTCCGCCCGGTTCCGGGAGCTGAAGCGCGCGCACCGCGGCTTCGTCTTCCCGCTGGCCGTCGCGTTCCTCGTCTGGTACTTCGCGTTCGTGCTGCTGTCGGACTACGCGCACGAGTTCATGTCCACGCCCGTCATCGGGAACGTCAACCTCGGGATCCTGCTGGGGCTCGGGCAGTTCGTGACGACGTTCGCCATCACGACCTGGTACGTGAGCCGGGCGAACTCGCGCTTCGACCCGGTCGCCGCGGAGATCCGCGCCGACCTGGAGGAGCGGGAGCGGGTCGCGCTCGAGGGACCGGGTCGATCCACGCCGCCGACCCGCCGGAAGGGCGGACGACGGTGAGCGCCCTGCCCCCCGCCGTGACGGCGGCGACGCCCACCACCGACACGGGCGACCCCGTCCTCAACATCTCGATCTTCGGGGCGTTCGTGGTCATCACGCTCGTGATCGTGTTCCGCGCGAGCCGCAACAACTCGACGGCGGCCGACTACTACGCGGCCGGCCGCTCGTTCACCGGACCGCAGAACGGCACCGCCATCGCGGGCGACTACCTCTCGGCGGCGTCGTTCCTCGGGATCGTGGGTGCCATCGCGATCAACGGCTACGACGGCTTCCTCTACTCGATCGGGTTCCTGGTCGCGTGGCTCGTGGCGCTGCTGCTGGTGGCCGAGCTCATGCGCAACACGGGCAAGTTCACGATGGCCGACGTGCTGAGCTTCCGACTCAAGCAGCGGCCCGTGCGGCTCGCGGCGGCGACCACGACGCTCGCGGTCTGCTTCTTCTACCTGCTCGCGCAGATGGCGGGCGCGGGCGGGCTCGTCTCGCTGCTGCTCGGGATCGACGACCGGCTCGGGCAGTCGCTCGTGATCGCGGTCGTCGGCGCGCTCATGATCGTCTACGTGCTCGTCGGCGGGATGAAGGGCACGACCTGGGTGCAGATCATCAAGGCGTGCCTGCTCATCGCGGGCGCCGCCGTGATGACCGTGTGGGTGCTCGCGATCCACGGGTTCAACGTGTCGGAGCTGCTGGGCGCCGCGGCCGCCGCGACCGACAAGCCCGTGCTCGAGCCGGGCAACCAGTACGGCCTCACCGGGATCACGAAGCTCGACTTCCTGTCTCTCGCGCTCGCGCTGGTGCTCGGCACGGCGGGCCTCCCCCACGTGCTCATGCGCTTCTACACGGTGCCGACGGCGAAGGAGGCGCGGCGCAGCGTCGTCTGGGCGATCTGGCTCATCGGGATCTTCTACCTCTTCACGCTGGTGCTCGGGTACGGGGCGGGCGCGCTGCTCGGGAGCGAGCGGATCCTCGCGGCGCCTGGCGGCGTGAACTCCGCCGCTCCCCTGCTGGCGCTGGAGCTCGGCGGGCCGATCCTGCTCGGGATCATCGCGGCGGTCGCGTTCGCCACGATCCTGGCGGTGGTCGCCGGGCTCACCATCACGGCGGCGGCGTCCTTCGCGCACGACGTGTACGCGAGCGTCATCAAGAAGGGGAAGGTGTCGCCGAACGGCGAGGTGCGGGTCGCGCGGATCACGGTGGTCGTGATCGGCATCGTCTCGATCGTCGCGGGCATCGGCGCGAACGGGCAGAACGTGGCGTTCCTCGTGGCGCTCGCGTTCGCGGTGGCGGCGAGCGCGAACCTGCCGACGATCCTGTACTCCCTCTACTGGCGGCGGTTCTCCACGCGGGGCGCCGTGCTCAGCATGTACGGCGGGCTGGGGACGGCGCTCGTGCTGATCGCGTTCTCGCCCGTCGTCTCGGGAGCCGAGACGTCGATGATCCCGGGGGCCGACTTCTCGTGGTTCCCGCTGAGCAACCCCGGCATCGTGTCGATCCCCGTCGGGTTCCTGCTCGGCTGGATCGGGACGGTGACCTCCACGCGCAAGGAGGACCCGCTCGTCGCGGCCGAGATGGACGTCCGGTCGCTCACCGGGCACGGCGCGGAGAAGGCGACCGAGCACTAGGGGCCGGCCGCCCGGGCGCCGCCGACGCGGCGACCCGGGCGGCGGTCAGTCGCTGAGGGCGTCGCTGAGGATGGCGAGCACGCCCGCGCGGGTGTCGACGGCGGTGGACCCGAGGCGGTCGGCGACGATCTCGACGAGCGACTCCAGCACGATCACATGCGGGATCCGCGAGGTGTGCTCCACCTCGTGCCGGAACCCGGCCTTCGCGGGCGCCACGACGAGGGCGACGTCGGCGAGGGCGCCGATGGGCGAGGTCGCGAACGAGGTGACCACGACGATCCCCGCGCCCGACGCCCGGGCGGATCGCGCGGCCCGGAGGCTCAGCTCGTTGGCGCCGCTGCCGCTGATGACGAGCACGAGGTCGTCCGCGCCCAGGCGGCTGACGGCGATCTGCTGGCCGATGGGGTCGGCGACGTGCTCCGCCGGGCGGCCGACGGCCGTGAGGCGCAGGGAGAGGTCGAGGGCGAGCGGCGACGACAGGCCGCTCGCGACGATCACGAGCCGGCGGGCGCCGACGACGCGCGCCACGGCGGCCTCCACCTCCTCCTCCGAGAGCACGCTCGCGATGCGCGGGAGGGCGGCGGCGAGCGCGTCGAGGTCGGAGCGGATCCGGCCGAGGGCGCTGGTGCCGTGGGCGTCGTCCCCCGCGGCGGTCGACGCGCGGGCCGAGCTCCGGGCGAGCTCGCGGGTGAGGGCGACGCGCAGCTGCGGGTACCCGCGGTAGCCGAGGCTCTGGCAGGAGCGCACCACGGTGGACCGGGCGACGCCGGCCCGGTCGGCGAGCTCCTGGGCGGTGATCTCCACCACGCCCTCGGTGTCGTCGAGGATCAGCTGCACGACGCGGCGCTCGCTCGGCTGCAGGGCGTTGACCACGGTGGCGATGCGCGTGGTGGGCCCGACGTCGTCACTCCACTGCACGGACCCTCGCCCCCTCGGTGATCCGGCGGCGGATGGCTCCCGAGATCGCGTCGATCGACATGGTGACGGCGACCACCACGATGAGGAGGACGCCGACGGTCGGCCACTCCCGGTACTGAGTGTAGGAGGTGAGCATGTCGCCGATCCCGCCGACGCCGATGAGGCCGAGGACCGCCGACGCGCGCACGTTGATCTCGAACCGGTACAGCCAGAAGGAGAGGAACTCGCCGCTCGCCTGCGGCCACACGCCCCAGCGGATGACCGACCAGGCGCCGCCGCCGGCCGCGCGCACCGCCTCGAGCGGGCCGCGGTCCACGCCCTCCACGGACTCGTAGCCCCACTTGCCGAGCGTCCCGATGCTCGAGACGGCGAGCGCGAGCGCGCCGGTGAGCGGGGTGAGCCCGGTGACGGACAGGATGATGATCGCGGTGATGATCTCGGGGACCGCGCGGATGGCGGAGAACAGGATCCTGAGCGGCCAGCGCACCGCCGCCGGCGCGAAGCCGCGGGCCGCGACGAACGCCAGCGGGACCGAGACGATGACGCCGAGGACGGTGCCGACCCAGGCCATGAGCACGGAGATCCACGTCTGCGCCAGGGCCTCGGGCAGCTTCGCCCAGTCGGGACTCGCGAACATGAGCCACAGGTAGCGGACGACCTCCGCGGGGAGGTCGCCGAGGCGGTCCCAGGCGACGTCGGCCGACCAGCAGGCGACGACCACGACGGCGGTGACGCCCGCGACGGCGATCGCGCGCCCCGGGCGGCGGGGACGGACGGGCACGGCGAGGCTCATGCGATCCTCTTCCTGATCTCGTTCGAGACGAGGTCGATGGCGACGACGATCACGAGGATCTCGAGCACGATCAGCGCGAGCTGGTCGTAGCGGTAGAAGGTGCGCACGGCGTCGATGAGGAGGCCGATGCCGCCCGCGCCGACCAGGCCGAGCACGGTGGAGGCGCGGACGTTGAGCTCGAGCACGTAGAGCGCCTGGCCGACGAAGCCGGGGAGCACGTCCGGGAGGGCCACGGCGCGGTCGACCTGCATGCGTGTGCCGCCGGCAGCGCGACCGGCCTCGAGGGGCCCGGCGTCGTTGGACTCGATGGCCTCCGAGACGAGCTTCACGATGATGCCGACGTTGAAGAGGACGAGCGCGATGATGCCCGGCAGCGCGCCGACGCCCACCATGGCGACGAGCAGCGTGGCGTAGAGGAGCTCGGGCACGGCGCGCACCACGTTGAGCACGGCGCGGAGGACGCCCCGGCTCACGGGGTGCGGGTTCGTCAGTCGCGCGGCCCAGAGGCTCAGCGGCAACGCGACCGCCGAGCCCGCCACCGTGGCGATGACGGCCATGGCGAGGGTCTCGACCATCGGCGCGACCGTGCGGGGGAAGAACGCCCAGTCGGGCTGGAACAGCCGCACCAGCTTGTCGGCGCCGTTGCGCCAGTTGCGGGCGACGGCGTCGAACCCGAACGCGACGCCGAGCTGCGGGCTCATCGCGACGGCGGTGATCCCGAGCACCACGACGAGCGCGACCCACGGCCGCCAGCGTCCGGCCGGCCGCGGCGGGAGCTCGCGGACGCTCATCCGAGGGTGTCCTCCGGCCGGATCGACCGGCCGTAGATCGCCTCGAACACGTCGTCGCCCGCGGTCGCGGCGGGGCCGTCGTAGACGACCTCGCCCGCCCGGAGGCCGATCATCCGGTCGCCGTAGCCGCGCGCGAGGTCGAGCAGGTGCAGGTTCGTGAGCACGGTGATCCCGAGCTCGCGGTTGATGCGGCGGAGGTCGCCCATGACCCCGTGCGCGGTCGGCGGGTCGAGGCTCGCGACGGGCTCGTCGGCGAGGACGAGGCGGGGCCGCTGCGCCAGCGCCCGCGCGATGGCGACGCGCTGCTGCTGGCCGCCCGAGAGGGTGGACGCGCGGTCCCAGACCTTCGCGAGGATCCCGACGCTCTCGAGCGCCTGGAACGCGATCTCCCGGTCCGCCGCCGTGGGGAGCCCGAGGAAGGTGCGCCATCCGGGCGTGTGCGCGAGCCGTCCGACGAGGACGTTGTTCAGCACGCTCGTGCGCTTGGCCAGGTTGAAGCCCTGGAAGATCATGCCGATGTCGCCGCGGAGGGCCCGCAGGCGCCGGCCCGCGAGGCCGTCGACGCGCGTGCCGCCGACCTCGACCTCGCCCGAGGAGACGGGGACGAGGCCGTTGATGGTGCGGATGAGGCTCGACTTGCCGGATCCGGACAGCCCGACGATCGAGACCATCTCGCCGCCGGCGATGTCGAGCGAGACGTCCTTGAGGGCGACGACCCCGTTGGGGTAGCGGACGGTGACGCCGCGGAGGCGCACCGCCCACGGCGCGGAGGCCGGAGCGAGCGCGTCGGCCTCCGCGAGGGAGCGGGTGGCGGGCATCGGCTACCGCAGACCGAGCGACTGGGCGGCGCGGGCGACGACGTCGAGCGAGGACGGGTCGGCGGGCGCGAGCTTCGTGATCGAGTAGACGGCGGTGAGGGCCGCGGATCCTTCCGGCGTGGCCGAGTAGTCGGCGAGGGCCGTCGTGATCTTGTCCTGCAGCTCCGGCGAGAGCGAGCCGGAGACCGCGACGCCGTCGTTGGGGATCTCGTCCGTCATGGCGAAGACGACGACCTTCTGCCCCACGTCGGGCTTGTCCTTCTTCACGATGGTGCGGGCGTCCCAGAAGCTGAAGCCGACCTCGGCGTCGCCGTTGTAGACCGCGAGCACGGAGGCGTCGTTGGCCGTGACGGGGATCCGCTGGATGTCGGAGTCGATGTCGAGCCCGGCGTCCTTGAGCGCGAGCATCGGGTAGATGTAGCCGGCGGGCGAGCCCGGGCCGAGGACGGCGACCTTCGCGTCCTTCACCTTCGTGATGGAGTCGAGGCCCTGGGGACCCGACATCGCGTCGGCGCCGTTGCAGAAGAGCATGCCGTCGCGCTCGACGGGCGCGTCGTCGCAGTACTTGTCGGGGTCGTTCGTCATGAACTGGGCGGGGTAGGTGATGTTCCCGTTGCGCTCGGTCTGCAGGACGACCTTGGCCTTGTACATGTCGCTCGCCTGCCAGAGCTGGAGCGAGGGCAGGAAGCCGATCTGCGCCTGGTCGGCGCCCATCGCCTCGACCGCGGCCTGGTAGTCCTTCGCCACCACGCCGGTGACGGGGATCCCGAGCGCCTTCGTGAGCATGTCGGTGAGCGGGGCGGCGGTCTCGACGAGGCCGTCCTGGTCCTGCGACGGGACGAGCGCGAGCGTGAGGGAGGTGGGATCGGCGGCGGCGGCGGGCGTGCCGGACGCGTCGGACCCGGATCCGGCGGAGCAGCCGGTGAGCGCGAGGGCGGCCACGGCCCCGAGGGCCAGGACCTGGATGGCGGTCTTCTTCATGGGTGCATCTGCTTTCCGTGGGGAGCGGCGGGGAGGGAGGAGGGAGAGGAGGGATCCGCGTCGAGCCAGGCGTCGATGTCGGCGTAGAGGTCCGCCACGGTGGCGGCGCGGAAGGTGGGCCGGGCGTCGCCGGTGCCGCCGGGGCCAGCGGCGGCGCCGGCGCCGACGAGCGCGGTGCTGAAGCCGCGGGCGTGCGCCGGCTCGAGGTCGTTGACCCAGAGGTCGCCGACGCTGAGGAGGCGGGCGGCGGCGGGACCGGCGGCGGGACCCGGGTCGACGCGGTCGAGGACCGCGGGCATCCCGGCGGGCTTGCCCGCGCCCGTGATGACCTCGTCGAAGGCGCCGTCGAGGCCGAGCGCGGCGAGCGCCTCCGGGATCCGGACGTCGGGCGAGTTCGTGACCAGGACCCGGCGGACCCGTCCGGCGAGGCCCCGGAGGAAGGCGGCGAGGCCGTCGGGCGCGAGCACCGGCGCGTGCGGGCCGCCGAGCTCGGCGCGGCTGGCGAGGAAGGCCGCGGACAGGAGCCGCGCGGGCACGTCGTGGTCGGCGGCGAGGCCCTGCACGAGGGCGTAGCCGTCGACCGCCCCGGAGGCGCGACCCACGTGCGGCAGGCCCGCGGCGAGGGCGGCGGCGAACCGGGCGCGTGCGCCGCCGGCCAGGGTCTCGGAGACGTGATGGGCGTAGCGGAGCACCGGGCCGTCGCCGAGGGAGACGGTGCCGTCGAAGTCGAACACGATGGTCCGGCCGGGTGTGCTCACGGGGGAAGCTCGTCTCCGCGCCCGGTTCGGGGGATCCGCGCCGGGACCCTGTGGACGCAGCGTCCACGATATGCAGTGCGTATCGACGCGATGACCTTCCGCGGGTGAACGTCGCGTGAACGCGACCGGGCGCGGGGTCGTGCGCGGGGTCGGGAGGGCGAGACGCGCCGAGGGCGGCGGGACCGGTGGGTCCCGCCGCCCTCGGCGGTGCGTGCGTCAGCTGCGTCGGATCAGGCGAACGCCTCCGGCGGCGGGCAGGCGCAGAACAGGTTGCGGTCGCCGTACGCCTGGTCGATGCGGCGCACCGGCGGCCAGTACTTGTCGCGCACGAGGGTCGACACCGGGTAGACGGCGCGCTCGCGCGTGTAGGCGTGCGTCCACTCCCCCGCGATGACCGACTCCGCGGTGTGCGGCGCGTTCCGGAGCGGGTTGTCGTCGGCCGGCCACTCGCCCGCGGCGACCGAGTCGGCCTCCTGCTTGATGCCGATCATCGCGGCGATGAAGCGCTCGACCTCGGCGAGGTCCTCGCTCTCCGTCGGCTCGACCATGAGCGTGCCCGGGACCGGGAAGCTCATGGTGGGCGCGTGGAAGCCGTAGTCGACGAGGCGCTTGGCCACGTCGTCCACCGTCACGCCGGTCGCGGCCGTGAGCGGGCGCAGGTCGAGGATGCACTCGTGCGCGACGAGGCCGTCCTCCCCCGCGTAGAGCACGGGGTAGTGGTCGCGGAGGCGCGCGGCGATGTAGTTCGCCGAGAGGACCGCCGCACCGGTGGCCTGCTTCAGGCCCTCGGCGCCCATCATGCGGACGTAGGCCCAGCTGATCGGGAGGATGCTCGGGGATCCGTACGGCGCGGCCGACACCGGGGCGCCGCCGTGCTCGATCGTGGAGACGACGCCATCCTGCACGAGCGCGTGCACGTTGCGCTGCGCCTGCGGGTGGCCGGGCAGGAAGGGCGCGAGGTGCGCCTTCGCCGCGACCGGGCCGACGCCGGGTCCGCCGCCGCCGTGCGGGATGCAGAACGTCTTGTGCAGGTTGAGGTGCGAGACGTCGCCGCCGAAGTCGCCGAACCGGGCGAAGCCGAGCAGCGCGTTGAGGTTCGCGCCGTCGACGTAGACCTGACCGCCGGCCTCGTGCACGGCCTCGCAGATCGCGCCGACCTCGTGCTCGTAGACGCCGTGGGTGGAGGGGTACGTGATCATGAGGCCCGCGAGCTCGTCGCGGTGGGCGGCGATCTTGGCGCGGAGGTCGTCCACGTCGACGTTGCCGAGCTCGTCGCACGCGACGACCACGACGCGCATCCCGGCGAGCACGGCGCTGGCCGCGTTCGTGCCGTGCGCGCTCTGCGGGATGAGGCAGACGGTGCGCTGGGTGTCGCCGTTCGCGAGGTGGTAGCCGCGGATCGCGAGGAGGCCCGCGAGCTCGCCCTGGCTGCCCGCGTTCGGCTGGAGGCTCACGGTGTCGTAGCCCGTGACGTCGGCGAGCCAGGTCTCCAGCTGGAGGACCAGCTCGAGGTAGCCCTCGACGTCGTCGGCCGGCGCGTAGGGGTGGATGGCCTGGAACTCGGGCCAGGTCACCGCCTCCATCTCGGTGGCCGCGTTGAGCTTCATGGTGCAGGAGCCGAGCGGGATCATGCCGCGGTCGAGCGCGTAGTCCTTGTCGGAGAGGCGCTTGAGGTAGCGCATCATGCCGGTCTCGGAGCGGTGCGTGGAGAAGACGGCGTGCGTGAGGTACTCGCTCGTGCGGATCGACGCCTCGGGGATCGACGACAGGTCGCCGGTCGCGCCCTCGTCCTCCGCGAGCTCGGCGCCGAACGCGCGCGCGACGACGGCGAGATCCTCGGGGCGCGTGGCCTCGTCGACGCTGAAGCCGAGCGTGTCGGCGTCCACGCGGAGCAGGTTGACCCCGCCTCGGGCGGCGGCCGCGAGGATCTCGTCGGCGCGGCCGGGCACGGAGACGCGCACGGTGTCGAAGTAGGCGGCGTGGATCGGCTCGATGCCGACCGTCGCGAGCGAGCGGACCAGGCGGCGGGCGCCCCGGTTCGCCTGGCGCGCGATCACGCGGAGGCCCTTCGGCCCGTGGTAGACGGCGTACATCGAGGCCATGACGGCGAGGAGCACCTGCGCCGTGCAGATGTTGCTGGTGGCCTTCTCGCGGCGGATGTGCTGCTCGCGCGTCTGCAGCGAGAGCCGGTACGCGGGGTGGCCGGCCGCGTCCTGGCTGACGCCCACGAGGCGGCCGGGCATCTGGCGCTCGAGGCCGGCGCGCACCGCGAGGTAGCCCGCGTGCGGACCGCCGAAGCCCATGGGCACGCCGAAGCGCTGCGAGGTGCCGACCGCGATGTCCGCGCCGAGCTCGCCGGGCGACGTGATGACCGTGAGGGCGAGCAGGTCGGCCGCGACGACCGCGAGGCCGCCCGCCTCGTGCACGCGCGCGATGACGGCGCTGGGGTCGAAGATCCGGCCGGAGGCGCCGGGGTACTGGATGAAGGCGCCGAACGCGTCGGGCAGCTCGGCGGGATCCACCGTGGCGAGGTCGTGCGCGACCAGCTCGATGCCGAGCGCGGCGGCGCGGCTGTCCAGGAGCGCGCGCGTCTGCGGCAGGGCGTCGGCGTCGATGAGGAAGACGGGCGTCTTCGCCTTGGAGGCGCGGCGCGCGAGCAGCATGCCCTCGACGACGGCGGTCGCCTCGTCGAGCATGGACGCGTTGGCAGTCGCGAGGCCGGACAGCTCGGCGACCATCGTCTGGAAGTTGATGAGCGCCTCGAGGCGGCCCTGCGAGATCTCCGGCTGGTACGGCGTGTAGGCCGTGTACCAGCTCGGGTTCTCGAGCACGTTGCGGGTGATCACGGCGGGCGTGATCGTGTCGTGGTAGCCGAGGCCGATCATCGACGTGCGCACGCGGTTGCGGCTGGCGATGCGGCGGAGCTCGGCGAGGGCGTCGCGCTCGGTGGCCGCCTCGGGCAGCACGGAGTCGCCCTCGGTGCGGAAGCGGTCGACCTGGATCGACTCGGGCACGGCCTTCGCGAGGAGGGACGGGATGGAGTCGTGGCCGAGGACGCCGAGCATGGTGGCGCGCGCCTCGGAGTCGATGCCGATGTGGCGGGCGCCGAACGCGCCGGGCGCGAAGGTCGACGACTCCTCCGCGATGTCGGGCGCGGCGGCGGGAGCGGGAGCGGCCGGGCGCGTGCCGGCGTCGGCGGCGGTCACTCGCCCACCAGCGCGACGTACTCGTCGTGGCTGAGGAGCGTCGGGAGCGCCTCGAAGCGCACCTTGACGAGCCAGCCGGATCCGAACGGGTCGCTGTTCACGAGGTCGGGCGAGGCGACGACCTCCTCGTTGACCTCGGTGACCGTGCCGTCGATGGGCGCGAAGAGCTCGCCGACCGACTTGGTCGACTCGATCTCGCCGACGACCTCGCCACCGGCGAGCTCGTCGCCCACGGCGGGCAGCTCGACGAAGACGACGTCGCCGAGCTTGTCGGCGGCGTAGGCCGTGATGCCGACGGTCGCGACGTCGCCGTCGACCTGCACCCACTCGTGCTCGGCGGTGTACTGGAGGCTGGTCTGGTCGGTCATGCGAGGGCCTTTCGCGAGTAGAAGGGGAGGGTCACGACGGTGGCGGGCACGCGCGTGCCGCGGACGTCGACGGTGAGGCGCGTGCCGGGGGCGGCGAGCGCGGGATCCACGTACGCCATGGCGACGGGGTGGCCGAGCGTGGGCGACAGGGCGCCGCTCGTGACGATGCCGACGGGCGCGACGGCGCCCTCGGTCGCGTCCATGACGGCCTCGAGGGCGGCGGCGTCGGATCCCGCGGCCTCCTCCTCGTAGACGGGGTAGTCGGCGCGGGGCGCGCGACGGCCCTCGGTGACGAGGCCGACGAGCACGCGGGCGACGGGATCCGGGCCCTTCTCGACGGCGGCGCGGCCGCGGAAGTCGCCCTCCTTGGCGAGCGCGACGACGCGGCCGAGGCCGGCCTGCACGGGCAGCGTGCGGAGGCCGAGCTCGTGGCCGTAGAGCGGCATGCCCGCCTCGAGGCGGAGCGTGTCGCGGCTCGCGAGGCCCGCGGGCACGAGGCCGAGCGGGGATCCGGCCGTCACGAGCGCCTCCCACAGCGCGACGGCGCGGTCGGCGGCGATGTAGAGCTCGTAGCCGTCCTCGCCCGTGTAGCCGGTGCGGGCGATCAGCAGCTCGGCGCCGTCGAAGGTCGCCGGGGTGGCGCGATAGTAGCGGAGGTCGGCGAGGGGCGCGGCGGGCTCGAGGCCGGCGGTGGCCTCGAGGATCGCGCGCGACACCGGGCCCTGCACGGCGATGAGGGAGACCTCGTCGCTCGCGTCGCGCACGATGAGGCCGTCGACGCCCGCGGCCTCGGCCGTGAGGACCTCGACGACGGGGTGGCGGTTGCCCGCGTTCGCGACCACGAGGAAGGCCTCGGGGCCCGTGCGGTAGACGATGAGGTCGTCGACGATGCCGCCCGAGGGATCCAGCAGGAGCGTGTACTTCGCCTGGCCCTCGACGAGCGCGGAGAGGCGACCGGCGAGCGTGGCGTCGAGGAACGCGGCGGCGCCGGATCCGGTGACCTCGATCTCGGCCATGTGCGAGATGTCGAAGATCCCGGCCGCCTCGCGCACGGCGCGGTGCTCGGCGAGGTCGCTCGTGTAGCGGACGGGCATGAGCCAGCCGGCGAAGTCGGTGAAGGAGGCACCGGCGGCCTCGTGCACGGCGTGCAGCGGAGAGCGGCGGGGCGGCGCCTGGGCGGCGTCGGCGGGTGCGTCGGGCATGGAGTCCTCCGGTCGTGACCGGCGCGGACGCCGGATGCGGGACTCCCCCTCTGTCATGTGCCTGAGAGCTTCGCGCCGTCCGAGGACGGTGCTTTCACCGTGGGCGAGCCGCGCGGGGCGGCTGCTTTTCAGAGTGGCCAGTGCATCGCGGTACGTGGACCTGAGAGATTGGCGGGGAGGCTTGCTCCTTCGGTGCTCCCGGAGGAGCTCTCCCGCGATGCGTGCGCGGCCGTGTTACGGGGATCAGCATATCGAGCGAGACGTTTCCGGCGTGTGACGATCCGGCCGCCGACGCGGCCGACGCGGCGGCCGGACGCGACGACGCCGCCGCATCCGTGGATGCGGCGGCGTCGGGGCGGGCGGGCCCGCGGGGATCAGATCGCGTCGGGCGAGGGCGCGGCGGGCGCCTGCGGGGCGCCGTCCTCGTCCTGGTCGATGACGCGGCGCACGTCGTCGGCGAGCTGCGCGACGCCCTCGGGCATCATCTCGAAGCCGTCCGTGGTGCCGACGTTGATGACGAGGCCGGTGCCCGCGGGGATGGCCTGCACGAGCTCGGCGGCGGGGATCGTGGCGACGTGGTCGGCGACGCTCGTCACCTTCTCGTCGATGCGGTCCTCGTGCGTGAACGCGGCGAGCATGGGCACGCCCTCGCGGTCGAAGAGGACCGGCTGGAGCTGGTCGGTCTCGGGGGTCAGGGGCGTGGCGGTCGGGACGACGACCACGGTGTTGATGAACTCGGTGAGGACGGCGGTCATGTCGGACTCGCCGGCCTGGCCGCGCGCGATGGCCTGCTCGAGGGGGGTGGGCTCTCGGTCCTGTGAATCGGTCATGCACCCCATCGTGCCCGATCCGGCGGGACGGTGCCTGACCGCGGCGGCCGGTGCGGGCCTCGGCGGAGTTAGGATCGTCCTTTCATTCCCGCCGCCCGACCCGAGGGGAGCCGCCGTGCCGATCGGACGCCAGCGACCCCGCGGTGAGCTCGAGGCCGCCATCATGGACGTCCTCTGGGACGCCGACGAGCCCGTCACGGCCAAGGACGTCGTCGCCCGCATCCCGGATCCGCGACCCGCGCTCACGACCGTCCTCACGGTGCTCGACCGCCTCGGCCAGAAGGGCCTCGTGGTGCGCTCCGACGAGGCGCGCGCGCTCACGTTCGCGCCCGCGCGCACCCGCACCGACCACGCGGCGTCGCTCATGTCGGGCGCGCTCGCGGCCACGAAGGACCGCGAGGCCGCGCTGCTGCGCTTCGCCGGCACGCTCGACGGGGACGACCTCACGGCCCTCCGCCGCGCGCTCGGCGCCGACGACCCGGCCTAGGTCCCGCGCCGGGGCCCGGTCCGGCGGCGGCTAGCGCGGGTCGTCCGCGCCGTCCGTCGGCCCGCCGACGCTGCGGCCGTCCTCGCCCGGGAAGCGGCGCGACGAGCGGCGCACGACGCCGAGGACCACGAGCACGGCGGCCGCGAGGATCGCGAAGCCGATGAGCACGAAGACCCACACCGGGGTGGTCTCGGCGGCGTCGGCCAGCGGCACGGACTCGCCGGACTGCGCGTCCGCGGTGGGCGCCGGTGCGACGGACTCGGCGCCCTGCGTCGTCATGGTGCCCTCGGGCTCGGGCGTCGCGGTGGCCGCGCTGCCCGCCCACGCGTCGCCGCAGGCGGGGGCCGCGGCGATGGAGGGGGTGCCGGTCGTGTCGCCCGTCGGCGCGTAGGTGAAGGAGTAGGTGCCGTCGATGGGGTGGCTGTCGCTCGAGACCGCGCGCCACGTGACCTGGTACGTGCCCGCCGTGCCGAGCGCGATGCGGCTCGTGGCGGTGGATCCGTCGACCGTGACGCAGCCGTCCTGGTGGAAGGAGCCGTCCGAGGCGTTGACCACCTGGATGGCGAAGCCCGAGGCCTGCGCGTCGAGCGCGAGGAGGTCCTCGCTGAAGTCGAGCGCGACGGTGCCGGGCTCGGCCGTGACGGTCGCGTCGGCCGCGGGGGTGGATCCCACGAGCCGGTCGTGCGCGGAGGCGCCGCTCGCCGGGATCAGCGCACCGCCCAGCACGAGCGCGGCCGCCCCCGCGGCGAGCGCGGCGCGACGGAGGGCGGACGGGGTGCGGGGGTGGAGCGGAGACGCCATGGGTCCATCATCCCCCGCGCGGGCGGGCGCGGCGATGGCCGCCCGGCCTGCGTCGTGACCGCGCTCGCTAGGGTGACCAGCGATGGACGACACCCGCTCCCGCCGACGGCGGATCCTGATCGCGCTCGCGATCGTCGTCCCCGTGCTCGTGCTCGGGGCGCTCGGGCGGTACGCGATGCTGGCCGTGTTCGCCACGGAGGGCGACGTGCCGGCGGCCTCGTCGATCGCCCTCCCCGAGGGCAGCGAGGTGCTCGACGAGAGCACCGAGTGCGCCTCCGGGGGATGCTGGCTGCTCCTCACCGTGCGCCCGCCCGCGGAGATGACGCCGGACGACCTCGCGTCCGCGCTGGGGACCACCCCGCAGGCGCGCGTCCCCGGGACCCTCTGGGATCCGCGCACCGTCTCGCTGCGGGCGGAGGTGCACGGGTCGGACCTCGTCGTGCAGGCCGACTACTGGTCGCAGGAGTACGTGCCCTGACCGACGCGCCCGGCCCTCGCGGCGACGACGGCTGACGGGGCAGGGTGGAGGGACGGCGGGCGGAGCACGCCCGCCCCGAGCACGAGGAGGATCCATGGCCCCCGACGACGACATGCCGAGCACCATCCGCCGCTCCCCCGAGCGCGCGCAGGCCACCTGGTCGGCGGCGCACGCGGCGGCCGAGGAGCAGTACGGATCCGGCGAGCGCGCCGAGCGCACCGCCTACGCCGCGCTCAAGCACGGCTTCGAGAAGGTCGGCGACCGCTGGGAGCCCAAGGACGAGGCGGGGCCGTCCGACGACGGCGCCGAGCGTCGCGGCGCGGGCACGGCCGGCGGAGTGGACGCCAACGCCTCGAAGGCGCACCTGATGGAGGTGGCCCGCCGTCTCGACGTCAGCGGCCGCAGCCGCATGACGAAGGACGAGCTGGTGGAGGGGATCCGGAAGGCGAACGACCGGGAGACGCGGAAGGCGCGCGAGCGGGAGGGCTGAGGCGCGGAGCGGACTCCGCTCAGCGCACGACCTCGACCACGGCGGCGATCCCCATGCCGCCCCCGACGGACGCCGCCGCGACGCCGACCGCCCCGGCCGGCGCGCCGCCGCGCACAAGCCGGCTGAACAACCGCACCATGCTCACCGCCCCGCTCGCGCCCCACGGGTGACCGAGCGCGAGCGCGCCGCCGTCGGCGCAGACCCGCGGGTCGTCGTCGGCGATCCCGAGGCGGTCGAGGACCGCGAGCGACTGCGCGGCGAAGGCCTCCACGATCTCGAACGCGGCGACGTCGCCGATCCCGACGCCCGCGTCGGCGAGGGCGGCGAGCACGGCGGGAGCCGCACCGATGCCGGGCAGGGCGGGTTCGCATCCGACGACCGCGTGGCCGCGGACGACGAGGCCCGCGACCCCCGGCGCCCGGTCCCGCTGGACGAGGGCGACGGCCGCCGCACCGTCGCTCACCCGCGTCGCCGTCCCGGCGGTGACCGTGCCGCCGGGCAGGAGCGGCGGGAGGCGCGGGAGGAGGGCGAGGGCGGCGCCGATCGCGTCGTCGGCGGCGATGCCCGTGGAGCCGACCGGGACGAGCTCCGCCACCAGGCGCCCCGCCTCCCGGGCGGCGACGGCACGTCGGTGGCTGCGCCGCGCGTGCTCCTCCTGGCGGGTGCGGGATATCCCATCGCGGCGGGCCAGGTCGTCGGCCGCGGGCAGCATGTCAGGATCCGGCCAGCCGGCGGGCGCGAACGGCGCCCGCGCGTAGGGGACGCCGCCGAGGGTGCGAACGGGGGCCGTGGACGCGCTCTCGGCGCCCCCGGCGATCCGCGCTCCGGCGGCACCGGACCGGATCGCCGTGGCCGCGTCGATCACGGCGGCGAGACCGCTGCCGCACTGGCGGTCGACGGTCCCGCCCGGCACGGCGACGCCGAGGCCCGCGGCGAGCGCCGCGATCCGCGCCGGGTTGCCGCCGGGACCCATGCAGTTGCCGAGGAGCACGTCGGCGATCGGCGGGGCGGATCCGAGGGCTGCCGCCGCGTCGGCGACGACGGCGCGGATCACGACGGCGGCGAGGCCGTCCACGGGGACGCCGGCCAGCGCCCGGCCGCGGGTGGCGATCGGGGTGCGGCGTGCGGCGACGACGAGCGGCTCAGCCGACAAGTCGCGTCGCCTCCCCCGCCGTGGCGCGACGGATCACCTCATCGCGTGCCGCCTTGCCGGCCAGCGTGCGCGGCACGCGCCCGTGGAACCAGACGCGCGGCCGGCTCGCGGGCGCGAGCGCGGCGGCGGCGCCCGCCCGCAGCGCCTGGGCGTCGAGCCCGGCGCCGCGCGGCTCGACGTACGCGGCCACCAGCGCACCGACCCCGGGGGCAGGCAGGCCGAAGACGACCGCGTCCGCCACGCCGGGGAGCGTCCGCAGCGCCGCCTCGACCTCCTCCGGGACCACGGTCGCCGACGCGGTGAGGATCGCCCCGTCCGCGCGGCCGCGGAGCAGGAGCCGGCCGTCGACGATCTCGGCCAGGTCGCCGACCGTCGCCCAGTCCCCGTCGCGGCGGAGGGCGCCCCGCCGGCCCACGTAGCCGATCGCCACGGTGGCGGAGCGGACCCACAGCCGCCCGTCCCGCACGTCGAGGTCCACCCCCGGGAAGGGGCGCAGCCCGTCCCCCGCGTCGACGGCGACGAACGAGAGCTCCGCGGCGCCGTAGTAGGCGACCACGCGGATCTTCCGTGCCTCGGCCTCCGCCCGGAGCGCGGGATCGAGGGCCGAGCCGCCGACGAGGGCCGTGCGCACGGTCGTCGCCCCGCCCGCGGCGAGGAGCGCGGCGAGCCCCTGCGGGGTGCCGTGGAAGCACACCGCGCCGCGCGCGTCGCCGTCGCGCCCCAGGAGGACGGGCCGCGGACCGCCGTCCTCCGCGTGCGCGAGGGAGAACAGGGTGAGGGACGACGCGGGCGGTGCGGAGAGCGCGACGCCGTCCGTCGGCCCCGCGTCCAGCAGCTCCGCCACCGCGGCGGAGGACGATCGCCACGACGCCTCGGTGCGCACGACGATACGCGGGACCCCGGTGCTGCCCGACGTCAGCGTCGCCCAGGCCGCACCAGGCGGCGGCGTCGCCCCGTCGACGAGAGCGCGGACGGCGGACAGGTGCGCGGTCGGCATGCGGTCGTCGAGGACGAGGGGCACGTCGCCGGCGGCCCTCACGCATCGGATGCCCGCGACCACGCCGCCGTCGGGGCCACACAGGGGGACGATGCGCGGCATCAGGCCGTCTGCCGGATCCGGTCCCCGAGGGCGCCGCGCGGGGCGTCGAGGTCGACGCGGAAGAGGGCGCACTCCTTGTCGTAGTAGCCGCGCGTGCGGCCGAGGGGGCGCATCCCGATGCGGCGGCACACGGCCTGCGACGGCGCGTTCGCCGGGTTCGTCACCGCGAGCACCCGGGTCAGCCCGCCCTCCTCCGCGTGCGCGAGCACCCGCCGGGCCGCCTCCGTCGCGACGCCGCGACCCCACGCATCCGGGTGCAGGTGCCAGCCGATCTCCGTCTCGCCCTCCTCCCGTGCGTCGCGCGGGGCCGGGTCGTCGCTGGCGAGCGGCGCGGTCGACGCGGGCAGGTCCTTGAGCAGGAGCGTGCCGAGGAGAGCGCCGCCGTCGCGGTCCTCGATCGCCCAGATGCCGCGCACGGGGTGGTCGAGCGCGGCGTAGCGGGCGGCGCGCGCGGCGGCCTGGGCGGGATCCGTCTGCACCGCACCCGTGCCGATCCACCGCATCACCTCGGGCCGCGCGTGCAGGTCGAGGAGGAAGGGCGCGTCGGCGTCCGTGAAGCGGCGGAGGAGCAGGCGGTCGGTCGCGAGGTCGGGCATCGCCCCAGGCTAGTCAGCGACGTCGGTGGCTCCCCCTAGCGTGACGGCATGCCCGAGCCGGTGGATGCGTGGTGGGCGCGACGCCGCTGGTCGCGCGGCCTCGACGTGCCCTACCCGGTGGGCACCTACCGGGAGGCGTGGGCGTCGTTCCCCGTGCTCATCCGGCAGTACCACCCGGAGTTCAACCGCGGGATCACGCTCACGCAGGTGCCGCCCGCGGCCGACGTCCTCCTCACCTGGCAGTGCGACGCCGGGCACGTCTTCGTGGCGACGCCCGAGGAGCAGCGCAGGCGCCCGGGCCGCGAGCGCCGCCGGTCGTCGTGGTGCCCGGACTGCGCGGAGGCCGCGGCGCCGCGCATGCCGGTGCTGCCGATGGCCGAGCAGGTGCGCTGGCCGGGGGCGTCGCCGCTCGTGGCGGGGCCGGTGGCGGGGGCCGGGGCCCGGTCGTCCGCCGGATCCGCGTCGGCGCCGTCCGCCTCCCCGCGTCCGCGGCGGGGCGCGCGCGACGGCATGCCGACCATCCGCGGCACGGGAGGCGACCGCCGCTCCCCCGCCGTCTGCACGAAGACACCCGACCTGCCCGTCGGCGAGCCGTTCGCGAGCGCGTGCGCGCCGCCGCCCGCGTCCGCCGTCGAGGAGCGCCTGCGGCAGGACCTCGCCGCGCGCCTGGATCACACGCCCGGCCTCACCGCGGTCCGCCTCGCCCGCCCGTTCTTCGAGCACCTGGAGGCGTGGCCGGACATCGTGCTCCCGGAGCTGCGCGTCGCCATCGAGTACGACTCCACCGGCCGCCACGGCCTGGAGCACGTGGGCCGCCGCGAGGAGGCCGACCGCCGCAAGGACCGCGCGCTGCGGGCCGCCGGGTGGGAGGTGATCCGCATCCGCACGGGCAGGCTGCCGGCGCTCGGCCCCTACGACCTGTGCGTGTCCGGCCTCACGCGCGGCACCGTGGATGCGCTCCTCGACCGGCTCCGCGAGATCCGCGGCCCGTTCCTCGTGGACGCCTACCTGCGCGAGGCGCCGCCGGCCGAGGCCGTCAGCTGACCCGGAGCGCCAGCGCCTCGCTGCGCCAGCGCGCGAGCAGCTCCCACGGATCCGGCTGCCCCGCCGCGAGCGCGGCCACGTGCGCGCGCAGCTCGGCGTCGAGCGCGAACCACTCGGTGCGGTCGAAGCGCTGCCGCGCGAAGAGCGCGTGCCGTGCCCGCTCCACCGCCCGGCCGCCGCGCTCGAACGCGAGCAGCTCGTCGTGCCGGAGCGTGCCGAGGCGCTGCCGCGGGTTCGCGCTCGTGCCGATCTTCATCCGGTCGCCGAAGCGGATGTAGTAGACGACGTCGACCCGCGGCGGCGCGAGCTCCCCGTCCGGGTGATCCCCGTGCCGCCACTCGCACGCCGCGCACAGCCAGCCGGACGGGTACCGCACGCCCAGGCGCGATCCGCAGGCTGGGCACGGCGACGGCAGCACGTCCTCGACGCCGTGCTCCCGCTCCGCCCACGCGGCCGCGGCCACGAGGTGCGCCGCGCACAGCGGCACGGGGGCCCCGCGCTCGGCCGGCGCCGCGCAGCCCTCGGCACGGCAGGAGGCGGATCCGCTCGACGTCATGCTCCGACGCTAGGCGCGGGGGCCGACACCGGTGATGCATCGGCCACCGCAGCCCGAACTGGGGAGCGCCCGTCGCGCGCTCGGTCCCTACGCTCGACGAGACCCAGGAGGACCCTTGCCCCGATCCGCATCCGCGCTGCCCGTCTTCGCGCTCATGCTCACCCTGTCCCTCACCGGCTGCTCTTCCACGCCTGCTGAGCCGGACATCACGATGACCCCGACCACCACCTCGCCGTCCCCCACTCCCTCTCCGACCCCCGAGCCCGTCGACACATCAGCGGCCGCGATAGCCGCCGCGATCAAGGCGTCGATCACGTCCAGCGGTGACATCGTGCAGATCACCGAGGAAAACGACCCGAACAACGTGATCGGACGTCCCACCGGGTACGTCGACGCCGCCACCCTCTACGACTCTCGTGTCAGCTGCGACGAGCTCGGCGCCGAGTGCGGGGCCTCGATAGAGATCTGGGGCGACCAAGCCGCAGCGCAGGCGCGGATGGACTACATCCAGGGCATCCTCTCGTCCACCACCGTGCTGGGCACGGAGTACGACTACGTGAGAGGCAACGCGATCATCCGTGTCACCGGCGAGTTGAAGCCGTCGGAGGCATCGGAGTACGAAGCCGCCATCGACGGGTACCTCGGCGCCCCCGCCGGATGATGCTCTGCGCCGGAATCGGTGGTCAGCGCCCCGCCCGCACCACCACGGGCGCCTGGTCCTCGAGCCCGCGGCGGAGCTCGACCGACGTCCACGGCACGGGCGCGTCGGCGAAGATCGGCTCGAGGATCTCCCACATGATCCGGCGGTCCGGCCCCACGAAGTACACGTCGTAGGAGTCCTCGCCGAACTCGTTGCCGTCGATCCAGCCGGCCTCGAGCAGCTGCAGGGCGTCGTCGCCGGCCATCTCGGTCGCGGCGAGCGACCCGAACGCCTCGTACGCCGACGCGGACTCCCCCGCCTCGAAGCGCAGCACGACCCAGTCGTCGGGTTCCGCCTCGCGCGTCCACGGCTGGGCGACGGCGACGATGGCGAGCGTCAGCCCGGTGATGATCCCGCTGAGGAGGAGCGCCTTGACGCGCGGCCTCATGCCCGCGTCCGTCCGGCGTCGACTGCTGCTGCTGCGCTCATGCGATGTCCCCGTCCCGGCGTCCGCCGCGGGCGATCGCGACATCACGTCGAGTATGGCCGGATGCCCGCCGAGATGACGATCGCCTGACCCCCGTGGACCGGGAACGATCCTGCTGGGTAGCGTCCCCACCACGAAGCAGGCGGCCCGGCCGGGCCTCTCCCGACCGCTCCGTCGGAGGGGCACCATGGACGATCGCAGCACGCACGAGCACCTGATCAGCGCGATGGCGACGGTGTTCGACCGCATGGACGCCGCCACCGTGGACGCGTGGGGCGACCTGACCGGGTTGCAGATCCAGCTGCTGCGCGTCGTCGCGACCGACATGCGCGTCGACCGCCAGTCGCTCTCCACGTGGACCCGCACCTCACGGGCCGCCCTCGTGCCGAGCCTCGGCGGCCTGCTGCAGCGCGGGATCCTCGCGGAGGAGGCCGACCACGAGGGCCCCTGCCTCGTCGTCGCGCCCGCGGGCAGGCAGCTGCTCAGGGCGGTGCTCCGAGCACGCACCGAGTGGATGCGCCGAGCCGGCGCGAGCGCGGAGCCCCCGGTGGACGAGGCCGAGCTACGGGGCGCGATCGGCGTGCTGCGGCGCGTCGCCGACGGCGGCTGAGCCGCGGATCCACCGCCCGCCCGCCCGTCGGCCCGCACGCCGCCACCCCTTCCACCCCTCCGCGCGACGCCCCTAGTGTGGGGAAATGGCGAATCCCATCCAGGCCGATGCCCCTCCGCGCAGCGAGCTCAAGCGCTCGATCACGGTCAAGCAGCTGTACTTCTACGTGGTCGGCGACGTCCTCGGGTCCGGCATCTACGTGCTCGTGGGCCTCGTGGCCGCGGCGGTGGGCGGCGCGTTCTGGATGGCATTCCTCGTGGGCGTCTCCATCGCGACCATCACGGGCCTCGCCTACGCGGAGCTCGTGACGAAGTACCCGCAGGCCGCCGGCGCCTCGCTGTACATCAACAAGGCGTTCCGGAGCCCCGTGCTCACGTTCTTCATCACCATCTGCATGCTCAGCGCCAACATGGCCGCGGTCGGATCCCTCGCCGCCGGCTTCGTCCGCTACCTCAGCGACCTGATCGGCCTGCCCGAGTCGGCGATCTGGGCGACCACGGGCATCGCCGTCGCGTTCGTCGCCGTCATCACGCTCATCAACCTCATCGGCATCAGCGAGTCCGTCGTCGCGAACGTGGTCATGACGTTCGTCGAGATCAGCGGCTTGATCATCGTCGTCGCCATCGGCGTGATCGCGCTGGTCGAGGGCGTCGGCGACCCGTCCGTGCTGCTCCAGTTCCAGGTCGAGGGCGGCCCCGGATCCGCGGTGCTGGCCGTGCTCGCCGGCGTCTCGCTCGCGTTCTTCGCCATGACCGGGTTCGAGAACGCGGCCAACGTGGCCGAGGAGACCATCGACCCGTCGCGCGCGTTCCCCCGCGCGCTCATCGGCGGCATGATGACCGCCGGCGTCGTCTACGTGCTCGTCTCCATGGCCGCGGCCCTCGCGGTGCCGATCGGCGACCTCGCCGGCAACACGCTCCTCGAGGTCGTGCGCGCCGACCTCTTCTTCATCCCGGCCGCGATCATGCTCGTGGTCTTCGCCGTGATCGCGATGGTCGCCATCAGCAACACGGCGCTCGTGACCGTGGTGGCCCAGTCGCGGATCCTGTTCGGCATGGCCCGCGAGAACGTCGTCCCGGCGATCTTCGCCAAGGTGCACCCGGCCCGCCGCAGCCCCTACGTGGCGCTGATCTTCGGCGGTGCCGTGGTGTCCGCGCTGCTCATCATCGGCGCGGCGATCCGCTCCAGCCAGGCGGGGATCCCGGAGGCCGACCGGCTCGACATCGTCGACCGCCTCGCCACCATCACGGTGGTGTTCCTCCTCTTCATCTACGCGCTCGTGATCGTCGCCTGCCTGAAGCTCCGCGGCCACGACGAGACGGCGGACACCTACCGCGCGAACACGCCGCTGCTGATCGTCGGGATCATCGGCAACGTCGCCGTGCTGATCTACACGCTCGTCGACGACCCGGACGCCCTGTGGTGGGTCGGGGGGCTGCTCGCGCTGGGGCTCGTGCTGTACCTCGCGCAGCGGACGTTCGGGAAGAAGAAGCCGGATCTCGCGGACGCGGCCGGCGTCGCCGCGGCAGGTCCCACGGACAGGGAGGTCTGACCATGCACGTGATCGTCACCACGGACGGATCCCAGGCGTCGCTCGAGGGCGCCCGCCAGTTCAAGCTCATCGCGGACAGCCGCGAGATCCGCGACGTCACCGTCCTCGCGGTGGTCAGCCCCTATGCCGCGGCGCCGTTCGCGAACGAGCTCGGCCCGCAGCACCCGCACGCGCAGACGGAGCTGAGCTACCGCAAGGACGCGGCCGTCGCGGTCGACGTGGTCGCCGCCGTGTTCGACAGCTGGGGCCCGCGGATCCACCGAGACGTCCGCAGCGGCTCCCCCGCCACCGAGATCGTGCGCGCCGCCGAGGACCTCCACGCCGACCTGATCGCCATGGCCGCCGGCAGCCGCGGCCTCACGGCGACGATCCTGCTGGGCAGCACCGCCTCGCGCGTGCAGCACTCGGCGCCGTGCCCGGTGCTGATCTGTCGGCCGGTGCGGGGGCGGGCGTAGCGCCGCGAGGCCTAGGCGGGCGGCGTCGCCGCGCTCGAGCGTCGCGGCGACCGCCCGGCCGCCGCTGAGCCGCCGCAATGTAAAGCCCATGTGAACACTTCGCGGTCGGGACCGTCCCCTGCGTATCGTGCTCAGGACCTCCCGGCCCGACCCGCCGCGGCGCGACCGGGAGGATCCCCCACCCGCGAACGCCGACCCGCTCGGAGGCTTCCATGGCATCCGCACCCCAGCTGCACAAGGGCCTCACGCAGAGGCAGCTCACCATGATCGCGATCGGCGGCGTCATCGGCGCCGGGCTGTTCGTGGGATCCGGCGTGGTGATCAACGGCGCGGGCCCGGGCGCGTTCCTCACCTACGCGATCTCCGGCGTGCTCATCATCCTGGTGATGCGGATGCTCGGCGAGATGGCCACGGCGAATCCCAGCACCGGCTCGTTCGCCGACTACGCGCGGCACGCCCTCGGCGGCTGGGCCGGCTTCTCGATGGGCTGGCTCTACTGGTACTTCTGGGTCATCGTCGTGGGATTCGAGGCGGTCGCGGGAGCGAAGGCGCTCACCTACTGGTTCGACGCGCCGCTCTGGCTGCTGTCCCTCGCGCTCATGGCGCTGATGACCGCCACCAATCTCTTCTCCGTCGGTGCCTTCGGGGCGTTCGAGTACTGGTTCGCGGGGATCAAGGTGGCCGCCATCATCCTGTTCCTCGGCCTCGGCACCCTCTACGTGTTGGGCATCTGGCCGGGCCGCACGATGGACTTCTCGAACCTCACGGCGCACGGCGGGTTCTTCCCGAACGGCGTCGGCGCGATCTTCTCCTCGGTCGTCGTGGTGATCTTCTCCATGGTGGGCGCCGAGATCGCCACCATTGCGGCCGCGGAGTCGAAGGACCCGGCGACGGCGATCCGCAAGTCGACCAACTCCGTGATCCTCCGCATCTCCCTCTTCTTCGTCGGCTCCCTGTTCCTGCTCGCGGTGATCCTCCCCTGGGACTCCACGGAGCTCGGCGCCTCGCCGTTCGTGAGCGCCTTCGACCGCATGGGGATCCCGTTCGCCGGCGACGTGATGAACGCGGTCGTGCTCACCGCGGTGCTCTCCTGCCTCAATTCGGGGCTGTACACGGCTTCGCGGATGCTCTTCGTGCTCGCCGGCCGCCGGGAGGCGCCGGCGCGGCTCGTGCAGGTGACGAACCGCGGCGTCCCGCGCGCGGCGATCCTCCTGTCGTCGGTCGTCGGCTTCCTCTGCGTGATCGCCGCGGCCGTCTCCCCCGACACCGTCTTCCTGTTCCTGCTCAACTCCTCGGGCGCGATCATCCTGTTCGTCTACCTGCTCATCGCGATCTCGCAGATCGTCCTGCGTCGCCGCAACGGCTCGACGGGGCTCGTCGTGCGGATGTGGCTGTTCCCGGGCCTCTCGATCCTCACGGTCGCCGGCATCGTCGCGGTGCTGGTGCAGATGGCGCTGGATCCCGAGATCCGCCCCCAGCTCGTGCTGAGCCTCGGTGCGTGGGCGGTGGTGCTCGTGCTGTACGTGGTGACGAAGGCGCGGGGCGGGTCGGTGGATCCGGTGGCGACGGTCGACGAGGACGAGGCGGCGGCCGTGCCCGTGGTCCCCGTGCCCGACGGCCGGTGAGCGTCGTGCCCGCCTGATTAGGCTGGCCACATGGCGACAGTGATCCTCGTGCGGCACGGACGCACCACAGCGAACGCGACCGGGATCCTGGCGGGGCGCACCCCCGGCGTCGACCTCGACGACACCGGACGCGACCAGGCCGACCGCGCGGGCGACCGGCTCGCCGCGGTGCCGCTGGCGGCCGTCGTCTCCAGCCCGCTGCAGCGCTGCTGGGAGACGGCGCAGCGGATCCTCGAGCGGCAGCAGGGCACGCCGCCGCAGCCCGTCGACCCCGACCTCACCGAGTGCGACTACGGCGACTGGCAGGGCCGCCCCCTCAGCGAGCTCGCCACCGAGGACCTCTGGAAGACCGTGCAGGCGCACCCGTCCGCGGTCGTCTTCCCCGGTGGCGAGTCCATGGCCGGGATGCAGGCGCGCGCGGTCGCCGCCATCCGCCGCCACGACGCCGCCATCGAGGCCGAGCACGGACCCGGCGCGGTGTGGGTCGCGGTCAGCCACGGCGACGTCATCAAGTCGATCCTCGCCGATGCATACGGCATGCACCTCGACCTGTTCCAGCGCATCGACGTGGGCCCCGCCTCCCTCTCCATCGTGCGCTACGGCGCCGGCCGCCCCACCGTCCACGCGACCAACACCGACGCGGGCGACCTCTCCTGGCTGGCGACGAGCGCCGTGGTCGGCGATGCGCCCGTCGGCGGCGGCGCCGGGCACACGACACCGTGACGACGTGCGCCTAGGCTGGTGACATGCCCACACGAGCCCTCGAATTCGACTGGCCCGACCGGGCCGTGGTCGGCACCATCGGCCTCCCGGGCGCCCGCACCTTCTACTTCCAGGTGCGCTCCGGTCCGCAGCTGGTGACCATCGCCCTCGAGAAGCAGCAGTCCTCGCTGCTCGCCGAGAAGATCGACGAGATCCTCGACCAGCTCGTCACCGTCGAGGGCAACCCGTTCAGCGTCCCGACCAGCACGCCCCCGGAGCTCGTCGACAACGACCCGCTCGAGGACGTCGACGAGCGCTGGCGCACCGGCGCCATGGGCCTCGGTTGGGATCCGACGACGGCCCAGGTCGTCATCGAGGCGTACCCCCTCGCGGAGGACGACGACAGCGACGACTTCGACCTGCCGAGCGCCGACGACGAGGCAGCAGACAGCGAGATGCTCGTGGTGCGCATGCCCGTCGGCGCGGCCCGCGCGTTCGCCAAGCGCACCCACGAGATCGTCGGCGCCGGCCGCCCGATCTGCGCGCTGTGCGGCTACCCCATCGACCCCGACGGGCACGTCCACACCTTCCCCGACAACTGATGTCGGAGACGGACCCGCTGGACGGCGAGCTGATCGTCACCGGCCGCATCCGCACCGCGTCGAACGCGACCTTCCTCGGGACGATCGGCGACGTGGCCGTCGTCTACAAGCCCATCCGCGGCGAGAATCCGCTGTGGGACTTCCCCGACGCAGTGCTCGCGCATCGCGAGGTGGCCGCCTACCTGGTGTCCGAGGCGCTCGGCTGGGGCGTCGTGCCGCGCACGTGGCTCCGCGACGGCCCCGCGGGCGAGGGCATGGTGCAGCTCTGGCAGGACGAGGATCCTGACCAGGACGCCGTGGACCTGGTCCCCGCGGCCGAGATCCCGGAGACCGGGTACAAGACGGTGCTCGGCGGCGAGGACGAGGAGGGCAACACGGTCGCCCTCATCCACGAGGACACCCCGGCGCTGCGCCGCATGGCCGTCTTCGACGTGATCGTCAACAACGCCGACCGCAAGGGCTTCCACGTGCTCGCCATGCCCGACGGCCACCGCTTCGGCGTCGACCACGGCCTCACGTTCCACGAGGAGCACAAGCTGCGCACGGTGCTGTGGGGGTGGGTCGGGGAGGCGCTGACCGCCGAGGAGCTTTCCGGGGTCGATCGGGTGCTCGCGGGGCTGGATGGGGAGCTGGGGCAGGAGCTGGCGGCGCTGCTCACCGCGGAAGAGGTCGCGGCCCTGGCGGAACGGTGCGCCCGCCTGCGCGCGGAGGCGCGGTTCCCGGCGCCTGCAGGTCAGTCGTCCGCCGTTCCCTGGCCGCTGTTTTAGCCAGCGGGCCAGAGCATGCCCCCAGCAGCGGGGTGGCGTGCCGCTGTCAGGTGCTGCAACGAAAATTCCGCACTTTCGACCATTGAAGATCAAAACGAGGTCGCTCAAGGCGCCCCATTGTCGACAAGCTCACTCGGCGCCCGGTTCGTCGCACTACCGCGACTGTGCCGTCCACCAGAAGTGGAAGCACGCACTACTTGGTAGGCGACAATTGCCCGCCAGGCCCAGCTGCCCGACACCACCAGCTCGTGAACTCGTCCTCTATAGTCGAATGCAAAGGAATGGAGAACGAGGACATGACCGCACGCAGTGTAGTGGATAAAAAGGTGCAACAGCAGGTTGCAGACGAACTCGGGCTGTACGTATATATGCTCGTAGACCCCAAAACGGGGGTGCCGTTCTACGTCGGTAAGGGTCGAGGTGATCGCTATGCCGACCACGGAGAGCAGGCGATGCTCGACGCGAGCCCGGACGCAACAAGCGACAAGCTCAAGAAGATCCAAGAAATCCGCACAACCGGCGACGAACCGGAAATTTGGATCATCCGCCACGGCATTCGCTCCGAGACTGAATATACGGCGGTCGAAGCTGCTTGCATCGATCTGTTCCGCTCGATGCCCGTTCTAGCAAGAACCCTCGGGGCCTCGCGGCTCCCCGAGGGGCATTCTGGACAACTCACCAACGTTCGACGCGAGGCGTCCAGTGGTCACGGCATCATCCTATTAGAGACTCTCTACGACGAGAAGGCTGCACCTTTGCTTGAAACCAAACAAGCCTTGCTCATCGTCACCCTCGGCAAGTGGGTAGATAGCCCCGAAAAGGCGCTCGATGGCTCCGACCTGCCCGGCTACGGATACAAAAATGAGTGGCTGCCACGAACCGAGCGCGTAAAGCACTACCGAGAGATCGGTCACTCGGCGTCGAAGTGGTTCAAGTTCACTGAAAGCAGGATCGAGGAGCGCGGAATTGAGTACGCAGTCGTAGCACATCGGGGTGTGACTCGCGCCCTCCTTAAAATCATCCCGGGGTCATGGCAGAGTATCGGATCAAGCCACCACCGTCGAAGCGGCTTTGGATTCGAGATCGAAACAGAGGGAACCCTTTTCGACGAAACAGTCGGAGAGTACGGTCACCGCTTGCCAGAGAAGAAGCGGGGTGAGCAGTCAACATTTCGCTACTGGCCCTACGATGACTAAGAAGGGCACGAGACGTCCTTGTCGAGTTGCATGAAGCGAAACAAATAATCACGCGCCTAAGCTGATCGTTTGGCGGCCAAGGACTCTCCCGTTCGCCTGGTTCGAAGCTCAAGCTGTGCGACTCAATTTTCGAACGTTTAGGCTGTTCCGAACTGTCCAGTCAACGGCGAAAACCGGCTCCGGGACATCCCCGACGCTGTGCTTGCCCATAGTGAGGTGGCCGCCTACCTCGTCTCTGGGGCTCTCGACTGGGGCGTCGTGCCGCGTACGTAGCTCCGCGACGGGGCCGCAGACGAGGTGCCGGACACGGACTACCGGACGGTGCTCGGCGGCGAGGACGAGGAGGGCAACACGGTCGCCCTCATCCACGAGGACTCCCCGGCGCTGCGCCGCATGGCCGTCTTCGACGTGATCGTCAACAACGCCGACCGCAAGGGCTTCCACGTGCTCGCCATGTCGGACGACCACCGCTACGGCGTCGACCACGGCCTCACCTTCCATGAGCACCACAAGCTCCGCACGGTGCTGTGGGGGTGGGTCGGGGATCCGCTGACCGCCGAGGAGCTCGAGGGCGTGGATCGGGTGCTCGCGGGGCTCGATGGGGAGCTGGGGCGGGAGTTGGCGGGGCTGCTGACGGTGGAGGAGGTCGCGGCGTTGATCTCTCGTTGCACCCGTTTGCGTGCGGATGCGCGGTTCCCGGCGCCTGCTGGTCAGCAGTCCGCAGTCCCCTGGCCGCTATTTTAGGTCACCCGTTCTAGAACACCGAAGAGCGCCTTACGCCACGCATCGCACGAGGTTTGGTCTCGGCAAACAACGCAGCGGCATTGCAGATTCCGACTCAAGGCAGCTCTGGCGCCTGGGCTGGCGTAAAAGCGCGACTTGGATTGAAACTGACGCATAACGCGATTTGCACACTGCATATTGCGGGATGATAAAATCCTTCGATACTAGCCGACGCGCTAACCGCAGCGCGTTGCACGCTGATAGTCGACACCTTCATCGACAACGACGTGAGCGCCAGCACACTCCCCGGCGAGGGCGAAGCGTGAGCCGGATGCTGGCCATTTAGGACCAGCTGGATATAATCACCGGTGTAGACATTGACCGCATGGTGCGCTCTCCCGGAGACCTCAATACGCGTTTACCACGGGCCGACCACGGCTACGCTTGACGGCGATATCGACCTGACGAGTGCCGCAGGGGGAGCATTAACCGTTCATGCTGGCGACCCCTGGTCAACCAAGATATCCTCGGCCTGTACTTCATCCTCGAGCAACGACTGCGCCAGAGCCCTTCGAGGACGACCCTTTTGCATTAGCGTCGGCTCCCGCGGGAGAACGGCCTTCTCTAGTGGAATGACCGCCCCATGGACTCGGAACGCTTCGGCAAACTGGTCAAAGTCGTGACCGTAATAGACCACAGCGCACGACATTGGCGCACCCTTGGGGTCCTCGCGTCCGTTAATGTAGAACCGAAGCCGTGGCGCATATAGAAAGCAAATACCGGCGGCTACGGGATAGACAAACTGCTTCCAGTGCCCAGTGTTGGTCGCAACCGGCACCAAAGCGAGTACTTCCGAGCCAGCAGCAGCCGCTTCGCCAATCTTCGCAAACCAGTGCGCGATTCGCGTGCCACGCTCTTTATCAGAGCCATAGGGCGGATTCACAAAGATGGTTTCCGCTTCCCAAGGTTCGTTTAAGCCATCCCTCTCCGGAAGTCGGTACTCGATTTGAGCGTCCACGAGTGAGTGTTCATTCGAGCACGGATCCAGCCCGATCTGGCCCTTAAATACCTTGCGAACCGAGGCCAGAATGTCGGGCGGCGTCGTCCAGTCCTTCGTGAGCGAGAGCGCCTGGCGTCCAGCGGTCATACAGTAAACCCTCCCCGGATTTCAGCCAGCTTCAAGAGATCGCTCTTCAAATCAACTATGGGCGCGATCGGCGAAATGACATTAAACCATCGATCCCAGGGCGATTGATCTTCAAAAAACTTCGTCAGTTCACTGTCGGCATCCGCATCGATTGTAACCTTTGTGAATGTCGTGGTACCTGAACTGCGGCCGTGGGTCGCACCGAACGCTGCTCTAGTGGCTGCAAAGTCGGGACTAGTGCCCTGCAGGACCGATTCAATGAACTCAGCAAGCGCATTGTCCGTCAGGAAGAGAAGCCAATCGTAGGACTGCGCAAGAACACGCATCTCTTTGTTTTGAGTCTCGGCCGTAAACCAATTCCCGTGATTACTCACGACCCCGACCGTGAGCACGACATTGGCGAGGGCCTGCGCGTCCCTAGAGTCGATTGCATCGCGAAGGAACTGATAATAGTCGGGGTGGGTCTGAAGCGTCCCGTCCGCCGCCTCCACAAGTGCTGCGACCGACCCGTCCTTGCGGGGGATCCGCTGAAGACCCGACACCGAACGAGCGACGTACGCTCCCTGTTTTGCTTTCTCAATCGTCTGGGGACCTTTCCGCTGGCCTTCCTCGATTCCGACGCGCTTACATTCGAACATCGCAAACGGGTCTTCAATGAGACGTGACACGTTGTACCGGTCACCATCGCCGGTCATGTAAGCAGTCACGAAACCTCCCGGCAAGTCAGCCACAGTGAGCGCATGGCGAAGCACACCGTTTCGGAGCAGATTCATACCACTCCGGAGGTGCGCCCCAGTCAAGACGCTCGCATGTCCGGCATCGGTCAGTCCGATAGAGATCTGGCGTGGTGTTAGCGTTCGACCACTAGCGGGCGGCGCAAGCTCAGCGACCCTTACCCCAGGGTGAAGAGTAAACTCGACATTATGCGTGATGAGTGAGTTCCCGTATTCGGGTAGCCCGCGCTCTATAGCAACGTTGGGCTCGAGACCCCATTGCCGAATCATGTAGAAGGTGATGAGCTCTACGAGCGTCCCGAGCGCTCGCCCAGCCGCCTTCTTCGGAGCCTGTGTCTCCGAGAAGACTGTCTGAGCGAGCGCGTTTTGCAGCGCGTCTACGGACTGGTACGAGCGGGCAGGGAGAGGGGTATCGGCGCTAGTCACGTCGCGTAGCCTACCGAGCTTGACGATCACGGTCATCGGTGCGTGGGTCCTCCGCGGAAGACACGAGCCAACGCGTACGGCGCCGGGTCGGTTCCTGGGAACACCCGAGATGCCGCGGGGCGGCTCTGGACCTTTCGACGGCGCCGATGTCCACAGGGCGTTGCTCGGGTTGGTGCTGCTACCGGGGTTGAGCTGCACCGGGGTTCCAACAACGGCCCACGAAGCACGCTCGAGCAAGCGCTGGAATCGATCGTGTTCGAAGAGCTCGATTGTTGTCACATGCTGCACCCAGGCACTTGAAGTGAGAGTGCGGGTACCCATCGGGCCTTCTCTAGCGCTGCCGATGTACCAGTCGTCATGCCTGACGTCAGCGCCTACCCGAGCATCTTCTTCGACGTACTACTCGTAGTATCGCGGCCGGACCGTGCTCTTGCCCTCGTGAGGCTTCTTCTTCGTACTGCGGCAGGCCACCAGAAGCCGGCTCTTCACAAGAACTCGCATAACCACGCGTGCGCGACGCGCACTCGCTCCAAGCAACCGGGCCCATCGACAGGTGTTGATCCCCCCAGCACCCGCTGCCTGTCCAGGGTGCCGAGTTGAGAGCCTAGGTGATGCTGGGCTGTCGAGCGACCGCTGAGAGACTCAGCTACTACGCCCAATGGCCGGACGGGGGCCGGCACGTCAGTTGTTGAACCGGAACTCCACCACGTCCCCATCCTGCATGACGTACTCCTTGCCCTCGATGCGGGCCTTGCCCTTGGAGCGCGCCTCGGCGATGGAGCCGGTCTCGACCAGGTCGTCGTAGGAGATGACCTCGGCCTTGATGAAGCCCTTCTCGAAGTCGGTGTGGATCACACCGGCGGCCTGCGGGGCCTTCCAGCCACGGCCGATGGTCCAGGCCCGCGTCTCCTTGGGGCCCGCCGTCAGGTAGGTCTGGAGGCCGAGGGTCTCGAAGCCGATGCGGGCGAGCTGGTCGAGACCCGACTCCTCCTGGCCGGTGCTCGCGAGCATCTCGGCGGCGTCCTCGGGGTCGAGCTCGATGAGCTCCGACTCGATCTTCGCGTCGAGGAACACGGCCTGCGCGGGCGCCACGAGGGCGGCCAACTCCGCGAGCTTCGACTTGTCGCCGAGCACCTGCTCGTCGACGTTGAACACGTAGATGAAGGGCTTGGCCGTGAGCAGACCGAGCTCGCGCACCGGCTCCAGGTCGATGGAAGAGGCCGACAGCGGCTTGCCCGAGTCGAGCCACTCGCGCGCGGTCTTCGCGGTCTCGAGCACGACGGGCTCGATGCGCTTCGTCTTCAGCTCCTTCTCGTAGCGCGGCTCGGCGCGCTCGAGGGTCTGCAGGTCGGCGAGGATCAGCTCGGTGTTGATGGTCTCCATGTCGCTCGCGGCGTCGACGCGGCCGTCGACGTGCACGACGTCCTCGTCCTCGAAGCCGCGGACGACCTGCGCGATGGCGTCGGCCTCGCGGATGTTCGCGAGGAACTGGTTGCCGAGGCCCTCGCCCTCGCTCGCGCCGCGGACGATGCCCGCGATGTCGACGAAGGAGACGGGGGCCGGGAGGATCCGCTCTGAGCCGAAGAGGCCGGCGAGCACCTCGAGGCGCGGGTCCGGCAGGTTCACCACGCCCACGTTCGGCTCGATCGTCGCGAACGGGTAGTTCGCGGCGAGCACCTGGTTCTTGGTCAGGGCGTTGAAGAGCGTCGACTTGCCGACGTTGGGGAGACCGACGATCGCGATAGTGAGTGCCACGGGAGTCCATCGTACGGGGCGGGTCGGCTCCTCCCCCGCCCGCGGTCGGGCTGGGCTCTCCGGAGATCGGCGTCGGTCGTGCGTGGAACACTCGAACCCATGCCGTTGGACTTCACCGCGATCGACTTCGAGACCGCCAACAACTCGTCGGCGAGCGCCTGCTCGGTGGGTCTCGTCAAGGTGCGCGACGGCGTCGTGGTCGAGACCGCGTCGTGGCTCATCCGGCCGCCCGCGGGGCACGACTCGTTCTCCGTCTGGAACACGCGGATCCACGGCATCGTCGAGGAGGACGTGGCGGGCGCCGACGGGTGGGCCGACCAGCTCCCCCGCCTCATGGCCTTCGCGGGCGACGACCACCTCGTGGCCCACAACGCGCGCTTCGACATGGGCGTGATCCAGGGCGCCTGCAAGGCGACCGCGCTCATCCCGCCGCCGTACTCCTACCTCTGCAGCCTCCAGGTCGCGCGCCGCACCTACGAGCTCGACTCGTACCGGCTGCCGGTCGCCGCGCGGGCCGCCGGCTTCGAGGACTTCTCGCACCACGAGGCGCTGGCGGACGCGCGGGCGTGCGCGGCGATCGTCGTGCACGCGGCCGGCCGGCACGGCGCCGCGTCCCTGACGGGCCTCGCCGAGGCGGTGGGCGTGGGCCTCGGCCGCATCGGCGCGCCGCGCACGCAGACCGTCACGCGCGCGTCGGCCGCCGCGACGCCGCCCATCGACTGGGCCTGATCCTCCCCAGCGCCGGCCCACCGGATCCGTCCCTCGGGCGTCCGCCCGGCGTCCCGGCCGTGTCGGGGGCCGCTGCCACACTGCACGCATGGATCCCGTCATCGCCCTCCTCGTCGGCCTCGTCATCGGCCTGGCCGTGGGCGCGGTGGTCGGGCTCGCCGTGTCGCGCGCCCGCTCGGGGGTGGACGCGCCGGGCTCCGCGGGCGAGGCCGCCCGTCTCGCCGCCGCGGAGGCCACGGTCACCGCGCTGCGCGAGCAGCTGGATCGCACGGAGCGGCTCGCCGAGGAGCAGGTCGCGCAGACCACGGCCCAGTTCGCCGAGCGCGCCCAGACGCAGGACGCGCTGCACCGCGAACGGCTGGATGCGCAGGAGTCCCACCTCCGCGAGCAGATCGGCCAGCAGGAGGACCGCATCGCGGAGCTGCAGACTCGACTGCGGGAGATCCAGCGCGCCGAGGTCGCCCGCACCGAGGAGGACGGCCGCGTGCTCACCGCGCTCAGCCCGGTCGCCGAGAGCCTCAAGCAGGTGCAGGCGAAGGTGCACGAGCTGGAGGAGCAGCGCCGGCAGCAGCACGGCGAGCTGAGCGAGCAGCTGCGGAGCGCCACCGAGGCGGAGGAGCGGCTGCGCGCCACGGCCGAGACGCTCGCGTCCGCGCTCCGCTCCAACAGCACGCGCGGCGTGTGGGGTGAGACGCAGCTGCGGAGCGTCGTGGAGGCGGCCGGCCTCATCCACCGGGTCGACTTCGACGTGCAGACCTCGGTCTCCACCGCGCAGGGCGTCGGCCGGCCCGACATGGTCGTGCACCTGCCCGGCGGCAAGAACATCGCGGTGGATGCGAAGGCGCCCTTCACCGCCTACCTCGAGGCGAGCGCCATCCCCGCGTCCGCCACCGGATCCGAGGGCGCCCGCCGCGACGCGCTCATGAAGCAGCACGTGCAGGCCGTGCGCGACCACATCACGGCGCTCGGCAGCCGCGCGTACTGGGAGGGGCTCGACGCGAGCCCGGAGATGGTCATCGCGTTCATCCCGAGCGAGTCGCTGGTGTCGTCGGCGCTGGAGGCGGATCCGAGCATCATGGAGTTCGCGTTCAGCCGCCGGGTGGCGCTCTCCTCCCCCGTCACGCTGTGGTCGGTGCTCAAGACCGTCGCGTTCAGCTGGCAGCAGGAGGTGCTCACGGAGGACGCGAAGCAGCTCTTCGACCTCAGCCGCGAGCTGCACGCGCGCCTCGCCACGAGCGGGGAGCACATCGCCAAGCTCGGCCGCTCGCTCACGGGCGCGGTGGGCGACTACAACCGCGTCGTCGGATCCCTCGAGCGCCAGGTGCTCCCCACCGCGCGCCGCCTCAGCCGGCTCGACGAGTCGAAGGTCATCGGCACGCTGGATCCGCTCGAGGTCACCACCCGGGAGCTGTCCGCGGACGAGTTCACGCGCCCCGCCGCCCCGGTCGCGGACACCCCCGCTGGGTAGAGTGGCGACCACGCGGGGCCCGGCCGCGGGACTCATCTCCCACCGGCCGACGATCACCCGCGACAGCCGCACGGCGCCGCCGTGGATCCGCCGAAGGAGATGCACCATGCCCGTAGCAACCCCCGAGCAGTACGCCGAGATGCTGGATCGCGCCAAGGCCGGCGGATTCGCCTACCCGGCCGTCAACGTGTCGTCGTCGCAGACGATCAACGCGGTCCTCCAGGGGCTCACCGATGCCGGCTCCGACGGCATCATCCAGGTCACCACGGGCGGCGCCGACTACTTCTCCGGCCACACCGTGAAGAACCGCGCCGCGGGTGCCCTCGCGTTCGCGCGCTTCGCCACCGAGGTCGCCAAGAACTACCCCATCACCGTCGCGCTGCACACCGACCACTGCCCGAAGGACGCCCTCGACGGCTTCGTCATCCCCATGATCGAGGCCAGCGAGGAGGAGGTCCGCGCGGGCCGCAACCCCATCTTCCAGTCGCACATGTGGGACGGCTCGGCCATCCCGCTCAACGAGAACTTGCGACTCGCGACGGACCTGCTCCCCCGCATGAAGGCGATCAACGCGATCCTCGAGGTCGAGATCGGCGTCGTCGGCGGCGAGGAGGACGGCGTCAGCCACGACACCGGCTCGCACCTCTACACGACCCTCGAGGACGCCATCTCCACGGTCGAGGCCCTCGGCCTCGGCGACAAGGGCCGCTACATGGCCGCGCTCACCTTCGGCAACGTGCACGGCGTGTACAAGCCCGGCGGCGTGCAGCTGCGCCCGTCGCTGCTCAAGGAGATCCAGGACGGCATCCAGTCGAAGTACGGCACCGGCGAGAAGCCGTTCGACCTCGTCTTCCACGGCGGATCCGGCTCCTCCGACGACGAGATCGCCGAGGCCGTGCGCAACGGCGTCGTGAAGATGAACATCGACACCGACACGCAGTACGCGTTCAGCCGCTCCATCGCCGACTCGGTGCTCCGCAAGTACGACGGCTTCCTCAAGGTCGACGGCGAGGTCGGCGACAAGAAGACGTACGACCCCCGCGCCTGGGGCAAGACGGCGGAGTCGGCCATGGCCGCCCGCGTCGTCGAGGCCACGCGCCAGCTCGGCTCGCACGGCCACTCGCAGAGCTAGCCGCGGCGCGCAGCGCGCGTCACGCGAACGACGGCGGGGCCGGTCCACCAGGACCGGCCCCGCCGTCGTGCGTGCAGGAGGAGGCGGGTGTCAGGGACCGCCGCGCGACATGATCTGCTGGAAGGCCGGATCCGCCACGATCAGCGTCAGCACCAGCACGCTCGTGATCACGGTCGCGACCACGGCGCCGGCGATGGGCACCCAGAAGGCCACGCGCTTGCGCTTCACGAGCTCGAGCGCGATCCACGCCGCGAGCACGAAGACGACGACGTTCACCACGTTGACCGCGATCCCGATCATCGAGGTCTGCGGCGTCACGGTGTAGGTGCCGCCGCCGAAGAGCGCGTACGACTGGTTGATGGCGCGCGACGGATCCGCGTTGGCGCCGAGGCTGCCGACCACGTTGACGAGGCCCGCTGCGAGCAGGCCGACGGTGATGGCGGCGTCGAAGCGGCGAGGTGCACGACGTGCGTCCTGGCCCGCGAGGTAGGCGGGCCGGTCCGCGTGCGGAGCGGCGCCGGTCGGCGAGGGCGACGGCCGTGCGGGATCCACGGGCGGCTTCGCGGCGGGCGCCCGACGGGCCTCGCGGCGCGCGGCCTCGGCGACCTTCTCGGCCTCGCGGCGCTCGGCGAGCATGCGCTCGCGCGCGGCCTTCCGCTCGTCCGCCATCTGCTCGGCGAGCGTCTGCGGGGCGGCGGGCTTCCCGCCCTTCTTGGCGCCGCGGCCCGCGGGGGCGGCCGGGGCGTCGCGCTCGGCCTGGGCGCGCCGGTACTCGGCCGCCTCGGCGACGATGCGGGCGTCCGCCTCGGACAGCTCCGACGACCCGCCGGAGTCGGACGACGACGACGCGTACTCGCCGTAGCGCGGGGCGGGGCGACCGGGACGGCGCGGGCCGTCGTCGTCGCTCACGCGCGGGTGCGCCCGCCGATGGCGCGTGCGTCCGTGTTGCCGGACTGGTCCTTGCGCAGCTCCTTGGGGAGCGAGAAGACGAGGTCCTCCTCGGCCGTGACGACCGCGGTCACATCGCCGTAGCCGGCGTCGGCCAGGTCGTCGAGCAGCTCCTGCACGAGGACCTCGGGGACGGACGCGCCGCTCGTGACGCCGACGGTCTGGACGCCGTCGAGCCACTCCTGCTTGACCTCGGACGCGTAGTCGACGCGGTAGGACGCCTTCGCGCCGTACTCGAGCGCGACCTCGACGAGGCGCACGGAGTTGGAGCTGTTCGCGGATCCGATGACGATCACGAGGTCGGCGTCGACCGCGACCTTCTTGATGGCGACCTGGCGGTTCTGCGTGGCGTAGCAGATGTCGTCGCTCGGCGGGTCCTGCAGGTTGGGGAAGCGGGCGCGGAGGCGGCGGACCGTCTCCATCGTCTCGTCGACGGAGAGCGTGGTCTGCGACAGCCAGACGAGGTTGTCGGGGTCCTTGACCTCGATCACGTCGGCGTGCTCCGGGGAGTTCACGACGATGGTCTGCTCGGGCGCCTCGCCCGCGGTGCCCTCGACCTCCTCGTGGCCCTCGTGGCCGATGAGGAGGATCTGCATGTCGGCCTTGGCGAAGCGCACGGCCTCGCGGTGGACCTTGGTGACGAGGGGGCAGGTCGCGTCGATGGCCTGGAGCCCGCGGTCGGCCGCGCCCTGCACGACGGCCGGCGAGACGCCGTGGGCACTGAAGACGACGTGGGCGCCCTCGGGGACCTCGTCGACCTCCTCCACGAAGATCGCGCCCATGCGCTCGAGCGTCGAGACGACGTGCACGTTGTGGACGATCTGCTTCCGCACGTAGACGGGGGCGCCGTAGCGCTCGAGGGCCTTCTCGACCGCGACGACGGCGCGATCGACGCCGGCGCAGTAGCCCCGTGGTGCGGCGAGCAGGACCTTCTTGGGTCCTGCCACCGGGTTATCCTTGAGCCTGTTGCGGACGCCGGGCATCCGCGGCATCGACAGGCTGACGACGGGTGCTCCCACGAGTCGCTGGTCAGTGGTCGCTGTAGTCACATCTGCAAGTGTATGCGCCCGATCTGGGCGTCGAACGGGGAGACGGATGAGCGAGACGCGCACGGTCGCCATGCCCGCGGCGGATGCCCCGACGGTCGACGCGCCGTGGCCCGTCTCGGTGCTCTCCGGCAAGATCAAGGGCTGGATCGACCGGCTCGGCACCGCGTGGGTCGAGGGCGAGATCACCCAGTGGGGCGGATCCGGCGGCAACGTCTACGGGAAGCTCAAGGACCTCGACGTCGACGCCACCATCAGCTTCACCGTCTGGTCGTCGGTGCGCGCGAAGATCCCGGCCGACCTCGGCCAGGGCGCCCGCGTCGTCGCGCTCGTGAAGCCCAACTACTGGGTCAAGGGCGGCACGCTCACGATGCAGGTGCTGGAGATGCGCCACGTCGGCCTCGGCGACCTGCTCGAGCGGCTCGAGCGCCTGCGCCAGACCCTGCGCGCCGAGGGCCTCTTCGACGCCGACCGCAAGCGCCGCCTGCCGTTCCTGCCCGGCTGCATCGGCCTCATCACGGGCAAGGACTCGGACGCCGAGAAGGACGTGCTCCGGAATGCCCAGCTGCGCTGGCCGAGCGTGCGCTTCCGCGTCGTGCACACCGCCGTGCAGGGCGACCGTGCCGCGGGCGAGGTCACGCGGGCCATCGGGGTGCTCGACGAGGATCCCGAGGTCGACGTCATCGTCATCGCGCGCGGCGGCGGCGACTTCCAGAACCTGCTCGTCTTCAGCGACGAGAAGCTCGTGCGCACGGCAGCCGCGTGCCGTACGCCGCTCGTCAGCGCGATCGGGCACGAGGCCGACCGTCCGCTGCTCGACGACGTGGCCGACCTCCGCGCGTCCACCCCCACCGACGCCGCGAAGCGCGTGGTGCCCGACGTCTCCGAGGAGCTGTCGCGCGTGCAGCAGGCGCGGGCGCGCATCGGCATGCGACTCACGTCGCAGGTGCGCGGCGAGATCGACCGCATCGAGCAGCTCCGGTCGCGGCCCGTGCTCGCGAGCACCGCGTGGATCGTCGACTCGCGCGCCGAGGAGCTCGGCCGCTACATCGCGCGATCCGCGGAGCTCGCCGGCCGCGTCGTCGAGCGCGGCATGCAGCAGACGAGCGAGCTGTCCCGGCAGCTGCGCACGCTCTCGCCGCAGCACGTGCTCGACCGGGGCTACGCCATCGTGCAGACGGCCGACGGATCCGCCCTCCGCGCCCCCGCGGACGCCCCCGACGGCACCGGCCTCGTCCTGCGCCTCGCCGCCGGCGCGCTCGGCGCCACCTCCACCGGCCCCACCGACGACATCCCGTCGTCGGCCGCGCGCCTGCCCGCCTCCCCCGCCCCCGACGCCCGGCTCGCGTCCGGCCCCGAGAGCTAGGATCTCGCCCATGCCCACCAGCCCCGCCGACACCGGCGCCGACACCGGCTCGCGCCTGCCCGACGTCTCCGAGCTCAGCTACGAGGAGGCGCGCGACGCCCTGGTGCGCGTCGTCAACGACCTCGAGCAGGGCGCGTCCACGCTCGAGGAGTCGATCGCCCTGTGGGAGCGCGGCGAGGCCCTCGCGGCCCGCTGCGAGGAATGGCTGCTGGGCGCCAAGGCGCGCCTGGACGCCGCGCGCACGACCGCCGCGTCCGACGCCGGCTGACCGTGGCGAAGCCCCGCACCCCGAACGTCGTCGCCGAGCTCGGCCGCCCCGAGACGCCCGAGGAGACCGCCGCCCGCAAGGCCGCCGACTCCCGCCGCCACCGCGCCAAGCAGACGTTCCGCAACCTGCTGTACTCGCTCCTCGTCACGGTCGCGACCGTCGCGGTCATCGTCGCGCTCGTCCCCCGCTCGAACACCACGATCCTGCCGGACGTCGACTACGGCGCCGCGGCCGCCGAGGCCCAGGGCGGCTTCCCGCAGACGCTCGTGGTGCCCGACCTGCCGACCGCGTGGAAGAGCAACGACGCCGAGATCCGCCCGGCCGGCCGCGACGGCGTGGCCGTCTGGTACATCGGCCTCATCACGCCGAGCAACCGCTACATCGGGATCTCGCAGGGCATCGACGCCAATCCCACCTGGCTCGACGAGACGCTGCAGTCCGCGCCCGAGGTGAGCTCCGAGGAGATCGGCGGCCTCGAGTGGACGCTGTACGACAACTCGCGAGCCGGGGATCCGGGCAACGTCGTCCTCGCGGCGAGCGCCGTCGACGGCGACAGCACCTACGCGATCTACGGCACCGCCGACGCCAACGAGCTGCGCACCGCCATCGAGGCGGTCGCCGCCGCGCGCGCCACCCCGGCGGGCGCGACGCCGTCGCCCGCCGACGGCACCACCACCAGCACCATCGCACCGGAAGAGGGGAACGAGGGATGACGGACCAGGTCGAGACCGTGCAGGAGCACGTCGTGCAGGCGCCCGCCGACGTGTGGGCGGAGATGGTGGAGGGCAACGCGCGCTTCGTCGCCGGCACGCCCCAGCACCCGCGCCAGGACGTGGAGCGCCGCGCCGCGCTCGCGCACGTGCAGCGCCCCGTGGCGGCGCTCTTCGGCTGCAGCGACTCGCGCCTCGCCGCCGAGATCATCTTCGACAAGGGCCTCGGCGACCTGTTCGTGGTGCGCAACGCGGGCCAGATCATCTCCGACTCCGTGCTCGGCAGCCTCGAGTACGCGGTCGCCGTGCTGGGCGTGCCGCTCATCGTGGTGCTCGGGCACGACGAGTGCGGCGCCGTCCGCGCCGCCATCGAGAGCGCGGCACCCGACGCCGAGGCGCTGCCGCCGCACATCGCGAACCTCATCGCCCCCATCGCGCCGGCCGTGCACCGCGTCGCGGGCGAGAACGTCGTGCCCGCCGAGGTGGACGCGGGCGAGGTCGGCCGCCAGCACCTGCGCGGCACCGTGACCCGCATGCTGGAGGCGTCCGAGATGATCTCCGACAAGGTGGCGGCCGGTAGCCTGGCCATCGTCGGCGCCAACTACAAGCTCCTCGAGGGCACCGCGGTGCCCGACGTCATCGTGGGCGACATCCCTCGCTAGAGGAGCCGTCCGCGCTGACCCGCACACTCCGGGCCCCTGAGGTCCGGTGCATCACCCGTCCCGAAGGAGAGAGAAACAGCGTGGTCGACACTTCCCCCGGAACCGAGACGAACGGCGCGGACGCGTTCCGCATCGAGCACGACACGATGGGCGAGGTGCGGGTCCCGAGGACCGCGCTGTACGCCGCCCAGACGCAGCGCGCCGTCGAGAACTTCCCCATCTCCGGTCGTGGGCTCGAGCCCGCGCAGATCCAGGCGCTCGCCCGCATCAAGCGCGCGGCCGCCATCGTGAACGGCGAGATGGGCATCGTCGACGCCGACGTGTCGGCCGCCATCGTGTCGGCCGCCGACGAGGTCGCGGGCGGATCCCACCACGAGCACTTCCCCATCGACGTGTACCAGACGGGCTCCGGCACGAGCTCGAACATGAACATGAACGAGGTCCTCGCGGCCCTCGCCACGGCGTCGCTCGGCAAGCCCGTGCACCCGAACGACCATGTCAATGCGTCGCAGTCCTCCAACGACGTCTTCCCCACCTCGGTGCACGTCGCCGTCACGGGCGCGCTCCTCGCCGAGCTGATCCCCGCGCTCGAGCACCTCGCCGAGGCCCTCGAGACGAAGGCCGACGCGTGGAAGGGTCTCGTCAAGGCCGGCCGCACGCACCTCATGGACGCGACCCCGGTCACGTTCGGCCAGGAGTTCGCCGGCTACGCGCGCCAGGTCCGCCTCGGCATCGAGCGCGTGCGCACCGCGCTCCCCCGCGTCGCGGAGGTCCCGCTCGGCGGCACCGCCACGGGCACCGGCATCAACACACCGCTCGGCTTCCCGCAGAAGGTCATCCAGGTGCTCGCCGAGGACACCGGCCTCCCCGTCACCGAGGCGCTCGACCACTTCGAGGCGCAGGGCGCGCGCGACGGCCTCGTCGACGCGTCCGGCGCGCTCCGCACCCTCGCGGTCAGCCTCACCAAGATCTGCAACGACATCCGCTGGATGGGCTCGGGCCCCAACACGGGCCTCGGCGAGCTGCACATCCCCGACCTCCAGCCCGGCTCCTCGATCATGCCCGGCAAGGTCAACCCGGTCATCCCCGAGGCCGTGCTCATGGTGTGCGCGCGCGTCATCGGCAACGACGCGACCATCGCGTGGGCGGGCGCCTCCGGCCTGTTCGAGCTCAACGTCGCGATCCCCGTCATGGGATCCTCGCTGCTCGAGTCGATCCGCATCCTCGCCTCCTCCACGCGCCTCCTCGCCGACAAGACCGTCGACGGCCTGCGCGTCAACGAGGAGCACGCCCGCGCGCTCGCGGAGTCGTCGCCGTCGATCGTCACGCCGCTCAACCGCATCATCGGCTACGAGGCGGCGGCGAAGATCGCCAAGCACTCGGTCGCGCAGAAGATGACGGTGCGCGAGGCCGTCGTCGACCTCGGCTACGTCGAGCGCGGCGAGATCACCGAGGAGCAGCTCGACGCGGGCCTCGACGTGCTGCGGATGACGGCGCCCGGGCTGTAGCCGCCGCTCCCCCGGACGCCGACGGGCGCCGATCCCCTCGGGGACCGGCGCCCGTCGTCATGCGCGGGGCGGCTGGATCACACGGGGTCGCCGTCGAGCAGCCCCGTGACGAGCGCCGCGATCGCGCTCCGCTCCGAGCGGGTGAGCGTGATGTGCCCGAAGAGCTCGTGGCCCTTGAGCGTCTCGATGACGCTCGCGACGCCGTCGTGCCGGCCGACGCGGAGGTTGTCGCGCTGCGCCACGTCGTGCGTGAGCACCACGCGCGAGTTCTGGCCGATGCGGCTGAGCACCGTGAGCAGCACGTTCCGCTCGAGCGACTGCGCCTCGTCCACGATCACGAAGGCGTCGTGCAGCGAGCGCCCGCGGATGTGGGTGAGCGGCAGCACCTCGAGGATCCCCCGCTCCACCACCTCGTCCATGACGTTCTGCGAGACGACGGAGCCGAGCGTGTCGAACACGGCCTGCGCCCACGGGTTCATCTTCTCGGCGGCGTCGCCCGGCAGGTAGCCGAGCTCCTGCCCGCCCACCGCGTAGAGCGGCCGGAACACCATGATCTTGCGGTGCTGCTGCTTCTCCAGCACCGCCTCGAGCGCGGCGCAGAGCGCGAGTGCCGACTTGCCCGTGCCCGCGCTGCCGCCGAGGGAGACGATCCCCACCTCGCGGTCGAGGAGCAGGTCGATCGCGAGCCGCTGCTCGGCCGAGCGGCCCTTGAGCCCGAACACCTCGCGGTCGCCGCGCACCAGGTTCACCGTGCCGCGGCGGACGACCCGGCCGAGGGCGGATCCGCGGTCGGAGTGCAGCACGACGCCCGTGTTCACGGGCAGGTCCTGCACGACGCGCGTCTGCAGCGTCTCGCCGTCGTAGAGGTCGGCCATCTGCTCGCTGGACAGCGTGACGTCGGCCATGCCGGTCCAGCCGCTGTCGACCGCGAGCTCGGCGCGGTACTCCTCCGCCTGCAGGCCGATGGAGGCGGCCTTCACCCGCAGCGGCATGTCCTTGGAGACGACCGTGACCGCGAGGCCCTCGGCGGAGAGGTTGAGGGCGACCGCGAGGATCCGGGAGTCGTTGTCGCCGAGCTGCAGCCCGTTCGGCAGGGCCGCCATGCTCGAGTGGTTGAGCTCGACCCGCAGCGTGCCGCCCGCGTCGCCCACCTCGATGGGGAAGTCCAGCCGCTCGTGCTCCTCGCGGAGCTGGTCGAGCAGGCGGAGGGCCTGGCGCGCGAAGTACCCGATCTCCGGGTCGTTCCGCTTCGCCTCGAGCTCCGTGATGACGATGACGGGGATCACCACCGCGTGCTCGGCGAAGCGGAAGAGCGCACGCGGGTCGGACAGGAGGACGGAGGTGTCGAGCACGTACGTGCGCTCGGCCTGCTGCGTCCCCTCCCCCCGGTCGTCGCGTCGTGCGGTGCTGCTGCGGCTGTCCATCGGGGCCACGGGCCACTCCATCCCCGAGCGTTCGCGCTCGGATCCTGACGGCGATCGGGCCACGGTGACGAGAGATCCTGCGGCCCTCTCGATCAGGCGCCATGCCTGATGAGTGCGAACCTACGTCGCGCTCCCACCCCGTGACCAGTGCCACGCGCGACCCGATGTGTCAGGGACATTAACTCTTGCCCGGCGCAGCGTCCGGCGACGCGGGAGCGACGTCAGGAGCCGAAGCGGCGCTGGCGCGAGGAGTAGTCGCGGAGGGCGCGGAGGAAGTCGACCTCGCGGAGGTCCGGTCCCAGCGCCTCCATGAAGTAGAGCTCGCTGTGCGCCGACTGCCACAGCATGAAGTCGCTGATGCGCTGCTCGCCCGAGGTGCGGATCACGAGGTCCGGATCCGGCTGCCCGCTCGTGTAGAGGTGCTCGCCGATGAGGTCGGGCGTGAGCAGGCCCGCGAGGTCCTCGAGCGTGCCGCCCGCGAGGTGGTGCGCGAGCACGATGCTGCGCATGGCGTCCGCGATCTCGGTGCGCCCGCCGTAGCCGACCGCGAGGTTGATGTGCAGGCCGGTGTTGCCCTTCGAGCGCTCCTCGGAGGCGTCGAGGCGCGCGACGAGCTCGGGCGGCAGGCCCTCGTCCGATCCGACGTGCTTGACGCGCCAGTCGCGGTGCCGGGAGAGGTCCTCCGCGAGCTCGCCGATGATGTCGATGAGCGCGGTGAGCTCGGCGCTGCCGCGGCCCGTGAGGTTGTCGGTGGAGAGCAGGTAGAGCGTCGTGACCTTGATGTCGAGGTCGTCGCACCACTCCAGGAACTCGAGGAACTTCGCCGCTCCCGCGCGGTGACCGTGGGCCGCGGACTCGAGGCCCAGCTGGCGGGCCCAGCGGCGGTTCCCGTCGAGGATCATCGCGATGTGGTGCGGGAGCGCCTGCCGGTCGAGGCCGCGGCGGATGCGCTTCTGGTACGCCCGGTAGAGGAGACCGCGCCACGGTCGGATCGGCTTCTCTCGCACGGATGCCACGCTATCCCACCTGCCCGTGAGCCCGGATCGCCCGCCCGGCTGACGTCGCCGGGCTGTCCTACACTCGCAGGATGACGCCCGCCGCCTCCTCCCCCGGACCGCTCGGCGAGACCCCGGAGGAGGACGCGTCGGTCGCCCACCTGCCGCTCGTCGAGGACGCGCAGGACGTCGGCCCGGAGCCGAAGCCCACCTGGCGCGGCTGGCTGCACGCGGGCATGACGCCGGTGGCGCTCGTGCTCGGGATCGTGCTGATCGCGGCGGCCGACGGCGCCGCCGCCCGCATCGCGTGCGCCGTGTTCGTCGCGTCGTCGCTGCTGCTGTTCGGCGTCTCGGCCGTCTACCACCGGTTCGACTGGTCGCCGCGGGCGAAGATCCTCCTCAAGCGGATGGACCACGCCAACATCTTCCTGCTCATCGCGGGCTCGTACACGCCCATCACCGTTCTGGCGCTGCCGCACGAGAAGTCGGTGCTGCTGCTCTGGCTGGTGTGGTCGGGCGCCGCGGTCGGCGTGCTCTTCCGCGTCTTCTGGATCCACGCCCCGCGCTGGCTCTACGTGCTGCTCTACCTCGTGCTCGGCTACGCGTCGCTCGTGTTCATCGTCGACTTCTTCCGCGCCGACGCGGCCATGATGACGCTCATCCTCGCTGGCGGCCTCGCCTACACGGTCGGCGCGGTCGCGTACGCGCTGAAGCGGCCGAACCCCTGGCCCGGCCGCTTCGGCTTCCACGAGATCTTCCACGCGTTCACCCTCGTGGCGTTCCTCTGCCACTGGACGGGGATCCTGCTGGTGGCGACGCACCCGCCCGTCGTCTGACCGGGCGGGTGCGTCGCGTGCCCGCTACAGGTACGGCTGCACGTTCTCCGTGTACGCCGAGGTGAGCTGCGTCGCCGCCGCCGGGAAGACGTCGGCCGGGTCGGCGCCCTGCGTGAGGATCTGCGCCCAGGGCTGCTGCAGGTAGGTGTCGCCGTTGGGGATCAGCGTGCGCGCCCAGTCCTGCGAGCGCACGTGCTCGAGGCTGTCGTACACGGTGCGGAAGGCGGGGTTCGACGCCCAGAAGCCCGTGAGGTCGGTCGACTCGCCGGCCGAGGTGCGGGAGGGCGCGTAGCCGGTCTTCTTCGCCAGGGCGACCTGCTGGTCGACCTCGGTGAGGTGCTTGATGAACATGGCGGCCGCGAGCTGCTGCTCCTTCGTCTTGCTGCCGATGACCGCGAGGCCCGTGCCGCCCGTGGGGACGAACTGCCCCTGGGGGCCGCCGGGCAGCACGCCCGTGCCGATGGGGAACTTGGCGCTCGCGGTGACGATGCCGACCGCTCCCGCCGAGGCGATGGTGCACGGCGCGAGGCCGCCCGCGAAGTCGACCGCGGTGTCGCCGCTGGCCGCCGCCACGTTCGCGATCTTCGAGTCGAAGACGAGCCCCCGGGCGTAGCGCGCCGCGTCGAGCGTCTCCGCCTGGTCGAGCTTCAGGTCCCAGCCGTCGGAGTACTGGCCGCCGCGGCCCCACAGCACGTTGCTCATCGCCCACGTGCCGATGGATCCCTGCGGCAGGCGGATCGCGGGCGTGCCGCCGGTCGCCTTCATGATCGCGGGCGCCCACTCCTCGAGCTCCGCCCAGGTCGCGGGGGCGCGGTCCGGGAGGCCGGCGCGCTGCCAGATAGACCGGTCGTAGTAGAAGATCGGCGTCGACCGCGCGTAGGGCACGGCGTAGCGCGCGCCGTCGTACAGGTAGTCGTCGAGGAAGACCCCGTTGAAGTCGTCGAGCTCGAACCCGAGGTGCGACATGAGGCCGTCCATCGCGATCGACTGCTTGTTGACCATGTAGCGGAACCACCAGGTGTCGCTGGCGTTCACCATGTCGGGCATGCTGTCGGTGCCCGCGGCGGCCTGGAGCTTCTGCGCGATCTCGTCGTAGCTCGCGCCGCCCGTCACCACGTTCACCGTGATGCCCGTCTTCGCGAGGAAGTCCGCCGCGAACTGCGCCTCGAGGTCGGAGGTCTGGCCGGGGTGCGTCGTCCACCACGTGATGTCGGTGGCGGGCTGGATCCCGTCCCAGTCGGTGTCGGGCGCGGCCGTCGCCTGGGCGCCGCCGACCGAGGGGCCGGAGCAGGCGGCGAGGAGCGCGGTGCCGCCGAGGACGGCGCCGAGCTTCAGCATGTCGCGGCGGCGGAGGGAGCTGTTCGCCGCGGCGCCGAAGGCCGAGCGGGGGTCGATGGGCATGGTTCTCCTGGGATCGGGGGATGCGGGTCGGGCGGGAGGAGGGAGCGCGTCAGCCGGTCACGGCGCCGGCGGTGAGCCCGCCGACGATGCGCCGCTGGAACACGAGGAAGACGGCGAGCACGGGGAGCGTGACGATGACGGTGCCCGCCATGAGCACGCCCCAGTTGGTGATGCCCGTGGTGTCCTGGAGGAGGGTGAGGCCGACCGGCAGGGTCATCATCCGCGGGTCGGTCGTCACGAGGAGCGGCCAGAGGTAGTCGTTCCACTCGCCGACGACGGAGACGAGCGCGACGGCGGCGATGGTGGGGCCCGACATGGGGATCACGAACGACCAGAGCCGGCGCAGGTGCCCGGCGCCGTCCATCGCCGCGGCCTCGAGCACGGAGCCCGGCAGCGTGAGGAAGTGCTGGCGGAAGAGGAACGTGCCGTACGCGCTCGCGACGCCGGGGAGGATGAGGCCCGGGTAGGTGTTGATCCAGCCGAGGCCGGCGACGACCTGGTAGTTCGGGATCATCACGATCTGCTGCGGCACGAGGAGCGCGAGGATCACGACGCCGAACCAGACGTTCCTGAAGGGCACGCGGATGAAGACGAGCGCGTACGCCGTCATCAGGCCGAGCAGCACCTTCAGCCCCGAGCCGGCGATCGTCTTGATGACGCTGTTGGTGGCCAGCGTCTGGAACGAGACCGTGTCGGACGCCGTGGCGTAGTTCGTGGGCGCGAAGGACGACGGCAGGAGCTTGAGCGGCACCGAGTAGATCTCGCTGAAGTCCTTGAAGCTCGTGAGCACCATCCAGACGAGCGGCAGCAGCATGACGACCACGGCGAGGGCGAGCGCGAGGTAGGTGCCGGCGAGCGGCGGCCGCGCGGATCCGGATGCGGACGGGCGACGGAGGACGCGACGCGAGCGCGCGGGCGCCGCCGGGACCCCCGCGGGCTCGGGACGGGCGAGGGTCGTGGTCACGAGTAGTGCACCTTCCGCTGGACGACGACGAGCTGGACGAGCGTGACGACGAGCAGGACGAGGAAGAGGATCGTGGCGACGGCCGACGAGTAGCCGGCCCGGCCGGCCACGAAGCCCTCGTGGTAGATCTGGTACATCATCGTGGTCGTGCCCTGCAGCGGGCCGCCCTTGGTCATCGCGCTGATGAGGTCGAAGGTCTGCAGCGAGCTGAGCAGCGTGGTCACGCTGAGGAAGAACGTGGTCGGGCTCAGCATCGGCAGCACGATGCGGATGAAGGTGCGCAGCCGGCCGGCGCCGTCGAGGGCCGCCGCGTCCATCAGGTCCTTCGGCACCGCCTGGAGGCCGGCGAGGTAGATGAGCGCGCAGTAGCCGAGGTCGCGCCAGACCTGCACGGTGGTGACCATCGCGAGTGCGGCGCCCGGGTCGCTGTACCAGTCAGGTGACGGGAGGCCGACGAGCTGGAGGCCAGCCGAGATGAGGCCGAAGTTCGGGTCGAAGACGTAGAGCCAGAGGAAGCCGACGGCCACGCCGGAGAGCACGTACGGCGCGACGATGATGGTGCGCACGGGGCCGCGCAGCCGGATCCTGCGGTTCAGCAGCACGGCGACGCCGAGCCCCAGCACCATCGACCCGACGACCGTCACTCCCGTGAACACCAGCGTGACGCCGACGACCGTGGGGGTCTGCGGATCCTGGAACCAGGCGACGTAGTTGGCGAGGCCGACCTCGCGGGCGATCGACGAGCCGATGTTCCACTGCAGCGTCGAGTAGTAGAAGGACTCGAGGAGCGGCTTGTACGTGAACACCGCGAGCAGCAGCACGTTGGGGCCGACGAAGGCGAGGAACAGGAGCCCGTCGCGGAGGCGGCCCGGGCGACGGCGGCGCGGGGCGGAGCCGGGACGCGCGGCGGTCGGGCGGATCGGCGTCGAGACCGCGTGCGGGATCGGCGCGACCCGGGTGGGCGCGGGGGCGTGCGTCACGTCGGTCCTCCTCCTGGCGCACGAGGAGGGAACGTTCCCTCCGTGCCTGGCCAAGCTAAGGAGGACGGGTTAACGGCAGAGGGCGCGCGGATGACCTACGGGCGGACGAGCGACGGCCGGCACCCCTCGGATGGGGGACACCGGCCGTCGTCCGCTGGATCGGCCGCGGACGGTCAGCCCCCGTGGTGGCTGTGGCGCCATTCCCCGATCGAGGGCACTCCCACGTAGTAGGGATCCGGCTCGGCCGGGCTGTGGTTGTGACCCATGGCGACGACGCTGACCGAACCCGGGGAAGCGGTCGCGGACCCGGACGCGTGCGCGATGCCCAGGCCGACCGTGGCGGAGAGCGCGATCGCGGCGACGGCCGTGACGGATGCGATCCGGACGGGACGAAGCGGGGATCGGCCCGAGGGCGTGGTGGATGACGTGTTCATGGAGCTCCGTTCTCGTGTGGACCACGAGGCTACGGAGCCAGGCGCAGGTGGGCCGAGGTGCGTCCACAGAGCGTGGACGGAGCCGCCACCCGGGAAGCGCGCCGCTCAGGCGCGCGGCGGACCCGCGGGGTCGTCCGGATCCCCGTCGCCGTCCGCGACCGCGGGGTCGGTCGTCCGGCGCTCGGGCTCGGGCGCGGTGCCGCGCGCGAGGTCGGCCTCGAGCTTCTCCGCCTCGAGCCGTCCGCGGATCTCCTCGCGGTAGCGCGTGCGGCGGATCCGGCGGGTCATGTCGACCATGAGCAGCAGCACCACGACGGCCACGAAGAAGATGGCGATGAAGCCGATCGGGCCGGGCGAGACGGTGTCCGGGTCGAACTCCGCGGTGGGCGTGGGGCTCGGCGTGGTGACGGCGGCCGCGAGCCGCAGGACGACGTCGGCGCCGCTCACGCGCGCACCGCCTGCTCCTCGTCGTCGACGACGCCGGCGAAGAGGTCGTGCTCCTCCTCCGGCGCGTCGATGCGCGACTCCACGAGCTGGAAGTCCTCGAACGGCCAGGCGCGCTGCTGCAGGTCGCGCGGCCAGCGGAAGAAGGAGCTGTCGGGCGCGACCTGGCTCGCGTGCGAGAGGAGCGCGCGGTCGCGGGCCTCGAAGTGGTGGGCCACGTCGACGTGCGTCGTGGCGAGGTCGGGGCGGTCGCCCATCCAGCCGAGCATCTCGTCGACGGCCTCGAGCATCTCGGGGGCGGCGTCGGTGGCGACCAGGTGCTCGCGCACGGCGCGGAGCTTGGCGCCGTTGAAGATCCGGTCGAAGTAGAGCTTGGAGATCTCCCACGGCTCGCCCGCGTCGGGGTACGAGCCCGCGACGCCGGATTCGCGCCACGCCTCCATCGCGATCACGTGCGCCTGGATGTGGTCGGGGTGCGGGTAGCCGCCGTTCTCGTCGTAGGCCACGAGGACGTGCGGACGGAAGTCGCGCACCAGGCGGATGAGCGGCTCGGCCGACACCTCCACCGGGATGCTCGCGAAGGCGGCGGGCGGCAGCGAGCCGTCCTCGCGCGCCATGCCGGAGTCGACGTAGCCGAGCCAGCGGTGCTGCACGCCCATGACGGCCTGCGCGCGCGCCATCTCGATGCGGCGGAGCCCGGGCAGGTCGCGCTCGGCCATCGCGCGCTCGGCGAGCCCTTCGTTGAGGATGTCCCCCGCCTCGCCGCCGGTGCAGCTGACGATCATGACCTCGGCGCCCTGGTGCGTGTAATGGGTGTAGGTCGCCGCACCCTTGCTCGACTCGTCGTCGGGGTGGGCATGCACGGCCATGAGGCGCAGGGTCACGGGGCTCCAAGGGTGGGGAATGTAGTCTGGATCCCCAGAGTACAAGGTGCGTGGGAGGAGATCGCCGTGACGAACGGGTCCCGCTCCCCCGCCCCCGCCGGCCCCCTCGGGGACGACGACGAGACCGTCGAGCACCGCGTCCCGGCACCGCGATCCAGCGACGCGCTCGACGAGCGGTACGGCCGCACGCGGCCCGCGCGGATCCGCCAGCGCTGGCTCTACGGCGTCGCGGGCGGGCTCGTCGCGCTCGTGTTCGGCGCGTGGGTGCTGTGGGCGGGGCTCGACCAGGCGTCGGGATCCATCGACGCCACCGACCGCGCCTTCGACATCGTCGACGACCGCACCATCGACGTCACCTTCTCCGTCGTCATGCCCGCCGGCACGCAGGCCTTCTGCGCGGTGCAGGCGCAGGACGAGCAGCGCTCCATCGTCGGCTGGAAGGTCGTCGAGCTCCCCGCCCAGGACGGGTTCGAGCGCATGGAGACGGTGCGCCTCCGCACCACCGGCCCCGCGGTGACCGGGTTGATCCACAGCTGCTGGCCCGCCTAAGGTGGGGGATTCGCCCCGACGGATCCGTCGGGGCGTCCGTGCGAGTGCAAGGAGTCCATCGTGGCGCAGGAGCAGGCAGTCACCTGGCTGACCCAGGAGGCGTTCGACCGCCTCAGCAGGGAGCTCGACACCCTCAGCGTGCAGGGCCGCGAGGAGATCGCGAAGAAGATCGAGATCGCCCGCGAGGAGGGCGACCTCAAGGAGAACGGCGGCTACCACGCCGCCAAGGAGGAGCAGGGCAAGATCGAGGCGCGCATCCGCCAGCTCACGCAGCTGCTGCGGACGGCCGAGGTCGGCGACGCCCCCGAGAGCCACGGCGTCGTGGAGCCCGGCACGGTCGTGACCGCGATCATCGCCGGCGACGAGACGAAGTTCCTGCTCGGCAACCGCGAGATCGCGGGCGACAGCGACCTCGACGTGTACAGCGAGCAGTCGCCGCTCGGCGCCGCCATCATCGGCTGGGAGGTCGGGCAGAAGGGCGCGTACACCGCGCCGAACGGCCGCGAGATCCCCGTGGAGATCCAGGCCGTGGAGAACTACACGCCGTAGCGCGCGCCTGCACGACGAGAGGGGACGCGGACCGCATGGTCCGCGTCCCCTCTCTCGTCGCCCCGCGGCCCGCCGGAGCGTCAGTCGCGCTGGAGCCTCGGGTCGTAGCCCGCGTCGCGGAGGCGCTGGACGACCTCGCCCGTGTGCTCGGCCCCGCGCGTCTCGACGCTCACCTCGAGCTCGACCTCGCTGATCTGCAGTCCCCGTCCGTGCCGCGTGTGCAGCACCTCGACGACGTTCGCGTTCGCCTCGGAGATGATCTGCGAGGTGCGCGCGAGCTGGCCCGGGCGGTCGGGCAGCATGATCCGCAGCTTCACGTAGCGGTCGCTCGCGGCGAGCCCGCGGCTGATGACACGCTCCATCATCAGCGGGTCGATGTTGCCGCCCGAGAGGATCACGACGGTGCGGCCGGCGTCCTGCACCAGGCCCGCGAGGATCGCCGCGACGCCCACGGCGCCCGCGGGCTCCACCACGAGCTTCGCGCGCTCGAGGAGGAGGAGCAGGGCGCGGGCGGTGTCGTCGTCCTCGACCGTGACGACCTCGTCGACGCTCTCGCGGATGATGTCGAAGTTGAGCAGGCCCGGCTTCGCGACGGCGATGCCGTCGGCGATGGTGGGCGTGATCTCGATCTCGGTGGCGCGGCCCGCGGCGAGGGACGGCGGGTAGGCGGCGGCGTTGCGCGCCTGCACGCCGATGACGCGGATCGTGCGGCCCTCCTCGGCGGCGCGCAGCTTGAGCGCCGTCGCGACGCCCGAGATGAGGCCGCCGCCGCCGATGGGCACGACGACCGTCTCGACGTCGGGCGTCTGGTCGAGGATCTCGAGGCCGAGCGTCGCCTGGCCCGTGATGACGTCCTCGTGGTCGAAGGGCGGGATGAGCACCGCGCCCGTCTGCGCCGCGAACTCGGCCGCGGCCAGCAGCGGCTCGGCGACCGTGTGCCCGCGGAGGACGACTTCGGCGCCGTACTGGCGCGTGGCCTGGAGCTTGGGCAGCGCGACGCCGACGGGCATGAAGATCGTGGCGCGGATCCCGAGCTCACGCGCCGCGAACGCGACGCCCTGCGCGTGGTTGCCGGCCGACGCGGCCACGACGCCGCGCGCCTTCTCCTCGTCGGTGAGGCGCGAGATGCGGTTGTACGCGCCGCGGATCTTGTACGAGCCGGTGCGCTGCAGGTTCTCGCACTTGAGGTGGACGGGGCTGCCGAGGATCTCGGCGAGGAACCGGGAGGACTCCATCGGCGTCACGTCGGCGACGCGGCTGACGACCTCGCGCGCGGCCTCGATGCGCGCGAGCGTGGGCGCGGATCCGCGGGGCAGCTCCCCCGCGAGCGCCGCGGCGTCCTCGCCCAGCTGCGACGGGTCGAGCTCGTCGCCGACGGCACGGAGGTGCGGGAGGTCGGGGTGCGGGGCGGCGGCGGCCGTCTCGGCGGGGGTCCGGGCGGGAGCGGCGTCGGTCATCGGGTGGGCTTCCTCGGGTTCGGGCGGCGGGTGGCGTGCGCGGCGTCGGCGGGGACCGCGGGAGGCGGCGGCTCGGGCTGCCCCCGCCACGCCCCGCTCGCGACGTGCTTGACCATGGAGTTGAGGGTCGCGACGAGCGGCACGGCGAAGAACGTGCCCGCGATGCCGCCCACCATGCCGCCGGCGGCGACCGAGAGCACGACGGCGAGCGGGTGCACCTTGACGACCGAGCCCATGATGAGCGGCTGGAGGACGTGCCCCTCCACCTGCTGCACGATGAGGACGATCGCGACCATGATGAGCGCCTGCGTCAGCCCGTTGTAGACGAGCGCGACGAAGACCGCGAGCGTGCCCGTGACGACCGCGCCGACGATCGGGATGAACGAGCCGAGGAACACGAGCACGCCGATGGGGATGGCGAGCGGGACGCCGATGATCGCGGCGCCGCCGGCGATGCCCACCGCGTCGATCAGGGCGACGAGCACCTGCACCTTCACGAAGTTCTGCAGCGTGGTCCAGCCGGCCTTGCCCGCGCCGTCCACCGCCGGACGCGCGAGCCGCGGGAAGAGGCGCACCACCCAGCGCCACATGCCGGCGCCGTCGATGAGGATGAACAGGGTCGAGAACAGCACGAGCAGCACGCCCGTGAGCACGTGGCCGAGCGACGACGTGACGGACAGCGCGCCGCTGAGGAGCACGCCGGCGTCGCGCTGCACGGCGTCGACCGCCTGGGCGTACGCGTCGTTCAGCTGCTGCTCGGACAGCTGCAGGGGCCCGTCGGTGAGGAAGCCGCGGACGTCGGCGTAGCGGGTGACGGTCTGCGCGCGGATGGAGTCGTACTGGCCGATGATCTGCGTGGTGACGAGGTAGACGAGCGCCGCGACCGCGACGATGACGCCGATCTCGGAGATCGCGACGGAGAGCCACTTGGGCACGTGGTGGCGCTGCATCCAGTTCGAGATGGGCACGAGCAGGGCCGCGAGCACGATGGCGAGGAACAGCGGGATGACGACGTACTCCAGCTGGATCACGAGCCACGCGACGACCCCGAGCACGCCCAGGACGAGGAGCAGGCGCCAGGCCCACGCCCCCGCGATGACCATGCCGGGCGGCACGGCCTCGGCGACGGTGCGCGCGACGGGCCGGACGGTGTCGATGTCGGGTTCGACGCGGGGCTCGGCCGCGCGGGCGGCAGCCGCGGCTCGCGCGCGGGATCGCTGGCCGAAGATCATGCTGGGAGTCTAGGACGGGCCTCCCGTGCGGCCGCGCGCCCGGCCGCCCGCATGCGCCCGCCCGCGGCCGCGTCGGGGGACGCCGGTAGCGTCGGGGCATGCCCGACTCCGTCTCCCCCGCCCTCGCCCGCCGCGTGGCCCTCGCGGCGCAGGGGTTCGGCCGGTCGCACCCGGAGGCCGCCGGCACGCGGAGCCTCGCCGCGGGGATCCGGCGGCTCGGCCTGCTGCAGATCGACTCCGTCAACGTCTTCGAGCGCAGCCACCACCTGCCGATGCTCGCGCGCGTTGGCCCCTACGACCGTGCCGCGCTCGACCGGATGCTGTTCGGCGGCGGCGGCGCGTACACGGAGTACTGGGCGCACCAGGCCGCCGTGCTCCCCGTCGACGACCTGCCGCTCTTCGGCTGGCGGATGGAGGCGGAGCGCGCCCGCCGCACGGCGCCCGGATCCTGGGCGCACGACCACGCGCCGCTCCTGGCGGAGGTCCGCGCCGAGCTCGCCCGCACGGGACCGGTGCCCGCGAGCGCGATCGAGCACGAGGCCAACGTCCGCACGGGACCGTGGTGGGGCTGGTCGGACGTGAAGCGCGCCCTCGAGGCGATGTTCGCGTGGGGCGAGATCGCGAGCGCCGGGCGGCGCGGGTTCGAGCGCGTGTACGGGCTGGCGGAGGACGTGCTGCCCGCGACCGTGCGCGACCGCCAGGTGCTCGAGGAGGACGCGGTGCGGGAGCTCGTCCGCCGCGCCGCCGTCGCGCACGGCATCGGCACCGCGGCCGACCTCGGCGACTACCACCGGCTGTCCCGGGCCGCGACCGACCGGGCGCTCCGCGACCTGGCCGACGCGGGCGAGGTGCTGCCCGTGACCGTGCCCGGCTGGGAGGGGCGCGGGAAGCCGCTGCCCGTGTGGCTGCACCGGGACGCCCGGCTGCCCCGGCGGATCCGCGGCGAGGCCCTGCTCTCCCCGTTCGACCCCGTCGTCTGGTTCCGCGAGCGGGCGCTCCGCCTCTTCGACCTGCACTACCGGATCGAGATCTACACGCCCGCCGCGCAGCGCGTGCACGGCTACTACGTGCTGCCGGTGCTCGTGGACGACGAGATCGTCGCGCGGGTCGACCTCAAGAGCGACCGGCAGGCGGGCGTGCTGCGCGTGCAGGCGTCGTGGATCGAGGGGCGCCACGATCCCGCCACCGTCGCCGCGCGGATCGCCCCGCTGCTGGAGCGCGCGGCCGCGTGGCAGGGGCTCGGGAGCGTCGGGGTCGTCGACCGCGGCACGCTCGCGCTGGCGCTGCGGGCGCACCTGCCGGGCATCGCGGCGGCACCCGTCGGCTGACGCGGCGTCGGGCCGCGGAGGCGCGGGAGGAGCCCGCTAGAACTGCACCCGCGGCGGCTCGGCGATGGACGCGAGGCTCGAGACCTCGTAGAAGTCCCGCTCGCCGAAGCCGAGCCCGCGCACGAAGAGCGTGTTCGGGAACTGGGTGATCTTGGTGTTGAGCTCGCGCACGCCGCCGTTGTAGAAGCGGCGCGAGGCCTGGATCCGGTCCTCGGTGTCGACGAGCTCGCCCTGCAGCTGCAGGAAGGTCTGGCTCGTCTGCAGCTGCGGGTACGCCTCGGCGACCGCGAACAGCGACTTCATCGCGCCCTGCAGGTGCTCCTCGGCGCTGCTCGCCTCGGCCGGGCTCGCGGCGCTGATGGTCTCCGTGCGCGCCGACGCGACCGACTCGAACACCCGGTTCTCGTGCGCGGCGTAGCCCTTGACCGACTCGATGATGGTCGGCAGCAGGTCCGCGCGCCTCTTCAGCTGCACGGTGATGTCGCTCCACGCCTCGTCCACGCGGACGTTGAGGGTGACGAGGGCGTTGTAGGTCGCCCAGAGGTAGATGCCGACGAGCACTGCCAGGAGCACGACGACTCCGAGCGCGATCCACAATTCCATGCTGAGGATCCTACGCGCGGGCCTGGGCAGGACCCGGGGACGGCGGGCCCGCGCACCCGTTCTGGGGGCGGCGCGGGCCGCCCGCGTCCGGGGTCAGCCGCGCTCGCGCAGGGTGTCGCGCAGGAAGCGGTACGAGGAGCGGGGCGTGCGGTCGCCGGTGCGCGGATCCACGTGGACGAGCCCCCGCGGCGCCGAGCGTCCCGCCTCCCACTCGAAGCCGTCGAGCAGGCTGCCCGCGAGGACGGCCTCGAGCCGCACGCCCTCCGCGGGGCCGCCGGGGGCGACGGCGGCGAGCGCCTGCACGAGGTGGTCGGAGATCGCGTGCGCGCGAAGCGGATCCCGGCGGGACCCGTCGCGCTCGTCGACCTGCTCGGGGTGCGCGGCGTCGAGGCCGGAGAGCACGACGGGCGGCAGGGCGTCGCCGTAGCGCGCGAGGAGGTCGGCCAGCACGACGGGCACGAGGTCGGGCGCGACGGGGTGGCCGTCGAGGGAGGCGGGGTGCTCGGTCCAGGGCACCTCGGCGAACGGGACGGCGGTGGATCCGGCGACGAGGCGCGGGACGGCGGTCACGCGGATCGGGTCGGCGAGCGCGACGCCGTAGTGGTCGAGCGGCTGCGCGATGGCGCGGAGGTCGGCCGGATCCACGCGGCCGAGCCGCTCGAAGGCCTCCGCGTGCGGGCCGTCGAGGTCCGGGTAGCGGCCGAGGAGCACGGCGTCGGCGAAGAGGTCCTGGTGGAGGGCGCGCGCCACGACGGCGGCCGCGCGGTCGTCGTCGTCCGCGGAGGCGGCCTCGACCACGCGGTGGGCGTTCACGATCCCGACGCGGGCGGAGGCGCGCGACCCGCGGATCGCCTCGACGGCGAGGCCGTGCGCGAGCAGTTGGTGGTGCACGGTGGGGAGCGCGTCGAGCCCGAGGCGGGATCCGGGGGCGTGCGTCCCGGCGACGTGGCCGCCCATCGTGGTGAGGGCGGGCGTCCGCAGCGTCACCCAGTCGGGCACGCGGTCGGCGAGCGCCTCCGCGGCGAGGTAGGCGAGGTCGCCGAAGCGGAGTGCCGTGTCGCGGTGCAGCCAGCCGCCGCGGTCCTGCAGCTCCACGGGCAGGTCGTGGTCGTGCAGGGCGGCGCGCGGGCGGATCCCCGCGGCGAGCAGCGCGTCGACCAGCTCGTCGTAGAACGCGATGCCCTCCCGGCGGAGCCCGCCGCGGGCCTCCGGCTGGATCCGCGACCACGAGAGGGAGAAGGAGAGGACGTCGGCGCCGAGCTCGGCCGCGAGCCCCACGTCCTCGCGGTACCTCTCCATGTGCCGGGCGCCCCGCTCCGGGTCGCTGCCGTCGACCACGGCGCCGGGGCGGCGCGCGAACGCGTCCCACACGGACTCCGTGCGCCCGCCCTCGTGGGCGCGGCCCTCGACCTTGGTCGCGCTCGTGCTCACCCCGATGCGCGGGCCGCCGGCGAGGAGACCCGCCAGCTCGGTCGGCGTCGGGCGGTCGGGGGCGGCGTCGCGTGGGGTCACCTGAGCCAGTATCGGGCACGGGGACATCGCGGGCCGGCGCACCGACCGCGCCCACCCGGCGCACCGGTCGCGGGCACGCGTCGTCCAGGTTCGCCTACCACTTCCGTCACGGTCGGTGCGGGCGGTTGACACGCCCGCACGCAGCGGCATGAATGGACGCACGGTGCAGGATCTGGCGAGGAACGAGGATCGTCCGTCCACGGGGGGTGGTGCGGGCGGCGTCCGGCGATCCCGCGAGCGCCTCGTCCGGGCCGTCGCCCTCCTCGCGCTCCTCGCCGCGCTGAGCGCCGGCGGCGCGGCCGCGGCGTCCGGCGCCCCGCAGACGCCCACGCCGATGCCGAGCCCCGTCCCCTCCGGTGCCCCGGCAGCGGGCCCGACCGTCCAGACGCCGCCCTTCTCGACCGACGGCGCGATCACCGTGACCGGCACGCGCTCCCCGGGCGCCGACGTCCAGGTCACCATCGCGAGCGTGCCGGCCGCCGTGACGCTCCCCTCCTCCACCACCTGGCGCGCCACCGCCACGGGCGTGCCCGACGGGCAGAGCCCCATCCGCGTGGTCTCCGCCGGCCAGGAGGCGACCGCGACCGCGTCGGTCCTCCGCGCGCCCGGGGTCAACAGCTTCTCCGTCGTCACGACCGGGCTCGTGAGCGGCACCGGCTTCCCGGGGGCCACGGTCGACGCGCGCTCCGGATCCGCCGCCTGCCGCGCGACGGTCGGCGCCTCCAGCACGTGGGCCTGCCTCCTCGCCCCGCCGCCGCCCTCGGGCACCGGCGTGCCCGTCACCGCGACGCAGAGCACGCCCTGGAGCTCGGGCACGCCCGCGGTCGGGCGCGGCAGCGGCAGCTTCGACACGACGGCGCCGGGCGCCGCGGTCATCACGGCCCCCGCGGCGGGCGCGACCGTCGACACGACGGGCATCACGATCTCCGGGACCTCCGACGAGGACGGCACCACGGTCCGCGCCTACCTCTCCGGCTACGGCGACTCCGCCTGCCAGGCGCAGGTGTCCGGAGGGCGCTGGTCGTGCACCACCGGCACGCTGCCGCCCGGGGCGCTCGGGATCACGGCGACCGTCACGGATCCGCTCGGCAACATCAGCACGCTCGCCGCGGAGGTGCGCGTCACCGTCGCCGCCCCCACCTCCTCGCCCACGCCGGGAGCGACGAGCCCCATCCCGACGCCCACGCCCGGGGCCACGAGCTCGCCCGAGAGCACGCAGTCCGCTCCCGCGCCCGCCCCCGGATCCGGATCGGGCGGCGGCGGCACGTCCGGCTCCGCGCCCGGCCAGGACGCGGCGCCCGGCTCCGGATCCGCGCCCGCCCCGGCCGCGCCCGGCACCTGGAACGCGCCGACGCGCTTCGGCACGTCGCTCCAGCCGCTGCCCGCCGCGTTCACCGACGGCCGCGGTCTCCTCCCCCTGCTCCTCGCGCTCGGCGCGGTCCTCCTCGTGACGCTGCCGGCGCTCCTCCTCCGCGGCGCGCTCATCTCGCGCTTCGGCGGCCGCCACCGCGCCGCCGAGGACGTGACGCCGCTGCGGATCATCCCCCGCGGCGACGCCGGCGCCCTCACCACCCGGGCCGCGGCGGCCGCCTTCACCGACACCACCGCGACGACGGGCCAGATGCGCATCGTGCCCGGTCGTCTCGACTCGGCGCCCATCCCGGTGCCCGCGCGACGCGAGCCGGAGCCGACGCTCCTCGGCGCGCGTCCGGCGCCCGAGCCCGGCCGCGCCGGACGCTGGGGTGCCGCCGCGGCCGCGCTCGCCCTCGCCGCCGCGCTCGCCGCGCTCTCGCTGCCCGTGGGATCCGACCCCAACGCCGTGCGCCTCTTCCTCGCCGCCCTCGTCGGGCTCGCGGTCGTGAACGGCGTCGGCGTCGTCGCGGTGGCCTCGGTCGCCGGACGCGTGGGCGCCGGCCCCGCCCGTGTGCGCGCGGTGCCCGCCCTCCTCGTGCTCTCCGCCACGGCCGTGCTCGTGTCGCGCGGCCTCGGCCTCGCGCCGCCCGTGGTCATCGGCCAGGTGCTCGGCCTCGTCGCCGACGACCGCGACGACCGCTCGCGCGCCCGCCTCGCGCTCGTGCAGTCGGGATCGCTCGCGACGCTGGGGCTCATGGCCTGGATCCTGTACGGCTTCGTCCCCACGACCGGCGGCATGTGGCCGCAGCTCGCGAACGAGCTGCTGAGCGTCATCACGCTGGCCTCGCTCAGCTCCGCAGCCCTCGCGCTCGCGCCCGTGTCGCTCGTCCTCGGCCGTTCGCTCCTGCTGCGCTCGCTGCCGCTCTGGGCCGTCGTGAGCGTCGCCGTCCTCACGCTGGCCTTCGCGGCCGTCGCCACCACGGCGAGCGGCGTGCCGGCGGGCGTCTGGATCACGTCGCTCGTCGTCGCCGCCGCCTTCGCCGCGGTGAGCATCGCGGTGTGGCTCTGGATCCGCGTGGTCGAGCCCTCCCTGCAGCGCTCGTAGCAGCCCTCCCCCGCCCCTGTCCCGCTGCCGCGCCGCATCTGGTGCGGACGCCCGGGCGGGGCCACACTGGGGGCGTCGCCGGCTCCGGCGGCCTCGACCAGGCCCGCGCGGCCCCGACGGCAGGAGTCCTGCATGAGCACATCGAGCACGAGCCTCTGGTCGGCGCTCACCCGGCGGAAGCCCGTCGAGACGATCGAGGCGGAACCCGGCGCGGCGCCGGAGGAGGGCGGCCTCACCCGCTCGCTCGGGCTGTGGCAGCTGACCGCGATCGGCGTGGGCGGCATCATCGGCACCGGCATCTTCACGCTGGCCGGCACGGTCGCCAACCAGACGGCGGGCCCCGCGGTCCTCATCTCGTTCCTCATCGCGGGCATCGCGAGCGCGGCGGCGGCCCTCTCCTACGCGGAGTTCGCGGGCATGATCCCCAAGGCCGGATCCGCCTACACGTACGGCTACGCGGCCCTCGGCGAGATCGTCGGCTGGTTCATCGGCTGGGACCTGCTGCTCGAGTACACCGCCATCGTGGGGGTGGTCGCCATCGGGGTCTCGGGCTACGCGGGCTTCCTCCTCGACCAGTTCGGGATCGACCTGCCCGCCTGGATGCTCGGCGCCGCCGGCACGGGCGACGGGCACGTGGTCGACCTCTTCGCCGTGATCCTCTGCCTCGGCACCGCCTTCGTCCTCACCCGCGGCATGAAGAGCGTCGGCCGCTTCGAGCTCTACCTCGTGGGCCTCAAGGTGGCGCTCGTGCTGGTGATCGTCGTCATCGGCTTCACGCAGATCACCGGTACCAACTACCAGCCGTACTTCCCGTTCGGCGCGGCCGGCGTCTTCACGGGCGCCGCGACGGTCTTCTTCGCGGTGTTCGGCTACGACGCGATGAGCACCGCGGCCGAGGAGTCGAAGGACGCGACCAAGCACATGCCGAAGGCGATCCTGCTGTCGCTCGGCATCGCGATGGTGCTCTACGTGCTCGCGACGATCGTGCTCACGGGCATGCAGCGGTACTCGGAGATCGATCCGAAGAGCGGCTTCGCGACCGCGTTCGAGTCCGTCGGGCTCCCGGCCGTGGCGAACGTGGTGGCGGTCGGCGCGATCGTCAGCGTCGTCACCGTGATGCTCACCTTCATGCTCGGCGCCAGCCGCGTGTGGTTCTCGATGAGCCGCGACGGCCTGCTGCCGAAGTGGTTCGCGGTGACCGACCGGAAGCGGAACGTGCCGACGCGCGTGACGTGGATCATCGGCATCGGCTCGGCCCTGTTCGCGGGCTTCCTGCCCATCACGGTGGTGGCGGAGCTGACCAACATCGGGATCCTGCTGGCCTTCGTGGTGGTGTGCGCGGCCGTGATCGTGCTCCGCTACAAGCGGCCGGAGATCCCCCGGGCGTTCAAGCTGCCGCTCATGCCGGTCGTGCCGATCATCGGCATCGCCTTCTCGCTCTGGCTCGTCTCGTCGCTGCCGTGGGAGACGTGGGTGCGGTTCGCGGTGTGGCTCGCGATCGGCCTCGTCATCTACCTCACGTACTCGCGCCGCAACTCGGTGCTCGCGGCCGACAGCCCGCGCAACCGGCGCTGACGGGCGCCGGCGCACCCGCCCGGACAACAGCAGGGGCGCCGCCCACCTCGCGAGGTGGGCGGCGCCCCTGCTGCGTGCGGCGGGCTAGTTCGCGCCGCTGGTGTTGATGCCGCCGTTGACGCCGTTGGGGTAGAACCCGCCCTTCGTCACGGCCTTGTTGTTCAGGTACACGATGTTGAGGACCTGGCCGGTCGTGCGGCTGAACGCGATGCCGTTCGCATCCGTCGGCACGAGGTTCGCGCCGCCCGACACGGTGATGCCCTGGTCGAGGTCCGTGGACCCGTCGAGGGAGTCGCGCGCGTTCGAGATCGCGTTGGTCGGGGCCGCGAGGCCCTTCGCGTACAGCGACGTGCGGATGATGCCCGCGTGGTACGCCTCGACCGCGAGGATGCCGGCAGCGGCCTCGAGGTACGTCTTGTTCGTGATGAGCGGGGCGGCGCCCTTGTAGGCGGTCACTCCGACGTCCTCGAACACGAAGGACGCGAGCAGGAAGTTCTCGTCGCTCGCGAACGCGTCGAACCTCTCTCCCGGCTTGATGAGGCCGGCGGCCGTGGCCGCGGCGGAGAACGCCGCGTCCAGGTCGATGGCCGGACGCGCGACCCTCGCCGAGCCCAGAGCTGCGCGCAGGAACTTGACGTGGGCCTTCTCGTCCTGCGCGATCTCGCGGGCGTACTCGCGGATCGCCCGGTCCTTGAACTGCACCTGGCGGCCGCCCGTGACGCCGCCCGGCGTGCCGACGCCGGAGATGTCGTTCGGGACGAGGCCCGCGCCCGTGGAGGCGCGGAGGTAGAACTCGGCCTCGAGGTACTCGAGGTTGAGCGCGAAGTTGAGGACGGCGGCGTCGGTGACGGCTCCGGCGTCGGCTGCGGCCTGGGCGTCGGCCGCCTGGGCTCCGGTCGCGGGGATGAGGGCGGCGGCGCCGACCCCGAGGCCGGCGACGCCGGCCGCGCTGAAGAAGCGGCGACGGTCGAGGGGCGACTGCGCGCTCCTGTCGATGGCCTGGGTGATGAACTTCTTGTCGAACATGGTCGGAGCTCCCTTGATCGTCGCCCGCGGATCCCAGATGCCGCGCGCATGGTGGTTCGAACGCTAAACGGGTGATAGGCATCCAGGGAAGGGCCGCGAGGCGTTGTTCCCCCGGATGTCGGGATTCGTTCGGAACGGGGCTCGATGCGGTTTGGGCCGGATCCCGGCGACGCGGATCAGGTCGGGATGACCTTGAACAGCACCTTGCGCGTGACCATGAACCAGATCGCCGCCAGCACGAGCGTGTGGACCACTGCCCCCTGCCAGGGATTCGCCCTGTCGAGGAACGGCAGGCTGCCGACGATGAGCACGAAGAACACGTGGACGATGAACACGTAGAGGCTCGCGGATCCGAGCGGCGTGTAGAACCAGCCGAACGCGCGGTCGACGGGCTTCCACACCCGCGTGAGGAACGTGTACGCGACCACGAGCATCAGCCCCAGGTCGATGAGACGGCCGGGCTGCAGGAACGTGCGCTGGTACATCGACTCGTACAGCGACGAGTACAGGCCGTCGGGCACGCCCGGCAGCTGCACGCCGTACGTGTGGCCGGCCCAGAGCACGGCGAGCGCGCCGACGTAGGCCACGACCGCGATCGACACGAGCACGCGGCCGACCCGCCCGGTGAGCGCGCGCGTGATCTGCCTGCGGTAGTAGCCGATCACCATGCCGTTGAGGAACGCGACCTGCCACGTGAGCAGCGGGAAGACGTCCTCGAACATCGACGGCAGCACGCGGATGTCGTACATCGCGTTGAGCACGTAGGCGGCCCAGCTGGCGATGAGCACGACCCACCACATGCGTCGGCGGAGCAGCCACACGATCGCGGGGACGAGGAGGGTCAGCACCACGAACAGGCCCATGATGTTGAACACCCACGGACCCATGCGGAGCAGCAGCAGGTCGCGGATCGCGTACCAGGGCGGCGGGTAGTCGAGCAGGCGGTCGCCGTTCGGGTAGAGGTCGTAGACCTGGCCCGTGGTGACCTTGCCGTCGGCGCCCGTGCCGCGGTCGGTGAACGTGGTGATCACGTCGGTGGCGAGGAACGGCACGAACGTGAGCGCGAAGACGATGACGACCACCGCGATCGCCACGACGTACTGCTTGAAGGCGCGCCGGAGGATCGAGACGAGCGCCTTCATCTCGCCGAACCTCTTCACCGCGAGCGGGTAGACCATGCCGAGCACCAGGCCGGAGAGCAGCACGAACATCTCGGCGCCCGTGATGGCGCCGATCGCGTTGATGGTCACGAACGAGTACGGGCTCGCGAGCTCGATGTGCGTGATGACCACGGCGACGATGGTCCAGCCGCGGAAGAGGTCGAGGCGGCGGTCGCGGGGGCTGTTCTCGTCGGGGTAGCGCCAGCCGGGCTTGAGCCGCCCGATGGGGCCGGAGATCGCGAACAGCAGGAGGAGGACGACCGCGCACAGCACGATCCAGCCCATCTGCTCGTCCTCGGGGGATCCGGGGTCGCGGTACTGCGCGGTCGCGACGTTCGCGCGTTCCTGGTCGAAGACCTGCGTGACGGCGCCGAGCGTCGCGGTCGCGGGATCCAGGTGCGCGCGGAGCGCCGAGGCGATGGCCGGGTCGCCCGTGGCGCGCCAGTCGATGACGGCGCCCTCCGCCTCGGCCTCGGGCCGCTGGAGCTCGCGCCAGACGACCATGCCGATGCCCGGGTGCGCCGCGCGGACGTCGGCCGAGAGCACCTGCTCCCACCACGCGGTCTTGATGTCGGACTCGCTCGCGCCGTCGTCGCGGGCGGGGTCGTAGAGCGCGCCCGTCTCGATGACGGCGGGCTTGCCCGTGCCGTCGATCCACTCGGCCGCGAAGTCGCGCCCGGCGCCGTCCTCGTCGGCGTAGCCGTAGCGGCCCGCGAGCTCGCGCAGGAACTTGCCCTCCTCGGGCACGACGTTCTCGCCGAACTCCTGCTGCGGGATCACCTCGCTGCCCAGGTACTCCTCCGCGGGCTGGCCCGCGGTGAAGTCCTGCTCGGCGCCGAAGTGGGATGCGGACAGGCCCACCCAGTCGACGGCGTCGTCGCCCGGGTAGTAGGGGCGGTAGGCGTCGTCGTCGACGTCGACGCGGCCGTTGCCGTCGGTGTCGAGGTCCGCGATGGAGCGGGTGCCGGACGCCTGCGTGAGGCCGTCGGCGGATCCGAACGGGTAGCCGGCGGCGTACGCGGGCGACCAGACCGTGACGGCGTCCGCGTCGGAGGCGTGCACGGCGTCCGCGATCTGGCGGAACGCGGCGACGTACGCGGTCGGCTGCTGGCCCCAGGGGGTCCACGAGCCGTTCATCTCGGGCGCGAACCGCACGAGCGCGCGCGAGTCGTAGCGCTCGCGCAGCGCCTCGAGCCGGCCGGTGAGCGCGGCGGCGTCGTCGGCCGTGAGCTCCTCGAGCGGCTTGCTGGGCTCGAGCGTGAGGAACAGGAGCGACCCCTGCTGCGCGGCCTGCTGGGCGAACTGGTCGAGGTAGGTGACGTCGTCGGAGGAGAGCGGGTAGCGCACCGACTGGCCGAGCACGGCGGGCGTCGCGCCGAGGCGGTCGGCGTAGCTCTGCGCGTCGTCGGCGGTCCAGTCGAGGATCCCGCCGAACCAGGGCGCGGCGGGCGCCCGGGTGAGGTCGACCTCGTCGGCGGGCGCCGCGGGCGCGGTGGCCGCCGGCGCCTGCCCGGTCGGCACCGCGAGCGCGGCGGTCGCCGGCACGACGGCGATCGCGAGCGCGACGAAGGCCGCGACCCAGCCGCGCCTCCCTGACCGCGTGCGCTCGCCCCCGCGTGCACGCATCCCCCGGCCCCGCATCAGCCGCGGAGCCGGACCAGCCGCCAGCGGTTGCTGCCGTCGGTGCGCTCGTAGGTGAGGTCGTCGAGGATCGCCTGCGCGAGCGCCAGCCCGCGGCCGCTCTCGCTGAGGTCGTCCGGCATGGACACCTCGGTGAGGTCGACGACGGCGGGCTGCCCGTCGTCCTCGAACAGGGCCACGATGCGGTCGTGCTGGCAGACCACGGTCATGGTGAAGGTCACGGGGTACCCCGCGCGCTGCCCCACCGCGACGCCGTGCTCGACCACGTTGCCGGCGATCTCCACCACGGCCGTCTCGAAGAGCAGCCGCTCGGTGTCGCTGACGTCGTAGGCCTGGTCCCACACCGCCGCGATCACGGCGTGCACGGCCGAGAGGCTCTCCTCGACCGCGGGGAGGGTGACGTTCGCGCGCACCGGTGGCGCGTGGTGCGTCATGCCCTCATCGGTCACGGAACACGCCCTCGGGCGACTCGTGCACCGTGAGGACGCGGTTGAGGTTCGTCAGCTCCAGCACGGCCTTGACCTGGGCGTTCGGACGCGCGAGCCGCAGGTCACCGCCGGCCTGTCGGGCCCGCTTGAGGCCGGAGACGAGGGCGCCGAGGCCCGAGGAGTCCATGAAGTCGGTGCTGCCGAGGTCCACGATGACGAACGGCCGGCCGCCGTCGATGACCTCGGTGACGATCGTGGTGAGCTGGCGGGCGGAGACCATGTTGAGGCGGCCCGTCGGCATGACGACGCTGACGTCGGTCCCCTGCTCGGTCACTGCGATGTCGATCATGCGTCCTCCTTGGCCGGCGTGAAGCCCCGGTAGCGGGCCGCACGGATGATGATGCTGAAGATCGCCAGGTCGAAGACGACCCAGGCGAGGTTGGTGAACGTGCCGAGCGGCGTCGCCTGCCCGACCGCGAGGCGGATGAGGCCGATCACGGAGGCGAAGACGAGGGCGCCCATGACGTAGAGCTGCGGCTTCACGAGGTCCCAGCGCGGCTTGCCGCTCTCGGCGCGGACCTTGGGGGTGACCGCGAAGTCGAGCGGCTTGTGGAAGAACACGTTGGCCACGGCGGTGGTGACCGACGAGATCCACACCGGGAACAGCGCGAGCGAGTACTGCTGCCCCCGCCAGGTGCGCTTGCCGCGGCCGACGACCGCGAACAGGAGCTGGTTGACGAGGAGGAACGGGATCAGCCGGCTGAAGAAGTCGGTCGAGAGCGCCTGCACCGGGAGCACCCCGAAGACGAGGTAGATGATGGGCGCCGCCACGTAGACCAGCGCCGTGAAGCCGGAGAAGTAGCTCCACATCGTGGCGAAGTACATGAGCCGCTGCGGGATGGAGAGCGCCTTCTGCAGCAGCGGGTTCTCGCGGAAGAACACCTGGATCGTGCCCTGCGCCCAGCGGAGGCGCTGCGTGAGCATGGTCGGCAGGTCCTCGGGGGCGAGCCCGTAGGCGAGCGTCTCGTCGTGGTACGCGCTCTTCCAGCCGAGGCCGTGCAGGCGCATGCAGGTGGCCATGTCCTCGGTGACGGAGATGGTGGCCAGCGGCATGATCGACTGCGCGTCGTCGTCGCGGTGCACGTCGATGTCGCGGATGAGCGCGCGCACCGCGTCGAGCGCGCCGAGCGGCGACCAGTCGCGCTGGGACAGGCTCGCCAGCGCGGAGTCGTCGACGAGCGAGACGGCGTCGCGATCCACCGAGTGGCGGCCCGCCAGCGCGGCGATCTCCGCGAGGTCGGCCTTGAGCGCGGCCACGTCGTCCTGCACCATGCGCGCCGCGATCGAGTCGACGCGCTTCTGGAAGCGGTACGTCACGTCGGCCAGGGGCTGGCCGCGGCGCAGCTCGGCGCGCGCGCGGCGGACGTCGTACGCCACGTCGTCGAGCGCCTTGCGCAGGTCGTCCTGGTCGGGCTCCAGCTCCGCGCGCGCCTTCACGAGCACGTCGCCCGCGGTGCGGAGCGCGCGGAAGACGCTGATCTCGATGTCCGTCACGTAGCGCGAGACGCCGAGCAGCATGAGGGCCTCGCGCCGCAGGATCGCGTTGGAGCCGCAGAAGAACGCCGCGTTCCAGCCGTCCTTGCCCTGCTGGATGGGGCCGTAGAACAGGGGCGCCTGGCTGCCGAGCGGATCCGAGTCCGGCACGTTCACGAACACCTGCGGCGTCTGCACGAGCGCCATCCGGTCGTCCTCGAAGTAGCCGAGCGTCTTGTCGAGGATGTCGGGCTCGGGCACCTGGTCGGCGTCGAGGATGAGCATGAACTCGCCCTCGGTGGTGAGCAGCGCGTTGTTGAGGTTGCCGGCCTTGGCGTGGCGGGCGCGGCCCGTCCAGTCGGCCGAGCGGGTGATCCAGCCGATGCCCTCGGCCTCCGCGATGTCGCGGAGCTCGGTGCGGTTGCCGTCGTCGAGCACCCACGTCTTGTGCGGGTAGGTGATCCGCTGGGCCGCGCGCGCCGTCTCCATCACGAGGTCGAGGGGCTCGTTGTACGTCGCGATGAAGACGTCGACCGTGAGGCCCTCCTGCGGCACGGGCGGCTTCGGCCGGTCGCGGGCGCGCCACATGGTGAGGCCGAAGAGCAGCGAGTCGATGAGGCTGTACGTCTCCGCGAGCACGAGCGGGATCGCGATCCAGAGCGCCTCCGGGTTCACCGAGAACAGCAGGCGCCAGACGATGTAGTTGAGGCCGAGGATGGCCGTGACCACGGCGAGCAGCCGGATGAACGCGAAGCGCAGCGTCATGCGCCCCGTGCGCCGGTCCCGGACCCGGGGACGGACGCGGGCGTCGACGTGGCTCATGCCCGGCTCACCGCGAGGACGGTCACGTCGTCGAGCGGCGTGCCGGCGGAGGCGAGGAGGGCGACCCGCTCGACGAGCCTCTGCACGCCGCCCGCCTCGGTCACGAGCCGGCCGATGGCCGCGAACGCGGGATCGCTCCCGCCGAACATGTCGAACAGGCCGTCGCTGAAGGTCACGAAGGTGTCGCCGCGCGCGAGCACCGTGTGCCGCTCCTCCCAGCGGTGCTCGGGGTCGATCCCCACGGGCAGGTCACCCGTGTCGAGGTGGGTGACGCGGCCGTCGGCGTGGACGATGATCGTCAGCCCGTGGCCCGCGTCCGCGTAGCGCAGGAGCCCGGAGGCCTGGTCGAGGTGCCCGTGCTGCAGGGTGACGAAGGATCCCGTGCGGTCGAGGTCGGCGTCGAGCGAGCGGGCCGCGTCGGTGACCATGAGCCCGGTGTCCTCGAGGACGCCGGCGCCGTAGCGGTCCGCCGTGCTCGCGATGCCGCGGAGGACCGCGCGGACGGTGGCCGTGAGGATCGCGGCTCCCGTGCCCTTGCCCATCACGTCGGCGATGGAGAAGCGGAGGCCGGACGCGGTGCGCTCGTAGTCGTAGAAGTCGCCGCCCACCACCTGGGCGGGCACGCACACGGCGGCGATCGAGTACCCGGGGAGCTCCACCTCGGCGGCCGGCAGCAGCGCCGACTGCACCGAGTGCGCGCGCTCCATCTCGGCGCTCGCGACGAGCTCGCGCTGGGCCCACTCGGCCAGCTCGGCGAACAGCAGGAGCTGGCCGGCGTCGAGCCCGCGCGGCTCGACGTCGTAGAGGCAGAAGGTGCCGATGACGAGGCCCTCGGTGTCCCGCAGCGGGTGCCCGGCGTAGAAGCGGATGCGCGGCTCGCCCGCGACGGACGGCAGGTGCCGGAAGACCGGGTGCATCTGCGCGTCCTCGACGACGAGCACGCGCTCCTCGCGCACCGTGGTGTCGCAGAAGATGGTGCTGATGGGCGTCTCGGAGAGTTCGGCGCCGGCGCACGACGCGAACCACATGCGGTCGTGGTCGGCCAGGCCGATGGTGGACAGCGGGACGCCGAACGCCGTGCGCGCGAGGCGCGTGACGCGGTCGAAGCGCTCCTCGGGCGGCCCGTCCAGCAGGCCGAGCGCCTCCACGGCGAGCTGCGACGCGCTCGATCGCGCGTCCTCGATCAGACCCATCCCCGCCCCCTCGCCGCCCTGGGCCCCCGCCCACGGCACCCGAATCGTCGGGTTCCCTCAGCTTACGTGCCCGGATCCATAGGGGGCGTACTAAGTAGCGCTGCGGGGATGACCTCGGTGGTCGTCCCAGTGCTCGGATGATGCCCGCGGACCCGGTCGGCCCCCTCGCCGCGGTGCTCGTGCCGACGTTCGAGAGCCGCTGGTCCCTCTCCCCCGCGACGATCGCCGGCTACCTCGCGGTCATCGCCCTGTGCTGCCTCGTCGCGTACGTGTTCGTGCGGTGCACGGAGCGGCGGACGCGCGCTGGGCCGCGATCCGATCGGTGCCCCCGCAGGGACTCGAACCCTGACCTGTAGCGATTTTAAGTCGCCCGTCTCTGCCAATTGGACTACGGGGGCGTGGCGCCGTCGGCGCTCCCGACAGCCTACGGTCGGCCGACGGATCCGGCCGCGCCCGGGCATGACGACGGCCCGCCGGCTGGTGCCTGCGGGCCGTCGACGGGTGGTGCGGTGGATCACATGGATCAGGCCGTGCGGTCCTCGTCCTTCGTCTCCGCGCTGGGCGAGGAGCTGTAGCTGCCCGCGAGCGCCGGGGACTTCTCGCCCTCGGTGGGCGCGTCGGCCTTGGCCTCGGCGTCCGCCTTCTTGGACGGCGCGTCCTTCTTCTCGGCGGGCGCGGCCGGAGCGGCGTCCGCGGCGGGACGCGGGCGCGACGCGAACGTCTCGAACGCGGTGCGCGGGGTCTCGCGCGCCTCGAGGGAGACGATGTCGCGGCCCCAGACGAGGTTGTTCAGCCAGCCCGTGACGACGCGCGCCTTGCGCTCGAAGGACGGGATCGCGAGGCCGTGGTAGCCGCGGTGCATGACCCAGGCGGGGAAGCCGGTGATGCCGATCTTCCCAGACTGGAACGCGCCCTGGTAGAGACCGAGGCCCGCGACGGCGCCGAGGTTCTTGTGGAAGTAGTCGGTGATCCCCTCGCCGCGGAGGCTCGCGGTGAGGTTCTTCGCCATGAGCTTGCCCTGGCGGACCGCGTGCTGTGCGTTGGGGACGCAGAAGCCGCCGACGCCGCCGCCCGTGAGGTCGGGGGTGGCCGCCACGTCGCCGGCGCCCCAGGCGTCCGCCACGATGCCGTCGTCGCCCTCGACGCGACCGTCGGCGCGCACGCGCAGGCGCCCGCGCTCCTCGATCGGGAGGTCGGTGTTCTTGAGCATGGGGCTGGCCATGACGCCCGCGGTCCAGACGATGACGTCGGACTCGAACGACTCGCCGGTCGACAGCTCGACGACGCCGCCGACGGCGGACTTGAGCTGCGTGTCGAGGTGCACGAGCGCGCCGCGCTCGGCGAGGTTCTTCAGCACCCAGTGGCTGGTCTCGAGCGACACCTCGGGCATGATGCGGCCCATCGCCTCGATGAGGTGGAAGTGCGTGTCCTCGAAGTCGATCTCGGGGTACTTCTTCACGAGGTCGGTCGCGATGCTGCGCATCTCGGCGAAGACCTCGATGCCGGCGAAGCCGCCGCCGACCACCACGAAGGTGAGGAGGCGGTCGCGCTCGGGGCCGGCCGGCAGCGTGGCCGCGCGGTCGAAGTTGGCGAAGATGCGGTCGCGGATGGCGACGGCCTCCTCGATCGTCTTCAGGCCGATGGCCTCGTCCGCGACGCCCGGGATCGGGAACGTGCGCGAGACGCTGCCCGCGGTGACGACGATGATGTCGTACTGGAACTCGTACGGCTCGCCCACGGGCGGCGTGATGGTCGCGGTCTTCGACGCGTGGTCGATGCCGGTCACCTTGGCGGTGACGACGTTCGTGGTGCGCAGGTGGCGTCGCTGGGACACCACGGCGTGGCGCGGCTCGATGGATCCGGAGACCACCTCGGGCAGGAACGGCTGGTACGTCATGTACGGCAGCGGGTCGACCATGGTGACCTCGGCCTCGCCGGATCGGAGGTGCGACTCGAGCTTCCATGCCGTGTAGAAACCGGCGTAGCCGCCGCCGACGATCAGGATTTTGGGCACGATGGATGACTCCCTGCAGGTTGTGGTCGAAATCAGGCTACCCCTTCCGGAGCAGCCGTCTGAAATGCCGGAACGCGACGACGCCCATCGCGGCCGCGAGCGCCGCGAAGACGGACAGGACGAGGGCCGGGATCCCCACCTGGCGGAGGGCGCCGACGGTGGGCAGCGCGTCCGCCGCGGGGTCGGCCGTGGGGGCGTCCGCGGGCACGGCGGGGGCCGGATCCGGGGTGGCGGACGCGGTCGGATCCGGCGTCGCCACGGGCGCGCGGCGGTACAGGCGCACCCACTCCGCCAGGTCGCCGAGCGGCTTCCCGCTCGCGGGCGCCACGTCGGCCGTGACAGCGGCGGCCGCGTCGACGAGCCCGCGGCCGTAGATCTCCGGCTGGCCCTTCTGCCGCGCGGTGGCGAGCACGCGCTCGACCACGTCGTCGGCCTTCAGCTCCGGATGCGCGGCCCGCACGAGCGCGACCACGCCGGAGACGAGGGGCGCCGCGCCGCTCGTGCCGCTCCACTGCACGTAGCCGCCGCCGGGCGCGACGCCCACGAGCTGCTCGCTGGGCGCGGCGACCGCGATCGTGATCCCCTGCGACGACGCGTCGAAGCTGGCGGCCCCGGAGCGGTCGACGCCCGCGACCGCGAGCACGCCGGGGATGGTGGCGGGCGCGCCCACCTCCGTGGTGCCGCTCCCCCGGTTGCCCGCGGCGGCGACGACCACGACGTCGTGCTCGTAGGCGTAGAGGAACGCGCGATCCCAGCTCTCGGGCCAGTCGAGCGAGTTGCGGGTGAGGGACATGTTGATGACGCTCGCGCCGTTGTCGACGGCCCAGCGGACGGCGTCGGCGATCTGCGCGTCCTCGTCGCGCGCGCCGGGCGTCGGGCCGCCGAGCGCGACCGAGACGGCGAGGAGGCTCGCACCGGGCGCGACGCCGACGACCCCGGATCCGGTGCCCGTGCCGCGGCCCGCGAGCAGCGACGCGACCATGGTGCCGTGCTCGTTCGAGGTGCCGACGGGGCGCGTGCCGTCCGCGGCCCCCACGCCCGAGACGTCGGTGCCGCCCACGACGGCGCCGCGCAGGTCGGCGACGGAGGCGTCGACGCCCGTGTCGATCACGGCCACCTTCACGCCCTCGCCGCGGGTGGTCTGCCACGCGCGCTCGACGCCGTAGTCGGCGAGCCAGTACTCGCGCTCGCGCACGGGATCCGCGTGGGCGGGCGTCGCGGCGGGCAGGACCGCGGCGAGGGCGAGGATCCCGACCGCCAGCGCGCGCGCCGGGCGTCGACGCCGGCCGCTCGCGACGCGGGCGTTGCGCGGGCGGGTCATGCCGTGGCGGGGTCGGCGCACTCGCACACATCGGGCGACCAGGAGGCCCGCGCGAGCGCGATGTCGCCGACGGGGTTGACGCCGGGGCCCGCCGCGAGCGCGTGGCCCGCCAGCGCGTGCAGGCACTTCACGCGGACGGGCATGCCGCCCGCGGAGACGCCGGCGAGCTCGGGCACCACGAGGATCGACTCGCGATCGGCGAGGTACGACGCGTGGGCGGCGGCGTACGCGTCGCGCATCGCCTCGTCCTCGGCGAGGTCGTCCTGCAGCTCGGCCATGACGTGCTCGGCCTCGAGGTGCGAGATGGCGGCGGTGGCCGCGGGGTGGGACAGGTAGTAGAGCGTGGGGAACGGCGTGCCGTCGCTAAGGCGCGGCGCCGTGCTCACGACCGTGGGGTTGCCGCACACGCAGCGGGCGGAGATGCCGACCACGTCGCGCGCGGGGCGTCCGAGCTGCTCGGACACGATGCGCACGTCGCGCTCGGAGGGCGGGTCGAAGGGGGGTCGGGTCACTGGTCGCCTCCCTGGACGGATCCCTGGAGCTGGTCGGGCGGCGTCTCGCTGAGACCGCTGGTGAGCGCGGAGCCGAGCAGGGCCTGGACCCAGTCCTTCTTCGTCTCCTGCAGGTCGTCGCTGATGGGCGCGCCGTCGGGCGTGGTCGTGGCCTGGCCCGTGGTCGTCGGCAGCCCGCGGACGAGGTAGCTCGTCTCGCCGGGCATCACGTAGAAGAGGCGGTCGCGCACCTGCGCCTTGAGGAACGCGGGGTCGTCGTAGCGGGCGCGCTGGTCCTGGAGCTCGGCGATGGTGCCCTTCTGGGCGTCCACCGCGCTCTGCAGGCTGCTCAGCTGCTGGCGCTGCTCGAGGTAGATGCGCAGGCCCGGCGCGAGGACCACGACCGTGAGGACGAGGAGCACGAGGACCATCACCGAGAACCCGGAGAAGCGCATGCTGCGGAGCCAGTTGCCGGCGGGGGCGTCCTCGGGCAGGGCCACGGGGACGCGCTCGGTGCGGGGACGCGTGCCGCGTCGGCCGCGGAGGGCGTCGAGGCCGGGGAAGCGGGCCATCGGTCCTCCTTCGTGTGTCGTGTCGTGCGGTGGTGCGGACGGAGGCGGCGGGACGCCGGGCCCGATGGCCCGTCGCCCCGCCGCGCGATCCGGTGGTGCGTCGGCGGCCCGCCCTCGCCGCGTGGCCGGGCGGACCGGCCGGATCAGGCCTGGAAGCGCGGGAAGGCGCTGCGGCCGGCGTAGACCGCGGCGGCGCCGAGGTCCTGCTCGATGCGGAGGAGCTGGTTGTACTTCGCGACGCGCTCGCTGCGGGCGGGGGCGCCGGTCTTGATCTGGCCCGCGTCCACCGCGACCGCGAGGTCGGCGATGGTCGTGTCCTCGGTCTCGCCCGAGCGGTGCGACAGGACCGTGGTGTAGCCGCTGCGCTGCGCGAGGCTGACCGCGTCGAGCGTCTCGGTGAGCGTGCCGATCTGGTTGACCTTCACGAGGATCGAGTTGGCGACGCCGCGCGTGATGCCGTCGGCGAGGCGCTTCGGGTTCGTGACGAAGAGGTCGTCGCCGACGATCTGCACCTTGGAGCCGAGCTCGGCGGTGAAGTGGTCGTAGCCGGCCCAGTCGTCCTCGTCCAGCGGGTCCTCGATGGTGATGAGGGGGTAGGACGCGACGAGGTCGGCGAAGTACGCGGTCATGTGCGCGGCGTCGACCTTCTGGCCCTCGAACGTGTACGCGCCGTCGGAGTAGAACTCGCTGGACGCGACGTCGAGGCCGAGCGCGATCTGCTTGCCGGCGGTGAAGCCGGCGGCGTCGATGGCCTCCATGAGCAGGTCGAGCGCGGCGCGGTTGCTGTCGAGGTTCGGGGCGAAGCCGCCCTCGTCGCCGAGGCCGGTGGACAGGCCCTTCTTCTTCAGGAGGCTCTTGAGCGCGTGGTACGTCTCGACGCCCCAGCGCAGGCCCTCGGAGAAGGTCGACGCGCCGACGGGGAGGAGCATGAACTCCTGGATGTCGACGTTGGTGTCCGCGTGCGAGCCGCCGTTGATGACGTTCAGCATCGGGACGGGCAGCGTGTGGGCGTTCGGGCCGCCGAGGTAGCGGTACAGGGGCAGCTCAGCCGAGTCGGCCGCGGCCTTCGCGACGGCGAGGGAGACGCCGAGGAGCGCGTTGGCGCCGAGGCGGGACTTGTTCTCGGTGCCATCGAGCTCGATCATCGTGGCGTCGATGATGCGCTGGTCCGCGGCGTCGAGGTCCTGGATGGCCGGGCCGATCTCGTCGACGACGGCGGCGACGGCCTTCTGGACGCCCTTGCCCAGGTAGCGGCCCGCGTCGCCGTCGCGCAGCTCGTACGCCTCGAACGCGCCGGTCGAGGCGCCGGACGGGACGGCGGCGCGCGTGAACGTGCCGTCCTCGAGGAGCACCTCGACCTCGACGGTCGGGTTGCCCCGGGAGTCGAGGATCTCGCGTGCGTTGACTGCTTCGATGGCTGCCACGGAATGGTCTCCTTGCGTTGCGGTGGGGGGGGTGGGAAGTCGCGTCCATCCTAGCCGCGGGCCCCTCGCGGGCCGCGGGCGGCGACGCCCCCGCGCAGGTGTCGCGCAGGTGACGGATCAGCCGCGCGGGCCGCCGTCGAGCGGGCGCTCCTGCAGCGACGCGGCGTCGACCGTCTCCGCGTCCACCGCCGCGAAGGTGCGGAAGCCCTGCTGCTTGAGCGACTCGAGCAGCGGCGCGACGTTCTTGGGACGCGGCTCCAGCCGCACCCGGCGGCCGGACGCGACGAGCTCGGCCTTGAGGCGCGCGAGCACCGCGACGGGGGTCCGCCGGTCGTGCACGAGGGCGATGGCGTCGTTCGTCTCCGCCTCGGGCAGGACGGCCAGGTCGACGATCCGCTCGAAGCCGATGGAGAAGCCCGCGGCCGGCACGTCCTGGCCGAGGAAGCGGCCGATCATGCCGTCGTAGCGGCCGCCGCCGCCCACCGAGCTGCCGGACGCGGGGTGCGCGATCTCGAAGATCGTGCCCGTGTAGTAGCCCATGCCGCGCACGAGGGTCGGGTCGAAGCGGAGCGTGACGCCCTCGGGCAGGCCGACGAGCGCGTCCGCGAGGGTCTCGAGGTCGGCCACCGCGTCGGGGTCGACGCCCGCGGGGAGGATCGCGGTGATCGCCTCGGCCGTGAGCGGCACGCCGCCGTCGGCGAGCGCGGGCTCGATGCGCTCGAGGATCCCGCCGAGCACGGCCGCCGCGTCGGCCCCGCCCTCGGCGAGCTCGGCCACGACGCCCGCGGCGCCGATCTTGTCGAGCTTGTCGATGCTGATGAGCGCCTGCGCCTGCCGGTCAGCGGAGAAGCCGCAGAAGTCGAGGATCCCCGCGAGCAGGCGCCGGTCGTTGACGCGGATGGTGCAGCCCGTGAGGCCGAGGGCCGCGAGCGTGGCCGCGGTGGCGGAGATCAGCTCGACCTCGGCCAGCTGCCCGGGCTCGCCGATGATGTCGATGTCGCACTGCATGAACTGGCGGTAGCGGCCCTTCTGCGGGCGCTCGGCGCGCCAGACGGGGGCGGCCTGGATCGACCGGAAGACGCCGGGCAACTCGGCGCGGTGCGACGCGTAGAAGCGCGCGAGCGGCACCGTGAGGTCGAAGCGGAGGCCGAGGTCGGAGAGCGCGAGCACGTCGCCCGCGTCGGCGGCCGCGTGCAGGTCGTCGCCGGAGAGGCCGCGCTTCAGCACGGAGTAGGCGAGCTTCTCGTTGTCGCCGCCGAGGCCCGCGTGCAGCCGGCCGGACTCCTCGACCACGGGCGTCTCGATCTCGTCGAAGCCGTGCGCCCGGTAGGTGCGGCGGATGACGGCGAGCGCCTGCTCGCGTCGGGCCTTCTCGGCGGGCAGGAAGTCGCGCATGCCGCGGGGCGGCGTGATCTGCTGGGGCATCCCCCGATTCTGTCAGGCGGCGGGGCGCCGATCCGGCGAGCCCGGCGCGCGCGGGCGGTCGGGCAGGTCGAGCCACGGCCGGATGCGCGGGACGAACGCGTCCACGAGCGCCTCGAAGCCGCGCAGGGCCCGGACGCGGTCGCCCGAGATCACGAAGTCGAACTGGAGGCCGTAGGAGGCGGCCTGCAGGAGGTCGGCCGTGTCGACCGCCACGTCCTCGGGCACGCCGTGGGCGATCATCCACGTCAAGCCGAAACTCCGCCACGCGGCCACGCTCGCGATGGCGTGCGGGCGCACCACCCCGTCGCGCGTGCGGAGGAGCGCGGCCTCGAACTCGAGCCGCTGGAAGTCGCGGTTGACGTCGGTGAGCCGCCAGCTCCACGCCTGCGTCGCCCAGGCGCGGAGCTCGGTCGCGGGGATGGTGCGGGGATCCCCCGCCACCATCTCCGCCTGGCGCACGTCGATGGCGTCCATCGCCGCCTCGAGCAGCCGCTCCTTGGATCCGAAGTGGTAGACGAGCACGAACGTGCTCTCGCCCAGCGCCTCGGCGAGCCCGCGGAACGTGACCGACTGGAGCGGGTGCGTGCGGAGGTGGTCGAGGATGTGGGCCAGCAGATCCTGGCGGCGGTGCGGATCGGGGGCGGCCACGCCCCACCATAACAAGCGTGATGGACACCCGGCGACGGCCCGTACGGTGTGGATGCCCGGTCTGTCCGCCGTCTCCTTCGGGTGGAGGCGCCGGACATGGCGGCCCGGGATCGGGTAAATCCCGGGTCACGCCCCCGCGGGCCGGACGACGCCTACGCGCTCCGGCCCGCGTCGGGGGATCCGTCGGCCGCGTCGTCGCGTACCGGCTCCGCCGCGCGGATCTCCGCGCTGAGCGACCGCAGCGTCGTGCGCAGCGCGCGCTCGGCGTCGAGTCCGCGGGACCTCGCCGAGACGACGATCGCGAGCAGCAGCCGGCCGAGGTCGTCCTCGTCGTCCACCGGGACGGCCGCGGGCGCGTCCGCGTCGAGGAGGCCGATGCGCTCCGCCCGGCCGAGCAGCTTGTCGGCGAGGGCGAGGGACGGCAGCGCCTCGGGGATCCCGTCGAGGACGCTCGTGCGGGTCGACTTCTCGCGGTCCTTGGCCGCGCCCCAGACGCGCAGCACCTCCTCGACGGTGTCGGCGCGCTCGTCGCCGAACACGTGCGGGTGGCGGCGCACCATCTTCTCGGTCGCGGTGCGCGCGACGTCGGCGAGGTCGAAGCCCTCCCCCTCCGTGCGGGCGATGTCGGCGTGGAAGACGACCTGCAGCAGCACGTCGGCGAGCTCCTCGCGCATGCCGGGCACGTCGTCCGTCTCGATCGCCTCGACGAGCTCGTGGCTCTCCTCGAGGAGGTACGGGACGAGGGAGCGGTGCGTCATGCCGCGGTTCCAGACGCAGCCGTCGGGCGCGCGGAGGACGGCCATGGCGGCGGCCAGCTCGGCGACGGCCTCGGCGGCGGATGCGGACGGGGTCGCGGGGTCGGTCATCCCGCCATCCTCGCACCGGGCCCTCGGCGGCATCCGGCCCTCGGCGGCACAGGGCCCGGGCAGCGCTGGGCCCGGTAGGCTGACGGTCGGTGTGCCGGGAAGTCTGGTCGGCGGCGGGTGACCGTCTCCTCCTCCCCCGACCCCGGAAGGCGCACATGACCGCCCTCATCCGCTCCGAGCGCATCGCCGCCGGACTCCTCCTCCTCGCCGCCGTCGCCGGCCTCGTCGTCGCGAACACGCCGGCCGGTGCCGGCCTCATCGCGTGGGCCGACGGCCACCTCGCCGTGCCCGCGATCGGCGTCGACCTGTCGCTCCGCCACTGGGTGAGCGACGGGCTGCTCGTGGTCTTCTTCTTCATCGTCGCCGTCGAGCTCAAGCACGAGTTCCTCGCGGGCGGGCTGAACAGCGTCTCCGCGGCGCTCGTGCCCGCGATCGCCGCCGTCGGCGGGGTGGTCGTGCCCGCGGGCGTGTACCTCGCGATCACCGCCGGCAGCGGGTTCGAGCGCGGCTGGCCGGTCCCGACCGCGACCGACATCGCCTTCGCGCTCGGCGTGCTCGCCGTGTTCGGCCGGGGACTCCCCGCCGCCGTGCGCGTGTTCCTCCTGGCCCTCGCGGTGCTCGACGACCTCATCGCCATCGGCATCATCGCGGTCTTCTTCACGACCGACCTCGCGATCGCGCCGCTCGTCGTCGCCGTGGCCGGCGTCGTGCTCTTCGCCGTGGTCGGCCGGCTGGGCGTCGGGCGCACGGGCGCGGTCCGCATCGCCGTCGTGGCGCTGCTGGTGATCATCGCGCTCGTCACCTGGTGGGCGACGCTCTCCTCGGGGATCCACGCGACCATCGCCGGCGTCGCGCTCGGCTTCGCGCTCCCCCGCCTCTCGGGCCTCCGGGCCGCGCACGCGCTCGAGCCCCTCTCGAACGGGATCGTGCTGCCGCTGTTCGCCTTCTCGGCCGCGCTCGTCGCGATCCCCGCGATCGGCCTGGCGGAGCTCGCGCCCGCCTTCTGGGGCATCGCGCTCGCGCTGCCGCTCGGGAAGCTCGTGGGGATCACCGCGGGCGGACTGCTCGGCGCGTGGATCGCCCGGCGTCGCGGATCCGCCGGCGGCCTCGGCGTGCCCGACCTCGTGACCGTGTCGCTCCTCGGCGGCATCGGCTTCACGGTGTCGCTGCTGATGAGCGAGCTCGCGTTCGCGGGCCTCGACGAGGTGCGGGACGAGGGCACCCTCGCGGTGCTGCTCGGCTCGGGCGTCGCGATCGTCGCGGCGGCCGTGACGCTCTCGATCCGGAGCCGACGGGCCCGTCGCGACGGGGCACCGGCGGACGGCGACGACGCCGCGCGCGACGACTTCCCGGCGCACGCGGACGGCGGACCGGCCCGCGCCTAGGCGCCGACCGGCCGATCCCGGATCACGCCTTCGGCGCGGACTCCTTCGCGGCCGGCGCCGGCTCCACCGTGAACACCGCGTCGAGGAGCTGGCGGACCCAGTCGACCAGCTCGGCGTCGGGCAGCGGCTCGCCGTCGCGCTTGGGCAGCGGCACCGTCACGGCGTTGGTCTGCGCGAACAGGCGGCTGCCCGGGTACATGCGCTGGAGGCGCACCTGCTTGCTGTCGGCGAGGTCGGCCGGGGCGATGCGGAGGTTCGGCCCCATCGCGACGACCTCGCTGAGGCCGGCCCGCTGCGCCACGCGACGCAGGCGCGAGACCCGCACCAGGTTGTCGACCTCCACGGGCGGCTCGCCGTAGCGGTCGGACAGCTCCTCGATGACGCGGTCGATCTGGTCGTCGGTGGCCGTGGGCGAGGCCGCCGTCGAGAGCTTCTGGTACGCCTCGAGGCGCAGCCGCTCGCTGTCGACGTACTCCTCGGGGATGTGCGCGTCCACCGGCAGCTCGAGCCGCAGCTCGGTCTGGCCCTCCGCGACGTCGCCGCGGAAGGTGGAGACGGCCTCGCCGATCATGCGCAGGTAGAGGTCGAAGCCGACGCCCTGGATGTGGCCGGACTGCTCGCCGCCCAGCAGGTTGCCCGCGCCGCGGATCTCGAGGTCCTTCAGCGCGACCTGCATGCCGGATCCCAGCTCGTTGTTCGCCGCGATGGTGGACAGCCGGTCGTGCGCCGTCTCGGACAGCGGCTTGTCGGCGTCGTAGAGGAAGTACGCGTACGCGCGCTCCCGCCCGCGGCCGACGCGCCCGCGAAGCTGGTGCAGCTGGCTGAGGCCGTACTTGTCCGCCCGGTCGATGATGAGCGTGTTCGCGTTCGCGATGTCGAGGCCGGTCTCGATGATGGTGGTCGAGACGAGCACGTCGAACTTCCGCTCCCAGAAGTCGACGATGACCTGCTCGAGCATCGCCTCGCTCATCTTGCCGTGGGCCACGGCGACGCGCGCCTCGGGCACGAGCTCCGCCAGCTCCGACGCCACCCGGTTGATGCTCGACACTCGGTTGTGCACGAAGAACACCTGACCCTCGCGCAGCAGCTCGCGCCGGATGGCGGCCGCGATCTGCTTCTCGCTGTTCGGGCCGACGAACGTGAGGATCGGGTGGCGGTCCTCGGGCGGCGTGGCGAGCGTCGACATCTCGCGGATGCCCGTGACCGCCATCTCCAGCGTGCGCGGGATCGGCGTGGCCGACATCGCGAGGATGTCCACGTTGGCCTTCAGCTTCTTCAGCGCGTCCTTGTGCTCGACGCCGAACCGCTGCTCCTCGTCGATGATGATGAGCCCCACGTCCTTGAACGCGATGTTGCCCGTGAGCAGGCGGTGCGTGCCGATGACGACGTCGACCGAGCCGTCCTCGAGGCCCTTGACGGTCTCGCGCGACTCCTTCTCCGTCTGGAAGCGGCTGAGCTGGCGGAGATGCACCGGGAATCCGGCGAAGCGCTCGGAGAAGGTCTCGAAGTGCTGCTTCACGAGCAGCGTCGTGGGCACGAGCATCACGACCTGCTTGCCGTCCTGCACGGCCTTGAACGCGGCGCGCACGGCGATCTCCGTCTTGCCGAAGCCGACGTCGCCGGAGACGAGGCGGTCCATGGGGATGGGGCTCTCCATGTCGCGCTTGACCTCGTCGATGACGGTGAGCTGGTCGGGCGTCTCCATGAAGGGGAACGCCTCCTCGAGCTCGCGCTGCCACGGGGTGTCCGGCGGGAAGGAGTGCCCGCGCGACGCCATGCGCGCCGAGTAGAGCTTCACGAGCTCGACCGCGATGTCGCGGACGGCCCGGCGGGCCTTGCCCTTGGCGGCGGCCCAGTCGCTGCCGCCCATCTTGCTGAGGGCGGGCTCCTCGCCGCCGACGTAGCGGCTGAGGAGGTCGAGCTGGTCGGTGGGCACGAAGAGCTTGTCGCCCGGGTAGCCGCGCTTGGAGGGCGCGTACTCGATGACGAGGTACTCACGCCGGGTCTTCACGGCGTTGCGCCCGCCGGACGAGACCTCGCGCTGCGTGAGCTCGACGAACTTGCCGATGCCGTGCGTGGTGTGCACGACGTGGTCGCCGGGCTTGAGCTGCAGCGGATCCACCACGTTCTTGCGGCGCGTGGCGAGCTTCTTGACCTGGCGGCTGTCGTAGCCGGCGGCGCGCCCGTAGAACTCGCTCTCGGTGAGGATCGCGAGCTTGACCTCGGGCATCTCGAAGCCCGCGTCGATCGCGGAGCGGAGGAGGTAGGCGACGCCGGCCTCGGGCGCCGCCGGGAACTCCTCGACCACGCGCGCGGGTACGCCCGCCTCGCGCAGCACGGTGTCGGCGCGCTCGACCAGGCCGGATCCCTGGGCGACGACGCCCACGCTCCAGCCGGCCGCGAGGCGCTCGCGCACGTGCTCGATGGCGCCGTCGGCGTTGCCCGCGAAGCTCGGCACGGGATCCGCGTCGATGCGCACGGTCATGACCTCGTCGATCCCGAGGTCCTCCGGCAGCACGTCGGTGGCCTGGAACCCGGACAGCGTCCACCAGCGGCGCGGGCCGCGGGCGTCGCGCAGGCGGCCGAGCGAGAGGAAGTCGCCGGACGCGAGGTCGATGGGCGCCTGGGCGCCCGCGGTGGCGGCGTTCCAGGCGGCGTCGAGGAACTCGCGGTTCGTGTCGGCGAGGCTCTGCGCGCGCGTGGACACGCGCTCGGGCGAGACGACCGCGATGGCCGCGTCGACCGGCAGGTAGTGCGTGACGGGGACGAGCCGGTCGACGAGCGCGGGCGCCAGCGACTCCATGCCCTCCACCGGGATGCCCTCGGCGATCTTGGCGAGCATCTGCTGCAGGTTCGGGAACTCGTGCTGCATCTCGCGGGCGCGCTGGCGCACGGGCGCGCTCAGCAGCAGCTCTCGGCTCGGTGGCAGCTCGACCGAGTCGACCGTCTCCTCGAGCGACCGCTGGTCGGCGACCGCGAAGGGCCGCATCTGGTCGACCTCGTCGCCGAAGAACTCGACGCGCACGGGGTGGTCGGACACGGGCGGGAAGACGTCGAGGATGCCGCCGCGCACCGCGAACTCGCCGCGGCGCGTGACCATGTCGACGCGCGAGTAGGCGAGGTCGACGAGCCGCACGGCGAGCTCGGAGAGGTCGTGGCCGCGGCTGCCCGTGGCGAGCTGCACGGGCGGGAGCTCGGTGAGGTTGTCGGCGACGGGCTGGAGGGCCGCGCGCACGGAGGCGACGATGACGAGCGGGCGCACCTGGTCGGCCGGCACCTCGCGGGCGCCCTGGCCGAGCGCGGCGTGCCACGCCTCCATGCGGCGCAGCGCGTGGATCCGCTTGCCCACGATCTCGGCGCTCGGGCTGAGCCGCTCGTGCGGCAGCGTCTCCCACGCGGGGAACTCGAGGATCTCGGCGTCCGGCAGCACCGCGTCGAGGCTGCGGCGCATGCCCTCGGACTCGCGGCCGGTGGCCGTGACGACGAGCAGGCACCCCGGGATGCCGCGCTGGATGCGCTGGCGGAGGAGCCCCGCGAGCAGCGGCCCCTGGAGCCCCTCCGTGAGGGAGAAGTCGGCGTCGCGGGAGGCCGATGCGAGGGCGTCGTCGAACGTGGAGGCGCGCGAGAGCGCCGGGATCAAGCCCTGGAGGATCACCAGATGATCGTACGCGCCGCCACCGACGTCACCCCCGTCGTCCGCCGTGGGCGGACGCGCGGGCACCCGGCGTCGCGAGCCCCGGCATCAGGACGCGGCGGTGTGGAAGCGCAGCTGCGCCGCGATGAGGCCGTCGGAGGCGATCATCTCGATCGCGTCGGCCGCGTCCTCGAGCACGTTCGGCAGCGCCTGGCGCTCGGTGGAGGAGAAGGGCTTGAGCACGAAGTCGGCGGCGTCCTGTCGCCCGGGCGGACGGCCGATGCCGATGCGCACGCGCATGAAGTCGCCCGTGCCGGCCGAGGAGATGATGTCGCGGATCCCGTTGTGGCCGCCGTGCCCGCCGCCCTGCTTGAGCTTCATCGCGTCGAACGGGATGTCGAGCTCGTCGTGCGCGACCACGAGCTGCGACGCGTCCAGCGAGAAGTACTTGAGGAGGTTCGCGACGGGACCGCCGGACAGGTTCATGAACGAGCTCGGCTTCGCGAGGATGAGCTTCGGTCCGCCGGGGACCGCGCGCCCCTCCGCGACCTGCGCGTTGGCGCGGTGCGAGCGGAACGTGGCGCGCATCCGGTCGGCGAGGACGTCGAGGGCCATCTGGCCGACGTTGTGCCGCGTGCCCGCGTACTGGGGCCCCGGGTTGCCGAGGCCGACCACGAGCAGGGTCCGGTCGTCCACGTGCGCTCTCCTCGGGTCGTCGTGCGCGTCCGGCGGGCGCGCGCTCCTGGTCGTCGTGCGCATCCGGGGGCGGATGCGCGGAGCCCGCCGGCCGCTGCCGGTGTCCCGGACGGCGGCCGACGGGCTCCGTGGTGCTGTCGTGCTGGTGCTGCCTCGGCAGCGTGCGGCCCGGGGGCCGCGCGGGTGCTACTTGTCGGCGTCGACGACCTCGTCGCCGGTGCCGCCCTCGCCGGTGACCTCGACGCCCTGATCGCCCTCGGCCGCCGCGTCCTCCGCGTCGGTCGTGAGGTCGAGCTGGGGCACGGAGACCGCGAGCACGAGCGTCTCGGGGTCGGTGACCAGCTTGGCGCCGGCGGGCAGGTCGACCTGGCCGGCCAGGACCTGCGTGCCCTCCTCGAAGCCCTCGATGGAGACGACGAAGCTCTCCGGGATGTGCGTGGCCTCGACGTCGACCGTGATGGACGTGTACTCGAGGCTGTGGATCGTGCCGGGGTAGGACTCGCCCTCGACGTGGATCGGGACCTCGACCTCGACGCGCTCGCCCTGGCGGACGACGATGAGGTCGACGTGCTCGATGATCTGGCGCACGGGGTCCTTCTGGACGTCCTTCACGAGCGCGAGCTGCGGCGTGCCCTCGATGTCGAGCGTGATGATCTGGTTCGCCTTGCGGATGATGAGCATGAGCTCGTGGCCCGGCAGCGTGACGTGCTGCGGGTCGGTGCCGTGGCCGTAGATGACCGCGGGGATCTTGCCGATCGCGCGGATCTTGCGGGCCGCGCCCTTGCCGAACTGCGTGCGCAGCTCCGCGGTGAGGTTGTTGTCAACCATGGTGTCGCTCCTAGTGCGGCCCGTGAGGGCTCGCGTCGTGTGTGTGTCGTCTGCTCGAACGCTTGCGCGTGAGGATTGAGGTGCGAGCCCCGTCCACCGCGTCGATAACGGACCGCCGCCGCGCTCGCGCACGGCTCCTGCGATCCCTCGCCGAAGTTCAACCCCCGATGCTACCGGACGGACGGGTCCCCGGTCGACGCGTCGGCGGGAGCGGGCGCCGGGGATCCCGGCTCGGGCGGCGTGGACTGCCCCACCCGGAGGCGCAGGCCGTCGTGGACGCCGTCGACCACGTCCTCGAACGCGACCGGCGTGCCGAGCGTGGCCGAGACGTAGACGCTGACCACGGTCGCGAGGGAGAGGAACGCGTCGTCGACCGTGACGCCCGCCGGACGGCCGGTGCGGAGCGCGTCCGCGATGTCGTCGTACTGGCGGTAGTGGCCCTCGAGGTACGTGTTGTCGAGGCGCGGCGAGCGCGGCAGCTCGGCGGCGTGCATCTCGAGCTCGGCGTCGTTGCGCACGTCGGCCTGCGCGGGCACGCCCGACTCGGGCGCCGCGTGGAAGTAGGTGAGGGATCCGGCCTCGATGACGGCGGATCCGCGCGTGCCCTGCACCTGCACCCGCGTGTCGAGGCCCGGGTAGCCCGCGGTGGTCGCCTGCATGGTGGCGAGCGCGCCGGAGGCGAAGCGGATCACGGCGACCGCCACGTCCTCGACCTCGATGCCGTCGTGCGCGAGCAGCGCGGTCTGCGCGTACACCTCGACGGGACGGCCGAGGTAGGAGACGAGCAGGTCGAGGGTGTGCACGCCCTGGTTCATGAGGGCGCCGCCGCCGTCGAGGTCCCACGTGCCGCGCCAGTGGCCCGAGTCGTAGAAGCCCTGGCTGCGCCACCACGGCGCGCTCGCCACGGCGGAGGTGAGGCGGCCGAGGCGGCCCGAGCGAACGGCCCGGTCGACGACGACGCTCGACGGGTTGAAGCGGTGCTGGCTGATGACGGTCGAGAGGATCCCCCGCTCGGCGGCCTCGCGCGCGAGCTCGGCGATGCGGCGGCCGCGCGCCAGGTCGACGTCGAGCGGCTTCTCGATGACGACGTGGAGCCCGGCGGCGAGCGCCTCCTCGGCGAGGCCGATGTGCAGGCCGCTCGGGGTGCAGATGACGACGAGCTCGGCGGCGTCCGCGCGGATCATGTCGCCGAGGTGCGCGAAGACGCGCGGGCGGTCGGCGCGCAGCTCGTCGACGACCACGTCGGCGAGCTCCTCGGCCGTGGCGTCCGAGACGTCGACCAGCGCGGCGACGCGGAACTCGGGGTGCTCGGCGAGGACGCGCGCGTGGTGCGTGCCGATGACGCCGCAACCGACGATCGCGACGCGGATGGGCTCGTGGACGGAGGCGGCGGGGGCGCCGTCGCCGGTGGCCGCGGCGGGGGCCGGGTCGGCGGCGCGGACCTCGGCGGACGGCTCGGCGGCGGACGGCGCGCGGTCGGCCGGCACGGCGGCCGCGTGGCGCGGGGCGTCGGCGGAGTCGTGGGCGTCGACGTCCACGTCGGCGTCGGCGCGCGGCACGTCGGCGTCCGACCGCGCGGCCTGGACGAGCGCGGGCACGGACGCCTCGGGCACCGCCTCGGCGGGCTCCGTCGACGTGGCGGGCGCGTCGTCCACCCGGCCGGGCGACGCCGTGCGCGCGCCCGGCAGCAGCTCGCGCACCGCGGCGTCGGCGAGCGCCACGGGGTCGTCGGTGATGTCGAGGGTGATCCCCTGCTCGTCGTCTCCGAGCGGCTCGAGCGTGCGCAGCTGGGAGGCGAGGAGGCTCGACGGCATGAAGTGGCCCTCGCGTCCGCCGAGGCGCTCGGCGAGCAGCTCGTGGTCGCCCGCGAGGTGCACGAAGACGGCATCGGGCGCGGCGGCGCGGAGGATGTCGCGGTACGAGCGCTTGAGCGCGCTGCACGCGACGACGGGTCCGCCCTCGGGCCGGCCGGCGAGCGCGCGGCCCACCTCCTCGAGCCAGGGACGGCGGTCGTCGTCGTCGAGCGCATGGCCCTCGGCCATCTTGCGGCGGTTGGCCTCGGTGTGCAGGTCGTCGCCGTCGAGGAAGGGGACGCCGGCGTCCTGGGCGAGGAGCTCGCCCACCGTCGACTTCCCGGATCCGGAGACCCCCATCACGATCACGGGCGGGAACGGGCGGACGGCGTCGATGCGGATCACTCCCTGCGGTTCGGTGAGGAACTCGTGCGGCGCGACCGTCTCGGTGCGCCCGTCCATCCTACGAGACGCTCCCTCGGATCCCGCTGACGCTCGGGAGGCCGCGAGTAGCCTGAGGACGACTGTCGACAAGGAGGCATCAGATGTCAGATGACCAGCAGGCCACGGCGAACATCGGGGTGGTGGGGCTCGCGGTGATGGGCTCGAACCTCGCCCGCAACCTCGCCAGCCGCGAGGGCAACACGGTCGCGGTGTACAACCGCACGACCCAGAAGACCACCGACCTCATCGAGGAGCACCCCGAGGCCGGCTTCGTCGCCGCCACCACGATCGAGGAGTTCGCGGCGTCGCTGCAGCGTCCCCGCACGGCGATCATCATGGTCAAGGCCGGGCGCGGCACGGACGCGGTCATCGAGCAGCTGACCGAGGCGTTCGAGGAGGGCGACATCATCGTCGACGGCGGCAACGCGCTGTTCACCGACACGATCCGCCGCGAGAAGGAGGTGCGCGCCAAGGGCCTGCACTTCGTCGGCGCCGGCATCTCCGGCGGCGAGGAGGGCGCGCTCAAGGGCCCGAGCATCATGCCCGGCGGCACCGCGGAGGCGTACGAGACCCTCGGCCCGATCCTCGAGTCGATCGCCGCCGTCGCGGAGGGCAAGCCCTGCGTGACCCACATCGGCACCGACGGCGCCGGCCACTTCGTGAAGATGATCCACAACGGCATCGAGTACGCGGACATGCAGCTCATCGCCGAGTCGTTCGACCTCCTCCGCCGCGTGGGCGGCCACGAGCCCGCCGCCATCGCGGACGTGTTCGAGGAGTGGAACGGCGGCGACCTCGAGTCGTACCTCATCGAGATCACCGCCGAGGTGCTCCGCCAGACGGACGCCGCGACCGGGAAGCCGCTCGTCGACGTCATCGTCGACCAGGCCGGATCCAAGGGCACGGGCGTCTGGACGGTGCAGAACGCCGTCGGCCTCGGCGTGCCGGTGGGCGGGATCGCGGAGGCCGTGTTCGCGCGGGCCGTGTCATCGAAGCCCGAGCAGCGGAAGGCCGTGCAGGCCACGATCACGAGCCGCCCCGAGATCCAGTCGGGCGGCGACACCTTCGAGGACGACGTGCGCGCCGCGCTCTACGCGAGCAAGGTCGTCGCGTACGCGCAGGGCTTCGACGCGATCATCGCGGGCGCCAAGGAGTACGGCTGGGACATCGACAAGGGCAAGGTCGCGGAGATCTGGCGCGGCGGCTGCATCATCCGCGCCCAGTTCCTCAACCGCATCGTCGAGGCGTACGAGAAGGACTCCGGCCTCGCGACGCTCCTCGAGGACCCGTACTTCGCCAAGGCCGTCGCCGACGGCGAGCAGGCCTGGCGCCGGGTCGTCTCGGTCGCCGCGCTGTCGGGGATCCCGGTGCCCGGCTTCGCGTCGGCGCTGAGCTACTACGACTCGCTCGCCTCCGAGCGCCTGCCCGCCGCCCTCGTGCAGGGTCAGCGCGACTTCTTCGGCGCGCACACGTACCACCGCACCGACAAGGAGGGCACCTTCCACACGCTGTGGTCCGGCGACCGCTCCGAGGTCGAAGCGGAGGACACGCACTAGGCGTCTTCCGCCCCGTCGCATGACGCGAGCCCGCCGGTCGAGGACCGGCGGGCTCGCGTCGTCAGGCGGCGCTCACCTGTGCCAGAAGGAGACGCCGGCCGCACCGCCCGGGTACTTGGCGTCGTACTTCGACGTGTACTTGTAGATCAGGTTGACGTCCATGTCGCGACAGAGGTCCGACCCCTTCTCCGCCCCGACCCGGGTGCTGAAGGTCTCGCACGTCACCATGACGAAGGAGACGCGGCCGCTCGACGTGGGGTAGGCCTGGTCGTAGTAGTTCCGCATGAAGTCGATCTTCTGGGAGCACGTCTCGTTGTTCGCGTCGTCCTTGTAGATCTTCGCCACGAGACCGGTGCCGTAGAGACCGCCCGTCGCGGAGTTGAACACCCCGCATACGCGGTAGTTCGGCTGTGCGTGCGCGGCGGGCGCCGGGCCCATCACCGCACCCGTCACCCCCAGCCCGATCGTGAGCAACGCGGCCGGCACCACCGCTGCCGCGCGCATGGTCTTCCTCATCCCATCCATCCTTCCGTCGTCGTCGAGGGAGGCCGCGACCGATCGCCGCGGTCGCGGGAAGCGTAGGCATGTCGCGGACGCCGCCGCGCGGATGCCGCACACGCGTGCACCCGTCGCGAGCCCACCCCGTCGTGGGCCTCTGTCACACTGGACCGGATGGACGACGACGAGCACCCGGAGCTCGCGGGCTACGAGCCGCACCGGCCCAAGAGCCTGCGCAGCAGGCGCACGCTGCTCGTGATGCGCGTGGTCGTCGTGGTCGGGATCGTCAGCCTGCTGCTCCCCGGCGTGGTCACCATGGTGCGCGTCGGCGCGAGCACGGCCGACATGGCCTGCGCCGACTTCGTGGCGTTCGAGCGACCCGACTCCCCCTCGTACGAGGTGCGGTTCCAGCTGTTCGGGCCCGGCGTCGTGGGGTACGAGTGCTACACGAGGTACGCCTTCGGCGGCGACGAGCACATCACGTCGCTCGGGCTGATCCCCTCGGGGCGCGTCGCGCGCGAGGTCGTCGAGCGGAACTCCGGGGACTGATCCGGGAGCCGCCCGCGCGGGTGGCGCTGGAGGCCTAGGCCGCGCCGTCGAACATGCTCGTGACGGATCCGTCGTCGAACACCTCGTGGATCGCGCGGGCCAGCAGCGGCGCGATGGGCAGCACCGTGAGCTTGTCCCAGCGCTTGTCCTCGGGGATCGGGAGCGAGTCCGTGACGACGACCGAGTCGATGTGCGGGCTGTTCAGGATCTGCGTGGCCGGGTCCGAGAAGACCGCGTGCGTGGCGGCGACGACGACGCCCGTGGCGCCGTTCTTCTTCAGCGCCTCGGCGGCGGAGACGATGGTGCGGCCGGTGTCGATGAGGTCGTCGACGAGCAGGCAGACGCGCCCCTCGACGTCGCCCACGATCTCGTGGACGGTGACCTGGTTGTGCACCTTCGGGTCGCGGCGCTTGTGGATGATGGCGAGCGGGGCGCCGAGCTTGTCGCTCCAGATGTCGGCGACGCGCACGCGGCCCATGTCGGGCGAGACGACCGTGAGGGTCTTGGAGTCGAGCACGGCGCGCATGTGCTCGAGCAGCACGGGCATCGCGAAGAGGTGGTCGACGGGGCCGTCGAAGAAGCCCTGGATCTGGGCGGCGTGCAGGTCGACCGACATGATGCGGTCGGCGCCGGCGGCCTTGAACAGGTCGGCGACGAGGCGGGCGGAGATCGGCTCGCGGCCGCGGCCCTTCTTGTCCTGGCGGGCGTAGGGGTAGAACGGGGCGACCACGGTGATCCGCTTGGCCGAGGCCCGCTTCATGGCGTCGACCATGATGAGCTGCTCCATGAGCCACTCGTTGATGGGCGCCGAGTGCGACTGGATGACGAACGCGTCGCTGCCGCGGACGCTCTCGTCGTAGCGGATGTAGAGCTCGCCGTTGGCGAAGGTCCGGGCGTCGGTGTGCACGAGGCTCGTCTCGAGCTCCTGGGCGATCTGCTCGGCGAGCTCGGGGTGGGCGCGACCCGTGACGATCACGAGGCGCTTCTCTCCGGCGGTCTTGATTGCGGACACGGGACTCCGTCTCGTCAGTGCTGCTCGGTGTGATCGGTCCCGGACGGAACGTCCTGGTGCCCCTCGGCCGCCTCGACCGCGGCCCGGGCCTCGGGGGTGCCCGGTCGCTTGGCCTCGGTCCAGCCGACCATGTTGCGTTGCGGCGCCACCGAGATGCCGAGTGCGCCGGGCGGGACGTCCTTGCGGATGACGGCACCGGCACCCGTGTAGGAGCCGGTACCGATCCTAACGGGTGCGACGAAGACGTTCCGCGAGCCGACGTGGACGTGGTCGCCCACCTCCGTGCGGTGCTTGGAGACGCCGTCGTAGTTCGCGAAGATCGCGCCCGCGCCGATGTTGGAGTGCTCGCCGATGGTGGCGTCGCCCACGTAGCTGAGGTGCGGGACCTTGCTGCCCGCGCCGATCTCCGCGTTCTTCGTCTCGACGTAGGCGCCGATCTTGCCGCCCTCGCCGAGGCGCGTGCCGGGTCGGAGGTAGGAGAACGGGCCGACCGTGGCGCGGGCGCCGATGACGGCGAGCTCCGCGTCGGTGCGGCGGACCACCGCGTCCTCGCCGACCTCGGTGTCGCGGAGGGTGGTGTCGGGGCCGACGACGGCGCCGCTGGCGACGGTCGAGGCGCCGAGGACCTGCGTGCCCGGGAGGATCGTGACGTCGGCCGCGAGCGTGGCCTTCACGTCGATCCACGTGGTGCCCGGGTCCTGGATCGTCACGCCCGCGAGCTGCCAGCGGCGGATGAGGCGCGCGTTGAGCTCGGTGGCGGCGGCCGTGAGCTGCACGCGGTCGTTGATGCCGGCGACGAGCCAGCTGTCGCGCACGGGCAGGGCCTCGATGGATCCGCCCGCGCGGCGGATCACGTCGGCCGCGTCGGTGAGGTACTTCTCGCGCTGCGCGTTCTCGGTGCCGATGGCGCCGAGGGTCTGGTGGAGCGCCTCCGCGTCGAAGACGTAGACGCCCGCGTTGACCTCGTCGATGCGGAGCTGGTCGCCCGTCGCGTCCTTCTGCTCGACGATGGCCTGGAACGCGCCGTCCTGGCCGCGGATGATGCGGCCGTTGCCGGTCGGGTCCGTCAGGCGGGCGGTGAGGAGCGTGAGGTCGTTGCGCGCCTGGCGGTGCGCGGAGACGAGCGAGCGGAGGGTGGCGGCGTCGAGCAGGGGCACGTCGCCCGAGAGCACCACGACCTGGCCGGTGAAGCCCTCCGGGAGCGCCGTGATGCCGACCTCGACCGCGCGTCCTGTTCCGGGGATCTCGTCCTGGTCGACCACGAGGGCCTGCGGCGACAGCGCGTTGACGACCTCGACGACCTGGTCGCGCTCGTGGCGCACGACCGTGACTATGTGGCGGGCGCCGAGCTCCTCCGCGGTCGCGAGCACGTGGCCCACGAGCGGCAGGCCCGCGAGCGGGTGCAGGACCTTGGGGAGGCGCGAGCGCATGCGGGTGCCCTGGCCGGCCGCGAGGATCACGACGGCGATGGAGGGGCTGCGCGGCTCGCCGTCGACGTCGAGCTCGCCCGTCACGATGGGGATCTCGCGGGTCCTCGGCGTGCTGTCGTGCTCGGTCATGGCGATCTCCTGATCTGCGTTGCGTCTCTCCGGCACGGCCGGCGGGCGTCGCTCCGCCCCCAGGATTCGAACCTGGACCTCACAGCTCCAAAGGCTGAAGTGCTGCCGTTACACCAAGGCGGACCGCGGACGGCCGGGCCGTGCGCAGGTCGAGTCTGCCAGAGGTGCCCGGGGCCGGAGACCCGGCGCGGCGGGCGGTCAGGCGCCGGGGGCGCGGCGTCGGCGGAGGGCGCCGCGGATCCGGAGCAGGAGGAACAGCGCACCGGAGACCGCGATCCCGACGGCCCCGCCGATGAGCACGCGCGCGTCGAACGCGCCGTGCTGGAAGGGCCACACCTGGCTGAGGAGGGCGGCGATGCCGAGCAGGCCCGGGGTCAGCACCATCGCGACCACGGCCTCCTGCCGGGGGAGCATCTGCTCGGTCCCGCGGCGCCGATCACGGATGGCGGTGCCGATGACGCCCGTCCACAGCGGCGCCGCCAGGACGAGGTTCGCGACCGGGGCGAGGAGGAGCGCGACGAGGAAGGACAGGGCCAGGGCGCCCACGTACCACCACGGCATGACGGAGCGGATGGAGGGGAGGTCGGCCATGCGCATCACGCTACCGGCGGGGCGGGCGGCCCCGGACCGGCATGATGGGGGCATGCCCAGCCGCGACGAGGTCGACCGCATCGTCGACGCGTGGCGGCGCGAGCGGCCCGACCTCGACTTCTCGCCGCTCGAGGTGCTCTCGCGGGTCGGCCGGCTGTCGCGGCTGCTCGAGCGGGCCCGGCGCTCGGCCTTCCAGGAGTCGGAGCTCGAGTCGTGGGAGTTCGACGTGCTGTCGGCGCTGCGGCGGGCGGGCGATCCCTACCAGCTGAGCCCGAAGGCCCTTCTGCAGCAGACGCTCGTCTCCTCCGGCACCATGACGAACCGCATCGACCGGCTCGTGACGCGGGGCCTCGTGGAGCGGCGGACGGACCCGCACGACGGCCGCGGGATCCTCGTGGTCATGTCCGACGCCGGGCGGACGCGCGTCGACACCGCCATCACCCGGCTCGTGGCCGAGGAGGCGGAGCTGCTCGAGACGCTGCCCGCCGCCGACCGCGACGTGCTGGCGGGCCTCCTGCGGCAGCTGATCCTCGACCTCGACGACGACGCGGCCTGACCCCCGCGCGTCGCGCTCAGGCGTGCGCGACGCAGCGGCGTGCGGCCGGGCGGATCTCGAGACGGCCCGCCGGGATCGCCTCGCCGCACACCTCGCAGCGGCCGTAGGCGCCCGCGTCGAGGCGCGCCACCGCGGCGTCGACGTCGGCGAGGCGCACGCGCGCCTCGCGGATCATCGCGTCGGACTGCGAGCGCTCGAACGCGAGGGTCGCGCCCTCGGGATCGTGCTCGTCGTCGGAGTTGGCGTCCTGGCGCGCCTCGACGATGGCCGCGACGTCGCGGTCGAGCCCGCGGATGAGCGCGAGCGTGTCGGACCGCAGCGCGGCGAGGGCCGTGCGCGGGTCGACGGGCGCGGCGTCGTCGGCCACCGATCCCCCGCTACGCGGCGACGAGCGCGTGCGCGTCGGCCAGCAGCTCGACCGAGCGGAGGCGCTCCGGCGTGCGCTGCGACGCGTGCCCGACGATGACCTCGTCGACACCCGCCTCCTGCGCGAACCGGTTCGCGTAGTCGGAGACCTCGGCGCCCGTGCCCAGCCCCGTGTAGGTCATCATGCTGGCGACGTGCGCACCGACCGGGGCCTCGAGGAGGCGGTCGAGCTCGTCGTCGGTGAAGGTCTGCGTGGCCGGGATCTGGCCGCTCTGGCGGAGAAGCATCATCAGGCGCGCACGGCGGACCTCGGCGAACTGGCGCTCGGCGTCGGCCCGGTCGTCGGCCGCGATGGCGTTGATGCCGGCGATCGCGTACGGCTCCTGGAGCTGCTCCGAGGGGCGGAAGTCGCGGCGGTAGATCCCGACGGCGTCGAGCAGCATGTCCGGCGCGAAGTGCGAGGCGAAGGCGAACGGCAGGCCGAGGGCCGCGGCGAGCTGGGCGCCGAAGGTCGAGGATCCGAGGATGTAGAGGGGCACGCGCGTGCCGGCGCCCGGCGTGGCCGAGACGCCCGGGACCTGGCTCTCGCCCGCGAGGAACGCCTGCAGCTCGACGACGTCCTCGGGGAAGCGGTCGGAGGATCCGGGGTCGCGGCGGAGCGCGCGGAAGGTCGCCTGGTCGCTGCCGGGGGCGCGGCCGAGGCCGAGGTCGATGCGGCCCGGGTGCAGCGTCTCGAGCGTGCCGAACTGCTCCGCGATGGTGAGCGGCGAGTGGTTCGGCAGCATGACGCCGCCGGAGCCGAGCCGGATGGTGGAGGTCTGGCTCGCGACGTGGGCGATGAGGACGCTCGTCGCGCTCGACGCGATGGAGGCCATGTTGTGGTGCTCCGCGTACCAGACGCGGCGGTACCCGCTCCGCTCGGCCTGCTGGGCGAGGGCGACGGAGGCCTGGAAGCTGTCGCGGGCGGTCTCCCCGGGGGCGATGGGGGCGAGGTCGAGGATGGAGAGCGGGACGGTCATGCTCACCTCAACAGCGCGGACCCCTCCGGTGTTCCGAGCGCGGTGGGAGCGGGCACGGCGGGCGCGTCGTCCGTCGCCTCCGCGTTGCGGTCCGCCTCCGAACGCCGCCGGCGCGCGGTCGACCACGCCGCAACGGCGCCCGCGAGGGCCGCGCACACGACGGTGGCGGCGAGGATCCGCGCGCCCTCCGCGAGCCCGGTCGACACCAGCGGCAGCAGGATCTGCACGGCGAGCACGAGCATCACGCCGGCGATCACGGTGTCCAGCACGCGCCAGGCCGCCGGGCGGGCGAGGACGGGCGCGAAAACGCGCGCCGCGGTGGCGAGCAGTGTGAACCACACGCAGCTGGCGGCCATCGCGCCGACGCCGAAGGCCCACCGGCCGTCGCCGTGGCCCGCGGCGACGGATCCGACGAGGAGCACGGTGTCGAGGTACACGTGCGGGTTCAGCCAGGTGAGCGCGAGGCACGCCGCGACGACGGCCGCGAGCGAGCGCGGCGCGGACGCGGCGACCTGGAGGCCGTGCGGCGCGACGGCCCGGAGGAGCGACAGCGCGGCGTAGCCGGCGAGGAAGCAGGCGCCGAGGATCCGGATGACGACGATCGCGACCGGGGCCGCCTCGATCAGCGCGCCGACGCCCGCGACGCCGAGCCCGATGAGGATCACGTCGGAGACCGCGCAGATGAGCACGACGGCCAGCACGTGCTCGCGCCGGGTGCCCTGCCGCAGGATGAAGGCGTTCTGCGCGCCGATCGCGGCGATGAGCGAGAAGCCGAGGCCGAATCCGGAGAGCGCGTGGGCGAGCGGGTGCATCTCGACGACGCTAGCCATCGGGTGCGCATCAGACCAGCTCATGTTCCTGCAGCACCATTAGCATCGCTGATGATGGACATCCGCACCGAGCACCTGCGCACCCTCGCCGCCGTCATCGACACGGGCACGCTCGACGCGGCCGCCCGCGCCCTGCGGCTCACGCCCTCCGCGGTGAGCCAGCGGATCACGGCCCTCGAGCGGAGCGCCGGCCGCGTGCTCCTCCGCCGCACGCGACCCGCGACCACGACGGAGGCGGGCGACGCCGTGCTGCGGCACGCGCGCCAGGTGCTCCTGCTCGAGCGCGACCTCGACGGGCTGCTCGGCGTGGGCGACGGCGACGCGCCGCGGGCCGGCACCGCGGCGGTGCCGGTCGTCGTGAACGGCGACTCGCTCGCCTCATGGCTGCTGCCCGCGTTCGCGGCGCTCGCCGGCGAGACCGGGCAGGCCGTGGAGGTGCTGCGCGAGGACGAGCACCACTCCCTCGACCTGCTGCGCGACGGATCCGCGATGGCCGCCGTCACGAGCGTGAAGGACCCCGTGCAGGGCTGCACCTCCGAGCGGCTCGGCCGGATGCGGTACCGCGCGCTCGCGACGCCCGCCTACGTCGCCGCGCACCTGCCCGACGGCCCGACGCCGAGCGCGCTGGCCGCGGCGCCGCTCGTGATGTTCGACCGCAAGGACGCGATGCAGGACCGCTGGCTCCGCCTCCGCCGCGCTCCCGCGGGACAGCCGCGGCACTACGTCCCGTCGTCAGCGGAGTTCGTCACGGCGCTCACGCTCGGCATGGGCTGGGGCATGCTGCCCGACCTGCAGAGCGAGGACCTCGTCGCGTCGGGGGCGCTCGTGCCGCTCGACGCCGGATCCCACGTGGACGTGGCGCTGCACTGGCAGCGCTGGAGCGTCGATTCCCCCGTGCTCGCCGACCTCACCCGGCACGTGCGCGCCGCGGCCGCCTCGCTGAGGTAGCGAGGCGGCCGCGGCGGGTGGCGAGCGGGAGCGTCAGCGTCGGAGCGCCGCCCGGGCCAGCCGGTTGCCGGCGAACTGCACCACCTGAACGAGCACGATGATGATCAGCACCGCCGCCCACGTGACGACCGGCTCGAACTGCCGGTAGCCGTAGACGATCGCGAAGTTGCCGAGGCCGCCGCCGCCGACCGCGCCCGCGACCGCCGTCATGTCGACGATGCCGACGAAGACGAACGTGTAGCCGAGGATCAGCGGGCCGAGCGCCTCCGGGATGAGCAGCGTGAAGATGATCCGCACCGGGCTCGCGCCCACGGACCTCGCCGCCTCGATCACGCCCGGCTGCACCGTGAGCAGGTTCTGCTCCACGATGCGGCTGATCGCGAAGGACGCCCCGAGCGACAGCGTGAAGATGACGGCCGGCTGCCCGATGCCGCTGCCCGTCACGAGGCGCGCGAGGGGCTGGGCCGCGAACAGGAAGATCACGAACGGGATGGGCCGGAAGGTGTTGACCACCACGTTGAGGACCGCGAACACGACCCGGTTCGGGAGCAGGCTGCCGGCGCGCGTGAGGTAGAGGCCGAGGCCCATGACGAGGCCGCCGAGCCCGCCGAAGAGCAGCGTGAGCAGCACCATCGTGAGCGTCTCGACCGTGGAGCGGCCGAGGAGCGGCAGGAGCGGGGTGAGCACGTCCATGTCAGACCACCTCCGTCACGGTGACGCCGGCCCGGTCGGCCGCGAGCACCTCGTCGACGCGCGCGGGGTCGCCCCCGAGCGCGAGGGTCAGGTTGCCGAACGTGCGGCCCTGGATGTCGGTGATGCCGCCGTGCACGACCTCGAAGGCGATGCCCGCGGCGGCGAGCGCCCGGAACACCTCGGTCTGCGTGGCGCCGCCGTCCGCGAAGGACAGCGTGACGAGCCGGCCGGGGTGGCGCGCGCGCAGGCGCTCGACCTCGTCCCGCTCGGGCACGCCCGCGACGACCGTGGAGACGAAGCGGCGCGCGGCGTCGCTCGCGGGCCGGGAGAACACGTCGAAGACCTCGCCCTGCTCGATGACGCGGCCGGAGTCCATCACGGCCACGCGGTGGGCGATGGACTTGATGACCTCCATCTCGTGCGTGATGACGACGATCGTCACGCCGAGCTCCTCGTTGACCCGGCGGAGGAGCGCGAGCACCTCGCTCGTGGTCTCGGGATCCAGCGCGCTCGTGGCCTCGTCGGCGAGCAGGATCGCGGGGCTCGTCGCGAGCGCGCGGGCGATGCCGACGCGCTGCTTCTGGCCGCCGGACAGCTCGTCGGGCCGGGCGTGCGCCTTGTCGGCGAGGCCGACGAAGTGCAGCAGGTCGCTGATCCGCCGCTGCTGCTGGTCCTTCGGCATGCCGGCGACCGAGAGCGGGTACGCGACGTTGCCCCACACGGTCTTCGAGGTGAAGAGGTTGAACTGCTGGAAGACCATGCCGATGCCGAGGCGCAGCTTCCGCAGCTCGCGCTCGGGCAGGCCCTGGATCTCGCGGCCGTCGACCGAGACGGTGCCGGAGGTCGGCCGCTCGAGCGCGTTCACGAGCCGCACGAGCGTGCTCTTGCCCGCGCCGGAGTAGCCGATGATCCCGAAGACCTCGCCGCGGCGGATGTCGAGGTCGACGTCGGCGAGGGCGTCGAGGGCCGGCTCGCCCTTGGCGCGCGGCGGGTACTGCTTGCCGACGCCCCGCAGGGAGACGTGCGGGGCGTCCGTCATCGAGCCGCCTTCTGGTCGGCGACGGCCTTCTCGGTGGTGGTGAGCAGGCTCTGCAGCTCGTCCTGGGGCGTCTTCAGCGGGATCGCGGTGCCGCCCGAGTTCTCGACCAGCGCGTCGACGACGGCGGGGGTGTCCTCGAAGATCCGCGCGAGCTTGCGGTACGTCTCGTTCTCCGCGTCCTCGGCGCGCGAGGCGAAGACGTTGACGTAGGCGAGCGACTTCGGGTCGCTCGGGTCGTCCTGCGCGATGGCGTCGTCGGCGGTGAGGCCGGCGTCGGTGACGTAGTCGTTGTTGATGATGACGGCGTCGGCGTCCGGCAGCGACGTGGCGGTGAGGGCCGCGTCGACCGTGGTGACGGTGACCTTCGAGGCGGCCTGGTCGACGTCGTCGAGCGTGGAGACGCTGGATCCGCCGCCCTTCAGCGTCACGAGGCCCGCGCTCTGCAGCACGAGGAGGCTGCGGGCGAGGTTCGACTCGTCGTTGGGGACGACGACGGTGCCGCCCTGCGGGATCTCGTCGACCGAGCCGTGCTTCTGCGAGTACAGCGCGAGCGGGTAGATCGCGGTGGCGCCGACGGGCGTGAGGTCGTCGCCCGCGCCCTCGTTGTACTGCGCGAGGTAGACGAGGTGCTGGAACTGGTTGAGGTCGACCTCGCCCTCCGACAGCGCCGGGTTCAGCTGCGGGTACTCGGTGAAGTCGACGAGCTCGACGTCGATGCCCTCGTCCTTCGCCGCCGCCACGAACGCGGGCCACTGCGGGTCGCTCGCGCCGACGACGCCGATGCGGACGGCCTTGCCGCCGCCGGAGAAGGCGCCGGTCGAGAAGAGGACGGCCGCGACGATCGCGAGGACGACGACGACCGCGCCGACGATGAGGCCGAGGCGGTTCCTCCGCTTCGGGGCGTCGATCAGGGGTGCCTGGGTGGTCATGGTGATCCTCTCGGTGGTGCGGGGCCGGTGCTGTCCGGTGGTGGTGCGGTGCTGCGGGTCCGGGTGGCTGCGGGTGACGAGTGGCGGCGCGCGGGCGCGCCCGGACGGTCCGGTGCCGACGGGCGTGCGCGGCCCCGCGGAGGCGTGCGCGCGGGACGGAGGCGCGGACGGCTCGTGGTGCGGGACGCCGACGGCGGACGGTGGCCGCGTCCCTGCAGCACCTCGACGGTAGGCCGCGCGGCGGGGGCGTGTCGAACCGAGCCGTAACACGGGGACACCGCGGACGGTCCGCGGATGTGGCAGGGTCGGCCTCGGAGGTTCCCATGCCCGAGGCCGACGACGTCTCCGCGCTCCCCCTCGAGGAGCTGCGGCGCCGCGTGTACGCGCAGGGCGCCGACGCGGGCGACGAGCGGTGGATCCGCGCGGCCGCCGAGCTGGCCCGCCGCGAGCGCGCGTCCCGACCCGCGGATCCCGACGGCGGCACGGACTCCGACGGCGCCGGCCTCCCCGCGACGGCCGACCCGATCGCGGAGGCCCCCTCCCCCGATGCGGCGCCCTCCGGCGCGGCCTCCTCCGCCCCGCCCCGCGGATCCCGCCGCGTCCTCGTCGGGGCCGCCGTCGGCGCGCTCGTCGTCGGCCTGCTCGCGGGCGGGGCCGTCGGCGCGTCCCTCGGCCAGGGATCCCCCGCGACGGGCGCCGCCGACGGCACGCCGAGCCCCGGTGCCGATGCGCCTCCGGTCGCCGCGGGAACCGCCCCGGACCGCGCCGCCAGCCCCGCCGGCCCTGCCCTCCTCGGGCCCGACTCCACCTCCGACCAGCGCAGCCGCCCGGTCGGCGCGATCTTCGACGGCCCGCAGGAGGACGGCGACGAGCCGCCCAAGGCCGTCCGCGCCGACGTCGACGCGACCAGCATCCGCGCCGTCCAGACGAGCGTCGGCCTCTACGCCGGCCTGTCCGCGTCGGGCGACCTGTGCCTGCTGGTCTTCCCGAGCGGCGGCGCCGGCGTCGTCACGTGCGCGTCGCCGGAGCGCGTCGCGTCCGACGGCCTCCGCATCGCCTGGACCACGGAGTTCCCGTCGCGCAACCGCGACGGATCCACGGGCATGATCACGGGCGACGTGCGGGCGACCTGGTCGGGCGACGACCTCATCACGCTGACGACGCCGGACCGCATCCTCGCGTACTGAGCCGTCCCGACGGACCGCGCGGGCGGTGTGGGAGGGTCGGGCGGGGAAGGGGAGACCACATGCACGCACGCGCATCGAGGCCCGACGACGAGATGGCGGCGCTGCCGCTCGACGAGCTCCGCCAGCTCGTCTACGCGGAGGGGGCCGACGCGGGCGACGGGCGGTGGATCCGCGCGGCCGCCGAGCTGACCCGGCGCGAGCGCGCGTCCTCCCCCGCTCCGGCGGACCCGGCGGACGCGGACGTCGACGACGACGCGGCCGGGGTGCCCGACGCGGATCCGCGTGCCCGCCCCTCCCGCCGCCCGCTCGCGTGGGCCGGCGCTGCCCTGGTCGTCGGGCTGCTCGCGGGCGCGGGCGTCACCAGCGCGATCGACGGATCCGGGGCGCCGTCCGCCGACGCGACCGCGACCCCGTCCGGCACCGCGACCGCCGACGCCTCCCCGCCGCCGGATCCCGCGAGCGTGCGCTCGCTCCTCGGCACGGACATCAGCCGCACCTCGATGCCCGTCGCGGTCGACGGGATCCTCGCCGCCCCGAAGGAGGAGGCCGACGCCCCGCCCCGCTCGCCCGGCGGCGACATCGACCTCACGTCCATCCGCGGCGTGCAGACGAGCGTGGGCCTCTACGTGGCGCGCACGATCTCCGGCGACGCGTGCCTGCTCGTGTACCCGTGGTCGGGATCCGTGCCGGACGACGAGACCAGCCCCGGTTCCGGCGTCGCCTCGTGCGCCCCGCCAGCGCAACTCGCCGTCTCCGGCCTCGAGATGACCTGGATCGCGAGCATCCCGGTGCGCGCGTTCGACGGCAGCATGCGCACGGCCGGCGGCGGGCTCAGCGTCGTCTGGGCGCCCGACGGCACGCTCACCATGAGCTCGCCCGACGTCCCGGTCGCCTACTGACCGCCCGGAGGATCAGCCCTCGAGCAGCTCGCTGAGCTCCATCCAGCGGCTCTCGAGCGCCTCGACGTCGGCCTCGATGGCGCGCACGCCCTCGTTGAGCTTCCCGAGCCCGTCGTAGTCGTTCGGGTCGTGCTCGGCCATGGCGTCGAGCGCCTGGCGCCGGCGCACGTCGGCCTTCTCGAGCTTCCGCGTGATGCTCGCGAGCTCCTTCTGGGCGTTCCGCAGCTCGGCGCCCTGGAGCTGCGTGCCGCCGGATCCGCCGAGGGTCGCCGTGGCCTGGCCACCGACCTCGTCGGGCCGGGCGATCGTCGACTTCTCGGCGTTGCCGGGCTGCTGGCGGAGCTTCAGGTACTGGTCGACGCCGCCGGGGAGGTGGCGGAGGTTCCCGTTCATCACCGCGTACTGCTGGTCGGTGACGCGCTCGAGCAGGTACCGGTCGTGGCTGACGACGAGGAGCGTGCCGGGGAAGGAGTCGAGGAGGTCCTCCATCGCCGCGAGCATGTCGGTGTCGAGGTCGTTGGTGGGCTCGTCGAGGATCAGGACGTTCGGCTCGTCGAGCACGATGAGGAGGAGCTGGAGGCGCCGCTTCTGGCCGCCCGACAGGTCCTTGACGGGAGTGGACAGCTGCGCGCTCGTGAAGCCGAGGCGCTCGAGCAGCTGGCCGGGCGTCATCTCCTTGCCGCCCGCGACGTACGTGGTGCGCTGGCGGCCGATGACGGTCGAGACGCGGTCCTCGAGCACGTCCTTCAGCTCGTCGAGCTGCTGCGTGAGCACGGCGACCTTGATGGTCTTGCCGCGCTTGACCTTGCCGGTCGTGGGCTGGAGCGTGCCGGCCACGAGCGACAGGAGCGTGGACTTGCCCGCGCCGTTGACGCCGAGGATGCCGGTGCGCTCGCCGGGCGCGATGCGCCACTCGACGTCCTTGAGGATCTGCTTGTCGCCGTAGCTGACGGACACGTCGAGCAGGTCGACGACGTCCTTGCCGAGCCGCTGCATCGCCATGGACGCGAGCGAGACGGTGTCGCGCGCGGGCGGCTCGTCGGCGATGAGGGCGTTGGCCGCCTCGATTCGGAACTTCGGCTTGGCCGTGCGCGCGGGCGCCCCGCGGCGCAGCCACGCGAGCTCCTTCTTCATGAGGTTCTGACGCTTCGCCTCGGAGACGGCCGCGCTCCGGTCGCGCTCGACGCGCTGCAGGATGTACGCCGCGTACCCGCCCTCGAACGGCTCGATGAGCCGGTCGTGCACCTCCCACGTGTGGTTCGCGACCTCGTCGAGGAACCACCGGTCGTGGGTCACGACGATGAGGCCGCCGGAGTTCGGCGCCCAGCGGCGGCGGAGGTGGCCGGCGAGCCAGGCGATGCCCTCGACGTCGAGGTGGTTGGTGGGCTCGTCGAGGAACAGGATGTCGTGGTCGCCGATGAGGAGCTTGGCGAGCGCGACACGACGGCGCTGGCCGCCCGAGAGCTGGGCGACGTCGGCGTCCCACGGCACGTCGGAGGCGAGGCCGTCGATCACGTCGCGGACGAGCGGGTTGCCCGCCCACTCGTGCTCGTCGATCCCGCCGACGATGGCCTCGCCGACGGTCTGGCCGTCGGGCAGGGTGTCGCTCTGGTCGAGCACGCCGATGGTGACGCCGCGGCGGCGCGTGACGCGGCCGCCGTCCGGCTCCAGGCGACCGGCGAGGAGGGAGAGGAGGGTCGACTTGCCGTCGCCGTTGCGTCCGACGATGCCGATGCGGTCGCCCTCGTTCACCCCGATGGTCACGTCGTCGAAGATCACGCGCGTCGGGAACTCGAGGTGGAGCGCTTCGGCTCCCAGCAGATGGGCCACCGCACGAGCCTAGGTGACCCCCGCCCGGGGAATTCCCGCGAGGGGTCCGCCGTTGGCCCCCATCGTGACCCGCGAGGGCCGCGCGCTCGACGGGGAGCAGCCCGCCCGGCGGCTCGTCCCCGGGATCCGCCGACCCGCGAGGAGCGCCCATGACGACCAGCCGCACCGAGACCGCACCCCTCGCCGCCGCGGATGCCCCCGCCCGCCGCGAGACCACCGCCGGCCTCCTCGTCTACGCGTTCACGCTGCTCGTGCTCGTCGCCTCGGGCGCCGCGCCCTCGCCGCTGTACCCCGTGTACCAGGAGGAGTGGGCGCTACCGCCCGTCGTCCTCACGGTCGTGTTCGCCGTCTACGTCGCCGGGCTCCTCGCGACGCTGCTGACGGCGGGCCGCCTCTCCGACCACATCGGCCGCCGTCCCGTGATCCTCGGCGCGCTCGCCGTCTCCGTCGCCGCGATGCTCGTCTTCGCCTTCGCGCACGACGGGCTCGCGCTCGTGGTCGCCCGCATCCTGCAGGGCCTCGCGATCGGCCTGGCCACCGGCGCGCTCGGCGCCGGCATGATCGACCACCAGCCCACCCGTCGCACCGGCCTCGCCGCGTTCCTCAACGGCGTCGTGCCGCCCATGGCGCTCACGGTCGGCGCGCTCGGCAGCGGGTTCCTCGTGGCCTACGGGCCCGCGCCCGAGGAGACGGTGTTCGTCGTGCTCGCGGCGCTCATGGTGGCCGCGGGGATCGCCGTCGCGTTCGTGCCCGAGCGGCAGCCGCGGCGAGCGGGGGCGCTCCGGTCGCTCGTCCCGTCGGTCGCCGTGCCGCGCGCCGCCCGCCCCGTCTTCACCGCGGTCGTCGGCGGCATGATCGCCAGCTGGGCGCTCGGCGGCATGTTCCTGGCCTTCATCGGATCCGTGCTCGGCGACACGTTCGGCCTGCACAGCGCCGCGCTCACGGGCGCGGCCATCGCCCTGTTCACCGGCACGGGCGCGATCACCGGCATCGTGATCCGAACGCGCGACGCCCGCCGCAGCCTCATCGTCGGCGTGGTCGCCCTCGTGCTCGGGCCCATCGGTCTCGTCGCCGCGATCTGGACCGCGTCGCTCCCCCTCTTCGCGGTCGCCGCGGTGATCGGCGGCGTCGGCTTCGGCGCGGGCTTCCAGGCGGGGCTCCGGCTCGTGCTCGCGGAGGCGCCCGTCGACCAGCGCGCCAGCCTCCTGTCCTCCGTGTACGTCGCGAGCTACCTCGCCTTCGGCGTGCCGAGCATCGTCGCCGGCGTGTTCGTCGAGGCGGACGGCCTGCCGATCGTGCTCACGGTCTACGGCGCGTTCGTCGCGGCGAGCGCCCTGGTCGCGCTCGTGCTGCAGCTCACGGGGCGCCGCACGCGCCGGGCCGAGCGGATCGCCGACGCCATGGATGCGGCCGCCGTCCGCTGACAGCCGTCCCGCGGCCCAGGAGGACAGCCGCCGCCGCACGCGCGCCCCGGTAGCATCGTCGTCGCCGTGCGGCCGGGAGCCCCCGCCCGCCGGCCCTCATCGGACCGGCGTCCCGCCCGTGTCCCGCCCCGAACGGAATGCCCTCCCCCATGGCGTTCATCGTCGTCCTGCTCGTCCTCTGGCTGATCCTCACGGTGGTCGGCTTCGCCATCAAGGGCCTCGTCTGGCTCGGGATCATCGGCATCATCCTGATCCTCGGCACGATCGTCCTCGGCAGCCTCCGCCGCCGGTACAACGCCGCGAAGACGCCGAAGGCGTAGCCGCCGGCGTCTGCGGCGGCGTCAGGCGACAGCCGGGTCGGTCGGGATCAGCCGAGCGAGGCCACCCACTCGCTCGTGCCGTCGTCGAAGGCCTGCTGCTTCCAGATGGGGACGCGCTGCTTGACCTCGTCCACCAGCAGGCCGCATGCTGCGAAGGCATCGGCGCGGTGCGCGGACGAGACCGCGCAGGTGAGCGCGACGCCGCCGATGCCGATGTCACTCGAGGGGAATCAGCGAGGACTGCTCCATGCAGGCAAAGCTGACGCCACTCGAACCGGCAGCCCGTTCTCTGTGGGGGCACGCATGGCCTGGAACCCGATCCGATAGCCCCTTGAGAAACGCGCTTTCAATCGTGTCGTTTCTCGCGTTCGTGGCGCACAACAGCTCCTATTGCACGTCCACCGACAACGATCAGCACTACGAAGCAGATCGATCCCGCGACGCGGAGGATCCCGGATTGCTCGAAAGTGAGGAATTGGATGAGGAGGCCGACTCCCAAACCGAGGACGGCGATGGCCACTATCTTGAGCTTCAACGTGAAACATCTCCTCCGAGTGGGCGCCGCGACTCACGCGGCGCCCACTCAAGGCACGACCCAGGGGCTAGACGCACCGAATCCATGCATCGTTCATACCAGTCCACGCTGCTTCATGTCCGAAGAAGGGCAGAAGCAGTTGGCGATCGTCGGAGCACTTTCCGTTGTGACTCAGGTACTGCTGTGCCGCCCCGATGGCGACGCTGGTGATGAAGCAGCTTCCGGGAAACGCACCGCACAAGGCGAAGCCGACCAGGACACCACTCCCGTTGATGATGGCATCTTGATCAAATGAATTGAGAAGGATGTAGGGATGCCCATGACCGTCATCCGTGCCGCCTGAGATTTTGGACTCGAATTCACCTTCGGGAGGATTCGGTGCCGAATTCTTGGTGGAAGCCACCTCGACCCCATTGCCCACGTGCTAGGTCGTGACGGAATGCCCATCTTCGAGCGAACTGTCACGCGGGACGGCCAACGCATTCGATTCGGCCTGCACGGCACTGGCCGCTCGCGCTGAGATCGCTGACGCCGCGGAGTTCGGTGCGGACTCAGCGGCATTCGCTGCGACGGACGACGTGGACATCAAGCCCATGGCAATGACTGTCGCCACGGCAATGCAGAGTGGAGCCTTCGATCTGCTGTTCATTTGTCTTTCCTTCTATAGAGGAGAGAGACAGTCCGCGCACCGATGTCGCTCGACCTACGCCCGAGGTGCCGAGTGAGCAAGGCAGGGCTCGGCATTCAGAGATGCCTCGCGTGAAGTGGGCTTCGGTCAGAATTCCAGGATCGACTGAGCCCTCGAGGCCGAACTTAGAACTCGTGCTCGAAGCCCGTCGACGCAGTCCACAGGGCGGAGAATCTGAAGCGCTCGACCCGCCGAGCTACCCGAGCGACGCCACCCACTCGCTCGTGCCGTCGTCGAAGGCCTGCTGCTTCCAGATGGGGACGCGCTGCTTGACCTCGTCCACCAGGAGCCCGCACGCAGCGAACGCGTCGGCGCGGTGCGCCGAGGACACGGCGCACGTGAGCGCGACGTCGCCGATGCCCAGCCGGCCGATCCGGTGCTCGACGGCGATCCGCACGTCCGGGTAGCGCGCCGACACGTCGAGCGCGACCTGCCGGATCGCCTGGCGCGCGGCCGGGTGCGCCGAGTAGTCGAGCCAGAGGACGCCCTTGCCGTCGTCGTGGTCGCGCACGACGCCCTCGAAGGTCACGACGGCGCCCGCGTCGTCGGCGCGCACGGCGTCGGCGCAGTCCTCGACGCGGATCGCGCCGCCGGCGATGCGCGCGAAGAGGACGCGGTCGGCGGTCACGAGGCGGCCCCCGCGTCGGCGTCGGTGTCGGCCGCGGCGTCCGTCGCCGGGTGCACGGAGCCGCGGATCTGCGCGAGCACGTGGTCGAGGATCCCGTCGAGGAGCCCCAGCCCGTCGCGCACCCCGCCGGGCGATCCGGGCAGGTTCATCACGAAGGTGCCGCCCGCGACGCCCGCGTGCCCGCGCGTCAGCACGGCCGTGGGCGTGTGCGCGACGCCGATGCGCCGGGCCTCCTCCATGATCCCGGGGAGCTCGAGGTCGAGCAGCGGTCGGGTCGCCTCGGGCGTGCGGTCGGTGGGCGTGACGCCCGTGCCGCCGGTGGTGAGGATCACGCGCGCATCGCCCGCGACCGCCTCGGCGAGCGCGGCGGCGACCCCGGGGCCGTCCGCGCGCACGTGCGGGCCGTCCACCTCGAAGCCGCGCTCGGCGAGCCACGCGGCGATCACGGGACCGGTGCGGTCCTCGTACTCCCCCGCGGCAGCGCGCGTGGAGGCGACGATCACGACCGCCCGGCCGCGAGGATCCGCCGGGCTCATGCCCGCTCCCAGTCGCCCGACTTGCCGCCCTGCTTCTCGCGCACGAGCACGTCGGTGATGACGGCGCGCGCGTCGACGGCCTTGAGCATGTCGTACAGCGTGAGCGCCGCGACCGAGGCGGCCGTGAGCGCCTCCATCTCCACGCCCGTGACGCCCGTGGTGCTGACGGACGCGACCACGGTGAGCCGGTCGTCGGCGCCGGTGATGTCGATCTCGATGCGGCCGATCGGCAGCGGGTGGCACAGCGGGATGAGGCTCGAGGTCTGCTTCGCCGCCATGATCCCCGCGATGCGCGCCGTGCCGACGGCCTCGCCCTTGGGCAGGTCGCCCGCGATCACGGCCGCCACCACCTCGGGACGCGTCACGAGCACGGCCTGCGCGACCGCGCGGCGCTTCGTGACGGCCTTGTCGGTGACGTCGACCATGTGGGCGGATCCGTCCTGCCGCAGGTGGGTGAGGGACGGCGCGGCGGCGCTCGCGGCGGGATCAGTCATCGATGCTCCAGACGGTGACGGGGTCGCCGGCCTCGAGCCGGTCGAGACCTGCGGGGATGTGGACGAGGTGGGTGGCGGTCGCGTACGCGTGCAGGAGGTGGGATCCGGGTCCCCCGACCGCGACGACCCGGCCGTCGGCGTCGACCCGGCCGCGCCGCACCTGGTGCTTGGCGGCGGGCGAGTCGAGCGGCTCGGCGAGCGGCAGCTCGCGGGTCGGGCGGTCGGGACGCGGATGCCCGGCGATCCCCCGCAGCACGGGCCGGAGGAACAGCTCGAACGAGACGAGCGCGCTGACGGGGTTCCCCGGGAACGCGACGACGGGGATCCGCGCGCCGCCGAGGTCCGCCGTGCCGAGGCCCTGCGGCCCGCCCGGCTGCACGGCGACGGAGACGAACTCGACGCCGCCGGTGAGCACGTCGCGCACGACCTCGTAGGCGCCGGCGCTCACACCGCCCGTCGTGACGACGAGGTCGACGCCCGCCGCCGCGTCGCGGAGGGCGTCCCGCACCCGGGCGGCGTCGTCGGACGCGACCCGCAGCGTGCGGACCTCGGCCCCGGCGGTGGTCAGCGCGGCGGCGAGCGCGACGGAGTTGGCGTCGTGGATCTGCCCGGGCGCGAGCTCCTCACCGGGCCCGCGCAGCTCGAGGCCCGTGGAGAGGAGGAGGACGACGGGTCGGCGGCGGACGGCGACGCGCGCGACGCCGGCCGAGGCGAGGACGCCCCAGTGCGCCGGGAGGAGGCGCGTGCCCGCGGCGACGAGCACGCCGCCCGCCCCCAGGTCGCTGCCCTGCGCGCGGACGAAGGCGCCCGGATCCACCGGCGCGGCGAACGAGACGGTCGCGTCGACGGCGTCCTCGTCGACGAAGCGGTCGGGCGTCGCGGCCTCGATGGGCACGATCGCGTCGGCGCCGGGCGGGACGGGCGCGCCCGTCATGCAGGGCGCGGCCGTGCCGGGCGCGAGGGGTGCGGGGGCGGTGCCCGCGGGGATCCGCGCGGCGATGCGGAGGACGGCGGGGCGCGCGCCGGTCGCGTCGGCGAGGTCGGCCGCGCGCACGGCGTAGCCGTCCATCTGCGAGTTGCGGAACGGCGGCAGGTCGATCGGGCTCACGACATCGCGGGCGAGGACGCGGTCGGCGTGGCGGTGCGGATCCGCGGCGAGCGCCTCCGCGGACACGGCCAGCTCCTCCGCGGGCAGCTCGGCGAGCGGGGCGAGCAGCGCGGACACGGCCGCGCGGTGCTCGTCGACCGTGCGTCGTCGGCGGTCCGCGGGGCGGTCGGGGGTCATCACCCCATCATCCCCGACGCGGGCGACCGGTCCCCGCTCGGGAGCGCGATCGTGCCGGCGGCGTCGCCCGCCCTCCGTCCGCGTCCGCCGCGCGCGCCGCGTCCGCCGCCTTCGCGCATCGGCCAGGGGGCCTTGCCGCCCGTGCGCCGCGCGCGGGACCCTGTGCCCATGGATCCGCACGAGCGCCGTTCCGCGCTCCGACGCCGCGTCGCCGGTGCGGTCGGCGGCCTGCTGCTCGCCGCCGCGCTCGCGCTGGGCAGCGCCGGGATCGTCGTGTACACGGGCGGATCCGACCTCGGCCTGCTCCTGCTCGTGGCGGCGCTCGCGCTCCTCACGGCGGGCGCGGGGCTGGTCGTGTCCGCCGTGCGATCCGCCGCGGACCGCACGCGCTGACGGGGCCCGCTCCTCCCCAGCGCACGTCGGCGGAGGCGTGTCCGGGACCCGAACCCGCCCCTGCCGCGGGCGACCGGCCGGACATAGGGTCGGAGCATGACCATCGCCGCCCGCGGGCAGACCCTCGTCGACCTCCACACCGCACCCGAGCTCCTGAGGGTGGTGAACGTGTGGGACGCCATCAGCGCCGCCACCATCGCCGCCCTCCCCGAGACGAAGGCGCTCGCCACCGCGAGCCACTCCATCGCCGCCACCTTCGGCTACGAGGACGGCGAGCGGATCCCGCTCGACCTCCACCTCGACATGATCGGCCGCATCGTCGCCGCCGTCGAGCAGCCCGTCTCCGCCGACCTCGAGTCCGGCTACGGGGACGCGGGCGAGACCGTGCGCCGCGCCATCGGCGTGGGCGTCGTCGGCGCGAACCTGGAGGACGGCATGCGCCCGCTCGCCGACTCCGTGCGCGCGGTCGAGGCCGCCGTCGCAGCCGCCCAGGCCGAGGGCGTGCCGTTCGCGCTCAACGCGCGCACCGACGCCTACGTGCTGGGCGGCGACCGCGACCGGTCCGACGTCCTCGCCGACGCCGTCGAGCGCAGCCGTGCCTACCTGGCCGCCGGCGCCACCTCGATCTTCGTGCCCGGCCCGCTCACCGAGGACGAGGTGCGCACGCTCGTGGACGCGCTGGGCCCGCAGCGACTCACCGTCATCGGCGTCCCCGGATCCCTCTCCCCCGCCCGCTTCGAGGAGCTCGGCGTCGCCCGCATCTCCTACGGCCCGTGGACCCAGCGCGTGGCGCTGACGGCCCTGCAGGACACGGCGAAGGACCTCTACGCGGGCGGCGCGCTGCCCGAGGGGACGCGCCCGCTCAACTAGCCAGCGGGATCCACCCGCTCACGGCGCCGGCGCCGGGCTCTCCGCGCACGCGGCGGGGTGCCCGGCGTCACGCGTCGCCCCTGCTGGCCCGCGCGACGACGCCCGCGGACGTCGGGTGAGGAGCCAGGTGATCCCCGCGAGGTGCGGGAACTCGATGAGCATGCCGATGACGATCGCGGCCGCGATGAGCGGCTGGTCCGGGAGCACGACCGTGGTGAGGCCGAGCATGAGCGGCGCGTTGCGGGCGGCGGTCGTCATGGCGAGCAGCGCGCGCTCCGGGTGCTCCAGCCGCAGCGCGTTCGACAGCCGGTCGATGAGGACGTAGCCGATCGCGAAGAACAGCACCACCGCGCCCAGGAGCGCGAGGAACGCGTCGGCGTGATCCCGGATGGTCACGATGTTCGCGGCGAAGATCTGCACGATGAGCGCCGCGATGATCAGCGGCACGAGCCGCCCCGGAAGCCCGCGCACCCGCTCTCGCACCGTCGTCGGGAGAGCGCGCGAGAGGACGACGCGCACCAGGACGGCGATCAGCGCCGGCGTCACGCACCAGCGCAGGAGCGTCTCGCCGATGGCCACCGGATCCTGCACCGCGTCCGTGTGCACGAGCGCGCTGAGGAGGAACGGGTAGAGCAGCAGCTGCGTGACCATGTTGACGGGCAGCAGCACGGCCCCGAGCGACGTGTTCCCTCCCGCGAGGCGGGTGAAGCCGAGGAACCAGTCCGTGCAGGGGGCCGTGAAGTAGATCACGACGCCCGCGAACAGCAGGGGCGCTCCCGACAGGAACAGCGAGGCGATCGCGAACCCCAGCAGCGGCATGAGCACGAAGTTCGCGAGCCACGCCACGGCGAGGAAGCGCGGCGCCTCCCGCAGTCGGCGCAGGCGGAGGCCGGAGAGGTCGACGTCCACGAAGAGCACCGTCACGAGCAGCAGCACGGTCGGATCCACGCCGCCCGCCAGCACGGCGCCCGTGTCCGGGCTCGCCACCCCGACGATCGATCCCACGGCGATGGCGCCGAGGAACAGCAGCAGCGCCCTCGCCGGCATCGGCACCCCGCCCGGCGCCGGATCCGGATCTGCGGCGGGCCGCGCCATCGCGCGCCCGTCGTCGGCGCGGCCGGTCAGCACGCGCACTCCACGCCGCAGCAGCTGAGGTCGTCCGTGAGCATGCCCGCGATCCGCCACTGCTCGAGGCCCGCGCAGTCGGCGCCGATCCGCTCGCCGATGACGCGCGCGATGTGTGCGTAGCGCTGCCGGAACTTGTAGACGAAGCAGAAGCGGACGGCTCCGTGGCGCACCGCCGGGCCGGAGAGGAACAGGCCGGGGGTGGTGGTGGACTCATCGTCCTCGGTGAGGAGCGGCCAGCCGTCGTCGCGCTGGTCGAAGAGGTCGGCGACCGGGCCGAGCCCCGGCCCGAATCCGGTCGCGAGGACGGGCCGCGAGTCGGAGGCGACCGCCGCGGCGCCCGCGACCTGGATCCGGTAGCCGTCGCCGTCGGGGCGCACGCCCACCACGCCGCCGTCGCCCATGAGGGTGAGGCGCCCGGTCGCGACCGCCGTCGCCAGCCGCTGCACGGAGCGCGGCGCGAGCCGGTACGAGGGGTCGGAACCGGATCCGGGCGCCCACGGGTGCGCGGGATCCACCACGACCACCTCCGCGCCCTGCTCCACGTGGTGGCAGGCGATGTCGATGCCCGACTCGTAGCCGCCGATGACGACGAGCCGGCCCGTGCGCGGCTCCCAGGCGGCGGGCGAGGAGGAGTGGTCGGTCAGCGATCCGCCGGCGAACCGGGCGGCGGACGGGTCGTGGAACTCGCCGCCGGCCCAGACGACGGTGCGCGTGCCGAGGGATCCGCGGCTCGTCGTCACCTCGAAGCCGCCCTCCACGGGCGACACCGCGGTCACCTCCGTGTCCACCATCAGGGGCACGGGGAAGTGCCGGGCGACGCCCGCGAGGTAGCGCACGTACTCCGGGCCGGTCGGGTAGTCGACGCCGAGCGAGAACGCCGGGGAGGTCAGCGGGTGGATCGCGTTGAGGTCCGTGGCCCCGAAGCCGTTGCCCGTGAAGGACGGCGACAGGAACCGCTGCCGGGCGGGCCAGCGACGGAACGTCTCGCCGACGCCGCCCCGCTCGACGACGCCGGAACGGAGCCCGTCGACGGCGTCGAGGGCGATCGCAGTGCCGAGGCCGGCGGGACCGGCGCCGATCACGAGGGCGTCGAGGGTCGGTTCGGGGGGTGGGGGCATGGCACGCGGCTTTCCGGGTCGGGGAGGTCCCGGCGAGCTTAGTCGAGAATCATTCTCAATAAGCCCGCACGTGCGTCGCCGTGGAGACGCGCTCGCTCAGCCGGCGGATCCCGCCCCTCGGGTCGACCGGAGCAGCAGGGCGGCGCACAGCACGAGCGCGCCGCTCTGCAGCGAGGCCGTCACGAGGGACGGCATCGCGCAGGCCGCGCCCACCAGCGCCGCACCCGCGACGCCGAGGGCGCGGATCCGCGTCGCCCGGCCGCGCGCGCGGGCCGCCACGACCTGCGCGACCGCGGCCGTGCCGAACAGCAGGACCGGGAGCACGGCGAGATCCGGGCGCCGTCCCACCACCTCCGCGAGGCCGCCCGGCACGAGGTACCGGGACGCGGCGACCACGAGCACGGCCGTCACCGCGAGCGGCACGGGCGCGAGCGCGGACGCGTGCCGGGCCAGCGCATCCGCGTCGACGCGCCGGGCACCGCGCACGATCCGCGCGGTCGTCGCCGCGGCGAAGAACACGACGACGGCCGTCACCCCGAGCCCCGGCAGGAGCAGCGAGAGGCCGTCCACCTCGAATCCGGTCACCGCGGCCCGGATCCGCGCGGCGAGGAGCACGGTCCCGCCCGCCGTGACGACGCCCGCGAGGCCCAGCACCACGAGCACCAGCGCGAGGCCCGCGACCGGCACGGCTGGGCGGCCGGGCGGTGCGTCGGCGGTGCTCATCGCCCCAGTCCAGCACGCGGGCGGCGCCCGGGCATCCGCCGCGGGTCGCGTCCGGCGCGCATCCACCGGGGCCCTGCTTGACTGGGCCGACGACCCCGAGGAGCCCTGTGACCCACGACAGCACCCCCGCACCCGCACCCCGCGCCGAGATCGGCGTCATCGGCGGATCCGGCCTCTATTCCCTGCTCGACCCCGCGACGAGCGAGTCGCACCGCGTCGAGACGCCGTTCGGCCCGACCTCGAGCGAGGTGACGGTCGGCGAGCTCGCGGGGCGCCGCGTCGCGTTCCTCACCCGGCACGGCGCCGACCACTCGGTCGCCCCGCACCTCATCGACTACCGCGCCAACGTCTGGGCGCTCGCGTCGCTCGGCGTCTCCGTCATCGTGTCGTCGTCCGCGGTCGGGGGCGTCTCGCCGGACTACCCGCCGGGATCGCTCGTGCTCACCGACCAGCTGCTCGACCGCACCTGGGGTCGGCCGGACACCTTCTTCGACGCCGGCGTCGTGCAGCACCTCTCCGCCGCGGATCCGTTCGACCCCGAGCTGCACGCCCGCGCGGCCGCCGCGCTCGTGGAGCTCGAAGGCGGGGAGAACGCGGATCCCGCGGGTCCCCTGCGCACCTCCGGCACGGTCGTCGTGATCCAGGGCCCGCGCTTCTCCACGCGCGCCGAGTCGCTCTGGTTCCGCCAGGCGGGCGCGCACATCGTGAACATGACGCAGTACCCCGAGGTGGTGCTCGCGTCGGAGCTGAACATCGGCACGGTCAACCTGTCGTTCGTCACCGACGCCGACGCCGGCCTCGCGCCGCTGCCGGGCGAGCAGGGCGACGCCGTCACGGCCGAGCTGGTCTTCACGCGCCTGAAGGAGGCGCAGCCGCGCATCGTGCGGGCGATCGAGGCGGTGATCCGGGCGATCCCCGAGGACTACCGCGGACGCCCGCTCATCGACCCGGACGCGGTCGCGTCCGTGCTCGCGCGCCCGACGACCGGCGCGCGCTCGTGAGCGACGGGATCCTCCTCGTCACGGGAGGCGCGGGGTTCATCGGCGGGACCATCGTCCAGGCGGCGCTCGAGGAGGGCCGCCGCGTGCGCGTCCTCGACTCGCTGCGGGCCGACGTGCACGGCGGCGACCCGGAGCTCGACCCGCGCGTGGAGCTCGTGCGCGGCGGCGTCACGGATCCGGATGCCGTCGGCCGCGCGCTCGCCGGCGTCGACGTCGTCTGCCACCAGGCCGCGAAGGTCGGCCTCGGCGTCGACTTCCTCGACGCCCCCGACTACGTCGCCACGAACGACGGCGGCACGGCGGTGCTCCTCGCGGCGATGACCCGGGCCGGCATCGACCGGCTCGTGCTCGCGAGCTCGATGGTCGTCTACGGCGAGGGCGCGTACGAGGGCGCGGACGGGCCGGTGCGCCCGCCCGCGCGCCGGATCGCCGACCTCGACGCCGGGATGTTCGACCCGGTGGATCCCGCGACGGGCGAGCCGCTCGTCCCCACCCTCATCGGCGAGGACGTGCCGCTGGATCCGCGCAACGTCTACGCCACCACCAAGCTCGCGCAGGAGAACCTCGCGAGCTCGTGGACCCGCGCCACCGGCGGCCGCGCGGCCGCGCTCCGCTACCACAACGTCTACGGACCGGGCATGCCGCAGAACACGCCCTACGCCGGCGTCGCCTCGCTGTTCCGCTCGGCGCTCGCGCGCGGCGAGGCGCCGCGCGTCTTCGAGGACGGCCGCCAGCGCCGCGACTTCGTGCACGTGCGCGACGTCGCCGGCGCCAACCTCGCCGCGCTCGCCTGGACCGCGGAGCGCGAGGCCGGGTCCTTCCGCGCCTTCAACGTCGGCAGCGGCACCGTGCACACCATCGGCGAGATGGCGGAGGCGCTCGCGCGCGCGGCCGGCGGATCCGCGCCCGTCACCACGGGCGAGTACCGGCTGGGCGACGTGCGGCACATCACGGCGTCGTCCGACCGGCTCCGCGCGGAGCTCGGCTGGGAGCCGCACATGACGTTCGAGGAGGGCATGCGCGAGTTCGCGACGGCGCCGCTGCGCAGCGCGGTCGTCTGACGCGGGATCGGCACGACCGGTACCCGGGTGCTGGTCGCCCGCCGATCCCGGCACCTGCGGCGGATGAGCGCGCCCGCCTCCGCCGGGAGACTGGGAGCATGACCTCCGCTCCCTCCCTCCGCCGCGCCGCGCGCGCCGGGACCGTCCTCGCGCTCGGCGCCGCGACCCTCGCCCTCGCGGGCTGCACGAGCGTGATGGACGACATCGCCGACATCTACTCCATCACCTACGAGGTGACGACGACGGGACCCGCCGACGGCGGCCTGACCGACGTGTCGTACGCGGAGGCCGCGCATCGCGGCCGCCCGTCGATCGTGAAGGAGGTCGGCCAGGCGCCGTTCGCCCCCGGCGACGACTCCGCGAGCTCCGTCTGGTCGGTCGAGTCGGCGGTCACCGCGGAGGACTGGGCGTTCGTGCAGGCGACGCCGGTGGACGGCGAGGCGCTGACGTGCCGGATCCTCGTGGACGGCGTGAAGGAGATCGCCTCGTCGACCGCGGCGCCCGGCCAGCCCGTGACGTGCCAGGTCCCGACGGCGCCGTTCGGTTGACCGCGGGCCGGTCCACGGGCGGGCCGAGGCGGTCGACTCCGTCGCAGTCGTCGTCGCGCGTCAGTACCGCGCGGACTGCCCGCCGTCGATCGGCAGCACGGCCGCGTTCACGTACGCCGCGTCCGAGGAGAGCAGGAACGCGACGACCGACGCGATCTCGTCCGCCTCGCCGTAGCGCTTGGTCGGGTTGCCCTGGATGAACTCCTCGGCCGCGCCGCGCGGGTCGTCCGCGCTGATCTGCTTCATGGACTCCTCCACCATGGGCGTCCAGATGGCGCCCGGCGCGATCGCGTTGATGCGGATGCCGAACTCCCCGTACTCCACGGCCGAGTTGCGGGTGAGGCCCACGACGCCGTGCTTCGCGGCCGCGTAGCCGGACTGGTTGCCGACGCCGCGGATCCCGCCGACGCTCGCCGTGTTCACGACCATGCCGGAGCCCTGCGCGCGCATGACGGCGAGCACCTTCTCGAGGCCGAGGAAGACGCCGCGCAGGTTGATGGCGACGACCTTGTCGAACTCGGCGGCCGTGAAGTCCTCGGTGAGGTTCTGGCGGCCCTCGATGCCGGCGTTGTTGAAGAAGCCGTCGATGCGGCCGAAGCGCTCGACGGTCTGGCGCACGTACGCGTCGACGTCGGACTCCTGGGACACGTCGGCGATGACGGTGAGGATCTCGGCATCCGGCACGGCCGCGGTCACGGCCTCGACGGTGGCCGCGAGGCCCCGCTCGGAGATGTCGACGAGCGCGAGGCGCGCGCCCTCGGACGCGAGGCGGACGGCGGCGGCACGGCCGAGGCCGGAGCCCCCGCCGGTGATGAGGACGACCTGGTCGGTGAAGCGGGTGGTGGTCATGGGGTCTCCTGACGGGTGGGGCGGCGGCCCGCGTCTCGTGGGCGGAGCCACTGGTCCATGCGATCGCATGGACATACCTACCGTAGGTCGGTTTCCTGGACGCGGCCTCCGCGCGCCGCCCGCAGCTCGGGCGCCCGCCGCTCCATCCCCCACCGCACCGCGACGAAGACGATGCCGGCCAGGACGATGTGCACGAGCACCAGCGCGATCGCGTCGGGCTCGACGAACGCGACGTCCCAGCCCGACGGAGCCCAGCCCATGGGGTCCAGCAGCACGCGGGTCACCGTCAGCTGCGTCCAGTGGAACGCCATCGCGATGAGGAGCGCACCCTCCATCGGGATCCGCCGTGCGGCGATGAGCGCGAGGCCGAACAGCCCGAGCTGGAGCACGTAGGCGATCGGGTCGATGCCGCCGGTCGACGGCGCGAACGCCCCGGGGTCGGATCCGACGATCGCGAGCAGGATCCAGCGGCCGGACTCGATCACGACGCCGATGGCCGGGAAGAGGGCGGTCGTGAGGAGCGTGGCGACGACGAGACCGGCGCCGTCGCGCAGGTTCGTCCACATGTAGCCGCGGAGGGCGAGCTCCTCGGGGATCGCCTCGTAGAGCGCGAGGACGACGCCGTTGAGGAGGAGGAACGCGGCGCACGCGGCGAGGTCGATGCCGTCGACGCGGATCCAGCCCAGGAGACCTGCGGGGACCCAGACGACGGCACCCGTCACCACGCCCACCCCGACGCCCAGCGCGATCGGTCGTCCGATCCGCCGCGACAGTCCGAGGCTCGCGAGGCTCCTGCGGTCGAGGCGCCGCCGGAGGAGGACGACGGCGGGCACGACGAGCGCGGACATCAGCACGGTCTGCAGCGCTACCTGGAGGATCAGGCCGGCCCCGGCCGCCTGCGTCACCGCCTGCGCGATGCCGGTGGACGCCCCCAGCGCGACGCCGAGCACGACCCACGCGAGGAGCGCGACCGCGACGGCGCGGAGCCACGACTGCGGGCGGCGCGTCTGCGCCTCGAGGCGGGGATCCGCGGATCCGATGCGCGCGGCGGACGGCTCGGAGGACGCGGCGGCGGGGCGGGCGGATGCGGGCACGGGACTCGTCTCGTCGGCGATGGGCGGTCGATCCAGGCTGGCGGGCGGGTCGGTGCCGCGCGACCCCGACGGCGGCGCGGCCCGCATCTGGGGCGCGGGATCAGGCGGCGGACGCCCCCGCCGGCGACGCCGCCTCCGCCTCCGCCTCCGCCTCCGTGAAGTCGAACACCAGCACCCCGTGCGGATCCGGCGCGAGCAGCGGCCCGACGAAGTCCTTGAAGGCGGCGTGCTGCGCGTCGATGCGCGACGGATCCGCGATGAGCGGCTCGCCGAGGTACAGGTTGCGGTCGCCCTCCGAGGAGAAGGTCAGCACGAAGCCGAGCTCGAAGCCGCGGCCGACGCCCTCGGGGCTCGACTGCCGTCCGGCGTGCAGCGAGCGGATGTAGGGGCCGGAGCCGTCGGGGTGCGGCGAGTCGGCGAGCGCGCGGAAGCGCCGTTCGACCTCCGCGTGCGATCCGGCGGGAGCGTCGTCCCGGAGGCGGAACAGCACCACGTGGTGCACGAGGCCGGGGACGTGGTCGCGGGCGGTCAGCTTGGCGTCGGTGAGGGCGGGGCGGTCGTCGATGGTCATGTCCGGATCCTGGCCCGATCCGGCGGCGACGGCACGGTCGGGATCCTCCGACGCACCCGCCGAGGGGCGCCCGCGAGGTGACCCTGACGGGGACCTCGCCCGCGCGGATCCGCCGTCGTAGCCTGGGCGCTACCGCACCTCGCCGCACCGCGCCGCGATGCGCCCGCGACGAGGAGGCCGCATGACCGACGCGACGCCGGCGACGCACCGCCTCGAGGAGCTGCGGCGCGACGCCTACGGGCGCGCCGGATCCACCGCGCCGCTCGTGGAGGTGCCGGCCGCCCTCCGCGCACGCACCGGGTACGACGAGCACGAGCTGCCGGCGCCGCTCGTCGCCCTGCTGGCGGAGGAGGCGCGGCTCGCGGACGAGGGCACGGCGCTGCTCGCGGCGGACGCACCCGTGACCCCGGCCGACGACGCGCATGCGGATCCCGACCCCGCGCACGCGGACGACCGCCCGGCCGAGCCCGCCCGACGACGCGCGCTCCGCCCCGGCCCCTTTGCCGCGATCGCGGCCGCCTGCCTCGTGGTCGCGGGGCTCGGCGCCGTGTCCGCCGCGGGCCTCCTCGACGGGGGACGGCCCGGCGCCCCGGCCTCGGGCACCGCCGACGCATCCCCCTCCGCGAGCGCGCCCTCGGTCCCGCGCGGCCAGGCGATGGGCACCCCGGACGGCCGCCGCGGCGCGCCCGTGCCCGACTTCACGGCGGATCCGCCGGTGCGGATCCCCCTGACGGACGCCGAGCTGGCCGAGGAGCTCCGGATCGGCGCCGACCAGGCGTGGGCCCTCGTGCTCCAGGCGGAGCCGGACGCCGTGCGGCCGGACGTGCGGATGGAGCGCCTGGTCGAGCAGGAGGACCACGCTGAGCAGCAGGTGGCGTGCCTCCGCGCGGGGGGCGTGGACGCCACGCGCTTCGCGGACGACGCGTACAGCCTCACAGACGCGGATCCGCTCGTCGTCTACGCGTGCGCCGTCCGCTTCCCCGTGCGCGACGCCGGCCCGCGCACCGACGCGGAGCTCGCGTACCTCCGCGACTACTACGCCTCCTTCCTCCTCCCCTGCTACGCGGCGGAGGGCGCGCCCGTGGCCGACGAGCTGCCCGGGGTCGACGAGTTCATCGCGCTGGCGCGCGCCCAGCGTCCGTGGAGCCCGTTCCCCGAGCGCATGGACGCGCGCATCGCCGCCGCCTGCCCCGAGCTGCCGGAGGCGTTCCGGTGACCGGATCCGCGTCCCCCGCCGACGCCCTCCGCCGCCGCCTGCGCGACGACCCCGACGCCGCGCGCGCCCTCGACGCGCTCCGCCGCGCCGCCTACGGACGGGCGGCGTCCGACGCGCCGCTCGCGGAGGTGCCCGAGCACGTGCGGGCGGCGTCGGGGATCTCGGCGGACGCGCTCCCGCGGCCGCTGGTCGCGCTGCTGGTCGAGGAGGACCGCCTCGTCGGCGAGGGCCGGACGCTGCTCGCGGAGGACGCCGCCGCCGCGCCCGCACCGCGCCCCGAGGAGCCAGCCCCCGACCCGGACGCCGAGGACGCGGATCCGGTCGAGCGCGACGCCGGGAGCCTCGACGACCACCCGCGCCGCCGCCTCCTCCGCCCCGCTCCGATCGCCGCGGCCCTCGCCGGCCTCCTGCTGGTCGCCGGGCTCGGCATCGCGTCCGCGTCCGGCCTCCTCACCGACGACGACAGCTGGCGTTCCCAGGAGCCCACCTCCACCCCGGGCCCGCCCTCCACGCCAGATCCCCGCATCGGCATGCCGGTCCCCGCGTTCACGGCGGAGCCGCCCGCACGCCTGCACGAGGAGCTGACGGAGGCGGAGAGCGCGAGGCGGCTGCAGGATCAGGCGGACTCGTCATGGGAGTCCGTGCGGTCGCTGGAGCCGGATCTCCCGAGGCCGGAGGCGACCCTGGAGCGCGTCGTCGAGGGCGCCGAGTGGGTGCGACAGCAAGCCGCCTGCCTCCAGGACCAGGGGGTGGACGTGCGCGTCATCGGCGTCGACGACGACGTGCGCCTGAGCGTCCACTCGGCCCCGTCGGGGATCGCCTACGCCTGTCAGGTGCGCTTCCCCGCGCGTCCGCAGGGACCGCCGACCGCGGAGGCCCTCGCCTACCTCCACGCGTACTACGTCGACTTCCTGCTCCCCTGTCTCGCGTCCGAGGGCGCGGCGTACGACGGTGACGTCCCCGACCTCGCCCGCTTCATCGCCCGCGAACGCGCCGGCGACCCCTGGTACCCGGAAGCGTCGTCGAGCGACGGCGGCATCGCGTTCCGCTGTCCGCAGGCGCCGGAAGCCCTCCGCTGACCGCCCGCCCCGCCGCCGCACCTGCTGAGGACGCTTCTCACCGCGGTTAGGGTGGATCCCGTGCGCGCCCGCCCCGGACCCCGGCCCCGCGCCACCGGTCCGCGATGACGGACCGGCACACCCCCTGGGCGCCGGACGACGACGACGCATCGCCCTTCGACCGGCCCGCGCGCCCCCGCCGGGAGCGCGCCCGCGACCGCCGGATCCGCGCGACCGCCGCACCCGCCGAGGCGACGCCGACGCGCGCGTACGCGCCCGTCGCGACGGCGCCCCTCCCCCGCGACGCCGGCCAGCACGACCACGACCACGACCACCCCGCCACCCCGCGCACCTCCCCCACCGGGATCCACACGGGCCTCGCGACGGGCCTCGCCCTCGTCCTCCTGCTCCTCGCCCTCCGCGCCGCCTCCCCCGCGCTCGGCGACAGCGTGCTCCCGGACCGCCTGCAGGACCTCGTCACGCTCAGCGTCAGCGTCATCGTGGAGTCGCTGCCGTTCGTGATCCTCGGCATCGTCCTGTCGATCGTCGTGCAGGTGTGGGTGCCGCCCGGCGTCATCGAGCGCCGCCTCCCGCGGAACCCGTTCGCGCGTCGCGCCTGCATCTCGTTCCTCGGCATGGCGCTGCCCGTCTGCGAGTGCGGCAACGTGCCGCTCGCCCGCGGCCTCGTGGTGCGCGGCTTCTCGGTGCCGGAGTCGATCACGTTCCTGCTGGCGGCGCCGATCCTCAACCCGATCACCATCATCACGACGCACGCGGCCTTCGGCTGGGACGGCTGGATCCTCGTGGCCCGCCTGGTCGGCGGCTTCCTCATCGCGAACGTGGTCGGCTGGCTGTTCAGCCTCCACCCCGAGCCCGACCGCCTCCTCACCGACGAGTTCCGCGCCGAGTGCGCCCTCCCCGAGCCGCACGCGCACGGCGGCGCGCGCGTCCGGAAGTCGATCTCGCTGTTCGGCCGCGAGGCGACGACGATCATGCCGGCGCTCGTCATCGGATCCCTGCTCGCGGGCCTCATCCAGGTCGCGGTGCCGCGCGAGGTGCTCGTCACGCTCGGCGGCAGCCCGATCCTCTCCGTCCTCGCGCTGATGCTCCTCGCCTTCGTCGTCTCGGTCTGCTCCAACGTCGACGCGTTCTTCGTGCTCTCGTTCGGATCCGTGTTCCTGCCCGGCGGCATCGTCGCCTTCCTGGTGTTCGGGCCGGTCATCGACGTGAAGATGCTCGCGCTCATGCGCACCACCTACTCGACCCGCACGCTCGTGATGATCACCTCGGTCGTCGCGCTGATCAGCCTCGCGCTGGGATGGGGTGTCAATGCGATCGCCTGACGACCGGACCCGCCACGACGGGGAGCCCGCCGACCCGACCGCCGACCGGCCGGTCTCCGCCCTCCGCCGCGCCCGCCGCCGACGCGCCGCGGGCGGCCGCGCCTCCTCCACCGTGGGCCTCGTGCTGCTCGCCGCCTGCATCGTCTCGACGCTGTGGCTCACGATCACCGGCCAGCTCGGCCTCTACATCCACCCGCGCTACTTCGTCTTCACCGGGATCATGGCGGTCATCGGCCTCGTCGCCACCGTCGCCGGCTTCGCGCTCCGCCCCGCCGACGCCGCGGAGGAGCACGACCACGACCACGGATCCGCCGCCGAGCCCTCCATGGGCGCCCGCGCGTCCCTCCGCGCCCGCGCGTCCCGCGTCGCCGTGGCCGCGGTCGTGACGATCACGGTGGTGGCCGTCCTCGTCCTCCCGCCGCGCACGCTGACGACCAGCACGGTCACGCAGCGCGCCCTCAACTCGAGCACCGTCGCCTCCGACGCCGCGCCCGACCAGGAGCTCCTCGGCACGAGCGACTTCTCCACCCTCGGCGTCAAGGACTGGTCGCAGCTGCTCGCCCAGACCGCGGACCCGACCTTCTTCACCTCGAAGTCGGTGGACATCACGGGCTTCGTGAGCGCCGACCCCGACGACCCGGAGGACGTCTTCTACGTGACCCGCTTCGTCGTCACCTGCTGCGCCGTCGACGCCCAGCCCGTCGGCGTTCCCGTGTACCAGCCCGGCTGGTCGAGCACGCTGCAGAAGGACGAGTGGGTGCGGGTCACCGGGCCGTTCGCGTCGAACCCGAGCGCGGGGAGCCGCCAGCCGCTCGCCGTCATGCCGCAGGGCGTCCAGAAGGTGGACCAGCCCGCCGACCCCTACGTCTACTGAGCCGCCCGTGACCGACGCCGCATCCTCCCCCCGCGCCTTCCGCCGGGCGTTCACCGCCGTGATCACGGTGCTCGCGCTCGTCTGCGGCGTCCTGCTCGTGGTCGCCGGCAGCCAGGGGCCGCGGCTGGTGCGCACCGACGTGGATCCGCTCGCCGTCGTGCAGCAGTCCCGCCAGCGGCTCGTGCTCGCGGCGAACCGGCCGCTCCAGCCCGTCGACGTGTCGCGCATCCGGATGGAGCCCGGCGCCGACTTCACCGTGGACACGCAGGCCGACCGGATCATCCTCGACTTCGCGCGCCCTCTCGCGTACGACGCCGACTACACGGTCTCGATCGACGGCGTGCAGGGCGTCGGCGGCGGCCCCGCGTCCGACCTCCGCACCGGGTTCCGCACGGGCGATCCCGGCATGTACGTGCTCGTCCGCGGCGGCGAGCAGCAGGCCGACCGGATCGTGCGGCAGAGCGTCGCGGGCACCGGCGACGGCGCGAGCGACGTGGTATTCCAGGCCACGAAGATCCAGGAGTACGCGGTCGTCGGCGACTCGCTCGTCGTGGCGACCCTCCAGGACGACGGCTCGAACGCCCTCGTCATCGCGGCCCTCGACGGATCCGGCCAGGTCGACCTGCCGCTCCCCGGTCGCGGGACGCTCCAGGACCTGCACGCCGCGGACACGGGCACCACGGTCGGCTTCCGCTTCACGAGCGCGGACGGCGGGCAGTACGACGACACGCTCATGGTCGACGACGTCGGCGCCGGGGCCGCCCCGACGCCCGTGGTGGGCCTCGACGGGCGGGAGCTGAGCGCGCAGGCGTGGGGCTTCGTGCCGGGTCGCCCGCAGCTGGTGGCGCACGGGCAGGACGGCGACCTCTACCTGGTCACGGTCGACGGATCCGCGCCCATCGTCCCGCTCGGCCGCCACGGCACGCTCGGCCCCTTCTCCTCGGACGGCACGCGGCTCGCGGTCACGGACCCGGGCTCGACGACCGAGATCGACCTCCGCACGGCCCAGCAGACGACGCTGCCCACCGAGACCGGCGGCGCCGACCTCCAGTACGACGGCGCCATCTCGTTCGTGCCCGGCGACGACGCCGCGGTGCTCCGCGTGCGCACGGCGCTGGATCCTGCGACCGGCCGCGCCAGCCAGCGCCTCGTCGTCGTGCGCGACGGGCGGGCGAGCGACGTGTACGTGCCCGCGGATCCGGCGACCCGCATCACGGGACTCTCCGTCACCCCGAACGGCCGCTTCGCGCTGCTGGAGACGGTGCCGGATCCCGCGCGCGGCGCGAGCGACGACTACCCGCGGAACCCCCGCGACACGACGGTGACCACGCTCCTCGTCGAGCTCGCCACCGGTACGGTGACCCGCAGCGTCGCCGGCTTCGAGGTCACGATCGGCTGACGGGCCACGATGGAGACGGATCCAGATCCCCGATGCAGGCGTTCGACCTCTCAGCTCCTGCACGTCAACCTTCAGACGAGGAGACCGCCTGGAATCACTGCTTCCTCCAATTGCCGCACCGGGTGGAGCTGAACGAGTAGTCACCCGATCGGATGACCACCTCTGCCCGGAGACCGCCGCCGATGAAGTTGTTGTCGATGATCTCGCCGGCCGCGTCCGTCCGCTCCCAGTAGCAGCCGTCGAGTTCTCCCTCCGTGACGTAGGTGCCCGGCTGGATCTCCTCACCGACGCGCTTCACTCCCGCCCCGAACACGCGCCCCTCCGCGATGGCAGCCTCCTCGGCGAGAGAGCTGTCGATGCGTGCTCGGACATCCCCCGCATCGGGGTGGTCTGGACAGACGGCAAGAGCACCGGTGAGCTCCTTGGCCTGGCTCGTGCTGTAGCGATCCATGCTTGCGTAGCTGCCGAAACCCAGCTCTGCGCAGATGCTCTGCAAGGTGCCATTGCCCTCGAGACTGCTGATCGCTCCTGATGCCAGCGCAGCTCTCTGCGTCTCCGTGTAGAACGTGCCGCTCTTGCTACCGGGCTCGCAACGACTGAGGGGCAACGTCGATGCCCATACGGCACGGAAGTCGCGGAATTCATGGCTCTCGTAGGCCGCGTCAGTACAGGACATGGACCAGGTGTACGGCTTTCCCACGTTCGTCATGCCGTTCTTCACGCGTGACACCGCCGAATTAATGGCATCGGTGTCCGTGACCGAGACGCTCTCCAATTCCTCGGTCGCGTCGTTCAGATCAGCAATCGTGTCGCCGGGTGCGTAGCTGAGGTCCGTGAGCAGGAATTCGTGGACCTCATCGAGTGTCTCGTCGCGAGACACGAGCGCATCGGACCGGGCGTCGTTGGCCAAGCGGGCATTGCGGACCTGCGCCTCGCGGGCCGCGACTTGTTCCCTCTGCTGCGTCTCGATGCCGTCGACGGTGATGGGCACGACGATCGCCGTGAGGAGAAGCAGGAAGGCGAGGCCACCGACGATCCACCTCCCTCGAACCGAGCGGAAGAAGGCGAGACCAGGACCGACGGGGTCCCTGTCAGCGCCAGCCGCAGGAGCCGACGATTCATGCTGTTCGGCGTCTCGCAACCTCTCCGGCGGCGTCGATCCGACGGCCGACGCCTGCGCGTCCGGCTCAAGATTCGGACGCGACTGATGTTGCGTGCTCCGTCGCTCTCCCGTCCATGCCGAACCATCCCAGAAGACCTCGATGTCGGGGTCGGTCTGATGGGGGAACCATCCAGGTGGAGTCGCTGTCACCTCGTCAGCCTGGACGTGTCGCGCTCCGACGGACAGACCCCGTCCGGGGGCACATTCGCGGGCTGGTGATAGACGGTGGCGAGAGCGGTCGAGATCTGAGGACGCGCTTCAGACTCGCCCCCGGACGCGCCGACGGCCCCGGCTCCCCGGAGGGAGACGAGGCCGTCGATGCGTTCTGCTGTGAGCGCAGGTGGTGCGTCCCGGCTGTGCCGGGTGGGTGCTACTTGGTGTTGACGGTGATCTTGGCGATGCCGACGACGAGCTGGTCGGTGACCGTGTCGGTGCCGAAGGTGCTGTTCAGCAGGGCGGCGGCGTCGGGGCTGACCTTGACGGTGGTGCCCTCGAGGACGGCGTTGTCGCCCTCCATGGCGAGGGGCTTCAGGGTCGTGCCGTCGAGGTTGAAGATGTAGACGTCCTTCATGACCTCGCCGTCGCCGACCTGGACCGACCCGGTGAGGCGGCTGGTGCCGGGGTCGATGACGAAGTCGGTGAGCTTCACGACCGTGGAGCCGGCGGTGAGGCTGATGCCGGAGCCGGCGTGGTCGATCTCGCCCTGGACGTAGGGGCGGTAGTCCTGCTCGGGGTCGAAGTACTTCACGTTGCCGCCGGTGATGGGGAACGCGAGGGTGCCGGTGGCGCCGTCGAGAGTCGCGCCGCCGATGACGCCGGGGGTCAGGCCCAGGGTCGTGAGGGCGCCGGTGAAGCCGGAGTCGAGGGTGACCTTCGTGTCGACGCCGGTCAGGGTCGGGACAGACGCGAGCGGCGTCGGGTTCGCCTCGGTCGTCGCGGACGCCGACGGGGCGGCGGACGAGGAGGACGGGCTCTCGGCGGGGGTGGAGCACGCGGCGAGGCCGGCGACGAGGAAGCCGGCGGTGGCGAGGCCGAAGACGGACTTGGTGAGGTTGCGCATGGGAGTTCCTTCGCTGTGTGGACTGGGGATGTGCCCGGTACCCCCGGGCGACACAGGGACTTCGGCGCGACGGCGGAACGGGTTGGGATCCGTGTCGCTTTCCCAGGGGAACGCCAGGTTCGGCGCGTGGAGGCCCGTGCCCATGCGGATCCGCCGATGCCGGCTCGACGGGCGGGTGTTGACTTCCGACAGTCGCCGATATATCGTCGCTACATCGCGACAGCACGCCGCGATCCCCGACATCATCCCGACCGGAAGGAGCGCACCATGCGCACCCACGACCACGACGACCACCTGTCGTCCCCCCACCACGGCTCCCCCGCCGACCGCCACGAGCCCCGCATGCAGCACCACGGCGGCTTCCACCCGCGCATGATGCCGGGACGCCCGCTCGCCCGCGGCTTCCGCCCCGGCGAGGGCGGCCCCGGCTTCCCCGGGTTCCCGGGCTTCCCCGGCATGGGCGGCTTCGGCGGCCCCGGCTTCGGCCCGGGTCGCGGACGCGGCGGACGGGGCCGCGCCCGCCGCGGCGACGTCCGCCTCGCGATCCTGTCCCTCCTCGCCGACGCGCCCTCGAACGGCTACGGCCTCATCACCGGCATCGCCGCGAAGACCGAGGGCGCCTGGCGGCCCAGCCCCGGATCCGTGTACCCCACGCTCCAGCAGCTCGTCGACGAGGACCTCATCGTCGCCGACGAGACGGGCGCCAAGAGCGTCTACTCGCTCACCGACCAGGGCCGCGCCCACGTCGAGGAGCACAAGGACGAGATCGACGCCGCCTGGGCGGCCACCACCGACAAGTCCGAGGGTGAGGACGCGTTCCAGACGAGCCTCATGAAGCTCATGGGCGTGGTGAAGCCCCTCATGCACGACGCGACCGACGCCCAGCGCCAGGCCGCCGCGGCGAAGCTCGACGAGACGCGGCGCGCGCTGTACGCGATCCTCGCCGACTGATCCGCGCCGGCCTCCGGGCCCCTGCACGACGACGGCCCCCGCATCAGCGGGGGCCGTCGTCGTGCGTGCGGGGAGGATCAGCGGGTCGCCGCTCCCGTGTCGAGGTCGTCGCCGGCCTCGAGGTCGGGGCCGTCGGACTCGGTGATGTCGATGCCGAGGCCGCCGTCGGAGTCGTCGTCGTCCGTCGCGACCGCGTCGTCGTCGAGCGGCACGACGCGCTCGGCGTCGATGGCCTCCTCCACGTCGCGGTCGGCGGATCCGACGAGCTCCTCCTCGTCGACGCCGGTGTCGTCCAGGTCGCGGTCGGCGGGATCGCGGGGGTTCTCGATGTCGCTCACGGTGCTCTCCTCTGCTGGTCGGTGCGGCGCGGTGGCGCCGTAGCTCGACGGTACGCGCCTCGCCTCCGCGCGTGCTGTCCCGGACGCGCCGGGAACGACGCGAGCGCCGGGAGGAGGGCCCCGGTCAGGCGACGCTGACGGTGATCCCGTGCCAGCCGGTCGCGCCGTCGGGGGCGGGCGGCGCCTCGTCGGAGGTCTGCGTCGCGCCCGTCGTGTCGGTGGCGCGCACCTCGACGCGGTGGGATCCGCTCGTCGCGTCCCACGCGTACGACCACTGCCGCCAGGTGTCCGTGCCCACGCCGTCGCCCAGCGTCGCCTTGACCCAGTCGCCCTCGTCGACGCGCACCTCCACCTTCTGGATGCCCGTGTGCTGCGCCCAGGCCATGCCCGCGACGGCGACGCGACCCGCGTCCACCTTCATGCCGGACCTCGGGGTGTCGATGCGCGAGCCCGTCTTGATGGGGCCGCGCTCCGTCCAGCCGCGCGTGGACCAGTAGGCGACGTCCTCGGCGAAGGTCGTGACCTTGAGCTCGGTGACCCACTTGGTCGCCGAGACGTAGCCGTAGAGGCCGGGCACCACCATCCGCACGGGGAAGCCGTGCTGCTGCGGCAGGGGCTCGCCGTTCATGCCGACGGCGAGGATCGACGCGCGGTCGGGATCCGTGAGCGCCTCGAGCGGCGTGCTCGCGGTCCAGCCGTCCTGGCTCGTGGAGAGCACCATGTCGGCGCCCGCGGTGGGGCGGGCGCGCTCGAGCAGCAGCCGGATCGGGTAGCCGAGCCACAGCGCGTTGCCGATCAGGTTCCCGCCGACCTCGTTGGAGACGCAGGTGAGCGTGGTCACGTGCTCCTCGAGCGGCAGGGCGAGCAGCTCGGCGAACGAGATCTCGACCTCCTCCTCGACCATGCCGGTGATCCGCAGGCGCCAGGACGCGGCGTCGACCGACGGCACCTGCAGCGCGGTGTCGATGCGGTAGAAGGCGTCCGACGGCGTGACGAACGGCGCGAGGCCGGGGATCCCGAGCTCGGCGGATGCGGGGATCGCGGCGGCGGGCGAGGCGGCGCGCGGGAGGACGAGGGTGCGGCGGAAGTCGTCCACGCGGGCGGCGGCGGCGTTGAGGCCGCGGGCCACGGATCCGGCGACTACGGAGGCGACGCCCGCGACCACGGTCATCACGAGGAAGGTGCGGCGCTCGACGCGCCCGCCGGAGCCCGGGGTGAGCGGGGCACGCGCGGCCGGGCGGGCGATGCCGCGCACGGGCTCGGCGGTCTGCGCGGCGAGCGAGGCGGAGCGGTCGGCGGCGTCGCGCCAGTCGCGGAGGCGGTCGGCGCCGCGGTGGAGGATGAAGACGCCCGCGAGCATCCCGACGACGGTGGGGATGGCCGCGGCGCCCGTGGCCCCGGCGCGCGTGGTGGCCGCGAGCACGGCGATCCCGGCGAAGAGGGCCAGCACGACCACGCCGAGCGGCGGGCGGCGCACCTGCAGGATCCCGGCGAGGGCGGACGCGGCGAGCACCACGATCCCGAGCACCACGATGAGCGCGACCTTGTCGCCCGTGCCGAACAGGGCGATCACGGCGTCCTTGACGCCCGCGGGCACGAGGTCGATGACGAGCGCGCCGACCGCGAGCACCGGGCTCGCCGCGGGCGCGACGAAGGCGGCCGCGATCTCGGCGACGGCCAGCACGGCCAGCGCCGCGACGACGCCCAGGAACGCGGACCACCAGCGGAGGGCCGCGCGCGTCACGTGGCGACCGGCTTGCTGTACGGGAGGATGACGTCGAAGCGGCAGCCGCCCTCGATGTTCTGCACGGTCACGTCGCCGTCGTGCGCGCGGACGATGCCGCGGACGATCGCGAGGCCGAGGCCCGCGCCGCCGCCGCCCGACGCGTAGCCGCCGTCGTGCGTCCCCTCGGCCTGCACGGCGGGATCCGGCGGCGCGGCCTCCGTGGCGGGCTCCGGGAAGTCGGGCCCGAGCACGGCGCGGCCGGTCGCGCTCCCGCCGTAGGCGCGCGGCGTGCGGGATCCGGTGGACCGCCAGCCCGCGTCGAACACGCGCGGGAGGTCGGCCTCGGGGATGCCGCCCGCGGTGTCCTCGACGGACAGGACGGCGAGGTTGCCCGAGTCGCGGTGCGCGGAGATCACGATGCGGCCGCCCGGGAGCGACTGCTGGATCGCGTTCATCACGAGGTTGCCGACGACGCGGGACAGCTCGCGCGGGTCGCCCTGCACCACGAGGTCGTCGTGCGCGGTCACTCCGCGCAGGTCGACCTGGCGGGCCTGCGCGACCGGGCCCAGCTCGGCGACGGTGTCGCTCACGACGTCGTAGAGGGAGACGCGCTCGACGGCGAGCTCGAGGCTGCCGGAGTTGATCCGCGACAGCTCGAACAGGTCGTCGACCATGCCGTTGAGGCGGTTGGCCTGCACGCGGATCTGGCGGAAGTAGCGGTGCTCGTCGTCGACCATGCCGTCCTCGAGCGACTCGGCCATGGCGCGGATCCCGGCGAGCGGCGTCCGCAGGTCGTGCGACATCCACGCGATGAGCTCGCGGCGGCTGCGCTCCTGCGCCTCCATGCGGTCGCGGGCGTCGGCGAGGCGGCGGTTGGCGGCGCTGAGCTCGCGGGCCAGCTGGGCGAACTCGGTGCTGGTGGGGCGGCCGGGCTCGACGGCGGCCTCCTCGCCCATGGAGGCGGCGTAGCGGCCGAGCTCGCGGCTGCCGCGCACGAGGGTCATGCCGAGCATCGCGGCCATGACGAGGGAGACGAGCGCGGAGACGGCGGCGACGGAGAGGAAGGCGGTGAGGCCCGCGTCGTCGACGAGCATGCTCGCGGTGACGGCGACCATGCCGCCCACGACCGACATCACGGCGGCGAGCGCGACCACGCAGATCTGGAGGACGAGCGAGCGGCGGCGCAGCAGGCGCAGCAGGACGCTGGCGCCGAGGCCGACGACCGCGGCGCAGACGAGCGCCGTCAGCACGACGACGAGGAACTCGTGGCCGCTCACGCGTCGTCGCCGGAGGCGGGGGCCGCGGGCACGGCGGCCTGCGCGGGCTCCGCCAGTGCGGCCGCCGCGGGCACGGCGGGCGTCGCCGCGTCCGGGTCGAAGCGGTAGCCCACGCCCCAGACGGTGCCGAGGAGCACGGGGTGCGCGGGATCCGCCTCGATCTTCTCCCGCAGGCGCCGCACGTGCACGGTCACGGTGGAGAGGTCGCCGATCTCCCATCCCCACACGGAGCGGAGCAGGTCGTCGCGACCGAAGACGCGGCGCGGGTTCCGCAGCAGGAAGGCGAGCAGGTCGAACTCGCGAGAGGTTAGCGACAGCATCACCCCGGCCTGGTGGATCTCGCGCGCGCCGAGGTCGAGCACGAACGGGCCCGCGACGAACGCGGGCTCCGGCTGGGGCTCGGGCACGGTGCGGCGGAGGACGGCGCGGACGCGCAGCACGAGCTCGCGCGGGGAGAAGGGCTTCGCGAGGTAGTCGTCGGCGCCGGCGTCGAGGCCGTTGACGCGGTCCTCGCCCTGGCCGAGGGCGGTGAGCATGACGACGGGGACGGGCGAGTCGGGGTGGTGGGCGCGGATCCGGCGGCACACCTCCAGGCCGTCGAGCCCGGGCAGCATGCGGTCGAGCACCACGAGGTCGGGCATGCGCTCGGTGGCGACGCGCACGGCCTCGAGGCCGTCGGCGACCGTCTCCACCTGGAAGCCGGAGGCCTTGAGGTAGCGGCACACGACCTCGTTGACGGTGGGGTCGTCCTCGACCACGAGGATGCGGCGGCCGCGCAGCGGATCCGGGCGCGACGGGTCGGGACGCGCGGGCTCGGGGCGTCCGGCGTCGGCGCGCGCGGGATCGGATGCGGGACTCACCCGGCCAGACTATGCGTCGGTCCCTGGGGCGGGCCCCGGGGTGTCCGGCTTGCGAGGGAGCCGTCACCCCTCGGGTCGCACGGAGCACGCGCTCGGCCCGGACTCCTAGGCTCGACGGATGATGCGAGCGCTCGTGGACGTGGTCCTGCCCTGCCTGGACGAGGAGGCGGCCCTGCCCTGGGTGCTCGGCCGGCTGCCCGAGGGGTACCGCGCGATCGTCGTCGACAACGGATCGACCGACCGCTCCGCCGAGGTCGCGCGCGAGCACGGCGCCCTCGTGGTCACGGAGTCGCGGCGCGGCTTCGGTGCGGCGGCGCACGCCGGGCTCGAGGCCGCGACCGCGCCGCTCGTCGCGTTCTGCGACGCCGACGCGTCGATGGATCCGGCGATGCTGCCCCGCGTCGTCGACCCCGTCCGCGACGGCGAGCGCGACCTCGTGCTCGGCCGCCGCGTCCCGTCGGCGCGGGGCGCGTGGCCGCTGCACGCGCGGATCGCGAACCTCGAGCTGGCCCGGCGGCTGCGGCGGATCACGGGCGTCCCGCTGCACGACCTCGGCCCCATGCGGTGCGGTCGGCGCGAGGAGCTGCTCGCCCTCGGGATCCTCGACCGGCGCAGCGGCTATCCGCTGGAGATGCTGCTGCGCGCGTCGGCCGCGAAGTGGCGCATCCTGGAGGTGGACATGCCGTACGCGCCGCGCGTGGGGCGGTCCAAGGTGACCGGCACCGTGCGCGGGACCGTCACGGCCGTGCGCGACATGTCGCGCGTGCTGGCCGAGGCGCGACAGGCGGCAGCGGGCGCCGGCCGCACCCCGGGAGGATCCGCGTGACCGCCGTCGTCGTCATCGCCAAGGAGTGCATCCCGGGCCGCGTCAAGACGCGCCTGCACCCGCCCTTCACGCTCGAGGAGGCCGCGGAGCTCGCGTCCGCCGCCCTCGCCGACACGCTCGCCGCCGTGGACGACGCCGCCCCCGAGCGCCGCGTGCTCCTCTTCGACGGCACGACCCCGCCCGCCGAGGCCGCCGGCTACGACGTGATCCCGCAGGTGTCGGGCGACCTCGACGAGCGGCTCGCCGCCATGTTCGACGCCCTCGACGGCCCCGTCCTCCTCGTCGGCATGGACACGCCGCAGCTCACCGCCGACCTCCTCCGCCCGGTGCTCGACTCCTGGGCCGACGGGGCACGCGGCCCGGACGCCTGGTTCGGCCCCGCGAACGACGGCGGCTTCTGGGCGCTGGGCCTGCGGGATCCCGACGGCGCCCTCGTGCGCGGCGTGCCCATGTCGCGCGACGACACCGGCGCCGTGCAGCTGTCCCGCCTGATCGACGCCGGGCTCGACGTCGCGATGCTGCCCGAGCTCACCGACGTGGACACGGTCGACGACGCGCGCGAGGCCGCCGCCGCCGCGCCCGCCCATCGCTTCGCCGCCGCGCTCCGAACCCTGGACACCGCCGCGGGACCGCGCGACGGATCCGCATCGACCGAACCACCGCAGAGGGACCCCGCATGAGCCTGGCCGTCGACCGCCCCGAGGACCACGTGTCCACACGCGACCGCACCTTCGGATCGGGCGGCGGCGAGCCGTACGCGCGGGCGCTCCGCGACTCCGGGGAGGTCCTCTTCCTGTCGCTCGCGGCGGACGACGACGCGGAGGTCATCGACATCAGCCGCTGGAGCGCGGACGCCGACGCGGTCGACGCGAGCCTCCTCGCCGACGCGGCCGGGCCCGTCCTCGACATCGGCTGCGGCCCGGGCCGCATGGTCCGCGCGGCCATGGACGCGGGCCTCGGCGCCCTCGGCATCGACGTCTCCCCCACCGTGGTCGAGATGGCCGCCGGCCAGGGCCTGCCCGTCCTCCACCGCTCCGTCTTCGAGCGCCTGCCCCGCGAGGGCGGCTGGGGCACGCTGCTCCTCCTCGACGGCAACATCGGCATCGGCGGCGACGCGGCCGCGCTCCTCGCGCGCTGCGGCGAGCTGCTCGACGACCAGGGCGCGCTCGTGGTGGAGACGCACCCGGATCCCGCCCGCGACCGCACGTTCGAGTGCACCGTCGAGGACGGCCAGGGCCGCGCGAGCGACCCGTTCCCGTGGGCGCAGGTCGGCCGTGACGCCGTCGCGCGCATGGCCGCCGACGCCGGCCTCGCGCTCGCTCAGTGCTGGGAGACCGAGGGCCGGTCCTTCTGCCGGCTCGTCCGCGCGTAGATCCACGCGATGACGGCCGTCGCCACCGCGGTGGCGACCCACATGAGGGCGAGCCGCGGCGCGTAGTCGGCGATGAGGATCGTCGGGTTCTCGTTCCCGATGGCGCGCGCCCGGATCTCCGGCACGACCACGACGGCGATCACGCCCATGACGATGACGCCCGCCTGCACGATCACGAGCGCGCCCGGCGGCAGCCGCCGCCCGGCCTTGCGCAGCAGGAGGCCCGCGACGAAGACGACGGGCGACAGGATCGCGTCGTGCACGAGGATCGCGAGGAGCAGGAAGACGGCGACGCCGACCACCTGGTCCATGCGCTGGGTCTCGAACAGCGTGCGCGCGCCGAACGCGAGGCCGACGACGCCCACCGCGACGAGCGCGATCCGGGCGGCGACCATGCCACGCGTCACGCGCGTTCCGTCGCCGGGCGCGGGGATGCGGGTGCCGGTCATCACATGACCTCCAGGGTCGAGAGCCACTTGGTCTGCAGCACGCCGGGACGTCCGGGCGCGATCATGCGCGCCGGGTAGCCGTGCTGGATGTCGAGGGGCGCGCCGTCGAGCTCGAGCGCCACGAGGGTGAGCGGGTCGCGCACGTACTCGGGCCCCATCTCGGTCGCCCGGAACCCGCCGCTCTGCTCGAGGCTCGTGACGCGCAGGCGTGCGCCCGCGTCGGCGCCGACGGCGTCCATGAGGTCCATGAGGCGGACGCCGCGCCACGTCGCCGACTGGCTCCAGCCCTCGACGCAGGAGATGGGGAGCGTCGCGGTGACGAGGTCCATGCCGCGGAGGTCGTCCATCGTGAAGGCGCGGGACGCGGATCCGGCGGAGACGGTGAGGGTCCACGCGGGATCGACGGCGGACTCGGTCACGCCGGCGGCCTCGGCCGTGCGGTTGACGGGCAGCGACTGCGGGCCGGTGCCCATCACGCGCGGGCCGAAGGCGTTGAACGGCGCGAGGAAGCGGAAGGACTGGCCGGCCGTGAGCCCCACGACCGCGGCGACGGAGGCGCCGACCGCGACGAGGAAGCCGCGGCGGGCGACCGGGGCGGGCGCGACAGGGGTGTCGTCGATCCACGCGAGCACGCGGCCGGTGACGCCGCGGGGCGCGTCGGGCGTGGCGGGCGCGGCAGGCGCGGCGTCCGCCACGACGATCGGCGACTCGTCCGCCTGCCCGCGCCGCCAGTGCCCGGCGATGGCGGGCAGCTTGACGCCGATGTGGATCGCGAGCGACCCGATCACGACGAAGGCCAGCGCGAAGTGCGTCTGCCGGAAGTAGAAGGGGAACGGCACCCACTGGAACGTGTTGACGAGCCCCATCGCGACCTCGAGCAGCGACGCCCCGACGAACACGGCGATGGACGCGCGCTCCAGGAACGAGACGACCCCGGTGACGGGCGGGTACGTGAGCAGCTCGGGGAAGACGATCCAGAGCTTGGCGAGGAGCAGCGGCACGCACGCGATGCCCGCGGTGATGTGGATGCCCTGCGTCAGCCGGTACAGCGACACGGGCGCGGTCGGGAAGCGCATCCACGGCAGCGGATCCTGGAGGAAGTGGCTGTAGAGCCCGGTGGCGAAGCACACCAGGAAGGCGAGGCCGAGGAGCCGTCCGACGACGACCGCCAGCCGGGTCGTGCGCGCGGGCGAGGCCAGGCGCCGCCGGGCCTCGTGCATCAGCGTCCGCATGGGTGTCGTCCTTCGTCCGGGGTGCGACGGGTCGTGGCCGGTCGGCGGACGCCCGGCCGCGCGACGACACAATGGGGTGTGCGCACCGCCTTCACCGCCTTCGTCCTGCTCGTCATGGCCGCGCTCACCGGGTGGTCGGTGTTCGCGTTCGATCTGTTCGGCGAGGCCGACGACGAGGCGTTCTTCCGTCGCGAGGGTGCCGCGCCGTTCTTCTGGATCGTCGTCGTGCTCTGGGTGCTCTTCGGAGCGGCCGTGCTCCTGGTGCGGAAGGTCAGGCGAGAGGATGCCCCGCTGATCGTGGTGGCCGGCTCCCTCATCCTCGCGCTCGCGGCCATGGCCGGACCGCCGAACACGAGCACCGACTCCGCACGCTACGCCTGGGACGGCATCGTGCAGGTGCACGGCACGTCGCCGTACCTCTTCACCCCCGCGGATCCGGACCTCCGCGACATCCGTCCCGCGTGGTTGTACCCCGCGCCGGTGTTCCTCGACGACGGCACGTGGCGCTGCGAGGGCCGGCGCCTGCTCGGCCTCTACGAGAACGGCGGCGGCCCGCCCATGTGCACCGCGCTGAACCGCCCGCAGGTCCCGACCATCTACCCGCCGGCGGCCGAGATGTTCTTCGCGGGCGTGCGCGCGGTCGTGCCCGACGACGTCGGCTACGTCGCGTTCCAGGCCGCGGGCGTCCTCATCCACCTGGCCGTGACGCTGCTGCTCGTGCGCGCCCTGCGGCGGCGTGGCAAGCCGGTGTGGTGGGCGGCGCTGTGGGGCTGGTGCCCGCTCGTCGCGAGCGAGGTCGTCACCAACTCCCACGTGGACGCGCTCGGCGCCCTCCTCGCGCTGTGCGCGACGATCCTCGTGGCCGGTGGCAGGCGCTGGCGCGGCGGCATCGCGATGGGCGCGGCCATCGCCACGAAGCTCATCCCGGTGATCGCGGCGCCGGCGCTGCTGCGTCGTCAGCCGTGGAAGGTCATCGTGGCGGCCGTCGTCACCTTCGCGCTGCTGTACGTGCCCTACGTGATCACCACGGGCATAGGCGTGCTGGGCTACCTGCCCGGCTACCTGCAGGAGGAGGGGTACGAGTCGGGCGGCACGTTCCCGCTGGTCGAGCTGGTCGTGCCCGACGGGTTCGGGCTGCCGGTGGTGGCGCTCATCCTCGCGGTGACCGCGGGCCTCGTCTGGTGGAAGACGGACCCGGCGGATCCGTGGGTCGGCCAGGTCGTCATGATCGGCGTCACGCTCCTCGCCGTGAGCCCCCGCTACTCCTGGTACGCGCTGCTGCTCATCCCGTTCATCGCGATGACGGGCCGCGGCGAGTGGTTCGCGGTGGTGGGCGCGCTCGCGCTGCGGCTGTTCGCGCCGGACATCTGGGCCTGGCAGATCGCGCTCGTGACGGCCGTGGTGATCGTCGTGGCCGGCTCGCTCGTGCGCCTCGGGCCGGACGGTCGGCGGCGGCTCGTGCCCGCGGCGGTGCGGCGGCGGCTGGGCCGGGAGCGCGTCCCCGCGGACGGTCCCGGGGCGCGCTGATCAGCTCCGCGGGATCCGCACCCGCAGCCGCTCGCCGGCGGCCGGTCGCAGCGCGGCGAACGCGGCGGCGTCGAGCTCGGCGGTGACCTCGGCGCCCTCGTCCGGGATCAGGTCGCCCGGCGCGGACGCGTCGCCCGCGGCGGCACCGACCAGGCGGAGCGTCACGCGCACGCGGCCGGCCGACGCCTCCACGCGGCGTACGGCGCCGGTCAGGCGGACGTGACGCGCGTCGGCCTGCGCCTCCTCTCTCGCGTCGGCGGCGCCGGATCCCCGCGCCAGCGTCACGTCGGGTGGCGCGGCCACGAGCACGACCGCGCCACCCGCGGCATCCCGCCCCTCGACGCGGTTCATCCCCACGAGCCGGGCGACGTACGCGGTCGCGGGCCGGGCCGCGACCTCCGCGGGCGCGCCCTCCTGCACCCGGCGTCCTCCCTCGAGCACGTGGATCCGGTCGGCGAGCGCCAGCGCGTCCACGGGGTCGTGCGTCACGAGCACGGCCGCGCCGCCGAAGCGCCGGAGCTCCTCGGCGAGGAGGTCGCGCACGTCGAGCCGCGTGCCCGCGTCGAGCGCGGCCATGGGCTCGTCGAGGAGGAGCAGCGGCGGCTCGAGCACGAGCGCGCGGGCGAGCGCGACGCGCTGGGACTGGCCGCCGGACAGCCGGGCGGGCCGCCGGTCGGCGAGGTGCGCGATCCCGAGCCGGTCGAGGAGGGCGCGCGCCCGGCCCTCGGCGTCGGCGCGAGCGACGCCGTGCGCGCGCGGCCCGAAGGCCACGTTCCCGAGCGCCGACAGGTGCGGGAAGAGGAGGTGGTCCTGGAAGACGACGCCGATGCCGCGGCCCTCCGCGGGGATCCGCACGGCCGGCTCGCCGCCGCCCGCGCGTTCCAGCACGCGGCCGTCGAGCGCGACCCGGCCCGCGGTGAGCGGCACGAGCCCGGAGAGCGCGCGGAGCAGCGTCGACTTCCCCGCGCCGTTCGGGCCGACGACCGCCGTCACGGATCCGGCCGGCACCCCGAGGTCGACGTCGAGCCGGAACGCCGGGCGCTCCACGACGACCCGCGCCGCGAGCCCGCGGGCGGCCGCGTCGGCGCTCACGCGTGCACCCCGGACGTCCACCGATCGCGCAGCGAGACGAGCACGACGACCGACACCGCGAGCAGCACGAGGCTCAGCACGACGGCGGCGTCGGGATCCGTCTGCAGCGCCAGGTAGGCCGACAGCGGGATCGTCTGGGTCACCCCCGGGAAGCTGCCCGCGAACGTGAGCGTCGCACCGAACTCGCCGAGCGCGCGGGCGAAGCAGAGCACCGCACCAGCGCCGATCCCCGGCGCGACGAGCGGCAGGGTCACCCGGCTGAGCACGGTCCAGCGGCTCGCGCCGAGGGTCGCGGCGGCGTCCTCGAAGCGGCGGTCGGCGCCGCGCAGCGCCCCCTCCACCGCGAGCACGAGGAACGGCATGGCCACGAACGTCTCGGCGATCACCACGGCGGGTGTCGTGAACGGGATCGTGATCCCGGTGAGCGCCTCGAGCGGGCCGCCCACGAGCCCGCGCCGGCCGAGCAGGAGGAGGAGCGCCACGCCGCCGATCACGGGCGGCAGCACGAGCGGCACCGTCACGAGCGCGCGGAGGATCCGCTGCACCACGGGCGGCCGGCCGGCCGAGCGCGCGAGCACGAACGCGAGCGGCACCCCGAGCACGAGGCTCAGGGCGGTGGCGGCGAGGGCGCTGCCGAGCGAGAGGCCGAGGGCGCGCGCCACGGCCGGATCCGCCAGCCGCTCCCCCAGCGTCGCCCACGGCGCGCGCACCACGAGCGCGGCGAGCGGCAGCACGAGGAACGCGAGGGCGACGCCCGCCGGGATCCAGAGGAGCGGCGGAACGCGGTCGGCCCGCTCGTCACGGCGCACGGAACCCCGCGGCCTCGAAGCGGGCGCGGGCCGCGTCGCCCGTCACGTAGTCGGCGAAGGCGGCGGCCGCCGCGGGAGAGGCGGAGGCGGCGAGCGGCGCGACGACGACGTCCGTCGTCACGTCCACGTCGTCCGGCAGCGGCACGCCCTCGACGCGGTCGCCCGCCGCCTGCACGTCGGTCGCGTAGACGACGGCCGCGTCGACCTCGCCGAGCTCGACGCGCGTGAGGGCGGCGCGGACGTCCTGCTCGAGCGAGTCCGGCCGCGGCGTGACGCCCGCCTTCCCGAACGCCTGCACCGCGGCGGCGCCGCACGGCACCTCGGGCGCGCAGAGGGCGAGCGTGCGCGACGGGTCGGCGAAGTCGGCGAGCCCCGTCACGTGGCCGGGGTTCCCCGGCGGCACGGCGATCTCGAGCGCGTTGCGGGCGAAGACCCGCGGATCCGCGGCCGTCTCCCCCGCGTCGACGACCGTCTGCATCGTGGCGGTGGACGCGGAGGCGAACACGTCCGCGGGCGCGCCCTGCACGATCTGCTGCGCGAGCGTCGAGCTGCCGCCGTAGGAGACGGTGACGGCGATGCCCGGGTGCGCGGCCTCGAAGTCGGCGGCGACCTCGTCCATGCTGCCCGTGAGCGATGCCGCGGCCTGCACCACGAGGGTGCCGGCGAGGGAGTCGGGGGCGGGATCGGGGACGCCGGCGGGCGCGGATCCGCCCGCGGAGCAGCCGGCCAGGAGGCCGACGGCGAGCGATGCGATGACGACCGCGGACGCCCGGCGGATCACGCCCGCCCGCCCGTCAGCGACTCCGGCGCGAGCAGCTCGACGCCCACGTCGGTGGCCTTCACGGTCGCGACCGCGGGCGCCCCGACCTCGAGGCCGAGCTCGTCGGCGGCCTCGCGGCTGATGAGCGACACCATCCGGAACGGCCCCGCCTGGATCTCCACCTGCGCCATGACCCCGTCGCGCACGACGCGCGTCACGATGCCGGGCATGCGGTTGCGCGCCGAGGTCGGCGAGCGGCGGGCCCCGGATGCGGCGAGCGCCCCGTCCGCCGCGAGCTCGGTGGCGAGGTGCGCGAGCTGCACGCCGTCCACCTGGATCAGCCGCCCCTCGCCGCGCACGAGGTCGAGCCGGCCGGCGTCGGCCCACCGGCGGAGCGTGTCGTCGCTCACGCCGATGAGCGCGGCGGCCTCGCTCACGCGGTAGCGGAAGGGGGATCCCGCGGGCGAGGCGGCGGCCACCTCGGCATCCGCGGCGCGCGACGGCTTCCGGTCCCTGTTCTGCGTCATGCTGCGATCCTAGGCACCGCACCCGCGGCGCGCGACGAAGCTCCGGATCCGCCCGGCGTCGGACCCCCTCCGGCGCGCGCGTAGCCTGGACGCATGAGCACCTCGCTGGGGATGCCGGCCATGCCGCGTCCCGCCGCCGCGCCGGGACCCGCCCGGCCCGACGACCCGGCGCTCCTCGACCCGTACGGCCGCCGCGCGACCGACCTCCGCATCTCGCTCACCGACCGCTGCAACCTGCGCTGCACGTACTGCATGCCGGCCGAGGGCCTGCCCTTCACGCCCGACCGGCAGGCGCTGCAGCTCGCCGAGATCGAGCGGCTCGTGCGCATCGGCACGCGCGACCTCGGCGTGCGGCAGGTGCGCTTCACGGGCGGCGAGCCGCTGCTGCGCCGCGACCTCATCGAGATCATCGCCGCGTGCGCCGCGCTCCCCGACCGGCCCGAGATCTCGCTCACCACCAACGCGATCGGCCTCTCGTCCCGTGCGCAGGCCCTCAAGGACGCGGGGCTCGACCGGATCAACGTCTCCCTCGACTCCGTGCACGCCGAGACGTTCCGCCTCATCACGCGCCGCCCGTTCCTCGACCGCGTGCTCGACGGGATCGACGCCGCCGCGGCCGCGGGGCTCGCGCCCATCAAGATCAACGCGGTGCTCGTGCGCGGCGTCAACGACGACCAGGCGGCGGACCTCCTCGAGTGGGCGGTGGCGGGCGGCCACCAGCTGCGCTTCATCGAGCAGATGCCGCTCGACGCCGACCACGCGTGGGATCGCGACGAGATGATCACGGCTGCCGAGATCCGCGCGCGCCTCTCGGAGCGCTTCACCCTCGTGCCCGACGAGGCGCCGCGCGACGGCGCCCCCGCGGAGCTGTGGCGCGTGCACTCCCGCGAGGGCGGGGCGGGCACCGCGATGCTCGGTCGCGTCGGCGTCATCGCGAGCGTGACCGAGCCGTTCTGCGCCGACTGCCGCCGCACGCGCCTCACCGCGACCGGCGGCGTGCGCAGCTGCCTCTTCTCGCACACGGAGACCGACCTGCTCGCGCCCCTGCGCCAGGGCGCGTCCGACGCCGAGATCGCCGACCTCTGGCGCGGCGCCATGTGGGCGAAGCCGAAGGGCCACGGTATGGACGACGCCGACTTCATCCAGCCCGCCCGCTCGATGAGCGCGATCGGGGGCTGACGTGATCGTGCCCGTGGAGCTCTTCGCCGCCGCAGCGGCCGTGCTCGGACGCACCACCGACGAGCTCGACCTGCCCGACGACGCCGCGCTCGGCGACCTCATGGACGCGCTCGGCGCTCGGGCCGCCGCGTCGGAGGATCCCGCCAACGCCGCCGCCGTCCTCGCCCGCTGCACCTACCTCGTCAAAGGCGTCGCCACCACCGACCGCGACGCGCCCCTCACCGCGGGCAGCGCGGTGGACGTGCTGCCGCCGTTCTCGGGCGGCTGACCGTAGGCGGCGGCGCACGTCCGCGGGAGGGTGGGGCATGAGCGACGGCACCGATCCCACCCGCGTCCGCGACCAGCCCGCGATCCGCAGCGGCCGACGGCGCGCCTGGCTCGTGCCCGCGGGGCTGCTCGCGGGCATCACGATCGCGCTGCTCGTCGCGGCGCTGGGCCTGGAGATGCGGATCGCCGCGGTCGGCATCGTCGCGACCGGCGTGCTCTACGCCACGATGCTCGTCGTCGCCGTCGCGGTGCGCCCGGTCCGCACGCGGAACGTCGCCCTCGCGGGGCTCATGATCCTCATCGCCGTCGTCGCCCTCGGCTCGCTCCTCCTGCTGCTCGGGGCCGCCCGCGCCGGCGCCTGACCGCGGATCGGCCGGTCCCGGGCACCTCGGCGGACGTCCGACGCCGTCCGCGAGCAGCCGATCCGCCCCCGGGGTGCCCTCATCCGCCGCCGCCCCGGCTAGCGTGGGGCCATGCGGAACCGCGGGGGGCGGTCGTCCGAGGCACCACGCGAAGGACGACGGGCGCATGCGCGGAGTCGCGCAGGCGGGGCGTCGGCCCTGCCGTCGCATGCCGAGTCCCCCCTCCGCGCGGGCCTGGAGCGCGGGATGGTGCGGACGCTCTCGCTCGCCGCGCCGCTGCTCGCGCTGCTGTCGCTGCCCTCCTTCGCGGTGAGCGCCCAGACGGATCCGTCGCCCGCGGCCGCCGTCTCGCTGTGCGTCGCTGCGCTCATGGTCGCGGCCGTGCCCATGGCCATCGTGCCCCGCGGCCTGCCCGCCTACGTGTGCCTGCGCATCTCGATCGCCCTCTACGTCGCGCTCATCGCGCTCGAGCCGGCGCGGCTCGGAGGAGCGTCGGTCGACGGCTCGCCGCCGTGGCTCGTCACGCTGTCCTGCATCGCGTTCACCTGCATCGCGATCGTGGTCGAGCGGCCGCTGCTGGCGTGCGCGATCTGCTGGGCGTGCATCGCGGCGATCGGCGTGATCTACGCGGGCCTCCTGCCCGCGGTCCCCCTCCTCGTGCAGGCCGCCGGACTCGCGGGGATCGCGGCCGCCCTGGTGGCGGGCGCCCGCGTGCTGCGCTCGCGGGCCAGCGCCGCGGACGACGCCGAGCGCCGCGCCCGTGACGCCTTCGCGACCTCGCGGCGCGCGGTCGCGGTCGCCGCCGAGCGCGTGCGCACGGACGCGCTCCTCCACGACACGGTGCTCGCGGTGCTGCTGTCGGCCGCCGGGCACGACGCGGCCGACCGGATCCTCGTCATGGCGCGGTCGGCGCTGGACATCCTCACCGGCACCACGGGCGCGCCCGACGCCCGCGGGCGGTCCGTGCGCTTCGCGGACGCGCTCGCGTCGGCCGAGGGCGAGCTGGCCCCGCTCGCCGGGCGCGCGCGGCTCGACCTCGACCGGGCCGCCGACGTCCGGGTGCCGACCGCGGTCGGCGAGGCCCTCGTCTCCGCGATGCTGCAGGCGCTGACGAACAGCGTCCGGCACGCGGGATCGGCGACCGTCCGCACCGTGACCGCCGACCCGACGCGGGACGGCGGCGTGCGGATCCGCGTCCGCGACGACGGCCGCGGGTTCGACCCCCGCGACGTGGAGCCCGACCAGCTCGGGGTGCGCGTCTCCATCCTCGAGCGCCTGCGGCAGGTCGGCGGCGAGGCGCAGATCCGCTCCTCGCCGGGCGACGGCACCACGGTGGTCCTCGTCTGGCGGCCCGGCACCGGATCCGCCTCCCCGGACCCCCACGAGGCACAGCCCGCGGAGAGCCTCGTCTCGCGGCGGATGCTCTACGCGACCATGACGTTCCTCGTCGTCGGCGCGATCGTCGTCGCGACGCTGCAGGCCGCCCTCGTCCACCGCGCGCTCGGCCCCGTCGTCGGCGCCCTGATCGGCGTCCTGGTCCTCCCGCTGATCGTGCGGGGCGCGCGCACCGGCAGCATGCGCAGATCCACCGCCTGGGTCACGGGCGTCGCGGGCCTCGCGGTCTGCGCGGCCGGGCCCCTCGGCCTCGACGCGGACGACTTCGACTCGGTGTCCATCTCGTGGCTCACCTGCGGCGTCCTCGCGGGGTGCGTCCTGGTGTGGATGGCCGGCCACCGCCTGCCTCCCCTGGTGACGACCGCCTTCCTCGTCGTGACCGTCGCCGCGTGGGGCGGGCCGGACGACGTGGTGCGGCTGGGGCTCGCCGCGGAGATCGTGCTGGTCGCCGCGGGCCTCATGATGCACAGCGCCCTGCACCGCATCACCGCCGCCACGCAGCGGGCCGCGACCGACGAGCGCGCGACCCTGCTCTGGCAGGCCGAGCTGGACGCCTACCAGCGGGAGCGGCAGGACCGGCTGCGCATGGCCGAGACCGAGGTCGCGCCCGTGCTCCGCCGGATCGTCGCCCGGCGCGGCGAGCTCGACGCCGAGGGCCGGGCTGAGTGCCGCGTGCTCGAGCAGACGGTGCGCGACGAGATCCGCGGACGGCGGCTGCTCGACGACGGCATGCGGGCGGTCATCCGCGCGCACCGCCGCCGGGGCGCGCTCGTCCAGGTCCTCGACGACGGCGGCGTGGACGACCTCGACCAGGCGGCGCTCGACGTCGTGCTGCACGAGGTGGCGGAGCGGCTGCGTCCGGTGCGGTCGAGCCGCATCGTGATCCGCACCGGGGATCCGCAGACGGACACCGCGGTCACGATCGTCGCCTCCTCCCCCGACGAGACGGCGGTGGCGCTGGGGCTCGACGCGGACGACGAGGTCGACCTCTGGATCACGATCCCCCGGCCGACCGCGGACGCCCGCCTGCCGACGGCCGTGCCGGGCGCCCGGGCGCGCTGACGCGTTGAGGCGCTGAGGCCGGTCCGCGCGGATCAGCCCGCGCGACGCCCGTCGACGAGGGCCGTGAGCACGGCCGCACCGCGATCCGCGTCCGCCACCGTGACGAGCCGCGCCCGGCCGCCGTGCAGCTGGACCACGAGGCCGGGCCCGGACCGGGTGACGTACGCGACGCCGCGACCCGAGATCCGGAGGCCCCAGCCGCCCCACTGCCCGGGCGACACGTCCTCCCATCCGGCCGACTCGATGCGGGTCAGCGGCACGCGCATGATCGGGATCCGCGTCCACGACGACGTGACGCGGAGCCCGCGCCGGTCGACCGTGACCTCCACGCGCGCGAGCGCGAGCATCGCGAGCCCGGCGACGAGGAGCGGGATGCCGGACAGCGCGGCCGTGCCGGCGCCGTCGGCCGAGGTGCTGGCCGCGGCGACGCCCGCGAGCACAACGACGACCGCGCCGATGCCGGCGAACCACGCGCTACCGGTGCGGGCGCGCCAGGCGACGCGGGCCGTGGCGGCGACGGCGAGCGGCGGCACGTCGTGCGCGGGGACGGGCCCGGCGCGACGCACGAGCGCTGCCACGGGGATCGCCGCCGCCGCGGCCCCCACGCCGACGAGCACGACGCCCCACCAGCCGGGGAAGGTCCCGTCGCCCGTGGTGGCGGACGCGGCCAGCGCGATCCACGCCGTGGCGAAGCTGCCCGCGAGGAGGTTCGCGATGAGCAGCACGGTGGCCGCGGTGCGCAGGTCCCGCGCGCGCAGGGCGACGACAGAGGACACGACGGCGAGGAGCGCGAGGCCCCCGGCGATCCCGAGCAGGGGCCACGGCGAGTCCCAGCCGTCCGGCTGCCCGTCGAAGCCGAAGTGGACGGCGATGCGGCCGGGCAGCGTCGGCGCGAGCACGAGCGCCGCCGCGCCGAGGACGAGGGCGATGACCGCGGCGGGTGCGACGACCGCCACGCGCGTCGCGGTCGGCAGGGGTGAGGCGGTGGTCATCGTGCTCCCTTGATCATGGTGAACAGGTCGTCGAGCGGGACGCCCAGCGTCTCCGCCTGGTCGCGCAGCTCCTCCACGAGCGTCCGCAGCCGGTCGAACGAGGCGTTGCCCGAGCGGATCACCGTCGCGCCCCGACCGCGGCGCAGCTCGATGAGCCCGTCGTCCTGGAGGCTCGCGTACGCCCGCAGGACCGTGTGCATGTTCACGTCGACGGCCGCCGCGAGGTCGCGCGCCGCCGGCAGCCGCTCGCCGCTCGCGAGCTCGCCGCGCGCGATGGCGTAGCGGATCTGCGTGGCCACCTGCTCCGCGAGCGAGGCCTTCGCCGCCGGATCCACCGTGATGAGCATGTTCGCATTCTATGCGAACAATGCAGGTCGGGACCAGGGCGAGGCGTCAGGCCGACTCGCGCACCACCAGCTGGTGCCGCACCGTCCGGACCACCTCGGGGCCGGAGCGCGGCAGGTCGCCCGCGATCATCGCGACCGCGAGGTCGAGCGCGTGGCGGGCGAGCTCGTCGAGGTCCACCGCGAGCGTCGTGAGGGTGGGCGCGAGCAGGCGGCCGATCGACAGGCCGTCGATGCCGACCACGCGCACGTCGCCCGGCACGTCGACGCCCGCGCGGCGGCAGGCGGAGAGCACGCCGAGGGCGCACACGTCGTTGAAGGCCACGATCGCGTCGGCCGCGCGCGGGCGCGCGACGATGCGCTCGGTCGCCTCCGCTGCCGCCTCGGCGGTGGGCGCCGACGCGCGGACGACGGCCGGCTCCATCGACCGGGCCGCGAAGGCGGCCACGAGCAGGGCGGCGCGCGCGCTGGGGCCTGCGGCGACCGCGGCGTCGAGCACGACCGGGTGGCGCACGCCGGCCGCCTCGAGGTGGTCGGCCAGCGCGTCGATCGCGTCGGACGGATCCAGCAGCACGGCGGCGCGGAGCGGGTCGCCGTGCGGATCCAGCTCCACGACGGGCACGGAGCCGAGCCGGGCGATCCACTCGGCGGCGCGCGAGCCGAGGGTCCCGATCACGGCGTCCGTCTGCGCGCCGAGCGCCTCGACCATGCGGTCGGAGTCGGCGGCGAGGCCGACGTCGGCGAGCGAGACATTCCATCCGCGGGCCGCCGCGATGCGCACGACCGCGGACGCGAGCTCGGGCGACCACGGGTTCCGCAGGTCGTCGACCACGAGGCCGAGCTGGTGGTCGCCGCCCGTCACGAGCCCGCGACCGAAGCGCGACGGCCGGTACGCGAGCTGATCCGCGGCGTCGAGGACGCGCCGCTTCGTCTCCTCGCTGATGCCCGGCATGCCGTTCATCGCGCGCGTGACGGTCTGCCGGGACACCCCGGCGGCGGCCGCGACGTCGTGGATCGTGGCGCGGCCGGCCGGCTCCCGACCGGCCGCGCCCCGACCCGCGTCCTCGGGACCGCTCAGCCGCGCAGGTCCAGCCACGCCACCTGCTCCGGGGTGAGCTCGACCGACAGGCCGCGCATCGAGGAGCGGACCTCCGAGATGGTGCGCGGCCCGAACAGCGGGAAGGTCGGGAACGGCTGCGCGAGCACGTAGGCGAGCGCGATCGCCGTGGCCTGCACGCCGTGCTCGGCCGCGAGCTCCTCGGCCCGGCGGAGGCGCTCGAAGTTGTCGTCGCCGTAGTAGCAGCGCACGAGCTCCGGGTCGCTGAGGTCGTCGGGGCGGGCGCGTCCCGTGAAGAAGCCGCGCGCCTGCGACGACCACGGCAGCAGCGGGATCTGCCGCTCCTCCAGCCAGGCCTTGGACGCGGGATCCGTGACGTGCACGCATCCCGCCCACGGCACGTCGTACGCCTCGGCCAGGCCGAAGTGGTCGCTCAGCGCCTGGAACCCGGCGCGGCCGTTGGCCTGCGCGTACGCCTGCGCCTCGTCGAAGCGCTCGGGCGTCCAGTTGGAGACGCCGTAGGAGCGGATCCGCCCGGCGCGCTGGTGCTCGTCCATCACGTCGACGAACTCCCCCACCGGCACCTCGGGGTTGTCGCGGTGCATGAGGTAGATGTCGGCGTAGTCGGTGCCCTGGCGCTCGAGGCTCTCCAGCAGCTGGTTGGTGAGCGACTCGGGGTCGCAGTGCGGGGTGTGGGCGCCCTTCGTGATGACGACGAGGTCCTCGCGGATGCCGCGGTTCTGGATCCACTTCCCGAGCCGGCCCTCGTGCACGCCGCCGCCGTAGATGTAGCCCGTGTCGAACGCGTTGCCGCCCTGCTCGACGAAGTGGTCGAAGATCGCGGACGCGTGCGCGAGGTCCGGCTGGTTGTCGACGCCCATGACGAGGCGCGACATGCGCTTGCCGACTCCGGGGATCTCGCCGTAGAGCATGGGGCTGTCGTCGCGGACGCGCAGCGGGCGGCCGGAGACGGTGGGGATGTCGGCGTCCTCGGCCTCGAACGGGTAGCGGAGCTCGAGCGCGGCGCGCCAGCGGTCGAGGGTGCGTGCGGTCGCGAGCGTCTCGTCGAGCGTCATCTGCGCGGCCTCGCTGAGGCCGGACGCGAGCGCGTCGGTCGTCGCGTCGGCCTCGATCGCGTACGGCTTCGCGTCGGGGAAGGTCAGCGTGCGCGGCTCCTCGCCGACGACGGAGACCACGATCGCCGGCTCGCCGCCGAGGGTCCACGGGTCGGCGAGGTGGATGCGGCCCTTCGAGCCCAGGATCGTGAGGCCCTGCGGCTCCTCGAGGGCGACGCCCGCGCGGAGGGTCGCGGTGATCCCCGGCTGCCCGGCGCCGCCGCGGTACGTGGCGCGCGCGACGGACCACTCGTCGACGCCCGTGGGGCCGACCGTGCCGTCGACCTCGAGGGTGAGCGGCTCGGCGACGGCGATCCCCGTCGCGGCCTGCACGACGGCGGCCGCGGCCGTGACGGTGTAGCCGCCGACGTCGAGGATCCCGCCGCCCGCGGTCGCGGTGTCGTAGAGGCGGCCGGTGCGGGATCCGGTGCGGAAGGAGAAGGACGCGTCGACGTGGGCGACGTCGCCGATCACGCCGTCGCGCAGGAGCTCGAGGAGCGCCGCGGTCTGCGGGTGGAAGCGGTACATGTACGCCTCGACGAGCGGGAGGCCGGCCGCGCGGGCCGCGTCGACGAGCGCCATCGCGGTGCCGTGGTTGACGGCGAGCGGCTTCTCGCAGAGCACGGCCTTGCCCGCGTCGAGCGCGCGGATCACGAGGTCGGCGTGGCCCGTGTGGACGGTGGAGATGTAGACGGCGTCGACGTCGGGATCCGCGAGGACCGCGTCGTAGTCGGCGCCCGTGACGTCGGCGAAGCCGTGGGCGGCGGCCTCGGTGGCGAAGGCCTCGGCGCGCTCGGCGCTCGAGCTGCCGGCCGCGACGAGGCGGGCGCCGCGCTCGGTCGCGGGCAGCTGGGAGAGGAAGCGGCGGGCGATGCTGCCCGGGCCGAGGACCGCCCAGCCGGGTGCGGTCGGGGTGGTCGGGGTGGGGTCGGTCATGGTGGAGCCCTTCGCGGCGTCGTCGGCGTGAACGTTCACGACGACGCTACGGGGCCGTGTCCGACGCGGTCAAGGGGGCCGACGCAGATGGCGCGTGAACGTTCACGGCATAGCAGCCATCACCTCCTCCCCGGGCCGGGCATCCCGAGCGCGCCCCGCCGCGAGCGGCATGTGCGCTCGCCGCTCCCCGCGGACGCCTCCGCCGCTAGCGTCCGCGGCGGAGGAGCGGCCATGTCGGGACATGCCGGGACGGGCGCCGTCCTCCGCCCCCATCCACCGCGCGGACACCTGCGCACCTACCCCTGGAGACCCCATGCACCTCGTCCGTCACCGCAGCCCGCGGGAACCGAGCGGCCCGGGCCGCGCCATCCGCTCCCGCCTGCTGGCCCTCGTCGCCGCCTTCGCCGCCGTCGTGGCCCTCACCGCCGTCGGCGCCGCCCCGGCGAACGCCGACCAGGGCGACCGGTTCGACCTGCCGGTCATCGCGGGCTCGAAGATCAACTCGTCCGCGGGCTCGTGCACCGTCGGCGCCGTCCTCGTCCCCCGCAGCTGGTACCTGACCCTCACGCCGTACCAGAAGGCGACGCGGTACATCGTCACGGCTGCGCACTGCGGCGGGATGTACTCCACGGTCCACGTCGGCGCTGCGGCCATCGGCACGGTGGACTGGATCTCGCCCCACCACTCCGACATCGAGCTGATCCGCGTCTCGCCCCAGCCCGACGAGCGCACGCTCTACTGCCGGTCGCACCACTCGTCGGCGGCGTTCTGCAGCCCCATCCAGACGTACACGCCGCGCGCGAACGGCCAGGTCTTCATGCCGAACCGCGGCCGCGTCGGACGCCAACCGATCCAGGGCACCGCCGCCCCCGAGGGCAGGTTCTGCACGAGCGGGTTCGCGACCGGGGTCAAGTGCACGTTCCATGCGGTGAGCCTCCCCCACGGCGTCGATACGCCGTGGAGCCACCTGTCGGCGGCCGAGACGGACGAGCACGACGCGTTCGCCGGAGGCGACTCCGGCGGTCCGGTCGTGTCCTACGGGCACCAGCTGCTCGGGATCATCGCGGGCAAGACGACGAACAACGCCTACCTGCTCTACACGTCGATCGACCAGGTGCTCTCCGAGCTGCCCGCCTACGTGCTGGCGCCTGTGCGCTGATCCCGGCCACCCTGCCGGCCGGCGCTCGACGGACCTCGTCCGCCGGGCGCCGGCCCGATCGCGGGCGGCCCGCGCGATAGCACGGCGCCCCCCCCACCCCTAGGCCGCTCCGAGCATGCGTACGGTGGGCGCATGCCCGCCGCACGCACCGTCCGCGTCGAGGGCGACATCGTGATCCGCCCGGCGAAGCCGTGGACGCCCACGGTGCACGCGCTCCTCCGGCACCTGCGCGCCGAGGGCCTGCCGGTGCCGGCGCCGCTCGGCGTCGCCGACGGCGTGGAGCGGGTGACGCTCGTGCCCGGGGACGCGGGCGAAGCGGCGTAGGCGCACCAAGCGACCACCTCGGCCGTCGCGTCCGCGGGCCGCCTGCTGCGCCGGATCCACGACGCCACGCGTGCCTGGGATCCACCGGCTGACGCCGTCTGGTCCGTGCCCGCGGAGGGCGGCGAGGTCATCTGCCACGGCGACCCGCAGCCGCCGAACATGGCGTGGCGCGACGGCGTCGCGGTCGGCCTCTTCGACTGGGACGCCGCGCGTCCCGCGGCGCCGCTCAGCGACGTCGCCTACGCGCTCGAGTGGTCGACGCCCTTCAGCACGGATCCGGCCGGCCTGCGCATGCGCGGGCTGACGGCCGAGGTCGACCGGCGCTCCCGGATCGACGCACTCCTCGACGGCTACGGCTGGGAGGGCCCGATCGACGTGGTCGACGCGGTGCTCGCGCGGCAGCAGCGCGCCATCGACGAGGTCGTCCACCTCGGGCGGCAGGGCCACGAGCCGCACGCCGCCTGGGTCGCCGCGGGCTGGCCGGCGCGGTGGCGGGCGAAGCTGCGGGAGACGGAGTCGCTGCGGGCGTCGGTGGAGGGACAGGCCCCCGGGCGCTGATCGCCCTCACGCCGGGAAGCGCACCCCCGTCAGCTCCTCGGAGACCGCCCAGATGCGCCGCGCGTCGGCGGGGTCGGCGACGCGCGAGAACGGCGCCGTCTCCGCGGGCGCTCCGCCGAGGTGCCCGGGGCCGCTCGGCGCGTACATGCGGCCGCCGCCGTCGTCCGTCGTGGCCGCGAGGAGGGCGGGCAGGGCGGCGCTCTCGGCGGTGCCCACCAGGATCCCGAGGCGGGACAGCCGCCGGATCACGCGCACGTCGAGGCCGTCGCGCGAGCGGCCCGTCGCGGTGCGCGCGGCGAGCAGGCTCGTCGGGGCGATGCCCGGGTGCGCGAGGTCGCTCGTGATCCCCCAGCCGCCCGCCGCGCTCCGCCGCTGGAGCTCGAGCGCGAAGAGGCCCTGCGCGATCTTCGAGGAGCTGTAGGCCCGCCCCGCGCGGTAGCGCCGCTCCCACTGGAGGTCGTCCCATCCCACGGCGTACGACGCGGCGGCGATGCTCACCTGCGAGACGACGCGCGCGGATCCCGCCCGCAGCAGCGGGAGGAGCCGGCCCACGAGCGCGAAGTGGCCAAGGTGGTTCGTGCCGAGCTGCAGCTCGAAGCCGTCCTCGGTGGTGCGGCGCTCGGGCGGCGTCATCACGCCGGCGTTGGCGACGAGCAGGTGCAGGGGCGCGCCCTCGTCCGTCAGCCGGGCGGCGAGCGTCGCCACGGAGTCGAGCGAGGCGAGGTCGAGGTCGTGCAGGGCGATCCGCGCGGCCGGGTGCCGCTCGCGGATCCGGGCGACGGCGGCCTCGCCCTTCCGCCGGTCGCGCACCGGGAGGAGCACCTCGGCGCCCGCGCCCGCCAGCCGGGTCGCGAGCGCCAGGCCGATGCCGTCGCTGCCTCCCGTGACGAGGGCGCGGCGGCCGGTGAGGTCGGGGACGGGGATGTCGATCGGGCGACGGGGCATGGCGGATCCTCCTGGTGGCGGCGATGCGGACGTCCCGCACCGGCTGCCCCGAGCCTGGGCGTAGCGCCGTCCCGCAACCAGGGCGCGACGAGACGTGGATCGGCGGGTCCTGGCTGCGGCGGCGACACCCCGGGAGGATGGACGGGACAGACGGAGGACGCATGCGCCAGATGGATCACGCGGGGCTCGCCGAGTTCCTCCGCCGCCGCAGGGAGGCGCTCCAACCCGAGGACGTCGGACTCCCCCGCACCCCGCGCCGCCGCACGAGCGGGCTGCGGCGCGAGGAGGTCGCGGCGCTCTCGAGCATGTCGGCCGACTACTACGCGCGCATCGAGCGCGGCAGCAGCCCGCAGCCGTCGGAGCAGATGCTCGCGGCGATCGCGCACGGCCTGCACCTCACGGTCGACGAGCGCGAGCACCTGTTCCGGCTCGCGGGGCACCAGCCGCCGGCGCGCGGTGGATCCGGCGGCCACGTCGGACCGGGCCTCCAGCGGATCCTCGACCGGCTCGTCGACACGCCCGCCGAGGTGGTGAGCGAGCTCGGCGAGACGCTGATGCAGACGCCGATGGGCGTCGCGCTGACGGGCGACATCGCGCACCTCACGGGGCCGGAGCGGAGCATCGGGTACCGCTGGTTCGCGGATCCGGCGAGCCGCCGCCTGTTCCCGGAGGAGGACCACGCGGCGCTCGGACGCCTCTGGGTCTCGGGGCTGCGGGAGGTCGCGACCCGCCGTGGATCCGGATCCCGCGCCGCCCGCTACGTGGAGCTGCTGCTGCCGCGGAGCGCCGAGTTCCGCGAGCTGTGGGCGCTGCACGAGGTGGGCCTCCGGCCGAGCGCCGTGAAGCGCTTCGAGCACCCGGAGCTCGGCCGGCTGGAGCTCGCGTGCCAGACCCTCACCGATCCGGAGCAGGGGCACCACCTGCTCGTCTACACGGCCGCGCCCGGCTCGGAGAGCCACGAGAAGCTGCGGCTGCTGGGGGTGATCGGGGCGCAGTCGATGGGGTGAGGCGCCCCGATCGGGGGCGACACGCGCGGCGCCCGCGGTGGGAGGCTCAGGCCGTACCCGACCGGGCTGCCTGCCCACCCGAAGGAGATCCCGTGGATGACGACGTCCAGCTCATCAGCGACGGCGACGGCCTGGCCGTCATCGGCGAGCCGACCGCGGTGGAGCGCTTCCTCGCGGCGAACGAGCTGCCGAAGGGGCGGGACCTCGGGCTCGAGCGACTGAAGCCCGTCGCGGGCATGGCGGCGGCCGCGATGCAGGCGGGGTCCGTCGCCGCCGAGAACCACGGGCGGTGGGTGAAGCTGTCCGAGAAGTCGACGGAGCTGCTCAAGACGCATGCCGCGATGAAGGGCTCCCTCCCGACGCTCGAGCGCGGCGTGATCATGGACGGTACCAAGATCAAGGGCATCGTCGAGTTCGCGCGTGGCCCCGGGGCGTACCTCACCAATCCGGCGATCCTCTCCGGCGCCGCCGGGATCATGGCCCAGTACGCCATGCAGCAGACGATGGACGAGATCACCGACTACCTCGCGGTCATCGACGCCAAGGTCGACGACATCCTCCGCGGGCAGAAGGACGCCGTGCTCGCCGACATGATCGGCGTGGAGATGGTGATCGACGAGGGCACCCTGATCCGCGCGCAGGTCGGCCGCGTCTCCGACATCACCTGGTCGAAGGTGCAGGGCACGACGCAGATCCTCGCGCGCACGCAGGGCTACGCGCTCCGCCAGCTCGACGCGCTCGCCGAGAAGATGGAGCGGACCACCAAGGTCGACGACCTCGTGAAGGTCACGAAGGACGCGGAGTCGACCGTGCGCGAGTGGCTCGCCGTGCTCGCCCGCTGCTTCCAGCTCCAGGACGCCGTCGCCGTCCTCGAGCTCGACCGCGTGCTCGACGCCTCGCCGGAGGAGCTCGACGAGCACCGCCTCGCGCTGCGCACCGTCCGGCGAAACCGGCTCGCCGTGATCGGCCGCACGACCGACCGCCTGCTCGAGCGCATGGACGCCGCGGCCGGCACCGCGAACGCGAAGGTGCTGCTCAACCCGTTCGACTCGCGGGCGATCGTGGGATCCAGCAACCGCGCCGCCACAGGAGTCGTGCGGTTCAACGGCCTGCTCGGCGTCGCCGACGAGCGCGAGTCGCTGGAGGCGCGCCGCTGGCTGACGGCCGTGGGCGACACCTGGGACTCGGCGCGCGACCAGGGCGCCGAGGGCGTGGACGCCGCGCGTCGCATCGGGGCGGCTGCCTTCGGACGCGGTCGCGCGGCGGCGGACGGGCTGTCCCTCAAGCTCGCGGAGGGCGCCCTGCGTCGCCGGCGCGGCAAGGGCGAGGGCGAGGGCGCCTCGGAGCTCGACGCGCCGGACGACCCGCGGGCCTGAGCCTCGGATCAGCCCCCGCCCGCGACCCCCGCCCGCCGCACCGCATCCCGCAGCACGGCCTCGACCGCATCGACGGACCGGAGCAGCTCGACCGGCTCGGTGCCCACGCGGCCGACGATCGCGTCGACCCCGCGGAGCCCCGCGCGCGTCAGCAGCTGCTTCTCGTTCGTGATCCACTCGCCGCGGTGCGCGAGGATCGCGTGCGCCGCCTGGCACGCGGCCTCGGAGAGGAGCCCCGCGCACTGCGCGGCCCGGCCGTGGCGGGCGTGGCCCTCGCGGGCGTAGTGGAGCGTCAGCTCCACGCGCTGCCACCAGACGACGGGCGCGGACGCGCGCAGCGCCTGCGGGTACTCGAACGTCGGCACCTCGCCGCGGAGGGCGCGGTTCACCCCGACCTCGGCCAGCAGGATCGTGCTCGGCAGCCCGGCCTGGTGGTACAGCAGCGTCTCGAGGGTGAACCGCCCGGCCACCGCCTCCTCGTGCACCGCCTCGATCGCGTCGAGGTCGCGGTAGTGCACGTCGACCGCGCGGCCGTCGACGTGCAGCGCGCCGCCGCCGTCGAAGATCCGGCCCCAGCCGCCGCGGGCGCTGAGCACGCCCGGCCAGCCGAGGGCGCGCAGGTCGTCGGGGTCGAAGGACCCGCGGTAGTAGACGGCCAGGTCCCAGTCGCTGTCGGGCCGGGAGACGCCCTGCGCGCGGGATCCGCCGAGCGCCACGCCTCGGACGCCCGGCACCGCGGCGAGTGCGTCGGCCACGTGCTCGAGGAACGCGTCGTCGTCGAGCCCGAGGACGGGACCGGCGTCGGCCTCGGCGCCGGAGCTCACGCCCGCCCCGCCACGCTCCGCCACGACTGGATCCCGCCGCGCAGGCTCACCGCGTCGCGCCCGGCCTCGCGCAGCGCCGCCGCGGCCGCCCGGGAGCGCACGCCCGAGGCGCAGTAGACGATGACGCGGTCGGTGATCGCGCCGGGCACCGCGCCCGGGTCCACCGTGACGATGCGCACCGGCACGGCGACGTGGCCGGGGATGGAGTCGACGAGGCGCTCGTCGGGCTCGCGCACGTCGAGGAGCACGACCTGCTCGTCGGAGGCGAGGATCCGCTCGACCTCCTCCGCGTCGAGCTCGGTGCCGTCGGTGGCCGCGCCCACGCCGCAGAAGAGGTCGTAGTCGGCGAGCGCGGTGACCCGCTGGCGGCCCTTGGCGCGCTTCACGCCGATGGTGCGGCTGGTGCCGGCGAGCGCGTCGAGCACCACGACCCGGCCGAGGAGCGGCGTCCCCGCGCCCGTGACGAGCTTGATGACCTCGGTCGCCATGAGCGAGCCGACCGTGCCGCACACGGCGCCGAACACGCCCGCCTCCTCGCAGGAGAGCACGGCGCCGTCGGCCGGCGGCTCGGGGAAGACGTCACGGTAGTCGATGCCGCGGCCATCGGGCGCGGCGTCCCAGAAGACGGTGACCTGCGCGTCCCACCGGTACACGGATCCCCACACGCACGGCACGCCCACGAGGGCCGCCGCGTCGCTGATGAGGTACCGGGTGGCGAAGTTGTCGGTGGCGTCGACGACCACGTCGTAGCCGCCGAGGATCCGCAGGGCGTTGTCGTTCGTGAGCCGCTCGGCGTGCTCGACGACCTCGATGCCGGGGTCGGTCCGGTGCACCGAATCCGCCGCTGACGAGGTCTTCGGCCGGCCGACGTCGGGCGTGCCGTGGATGGTCTGGCGCTGGAGGTTGGAGAGGTCCACAGCATCGTCGTCTACGATTCCGAGGGTCCCGATCCCCGCCGCGGCCAGATACTGCAGCACCGGGGAGCCCAGCCCGCCCGCTCCGATCACGAGCACGCGCGCCTGGTCGATGCGGGACTGACCCCCCATCCCGATGCCGGGAAGGGCGAGGTGCCGGGAGTGCCGTTCGCGCCGCTCGTGCGCATCCCGCCCGGAGCCATGACCACCCAGGCCCCGCCCCTCGGGGTGCGTGCCGTCCAGATCGACGAGCGGCAGAGACGACCCCATGACAGACCTCCGTACGGACGGCGGACGCGGACCCGCGTCGACCGGACCCAGCGTACGACGGCCCGCCGACGGTCCCCGCGGCGGTCGCCCCGCCGGCCCCCTCGGCCGCTTCCACCACCGCCGCTGGGGCGACGCGTGGATCATCGGCCTCCTCGGCTTCCTGCTCGCGCTCCCCCTCGCCGGCGCGCCCTCGGTCTGGTACGACGAGGCCGCCACCGTCATCTCGGCCACGCGCGGCTGGGACGACCTCCTCCGCGAGCTCAGCACGGTCGACGCCGTCCACGGCCTCTACTACGCGGGCATGAAGGTGTGGTTCGACCTGGTCGGCTACTCGCCCACCTCGCTCCGCTTCCCGAGCGCCGTGTTCATCGGGCTCGCGGCGGCGGGCGTGGTGCTGCTCACGCGCACCGTCTCGACGCGCGCCACCGGGATCGCGGCCGGCATCGTCTTCGTCGTGATCCCCCGCTCGGCCTGGATGGGCACGGAGGGCCGCTCGTTCGCGCTCGGCACGCTCATCGCGGTCGCGCTCACGGTGGTGCTCGTGCTCGCGGCCCGTCGCGCCGGCGCCCGCTGGCAGGTGCAGGCGAGGTGGTGGGCGCTGTACGGGCTGCTGGCGTGGCTCGGCGCATCCACCTTCGTGTACCTGGCGCTGCTCGTGGGCGCGCACGGCGTCGTGATCCTCTGGGCCGTCGTCTCCGCCCGCGTCGGCCGCCGCAGCCGCCGGCCCATGGTGGTGTCGCTGCTCGGCTGGGCGCTCGCGTCGATCACGGCCGGGATCCTGTCCCTGCCGCTCGTGCGCGTGGTGACGGAGCAGTCGGGCCAGGTCGGCTGGATCAAGCCCATCGGCCCGAACACGATCACCCAGGTGGTCTCGACGCAGCTCTTCTACCAGAACGACGTCTTCGCGGTCATCGCCTGGATCCTCGCGCTCGCGGGCCTCGTGCTGCTCGTGCGCCGCGGGATCCGCCTGGTGCGCGCCCGCCGCGCCTCCCGCGTCGAGCCCGAGGGCGCCCTCGCCGAGTACGAGTCGGCGTACCTGCACGCCGGATGGTCGCCGACGATCCTGCAGCTCGCGGTCGTCTGGTGCGCCGTGCCCACGCTGCTGCTCATCGGCGCGTCCACGCTCATGTCGCCGCTCTACTCGCCGCGGTACATGGCGTACACGGCGCCCGCGTTCGCGATGCTCATGGCCGTCGGGATCCTGGCGCTGAAGTGGAAGCCGCTCGTCGCCGGCGTCACGGCCGTGCTCGTCGCGCTCTCCCTCATGCAGCTCGTGCACGACCGCACCACCACCGTGAAGGCCGACTCCGACTGGGCCGCGATCGCCCGCATCGTCTCCGAGGAGCGCGCGCAGGAGGCGCCCGGCACCGCGGAGGCCGTGATCTTCGGGCCGGTCCGCCGTCACCCCAAGGCCACCTCGCGCATCGTCGCGTACTCCTACCCGGAAGCGTTCCGCGGCATGGACGACATCCTGCTGCGCACCCCGCCCGGCGACACCGACGGGCTCTGGGAGGAGACGTACCCGCTGGCCGACCGGGTCGACGAGGTCGACGGCGCCGACGTGGTCTGGCTCGTCACGAGCGACAAGCGGGACCTCCGCCCCGAGGTCGCCGAGGCGCTCACCCCGCGCGGCTTCGCGAAGACGGACGCCTGGCACGTCATGAACGCGAACGTCGAGCGCTACGAGCGGGTCGACGCGGGCTGATCCCATCCCGTCTCGTCGGCGCCGCGCTGCCCGGACGCACGAGGGGCCCGACGCCTGTGCGTCGGGCCCCTCGCTCGGAGCGTCGTGGAGCGGTGGATCAGCGGACGGCGATGGTCCCCGCGAATCGGGCGGTGACCGCCGTCCCGTCGGGCGTCTCGACCACGTGGTACTCGAGACCGCGGTGCCCGGCGGCGTCCTCCGTGATGGCGGCGTTCGGGAACTCGGTGGTGAGCGCCCAGTCGCCCGAGCCGTCGACGTGCACCTTCTCCGAGACCACGGTGAGCCCGGCGACGCCGCGGTTCCGGTACGCCGGGTCGCGGGTGACGGGGTAGGTGACGGTGACGATCTCGCCGGGGACGCCCGTGCCGTGGAACTCCACGCACTTGGTGGTGCCGGCGCAGATGGCCCGCTGGGTGCCGTGGACGGTCAGGAGGCCGGTGCCCGTGATGCGCTGCGGATCGGGCAGCGCGACGCGGGCGGTCGGGTCGGCGGCGGGAGCGGCCGCGACGGCGTGCGCGGGAGCGGCCTGCGCGGCAGCCGGGGCGATGAGCGCGAGGGGCAGCCCGGCGCTGACGGTGATGGCGACCGCGGCGGCGGCGCGCGTGATGGTGTGCATGTTCTCTCCTCGGAGGATGACGGGCGGGGTCGGAGCCACGCGCGGGAGCGCACGTGCGGCAGAGGCTAGGGGCGCCGATCAGCGTCGGGCGCGCGTTCTCCACGAGTCGTCTCGACCCGACCCGCGGGGACCGGATCGAGCGGGCGCCTCTTCGAGCCCCGTACCGTCGTGGCGTGAGCACCTTCTTCGTCGCCGGCAGCTGGCGCAACAGGCAGGCCGTCGCCGAGGTCCTCGACGCGCTGGACGGCATCGGCGAGCGGTCGTACGGCTTCGTCCGCGCCGCGTACGACGCCGACGCCGCCGCGTTCGCGGTTCCGGGCGGCGCGGACGCCGCCGACCTCGACGACCCGGGGATCCGGCGGTTGTTCGAGCAGGACCTCGCCGCGCTCCGAGCAGCCGACCGGTTCGTGCTCGTCCTCCCGGCGGGCGCCGCCGCGCACATGGAGGCGGGCATCGCCTACGGACTCGGGAAGCCCTGCGTCGCGGTCGGCACGCCCGACCGCATGGAGACCCTCTACCTCGCCTTCGAGGCGATGTGCGCGGGGCCGAAGGACCTGATCCGCCACCTGCGCACCTCAGGCGCCGTGGACTGACCGGTCACCACCCGGCAGACGGTTCGTGCCGCGGCAGCTGCCCTCGTACCGCGGGTCAGCCGGTGATGATGCGGGCGCCGTGCACGGGCCCGGTGGCGCGGATCACCGTGAGGCGGGCGGCGCTCAGCGCGATTTGCAGCTCGAGCGCGCTGTCGAGGTCGGCCGCGAGGAACGCGACCGTGGGGCCGGATCCCGAGACGATGCCCGCGAGCGCGCCGTTCTCCTCGCCCAGCTGCAGCACCTCGCCGAGCCCCGGCGCGAGGTGGAGCGCGGGCGCCTGGAGATCGTTGTGGAGGACCTCGGCGAGCATGTGCGGATCCCCCGCGCGGAGCGCCTGCAGCACGCCCGAGTCGACCTGCGGGACCTGCTGCGCCGGGAAGATGTCCTGCGCGTGGCGCTCGCGGTGCTTGTCGAGCTCGCCGTAGACGTCGGGCGTGGAGACGCCGAACTCGGCGATGGCGAGCACCCACTGGAAGGTGCCCTTGGCGAGCGCGGGGCTGAGCCGGTCGCCGCGGCCCGTGCCGATGGCGGTGCCGCCGGCGAGCGCGAACGGCACGTCGGCGCCGAGCTCCGCACCGAGGGCGAGCAGCTGGTCGCGCGTGCGCTCGGTGCCCCAGAGCGCGTCGCAGGCGAGGAGGGTGGCCGCGGCGTCCGCGGATCCGCCGCCCATGCCGCCCGCGATGGGCACGTTCTTCTCGATGCGCAGGTGCACGCCGCCGCGGTAGCCGGTGCTCCGCGCGAGGAGGCGGGCGGCGCGGACGGCGAGGTTGTCGGCGCCGGTGGTGAGGTGCGACGTGTCGATGGATCCGCCGAACTCGACCGAGAACCCGTCGGCCTTCGTGGCCCACACGTCCTCGTACAGGCTCACCGCCTGGTACGCCGTGGCGACGTCGTGGTAGCCGTCCTCCTGGAGGGCGCCCACCGTGAGCGAGACGTTGATCTTGCCCGGGGCCCGCGCGTGCACCACGTCGGAGGTGGTGGCCGCGGAGGTCATGTGCTCCAACCTAGCGGAGGCTGGGAGCCGCTCCGTCCGCGTCGCGATCCGCCCAGGCACGGGCTACGCGGAGGTAGTCGTCGACGCCCAGCTGCTCGCCCCGCGAAGTGGGGGCGACCCCTCCAGCCTCCAGGAGCGCGGACGCCGCCTCGCTCCCGCCGAGCAGCTCGGCGAGCGCCTGGCGGAGCATCTTGCGGCGCTGCTGGAAGGCCGCGTCGACGATCTTGAACGTGCGCTTGCGCAGCGCCTCGGACGCGTACGGATCCGCGTGCCGCTCGAACGCGACGAGCACCGAGTCGACGTTCGGCACGGGCCAGAAGACCTGGCGGCTGACCTGGCCGGCCGTGCGCCATGCTCCGTACCAGGCGGCCTTGACGCTCGGGGATCCGTAGACCTTGGAGCCCGGCGCGGCGGCGATGCGGTGGCCGACCTCGGCCTGCACCATGACCACGCCCGTGCGGATCGCCGGGAAGTGCTCGAGCAGGTGCAGCAGCACGGGCACGGAGACGTTGTAGGGCAGGTTCGCGACGAGCGCGGTGGGATCCCCCGGCAGCTCGGCGACGCGGAGCGCGTCCTCGTGCACCACGGTGAGGTCGGCGTCCGGCTGGTAGAGGCCCACCGTGAGGGGCAGCTGCTCGGCGAGGCGGCCGTCGATCTCCACGGCCACGACGCTCGCGCCCGTCTCGAGGAGGCCGAGGGTGAGGGATCCGAGCCCCGGCCCGACCTCCACCACGTGCGTGCCCGCCTCCACGCGCGCGACCCGGACGATGCGGCGCACGGTGTTGGCGTCGATGACGAAGTTCTGGCCGAGCTTCTTGGTGGGCGCGACGCCGAGCAGCTCGGCGAGGTCGCGGATCTCGGCGGGGCCGAGGAGGGTCGGCGCCGGTGCGGGCGCGCCGGCGCCTGCCGTCTCGTCGCTCACGCGCGGCCCGCCGGGTCGATCTCGGCGGGGTCCTTGGACGGCGACGTCACGGGCTCGTCGTCCCAGCGCCCGTAGACGAGCTCGGTGTTCGAGGAGATCTGCGCCGCGAGCATCGAGACGTCGGTGCCGAGGTGCGCGGCCATCGCGCGGAGCGTGTGCGGGATGAGGTACGGCGCGTTCGGCCGGCCGCGGAACGGCACGGGCGTGAGGAACGGCGCGTCCGTCTCCACGAGCAGCAGCGAGCGCGGCGCGAAGGTCAGCGCCTCGCGGAGGTCGACCGCGTTCTTGAAGGTGACCGTGCCGGAGAACGACATGTACCAGCCGTTCTCGGCGCAGATCCGGGCGAGGTCCTCGTCGCCGGAGAAGCAGTGGAAGACGGTGCGCTCGGGGGCGCCGACGCGCAGCAGGGTCGACACGACCTCGTCGTGCGCGTCGCGGTCGTGGATCTGGAGGGCGATGCCGCGCTCCTTGGCGATGCGGATGTGCTCCTCGAACGAGCGCTGCTGGGCAGCGCGGCCGTCCTCCCCCGTGCGGAAGAAGTCGAGGCCGGTCTCGCCGACGGCGCGCACGCGCGGGCGTCCGGCGAGCTCGTGGATCTCGGCGAGCGCGTCGTCGAGCGTGCCCGCCTCCTCGTAGGCCGGTGCCTCGTTCGGGTGGATGGCGACGGCCGCGAGCATGCGCGGCTCGTGCGCGGCGGTCTCCGCCGACCAGCGTGAGGTCTCGAGGTCGCCGCCGACCTGGATCACGCCGCGGACGCCGACCGAGCTCGCCCGGTCGAGGTGCTCGGTGAAGTCGATGGGCGACTCGCCGTCCGCGATCTCGAGGTGCGTGTGGTTGTCGTAGACGGGGACCGTGAGCGCCTCGGGCAGCGGCGGGTACGTGAGGTCGCGCGTCTGGCCGTGGGCCGAGGAGGTGTCGCGCTGGCGCACGTAGCTGGATTCGGACATTCCGCTCACTCTACCGACGGGCGGGTGCCGCGCCGGGTGGGCGGGGCACCCGGATGCCCGGCGGCGGCGTCAGGCGGCGGGCGTCGCCGGCTCCTGCTCGATGCGCGGGAACAGCGGCGCCTCGAGCGGGGTGACGGTGCCGGATCCGGTCCACTCGTCGGCGAGGTCGATGCGCTGCTGGCCGACCGTGCCGGAGCCGCCGAGCGCGGTCCAGAGCTTGGCGGTGGCGCCGGGCAGCACGGGCGCGAGCAGCACGGCGAGCGTGCCGAGGCCGCGGACCGCGGTGTGCAGCACGGTCTCGAGGCGCGCGCGGTCCTCGTCCTTCTTGGCGAGGGCCCACGGCTCCTGGCTCGTGATGTAGCCGTTGAGCTCGTCGACCAGGGTCCACACGGCGGCGAGCGCCTCGTGGATCGCGAGCCGCTCGATGGCGTCGTCGGCGGTGGACGCGGCGGCGCGCGCGACGGACAGGACGCGCTCGTCGGCCTCCGTCAGCTCGTGCGCCTCGGGGATCCGGCCGTCGAAGTAGCGGCCGACCATCGCGATCACGCGGGAGGAGAGGTTGCCGAAGCCGTTGGCGAGCTCCGCCTGGTAGCGGGCGCTGAGGTCCTCCCAGCTGAACGAGCCGTCCTGCCCGAAGGCGAAGGCGCGCATGAAGTAGTAGCGGAACGCGTCGATGCCGAAGGTGTCGGTGATGGTCTGCGGCACGATGCCCGTGAGCTTCGACTTCGACATCTTCTCGCCGCCGACGAGCAGCCAGCCGTGGCCGAAGACACGGCGGGGCGGCTCCTCGCCGAGCGCCATGAGCATGGCGGGCCAGATGACCGCGTGGAAGCGGAGGATGTCCTTGCCCACGAGGTGCGTGGCGGGCCAGCGGCGCTGGAACTGCTCGTCGTCCACGCCGTAGCCGATGGCCGTGACGTAGTTCATCAGCGCCTCGAACCACACGTAGACGACGTGGCTCTCGTCCCACGGGATGGGGATGCCCCAGTCGAAGCTGGAGCGCGAGATCGACAGGTCCTCCAGGCCCCGGCGGACGAACGACAGGATCTCGTTGCGCGCGCTCTCGGGCTGGATGAAGTCGGGGCGCTCCTCGTAGAACGCGAGGAGGCGCTCGCCGAAGTCGCTCATGCGGAAGAAGTAGTTCTTCTCCTCCAGCAGCTCGACGGGCTTGGAGTGGATGGCGCAGACCAGCTGGCCCTCGAACGGACCGGTGCCCTCGAGGAGGTCGGAGGGCTGCTTGTACTCCTCGCAGCCGACGCAGTAGTAGCCCTTGTACTCGCCCGTGTAGATGAACCCGGCGTCGTGGAGGCGCTGCAGGAAGACCTTGACGGACTCCTCGTGGCGGGCGTCGGTGGTGCGGATGAAGTCGTCGTTGGAGATGTCGACGGCCTTCAGCAGCGGCTGCCAGCTCTCGGTGACGAGGCGGTCGGCCCACGCCTGCGGGGTGGTCTCGTGCGCGGTGGCGGTGCGCAGGATCTTCTGCCCGTGCTCGTCGGTGCCCGTGAGGAACCAGGTGTCGTCGCCGCGCTGGCGGTGCCAGCGGGCGAGGACGTCGGCGGCGACCTCGGTGTACGCGTGCCCGATGTGCGGGACGTCGTTCACGTAGAAGATCGGCGTGGTGATGTAGAAGGGCTCGCCGCGGGACATGGGCTCCATCCTAACGATCGGCGGGAGCGCTCCCGGCCGTGTGACCGGGGCCTGCGCGGGGCCGCGCGCGGGGGTCAGGACAGGTGGCGCTCGGCCGGTCCGTCGTACTCCGACAGCGGCCGGATCAGCGAGTTCGCCGCCCGCTGCTCCACGATGTGCGCCGTCCAGCCGACCACGCGCGCGGCGACGAACAGCGGCGTGAAGGCGCGGGTCTCGAAGCCGAGGAGCGCGTAGGCAGGACCGGACGGGTAGTCGAGGTTCGGCAGGATCCCCGTGCGCTCGGCCATGCCGCGCTCGAGCGCGTCGTACAGCTCCATCGTGCGCCGCGCGGACTCCCCCGCCTCGCCGCCGCCGGCCACGCGCACGGCGACGAGATCGTCGAGCGCCTGCTTCATGGTGGGCACGCGCGAGTCGCCCGCGCGGTACACGCGGTGGCCGAATCCCATGACCTTGCGCTTGGCGGTGAGCGCCTCGTCGAGCCACGCCTCCACGCGCGACGCGTCGCCGATCTCGTCGAGCGTCTCGAGCACGGCCTCGTTGGCGCCGCCGTGCAGCGGGCCCTTGAGCGCGCCGATCGCACCCGTGACGGCGGAGTGCAGGTCGGCGAGGGTGGAGGTGATGACCCGGGCGGTGAACGTGGAGGCGTTGAAGGAGTGCTCGGCGTAGAGGATCAGCGACACCTCCATGGCCTTCGCGTCGGCCTCGGTGGGGCGCTCGCCGTGCACCATGAACAGCAGGTTCTCGGCGAGGCCGAGGTCGTCGCGCGGCTCGACGGGCGCGAGGCCCTGGCGGCGGCGCTGGTCGTACGCGATGAGCACGGGGATCTGCGCGAGCAGCCGCACGGAGCGCTCGAGGTCCGCGTCGGCCGAGTGGTCCTCCGGCGCGGGATCCGCGGCGCCGATCGCGCTGACCGCGGTGCGCAGCACGTCCATGGGGTGCGCGTCGACGGGCAGGGCGTCGATGATCCGCAGCACGGCCTCGGACGGCTGCCGCTCGGCGCGCTCCTGGTTCTCGAAGTGCGCGAGCTCCTCGTCCGTCGGCAGCTCGCCGTGCCAGAGGAGGTAGGCGACCTGCTCGAAGGAGCAGTGCGCCGCGAGCTCCTGCACCGGGTACCCGCGGTAGAGGAGGGAGTTGGTGGCCGGCTCGACCTTGCTGATGGCGGTCGTGTCGACGACGACCCCGGCGAGGCCCTTGCGGATGTCGGTCATGGTGCTCCTTCGCGTCATGCCGCACCCGCGTGGTGGGGCGGATCGGGTCGCCTCCGGGTGCGTTCGTCACTGTATCGGGGCGGGCGGCGCGGGGGCGAGGGTCGGCGGCGACCGCGGATCCGGCGCGCGGAGGCGGGCTGGGGAGGGAGCGCCGGTGACGGGCGGCTCCGCACCCGGGTCGCGGCGGCATCGGCTCGGTAGCCTCTCGATCAGGCGCACCCGAGGCGCCGCCCGCGCAGCCGCGCCGACCCGGAGGACGCCATGCCCGAGAGCACCGACCACGCCGATCCCGCCACCGACGCCGAGCCCGGCGCCGCGACCGAGCCCGACCGCTACGACGTCGCCGTCATCGGCGCCGGACCCGCGGGCACCGCCGCCGCCCTCCGCGCCGCCGAGCTCGGCGCATCCGTCGTCGTGCTGGAGGCCGGCCGCGTCGGCGGCACGTGCGTCAACACCGGGTGCGTGCCCACGCGCGTGCTCGCGAAGACCGCGCGGCTCGTGCGCGAGGTGCGCTCCGCGGGCGAGAACGGGATCGGCGTGGGCGAGCCGACGCCGCACTGGCCCTCGATCGTCGCGCGCGTGCACGAGCAGGTCGACCGCGTGCGCTCCCTCAAGGACGAGGCCGCGCGGTTCCGGGCGGCGGGCGTCGAGCTGGTGCACGAGGGCCGCGCGCGCTTCGTCGACGACCGCACGCTCGAGCTCGACAGCGGCCGGCGGATCACCGCGGGCTCGATCATCGTGTGCGTCGGCGGCCACTCGCGCCGCCTGCCCGTGCCCGGCGCCGAGCTCGCGACCGTGCCCGAGGACGTGCTCGCGCTGCCGGGGATACCCCGCCGCCTCGCCGTCATCGGCGCCGGCAACACGGGCGCGCAGCTCGTCACCGTGTTCCGCTCGTTCGGCTCCGAGGTCACGCTGCTCGACGTCGCGCCGCGCGTGCTCACCGCCTCCGACGAGGCGATCTCCCAGGCCGTGTCCGACGCGTTCGTCGCGCAGGGCGTGCGCGTGCACACGGGCATCGACACCGTGACGGGCCTGACGAAGACCGGCGACGGATCCATCACCCTGCTCTGGCGCGACGGCGACCGCCCGCAGTCCTCCAGCTTCGACGCCGTGATCATTGCCACCGGCTGGCCCGCCGACGTCGAGGACCTGGGGCTCGAGCACGCGGGCGTCGAGGTGACGAGGTCCGCGATCCCGGTCGACCGGTACCTCCGCACGCGCGTGCCGCACATCCTCGCGGTGGGCGACGCCAACGGGAAGGACATGCTCGTGCAGGCGGCGCAGTCCGAGGGCGAGGCAGCCGCGGAGAACGCCGTGCTGGGCGTCAACCGGCGGATCCCGCTGCAGCTCCTCCCCGCCGGCGGCTTCACCGACCCCGACTACGCGGGCGTCGGCCTCACGCAGGCGGAGGCGCGCGAGCGCGACGGCGCGTGCGTGGTCGCGCGCGTGCCGTTCGCGGAGGTGGACCGCGCCGTGATCGACGACCGCGAGGCCGGCTTCCTCCTGCTCATCGCCGACCGGCGCCGCGAGCTGATCCTCGGCGCGCACGCCGTGGGCGAGAACGCGGTCGAGGTGATCCAGTCGGTCACCACGGCGATGGCCGCGGGCGTCGACGTCGCCACCCTCGCGCACGTGCGGTTCGCCTACCCCACCTACAGCGCGATCATCGGGATCGCGGCCCGGCGCCTGCTGCAGGAGGACGAGCGGGCGGGCGAGCTCGACTGACGCCGCGTCCGGGCGGGCGTGGTCGGATGGGGGCATGACCGCGCTCATCGTCACGGCCCACCCCGATCCCGACTCCCTCACCCACCACGTCGCCCGCCGGCTCGAGGCCGCGCTCGGGGGATCCGGCGCGTCCGGCGCCACGACCGCGCACCTCGCCCAGGAGGGCTTCGACCCCGTGTTCGGGATGGCCGACCGGCGCGCGTACGCCGGCGACTCCCCCGCTCCCGCCGACGTGCTCGCCGAGCAGGCGCGGCTCGACGCCGTGGATCACGTCGTGCTCGTCTTCCCCGTCTGGTGGTGGTCGATGCCGGCGCTCTTGAAGGGCTGGATCGACCGCACGTTCATCGCGGGCTGGGCCTTCGGCATCGACGACGACGGGCGCATCGAGAAGCGGTCGCAGCGCCTCACCGTGCACCTCGTGCCCGTCTCCGGGACGAGCCGCGCGGCGTTCGCCCGGCACGGCTACCTCGCGTCGTTCGAGAGGCAGGTCGGTCACGGGATCCTCGACTACTGCGGTGCCCGCCGTGGCGCGACCGCGTTCGTGCACGACTCGGAGTCGGGCGACCGGGACGCCGTGGGCGCCGAGGTCGAGCGGGCGGTTGCGGAGGTCGTCGCGGCGGTCACGGCCGACTGACGCGCGCGGCGCGGATCCGCCCGGGGCTCGTGCGGCCCGACCGGCACCGCCTACGGTCGTCGCATGAGCGATCCCGTCGACCCGACCGCCGACCGACCGCAGGACGCGACCCCCGGGGGCGCGGAGCACCCCGCCGTCACGATCCGCCCGGCCCGCGCCGAGGACATGGAGCGGGTCGCGCGCCTCCGCTGGCGCTGGTCCGTCGACGAGACCGGGACGGCGCCCGCGACCGACGAGGCCGGCTACGTCGCCGCGACCGCCGCCTTCGCCGCGGCCCACGCCCGCACGCACCGCTGCGTCGTCGCCGAGGCGGACGGCGAGGTCGTGGGGATGGGCTGGCTCGCCATCACGGATCGCCCGCCGACCCCGGATGACCTGGGCCGGGTCTCCGGCGACGTCCAGTCCGTCTACGTGCGGCCGACGCTGCGCGGATCGGGGACGGGCGCGCGGCTCGTGCGGGCGCTGCTGGACGAGGCCCGGGCGCACGGCTGCCGGTACGTCCGCGTGCACTCCAGCGCCCGGGCGCTGAGCCTCTACGCGCGCGCGGGGTTCGCGGTCGACGAGACGTACCGCGTCGTCCGGCTCTGAGGCGTCAGCTCCGGGATCACGTCGAGGTGCGCGCGGTCCTGCGCCGCTCGACCGCCGTCATCACGAGGTACAGCGTCGTCCAGAGCACGAGGCCCGCCGCGAGGAAGATCCCGACGACCGCGAGCACGCCGCCTGCGGTGTCCACCGGGAACCAGCCGCTGAGGAGGAGCGCGGGCAGGACGGTCACGAGCATGAGCGCGAAGTGCGCGACCGACTGGCGCGGGAGTCCCCAGCCCGGCACCTGGTAGAGCAGCGAGCCGGCGGCGGTCGCCGCGACGATGACGCCGACCGCGAGGGTGGAGCGGCCGTCCGCGGTCTGCCCGGAGGCGAGCAGGGAGGCGCCGATCGCGGACATGACGACCGACGGGATCCCGGCGAGGACCGCGGCGCGGAGGAGCAGGCGCGGACGGCGCGCGACGGCGGCCTCGCGGGTGTCGGGGGTCATCCGGCGGCCGGTTCCCGGGGCGGCCCGGCGAGCCAGGCGTACTCGGTGCTGCACGCGTCCGGGATCCCCTCCATGCCGGAGAGGTCGTACGGGGACGTCGGCTCGGAGGAGACGCCGCCGCCCAGGCTGACCTCGTCGCCCACCCGGTGGGATTCGTCGCCGAGGGTGAGGGTCGTCCCGTCCCACCGGGTCGTGCGCTCGGGGAGGATCGGGAGCCAGTAGGCGGAGCCGCCGTCGGGCGCGTAGCCCGGCGTCTCGAGGTAGAGGCAGCCGCCGCGCTCGACGAGCGTGCCGGTGAGGAGCGCCTCCATGGCGCCCCCGTCGTCGCGGTAGGTGGCGATCTCGGCTGACCCGGGGACGGGTGACGCCGGGACGGCGGCGGCGGCAGCGTCGTCGGCGGGCGCCGCCGCCGGGCTGGTGGAGCATCCCGCGAGGAGCGCTCCGAGGGCAGCTGCGACACCGATCGTGCTCGCGCTGGTCCGTGCTCGTGCGGGTGCTCGTCGCATGCGATCTCCTCGTCCCGCCCAGCAGAGCACACGCGGCCCGGCGACGGAACCCCCGATGAGGGGGCCGTGTCACGCGCCCCCGCTGGCGTCCCTCGCTCGCTACGGTGTCCCCAGGCCTCCGCAGCGGGTCGCATCCCCCACGAGAGAGACCACCGTGCTCATCACCCTCACCTCGACGGCGCCCTCGGCGTCCGACCTCAGCCACCTCCTCCGCAAGCACCCCGGCAAGGCGCAGGCGTTCGACCTCGCCGTCGGCACCGCGCACGTCCTCTACCCCGAGGCCACCGACGAGAGGTGCACGGTCGCGCTGCTGCTCGAGGTGGATCCGATCGCGCTCGTCCGCGACAAGCGGTTCCGGAGCGCGGGCGCCTCGAGCATCACGCACTACGTGAACGACCGGCCGTACGCGTCGTCGTCGATGCTCGCGGTCGCGCTCGGCCATGTGTTCCGCACCGCGATGGGCGGTCGGAGCGACACGTTCCCCGAGCTCGCCGCGGGCACCCTGCCGCTCACGGTCACCGTGGCGGCCCTCCCCGCGCGCGGCGGCGCCGACCTCGTGCGCGACCTGTTCGCGCCGCTCGGCTGGCGGGTCGCGGCGACGCCCGTGCCGCTGGATCCCGCGTTCCCCGACTGGGGCGACTCCCTCTACGTCGACCTCGTGCTCACGGGCGACGTCCGCCTCGCCGACGCGCTCCGCCACCTCTACGTGCTGCTGCCGGTGCTCGACGACGGCAAGCACTACTGGGTCTCCGACGACGAGGTGGGCAAGCTCCTCCGCGCCGGCGAGGGCTGGCTCGCGGAGCACCCGGCGCGCGACCTCATCACGCGCCGGTACCTCGCGCACCAGCGCGACCTCGTGGGCGAGGCGGACGAGCGGCTCGACACGGGCGTCGACGGATCCTCGGGCGCAGCCGCGCATGCCGCGGATCCCGCGGTCCCCGCCGCCCCCGCCCCGCGCTCCCCGTCGCTCGCCCGCCTGCGCGCCGAGACGGTGCACGCGGTGCTCACGGAGGTCGGCGTCCGCACGGTGGCCGACGTCGGCTGCGGATCCGGGGCGCTGCTCGCGCACCTGGTGCCGGACCCGGCGTTCACGCGCCTCATCGGCACCGACGTCTCCGCCTCCGACCTGGAGGCCGCCGCCCGCCGCCTCGACCTGCGCGACGCGAGCGACCGGGCGCGCGAGCGGATCCAGCTCATCCAGTCCTCCGCGACCTACGAGGACCCGCGCATCGCCGGCCTCGACGCGATCGTGCTGATGGAGGTCATCGAGCACGTGGACCCCGACCGGCACGCGGCCCTCGAGGCGAGCGTGTTCGGATCCGCGTCGCCCGCCGCCGTGATCGTCACGACCCCGAACGCCGAGCACAACGCGCTCTACCCGGGCCTCGCCGCGGGCGCGCTCCGCCATCCCGACCACCGCTTCGAGTGGACCCGCGCCGAGTTCGCCTCCTGGGCCGCGCGCGTCGCCGAGCGGCACGGCTACCGCGTGGAGGTCCGGCCCGTCGGCGACGCGGATCCCGTCCACGGCTCCCCCACCCAGCTCGCCCTCTTCCGGAAGGCCACGCGATGACCGACGCCCCCGCCGCTCCCGCGCAGACGCCCGCGCTGCCGATCCCCCGCATGTCGCTCGTGCTGCTGGTCGGCGCGAGCGGATCCGGCAAGTCGACCTTCGCGCGCACCCACTTCGGCCCCTACGAGGTGCTGTCGAGCGACTTCTTCCGCGGCCTCGTCTCGAACGACGAGAACGACCAGTCGGCCACGCCCGCCGCGTTCGAGGCGCTCCGGCACGTCGCGAGCCAGCGTCTCCGCAAGGGTCTCCTGACCGTGATCGACGCGACGAACGTGCAGGCCGAGTCGCGGCGATCCCTCGTGCAGCTCGCCCGCGACCACGACGTGCTGCCGGTCGCGATCGTGCTCGACGTGCCGGTGGGCGTGTGCGTGGAGCGGAACGCGGCGCGCACGGATCGCACGTTCGGCGCGTCCGTCGTGAAGCGGCAGCACGACCAGCTGCAGCGGTCGCTCAAGGGCCTCGGGCGCGAGGGCTTCCGCAAGGTGCACGTGCTGCGCGGCGTGGACGAGATCGCGGCCGCGCGCTTCACGGTCGAGCCGCTCCTCAACGACCTGCGCCACGAGCGCGGGCCCTTCGACGCCATCGGCGACGTGCACGGCTGCCGCGCGGAGCTCGAGACGCTGCTCGGGGAGCTGGGCTACGAGATCCAGCGGGACGAGAGGGGCCGCCCCGTCGACGCCGCGCACCCCGAGGGCCGCCGCGTCGTGTTCCTCGGCGACCTCGTGGATCGCGGCCCCGACACCCCGGGCGTGCTCCGCCTGGCGATGGGCATGGTGCGCGCGGGCCACGCGTTCGCGGTGCCCGGCAACCACGAGGACAAGCTCGTGAAGGCGCTGCAGGGGAAGAAGGTGCGGGTCGCGTACGGCCTCGCGGAGTCGCTGGCGCAGCTCGCCGAGGAGGACGAGGCGTTCCGCGTGGACGTCGAGCGGTTCTGCCGCGAGCTGGTCTCCCACCTCGTGCTCGACGGCGGCGACCTCGTCGTCGCGCACGCCGGCCTCATCGAGGCGTACCAGGGCCGCGCGTCCGGCCGCGTGCGCGCCTTCGCGCTCTGGGGCGATGCCACCATCGGTGAGACGGACGAGCACGGCCTGCCCGTGCGCCGCGACTGGGCGCTCGACTACCGCGGATCCGCGACCGTGCTCTACGGGCACGTCGCCGGCGTCGGCACCGAGTGGGTCAACGGCACGATGTGCCTCGACACCGGATGCGTGTTCGGCGGCGAGCTCAGCGCCCTCCGCTGGCCCGAGCGCGAGGTCGTCGCCGTGCCCGCCGAGCGCGTCTGGTCGGAGCCGACCGTGCCGCTCGGGCGCCGGTACGCGTCGGCCGACCGCGGCGCCGTCGCGGCCTCCGGTGCCGAGGCGCCGCGCGCCCCCGGCCTCCTCCGCATCGACGACGTGCTCGGCAAGCAGGTCGTGGAGACGCGCGCCTTCGGCCGCGTCGGGATCCGCGAGGACGTCGCCGCCGGCGCACTGGAGACGATGAGCCGCTTCGCCATCGACCCGCGGCACCTCGTCTACCTGCCGCCCACCATGAGCCCGCCCACGTCGTCCTCCCGTGACGACGTGCTCGAGCACCCGGCCGAGGCCTTCGAGGCGTACCGGCGCGACGGGCTCGAGCGGGTGATCTGCGAGGAGAAGCACATGGGATCCCGCGCGGTCGTGCTCCTCACCCGCGACCCCGCGCGCTTCGGCGCGCCCGCGGGCTGGCGCGGCACCGTGCACACGCGCACCGGCCGCCCCTACTTCGACGACGCCGAGACGGACGCGCTGCTCGCCCGGCTCGATGCCGCGGTGGAGTCGGCCGGGCTCTGGTCGGAGCTCAGCACGTCGTGGATCCTGCTCGACGCCGAGCTGCTGCCCTGGTCGGCGAAGGCCGGGCCGCTGATCCGCGACCAGTACGCGTCCGTCGGCGCCGCCGCGACCGCGGCGCTGCCCGCCGCCGTCCGCACGCTCGAGCAGGCGGCCGCGTCCGGCATCGACGTGGCTGACCTCCTCGAGCGCACGCGTGCGCGGGCCGCCGACGCGGAGGCGTACGTCGCCGCCTACCGCCGGCACGCGGCGCCGTACGCCGGCCTCGACGACGTGCGCCTCGCGCCCTTCCAGCTCCTCGCCACCGAGGGCGCGACCCACCTCGCGCGCGAGCACGCGTGGCACCTGGCGCTGGCTCAGCGGCTGGCGGACGCGGATCCGGGCCTCGTGATCCCCACGCGCTCCGTCGAGGTCGACCTCGCGTCGCCGCGGTCGGAGGAGGCCGCCACGCGCTGGTGGCAGGAGCTCACGGACGCGGGCGGCGAGGGCATGGTCGTGAAGCCCGTCGCGGGCCTCGTCCGCGGGCGGACGACGCTCGCGCAGCCGGGCATCAAGGTGCGCGGCCGCGAGTACCTGCGCATCGTCTACGGCCCCGACTACACGGAGCCCGCGAACCTGCGCCGCCTCCGCGACCGCGACGTCGGCCACAAGCGGTCGATGGCCCTCCGCGAGTACGCGCTCGGCGTCGAGGCGGTCGAGCGCTTCGTCGCGGGCGAGCCGACGTGGCGCGTGCACCAGGCGGTCTTCGGCGTCCTGGCGATGGAGTCCGAGCCGGTGGATCCGCGGCTGTGACGCCCGGAGCGTGTGGATGCTCCGGCGCCGGGCGGGACGCCCGCCGCTAGCCTCGCCGGGTGCCCGCCCCTGCCGCCGCCCGATCCGGCGCGGGGCGGGCTTTCACGCGCGCGGGCCACGTGCTCTCGTCGATCGCGATGGGGCTCCTGCTGGCCGTCCTCGCCCTCGGCCTCGCGCTCGACGGGTCGCTCCGCCGCCTCGACGAGCACGACCGGTGATCACGCCCCGCCGCGGTTCCCCTCCAGCGTGAACGTGAACACGTCCTCGTCGAACGCGCTGTAGCCCGCGTAGTCGAGCAGCTCGTAGAGGCGCGCACGGGTCTGCATCTCGGGCACCTTCGAGGCGAGCGTGCCCTCCTCCAGGATCGCGTCGAGGCCGCGCTCGGCGGCGCCCATCGCGAGGCGCAGGAGCGAGACCGGGTAGATGACGATGTTGACGCCCACGTCGCGGAGCTGCGACGTCGTGAACAGCTCGCTCTTCCCGAACTCGGTCATGTTGGCGAGGATCGGCACGTCCACCGCGGCGCGCATCGCCTCGAACTCGGCGAGGTCGGCCATCGCCTCGGGGAAGATCGCGTCGGCACCGGCGTCGACGAGGGCGCGCGCCCGGTCGACGGCCGCGGCCATGCCGTCGACGCCGCGCACGTCGGTGCGGGCCATGACCAGCAGGTCGGGGTCACGTCGGGCGTCGACGGCCGCGCGGATCCGCTTCAGCGCCGTCGACTCGTCCACGACCTGCTTGCCGTCGAGGTGGCCGCAGCGCTTGGGGTTCACCTGGTCCTCGATGTGGAGCCCGGCGACGCCCGCGTCCTCGAGCATCTGCACGGTCCGCGCGACGTTCATCGGCTCGCCGAAGCCCGTGTCGGCGTCCACGAGGCACGGCAGGTCGGTGACGCGCGCGATCTGCTGCGAGCGCCCGGCCACCTCGGTGAGCGTGGTGAGGCCGATGTCCGGCAGGCCGAGATCCGCCGAGAGCACGGCGCCCGAGATGTAGACGCCGTCCATGCCCTTGTCCTGGATGAGGCGGGCCGACAGCGGGTTGAACGCGCCGGGCATCCGGAGCAGCTCTCCAGACGCGAGCCGCTCGCGGAACGCGCGGCGCTTGGCGGCGGAGGTGAGGTTCGAGTGCAGCACTAGAGGAGTCCCTTCGGGGAGCCGGCGCCGTCGAGGAGGCCGGGTCGTGCGGTGACGGTGAGGCCTGCGAGCTCGTCGGCGGTGAGCTCGGGCAGGCGCTCGACGAGGGCGAGGAAGCGGTCGACCTCGGCCTCCTCGAGCACGCCGTCGGCGAGCGTGCGGAGCTTGGCGACGTAGTCGGCGCGCGCGAACGGCCGGGCGCCGAGCGGGTGCGCGTCGGCGACGGCGATCTCGTCGACGATGGTCGAGCCGTCGGTCAGGCGGATCTCCACCCGGCCGCCGAACGCCTTTTCCGCCGGATCCATGGAGTGGTACCGGCGGGTCCACTCGGGGTCCTCGGTCGTGGTGACGCGGCGCCAGAGGTCCACCGTGTCGGGGCGGCCGGCGCGCTCGGGCGCGTACGAGTCGACGTGGTGCCAGGCGCCGTCCTGCAGCGCGACCGTGAAGATGTACGGGATCGAGTGGTCGAGGGTCTCGCGGCTGGCGCGCGGGTCGTACTTCTGCGGGTCGTTCGCACCGGATCCGATGACCACGTGCGTGTGGTGCGACGAATGGATGAGGACGCGGTCGATCGCGTCCGCGTCGGCGAGCACGGGGTGCGTGTGGTGCAGGCGACGCGCGAGGTCGATCCACGCCTGCGCCTGGTACTCGGCCGAGTGCTCCTTCGTGTACGTGTCGAGGATCGCCCGCTTGGCCTCACCCGGCGCGGGCAGCGGCACGTCGTAGCCGGCGTCGGGGCCGTCGAGCAGCCACGCGATCACGCCGTCCTCGCCCTCGTAGATGGGGGTGGGGCTCGTCTGGCCGCGCATCGCCCGGTCGATCGCCTCGACGGCCATCTTCCCGGCGAACGCGGGCGCGTGCGCCTTCCACGTGCTGATCGCGCCCTTGCGCGACTGGCGCGTGGCGGTGGTGGTGTGCAGCGCCTGCCCGATCGCCTGGAAGACGGTCTCCTCGTCGAGCCCGAGGAGCGTGCCGATGCCGGCGGCGGCCGACGGGCCGAGGTGCGCCACGTGATCGATCTTGTGCGCGTGCAGGCTGATGGCCTTCACGAGGTCGACCTGGATCTCGTAGCCGGTCGCGATGCCGCGGATCACGTCGGCGCCCGTGAGCGCGCGCCCGTCGAGGCGGCCGGCCGCGGCGGCGTGCTGCGCGGCGGCGAGGATCGGCGGGATGTTGTCGCCCGGGTGCGAGTACTCCGCGGCCAGGAACGTGTCGTGGTAGTCGAGCTCGCGCACGGCCACGCCGTTCGCCCAGGCCGCCCACTCGGCGCTGACGCGGGTGGCGGGATCCGCGCCCACGACGGTCGCGCCGGCGCCGCCCGTGGACGGCCCGTGCGCCAGGGCCTGCGCGCGCGCTGCGACGACGGGCGCGCGGGTGAGCGAGGCGGTCGCGACGGCCGCGTTGTCGATGATGCGGTTGACGATCATCTCGGTGACGTCGGCGTCGACCTCGACCGGGTCGGCGGCGACGGCGGCGATGCGCCCCGCCAGCTGCTCCCCGGGAGGCAGGGCCTCGTCGCTGCGGTGGACGCGGACGCGGTGGATCTGCATGCTCTTCCTCACGGTCGGGCGCCTGTCGCGGAGGGCTCGTGGCCCCGTCCGCGCGGCACCGGTCCAGCGTATCCACCGCCGGGCCCGCCCTACGCTGGAGCGTGCTCACCGTCGCCCCGGAGTCCCCTCGTGCCGAGGACGTGCTCCCGCTGCTGCGGCAGGCGGACGACTTCGCGCTCTCCCTCTACCCGGCGGAGAGCTACCACGCGCTCGACGTCGGCGACCTGGAGCGGCCGGACGTCACGTTCCTCGTCGCGCGCGAGGGCGGCCGCGCGCTCGGCACAGCGGCCGTCGTCGACGGGGGCGACGGATCCGCGGAGCTGAAGCGCGTGTTCGTCACCGCCGCGGCGCGCGGCCTCGGCGCGGGACGCGCGCTCCTGCTCGCCGCCGAGGAGCGAGCGCGCGGGCTCGGCGCCACCGTCATGCGACTCGAGACCGGCCTGCCGCAGACCGCGGCGATCGCCCTGTACGAGCGCGGCGGCTACCGGCACGTGCCGCGCTTCGGGAAGTACGCGGCGGATCCGACGAGCGTCTGCATGGAGCGCGATCTGCGGGTGGATCCCGGGCCGCTCCCCCGCTGGATCCTCCGCGCCGCCCTCCCCGACGACGCGACGTGGATGGCCGAGCTGCGCGCCGTCGTCCTCCGGCCCGACCTCGAGCGGCTCGGCCGGTGGGATCCGATCCGCGTCCGCCGCCGCTTCCTCGACGGCTGGGCGCCCTCGCGGACGCAGGTGATCCGCGTCGATGGCCGCGACGCCGGCCTCATCGCCTGCCGGGAGGAGCCCGACGCGCGCTGGATCGAGCACTTCTACCTGGATCCGGCGCTGCAGGGCGTGGGGATCGGCGGCGAGGTGCTCCGCGACCTCATGGCCCGGCACGACGACGGCCGCCCGTTCCAACTGGACGTGCTGCAGGGCAGCGCGGCGCGGCGCCTCTACGAGCGGGTCGGGTTCCAGGTCGAGCGCGAGGACGCGGTGGACGCGTGGATGGTGGCGCTGCGCCGCTGACCGGACCGCTCTCCCCGGGCTACAGCCCCCGCCTGGCCATCCACCGGATCAGGAAGAGCCCGACGACGCCGAGGACCAGGAGAGCGGGACCGGTGACGAGGAAGATCGAGCCCAGCTCTCCCGTCACGGCTCGGAAGGTCGCGATCGCGCCGCCGATCACCGCGCCCCAGGCCGAGATGCTCCGCGCGGCCCCGAAGGCCGGCTTCGGCGTCCCCTCGGCCGGCCGATCCGCGTCGTCGCTCATCCGGCCAGGCTAGTCGCCGGCCTGATCAGGGCCGGTGCCCACCGCGCCTCGACCGCGGCGTACGAGCGCTGGACGCGCGCCACGTCCGTCAGGAGATCGCTAGACGTCGACCGCGTAGCCGAGCGCGAGGTCCTCGGCGTCGACCCCGCGGATGCCCCAGTTCACCCGGGGCGTCTCCGTGATCGTGATTTCCACGCTGTGCGGCGGGATCCCGACCTCGGACGCGATCCGCGAGAAGAGCTCCCGGATCAGCGCCCGCTTGGCCGCCTCGCTCCGCCCCTCGAACATCGAGATCTCGATGATCGTGTAGTCATCCCCTCGATCCGCGGGGTGGATGAAGTCGGCTGGCTCCAGCCCGACGAAGCGGTGGAAGCGCTTCTCCGCCGGGTACTCGAGGGCGACCATCACCGCGCCGTGGATCGCATCCGACAGCGCCCCGCGATGCGCGTCGAGGGAAGCCCGCCGTCCGTACACGATCACCTGCGCCATCCGGCAACGGTATCGGGACGACACCCGGCTGACGCGATGGCCGTCTCGACAGCCGACCGCCGCCCGGAGCGCTGCCCGATGCCCGATGCCGGACACCGATCAGGAGCGCGACGCCGAGCCCTTCTCGCCCGAGCGCTTCCTGCGCAGCGAGCGGATGAGGAGGAACCCGCCGATGACGATGAAGGCTCCGCCCGCGACGAACCCCAGGATCCGTTGCTCCGGGTGCAGGCAGCCGTAGACGATGGCCACGATCCCGGTCACGAGGAAGAAGAAGTGCTGGGTGCGCATGGAGGATCCGGACGCATCGGCGTCCTCGGGCGTGCTCATGGCACCAGGCTCGCATGCCGGCTGTCCGCCGATCGAGGACGGGTACGGCCCACACCGTGGACGCGCCCGTGCTCGTGCATGCAGGGGCTCGACGACGCGTCTCGGAAGGGGATCGTCTGCCGGACGGCATCGACGTCAGGTCATCCGAAGAGGATGAACGCATCGAACGAGCCGAGAGCTGACCCCGCGACGAACGCCCCGAGGGCAGGGAGCACTCCGAGGCCGCCGAGGACGGCCGCGATCCACGACGGCGTGAGCGCCCATCCACGGCCGCGACGCGCCAGGATGGCGCTCAGGCCGAGCAGCAGCGTGGTGACGGCGACCGGCAACGCCAGGACGAGCATGATCGCGATCTGCAGGTCGACGATGGCGACGTCTCGAGGAGGATCAGCCAATGGATCAGGATCCTGCATCGCGGTCACCGATGCGCGGTACGCGTCGTGCACCGGAGCCGCGTGCACGAACACGGCGATCGTGATGACCGCCCAGAACGCGACAGCGGTGAGTCCCACGACCCCAGGCACCCATGCCGCGCCAGGCCCCCGGTATCTCCCCCACCTCATACCGCCAGCTTCGCGCACTGCGCCGGGCGGTCACCGACACCGCAGCCGCACTGGTCCAGCCGTCTCGTAAGCCGATCCCTACCCCGACACGGCACGGCAGTCGGCGCACAGGCGCACGTCGGCACAGACCGACGATCCGGGTGGAGCAGGATCGTGACATCGCTCTCCCGTCGTGGACGGATCGGCGCGTGCCGGACATGTAGGTCGTGAAGCCACGAGACAGAGGGGGCCAGCATGTCGGAGTCCGAAGACCCGCTCGAGCGGGTGCTGCGCGAGGCCGCACCCGCCACCCGGGCGGACAGCGTCAGCGAGGACGCTCTCCGCGCGATGATCGCCGGGATACCCGATGAGGACGCGCGCCGAAGGCGACGTGGTCATGGAGCGCGTGGAGCCGCCATCGGGACCCTGGTGGTGCTGTCGCTCGTCGGGGTCGGGAGCGCGGCGGCACGGATCCTCCCCGTGGAGTGGCAGCCCTGGGCGGTCGAGGAGGCGCATGGCTCCATGGAGTACGAGCTGCCGAGCGGGCAGTGGTGCGAGTACCGGTGGGGGAACTTCGCCGGCGACCCGGACGCCGTGACCGCGGCCGAGCGGATCGCTACCGGCGGCACGCTCCCCCGCCTGGACATGGACGAGGAGATCGAGCGAGCCCGTGCGACGACGACGTACACCCATGTGAACCCCGGGGGCCCGAACGAGCCGGGGGGCTTCGGCACCGAGCACTGGGATGCGGACATGGAGTACCAATCCGTCCTCGGCACCGCCATGAACGAGCTCCTCCTAGCAGCGCTCGAACGGGAGGGCTTCGCACACGAGGCCCTCACCAGCATCGACGGGGAGACGCACTGCGGGGAGAGCCGATGAGCCGGCGCGTCCCATCCATCGAGACCACCCGCATCACCGCCGCTCTCGAGGACGCGTGCCGCGACCTGCTCGCGTTCCTCGCACGGCGAGCCGGGGACGACGACGCAGCGGATCTCCTCGCCGACGTCGCCCTCACCGCCTGGCGACGCCGGTCCTCGATGCCGGAACAGTCAGAGGGTGCGCGGATGTGGCTCTTCGGCATCGCACGCAACACCCTCGCGAACGCGCAACGCAGCGAACGGCGCCGATGGAGCCTCGCAGACCGGGTCCGCACCGAGATGACGACCTCGACCACCACCGCCGGACCAGACGCCGACCGAGCACTCGAGATCCGCGCCGCCCTCGACACCCTGGAGCCGGACGATGCCGAGCTCATCCGGCTGATCCACTGGGACGGCTTCTCGGTCCGGGAGTCGGCCGAGCTGCTCGGGCTCAACGAGTCGACAGCCCGCAGCCGACACGCGCGCGCGAAGGACGCCCTCCGACGAGCACTCGAACCCGAACGGCCGTGACGACCAGACCGGCACAGCACGCGACCGTGTCCGACAGGGGATCCCCTGTCAGGACACGTGGCGCCGCGTGGTCCGTCGTCCTCGGCTCAGGTCCGACCGTCGGGTGCCCGCTCCTTGCGGTCGCGCGACAGCGGGTAGCGGCGGTCCAGGCGTGGGCTGAGGATGACGAGGAACAGGAACACCGAGAGCAGCCATCCCGCGATCCAGTACGCGGGGATGAGGTAGATCGCGAGGTTGGAGAACGTGTCCGAGTGGATGCCGACGATGACGGCGATCGTGAACAGCGCGCCGATGCCGTAGTAGAGAGCTTCGAGTCCGTCGGTGATCGTGTCGCGGCGTTCCTGCTGTCGCGCGGCTCGGGTGTCGAGGGCGGTGACGGCGCGTCCGAAGTCGCTCTCGTCGACGGTGGTGAAGAGGTCGCGCACGGGGACCTCGAGCGCTTTGGCGACGCGGGTGAGGGTGTCGAGGCTGGCGTCGTTGCCGGCTTCGAGCCGTTGCACCGTCCTGACGGTGATGCCGCTGGTCTCGGCGAGTCGTTCCTGGGTCCACCCTCGCTGCGTGCGGAGGTCGACGATGCGTGTCTCGTTCATGGTCTCCACGGTAGGGAAGGGCGTCCTGGCGGGCCACGACATCGACCCGACATCGACCCGACATCCACGCGACAGGGCGCGCAGGGCGATCGCGGCCACCCCATGAGCGAGGCGCGCGAAGCTGGCGGCACATGCACGAGCAGGTGGGTGACGTTCGACGCGCTCGTGGTGCGAGGAGCAGTGCGCCGTGCTTCACTGGCCCGCATGCGGCGGTCGCGAACACCAGCTCTGATGTCGGTCGTCGTCGCGGCCACCATCGTGTCCAGCCTCAGCGGTTGCGCTGGCGGAGGGTCGGGTTCGGGCGGATCCTGCGCTGTCAAGACGCTCGATCTCCACGACTCGACCCTGCGACCCGGAGGGTCCGTGCGGGTCAGTGCGGACTTCATCTGGGAGACGTGCGAGGACACGGGAGGCACCAGCCGAGCCGCGTCGGATGTCACCGTCCTCATCACTCCCTCCGCGAGCGGCGAGGAGATGCTGCTCGGCCGCCCGACGCCGAGAGGAGAGCGGGCCACGGTCGACGAGTCCTTCGACCTCCCCTCGGACCTGCCCATCGGCCCCGCCGTCGTCGCTCTGCGCTCGCACGGTGGAGATGCGATCGACATCGAGCTCCCCGTGACGGTCACGACCGCGCCAGCTCCCTGAGGTCGGCGGGCGCATCCGCGTCGCCCCGAGGATCGTCCCGGTGGGGATCCCTTCCCGGACGGTCTCGATGGTCTAGTCGCCGGAGGCGGGTCGCAGCGTCGACCAGACCTCGACGACGCCCTCGCCGTACGCCGCATCCGCTTCGGCCTGCTGGCGACCATCGTCGTCGTAGATGACGGTGACCGACGCGCGTCCCCGGTATTCGCCGACGCTGAGCGGACCGTCGAGCGAACCCATCCTGCTCGAGTAGTCCTCCACGGCGCGGGCGACGGCCTCCGCGTCCGCGGGGTCACCCGGGGTGGGCTCGGGGAGCGGCGTCGCGGAGGACGCGGCGTGGGGATCGTAGGACTCCGGCGGGCGCGTGAGGGTGAAGGAGGTGCCGTCGAAGGTGCCGAAGACCTCGTAGTCGCCCCATGTGGCGCCCGACCGGCTCTCCTCCCCCTCGACCTCGGCCCAGTCCCACCCGATGATGTCGGGTCCGCCGCAGGAGGGCGGAAGGGATTCGCCGACGCCGCCCACGCAGAGCTCGGGGCCGTCGCCGTGGTCGATGACCATCGACCGCGTCGTCAGCTCGCCCACCGGACGACCTGAGGACATCGGGGCATCCGGTGCCGGGCCCGTGGCGACGCCTCCGGCTGCGCAGCCGCTGAGCGATGCAGCGGCGATGATCGCGATCAGAGCCGCCCGTGAAGTCCTCATGCGATCAGCCTGGCCACTCCGATCCGCCGCCGCGAGGCCCCAGTTCGAGCCCGGTGATGCGTTCCCGTTGGGGCCGGTCGCCGGACACGCGGCCGGCATCCACGGCGCTCTCGTCTCCCTCGGTACTAGAAGGGAGGCCCGTTCCGGCGACGCAGGTCCCAGCCGAGGCCGACCAGCAGCGCCCCGACCGCGAAGAGCAGAGCGGCGAGCTGCCAAGGCTCCGTCGACGAGGACGGCGGGAACCGGGAGAACAGCATGAAGGGCGAACCGAGGAGCAGGAGCGCGCCGCCGATGAGGAAGAACCCGAAGGGCAGTTCAGCATCGGGCTGCTCACGTCTCATGCCCCGAGGGTAGTGCGACCTTGACGCACGACTCGGCCGAGGAAGCTGACTCCCGTATGTGAAGCGTCCGGCAGGTGATCCCCTCGCGTACATCGCCGACGATGAGCGAAGTCAGATCCTGGACCGGGCGCGGCGCCGTGAGGCGGCGATGAGCAGCACGGTGGTCAGAGCGGCACACGCGATGATGATCGCCAGGCCCATGAGCGTCCCGTCCTCAGCAGCCCCCGACTCCACGGTGCGGACGGTGTTCTCCGTCGGAAGCGAATCCACCAAGAGAGCCGAGCGCACGGTGCTCTGGATGACGATCACGGCTCCGGAGACGACAGCAGCGGCCAGGATCCCCACCGAACCGATGACGAATGCGGCCGAACCCCGCACGCTCGCGGGCTCGATCGGGCCTCATGGTCACAGCGTGCGGGCTTGAGGGACGACGCGCATCCACCCGCTGACGCGGACGGACCGGCTAGTCGCCAGGGTGCAGACCAGCGTCCGCCGGCCCGATCCTCCACGCCGTGAAGTGGACGGTGAAGCCGGCGCGCGTCGGCGCGCAGCACATGGGGCCCGCGGTCACGGCGGCGTCGGGATCCAGCGGCGACACCCGCACGAGGCGCCACGGCTCGTCGTCGACCCGGGCGCGGACCGTCAGCGCGTCGCCGGAGCGGCTCGCACGGATCGTGACGACCCGGCCGCGCCAGTCGGGGACGGGCGCCAGCGACCAGTCGGACATGCCGCGGGTGACGACCGCACCGAGGCCGTCCTGGCCGTCGCTGCGCTCGACGCCGGCCTTGGTCCACGTGCTGTCGTCGACCTTCACGAAGACGCCGGCCTGGTCGAACTGGGCGGAGAGGTCGAGGCGGAACGACACCTCCACGGCCGTGTCCTGGTCGAGCGGCGCGAGGAGGGCGTGCTCCGTGTCGTGCACGAAGCCGTAGGAGGTGGTGCGCCAGGCGTCGCTGCCCTCGACGGCCGTGACGCGCATGCCGTCGTCGGCGACCTCGACGTGCGCGGGAGCGGTGGTCCAGGTGCCGGAGGTCCAGGCGATGTCGGTCATGGGGCGAGCGTACGCATGCGGCGGTCGCCGCGGCTCGGCGACCGGCCGCGCTCGGACGGCCCGCGAGGAGGGCGATCGGCCCGCATCCCGTCTGTTCACGGAAGCAGAACATCCCGTTCACGCACGGGGCCGCGCCGCGCCCCATGATCCTGATGCCGAACTCCCGCGCGCCTGCGCGCGCCGGCCTGCGCGACCCCGCGCGCATCCCCATCACAGAAGGACGAACGTGACGATCCCCCCTGCCCGCCGTGCCGCCCCCGCGCGCATCGGCGCCCTCACCGCGGCGGCCGTCGCGGTGGTGCTCTCCGTCGGCATCGGCGCGCCCGCGCACGCCGCCGCCGACCCCGCGCTCCAGCCGGCCCCCACGGCGAGCGACCACCTCATCACCGACGTGCCCGGCCTCGTCAACGGCCGCGAGCTGGGCGCCTTCACCGGCCTCGACGGGCGCACGGTCGACGCGAGCCGCCTGATCCGCACCGAGTCGCTCGACAAGATCACCGCGGCCGGCGCCGCGACGCTCGCGACCGCGCACCACGTCGACCTCGTGATCGACCTGCGCACGCCCGGCCAGATCCAGAAGAAGCCCGACGTGCCGATCCCCGGCGCGAAGACCGTCGCCATCTCCCTCTTCGGCGCCGACGGCGACTACCCGGACGACACGGTCATGTACCAGGACCTCATCGACAAGGGCCACGTCGACGCCGCCCACCCGGGCGTCATGATCAGCGCCTACCGCCAGGTGCTGCAGGCCATCGCATCGCACACCGGGAACGGCACGATCCTCATCCACTGCTCGCACGGCATGGACCGCACGGGCACCGTCGTCGACCTGCTCGACCGGATCCTCGGCGTCGGCAGCTCCGACATCCTCCACGACTACCTGCTCTCGAACACGCAGCTCGGCGTCGACTGGGCGAAGCCCGCGCTCCTCCAGGGCACGTTCGAGGCGGGCATCGCGTCGCGCTACGCCGGCATGGACTCCTACATCCGCACGACCCTCGGCGTGGACGACCAGGAGATGCGGGCCCTGCGCGCGGAGTTCCTCGTCTCGGACGACGCGTCCGCGGCCTCCATCACCGTCGGCGGCGTGACCGTGCCGCTCGGCGACGCGGCCGGATCCGCGGGCGCCGTCGTGCCCGTCGGCCTCCCCGCCCTCACGGCCGGCGACGTCCGGGTGACCACCGCGGACGGATCCGCCACCTCGTCCGTCGCCATCGACGGCCGCACCGTCACCGTCACGGTGACCGCGGCGGACGGGCGCACGACGCGCACGTACCGCGTCACGGCCGGGCTCGCGGAGATCGCGCTGCCGGGCGGATCCGCGCCCGCCGCGGGAGGCACCGTCGCGTTCCGCGCGGCGGGGCTCACCCCGGGCGCCGCCTACCGTGTGGTCCTCCACTCGACGCCGACCGACGTCGGATCCGTCACCGCGGCCTCCGACGGCACCGCGTCGGGCACCGTCACGATCCCCGTGGGCACCGACCCGGGCGCGCACACGCTGACGCTCGTCGACGCGCAGGGCCGGGCGGTCACGGATCCCGCGACCATCACGGTGAGCGACTCGGCCGTCGCCTCGGTCACGGCCACCGCGACCGGCGCGCGCCACGCGGGCCCCGCGGTCGCGACGGGCGGCACCTCCGTCGCGTCCGACCCGTGGCCGGGCGTCGCGCTGGCCGCCCTCGGCCTCGCGGGCCTCGCCGCGCTCGCGGGCCGGGCGGCCGTGCGCCGTCGCGTCGCGCAGCGCCAGCGGTGACGACCGATCCCCGGGCGACCCGGCGGCGGCTCCTCGCCGCCGCCGGGGTCGTCGTCGCATCCGCGGCCGTCGTCGTCGGCACGCTGATGGCCGTGGGCGCCCTGCCCGCGGCGGACGCCCCGCGCGACCTCGCGGGCGCCCCCGTCCAGGCCGACGTGCCCGCGTCCGCGTCCGCGGCGAGCGCGGACGGATCCCCCGACACGTCCGTGGACTCCGGCCTCGGCCGCCTCCTGGCGCCGTCGGTCGGGCTCGACGTGCCGCTCGGCGGGGTCGACGTGGTCGGCGGCGTCGTGGATCCCCCGGGCTTCGCCTCCGCCTACCGCGTGCGCGACCTCGGGGTCGCGCCCGAGGACGCGGCGACGGGCACGGTGTTCGTCGTGATGCACTCGGTCCGCGGCGGGGGCGTCGGCCCGGGCGACCTCCTCATCGATCCCGGCTCCGGCACCGCGCGCATCGCCGCGGGCGCGCGGATCGAGGTCGCGGGCGTCGACTACGCGGTGGGCTCCAGCCGTGCCGTGCCGAAGGGCGCCCTCCCCGACGACGCCGAGGTCTGGGCGGACACCCCCGGCCGCCTCGTCGTCATCACGTGCCTCCAGCGCCCGGACGGCAGCCCGTCCCGGGACGACATGGTGATCGAGGCCACCCGGGCCTGATCCCCACGGGAGCGCGCGACGGCCGATGCGGTCGCGCGCTCCCCGCGTCGCTAGCCTCAGGACATGAGGATGGACAGGGCACGTCACGAGGTCGCGCGCGCCTGGCACGCGGCCGTCTCCCCCGACCGCCTCCTCCTCGCCGCGAAGACCGCGCTCGCGGTCGGCATCGCCTGGGCCGTCGCGCCGTACGTGCCCGGCGTCGCCAACGAGTACCCCTACTACGCGCCGCTCGGCGCGCTCGTGAGCATGTACCCGACCCTCATGGGATCCGCGCGCACGGGCCTGCAGACGCTCCTCGGGCTCGCGGCCGGCATCGTCCTCGCCACCGCGGTGATCATGACGACCGGCCCCTCGTGGTGGTCGATCCCCGTGATCGTCGGCATCGGCGTGGTCCTCTCCGGCTCCGGCTGGTTCGGCGCGGGCCGCGAGTACGTGCCGATGGCGGCGCTGTTCGTGCTCATCATCGGCGGCCAGGACGCCGACACCTACTCGCTCGGCTACCTCGTCCAGATGGGGGTCGGCGTCGTCACGGGCCTCGTCATCAACGTGCTCATCGCGCCGCAGCTCTCCAGCGGCGCGGCGAGCGCGCGCATCAGCGCGTTCCAGCGCGAAGTCGCCCAACGGCTGCGCGAGGTGGGCGACGCCGTCGAGTCCGAGTCGCCGCCCGAGCACGCCGCCTGGATCCGCGCCAGCGAGGACCTCGCCGGCACCGCCCGGGCCGTGCGCGTCGACCTCCGCGAGGCCGACGAGAGCCGCAAGGGCAACCCGCGCGCGCTCGTGAACAAGCGGGACGTGCGCATCGACCACGCGCGGCTCGAGGCGATGGACCAGATCGTCTTCCACGTCCGCGACGTCTCGGCGGCGCTCGCCGACACGATCTGGCAGCAGCCGGGCGCCCTGGGCCTCGACCACGAGATCACCGCGCCCATCCGCGACGCGTGCCACGCGGTCGCGGGCGTGCTCGACCTCGAGGACCCGGACTCCCCCGAGCGCCACCGCGCGATGGGCGAGGCGGCCCGGAGGGTGCGCCTGCTCGTGGAGGCGGTCGACCGTCGCGCCCAGGAGCTCGGCCAGGCGATGGGCCCGGGCGTGCTCACCGCCATGCACCTCAAGCGCGTGCTGCGCCACCTCGAGCCGGTGGACGCGGCCGAGTCACCGGCCCCGTAGCGCGGGATCCGCGGACCCCGCCCCGGTCGCGACCTCCGCGGCAGCCGGCAGCGCATCCGCCCGCGCGTCGAACCGCACGGCCACGATGCCGGCGACGATCAGCACGCCGCCCACGAGCTGCAGCGCCGTCAGCTCCTCGCCGAGCAGCAGCCACGCCCAGGCGCCGGCGGCCGCCACCTCGAGCAGGCCCACGAAGGACGCGAGGCGGGATCCGAGCATCGCGCTCCCCGTGATCCCCGCCCCGTACGCGAGTGCGGTCGCGACCACGCCCACCACGAGCATGGGCACCCACCACGGCACGACGTTCCCGAGCACGGTCACGTCGGCGACCGACCCCGTGAACGGCAGGATCCCCGTGATCCCCACCAGCCCCAGCACGACGGCCGCGACGAGCAGCCCCGCCGCGGCGAGCGCCACCGGCGGCAGTCCGTCCGCACCCCGGGCCGCGATCGCGAAGTAGCCCGCGCAGCCCACCATCGCGCCGAGCGCGAGCAGCACGCCCACGGGATCCAGCGCCCCGCCGCCCGACGGCGCCACCACGAGCGCGAGCCCGCCCGCCGCCGCGACGGATCCGAGGAGCACCGGCACCGCGGGCCGCCGCCGGGTCATCGCCCACGCCATCGCGACGAGCAGCAGCGGCGCCATGAACTCGATGAGGATCGCCGTGCCGACGGGGATCCGCTCGATGGCCGCGAAGTACATGGCCTGCGCGCCGGCCACGCCCACGAGCGCCATGCCGAGCACGCGGCGCCAGGCCCGGAGGACGGGCCGCAGGTCGCCGCGCAGCTGCGCGAGCGCGACGGGCGCGAGCACCACGCCGCCGATGAGCGCCCGCAGCGCGACCGCGGCGACGGGGCTCCAGCCCGACTCGAGCAGCGGCTTGACGAACGCGCCCGACAACCCGAAGGACGCGGCGGCGACGATCGCGAGGACCAGTCCGCTGGTGAGGTGGCGTCGTTCCATGGTCAGCTCGTCTCGTCAGGGGCCATGCGGCCTACGGTCCTGACGTTAGACTGGTCGCGGATAAGGAGTCAACTTGCTTTTCGCCCCTGACACCGAGGACGTGCTCACGTTCGACGCGGTGATCCTCAACACGGCCCCGCGCGCCACCCGCTCCGGCGACGACCTGCTGGCGACACCCGAGCAGCTCGCCAACCTGATGACCCGCAGCGGCTTCTCCGGCCGCTTCGACCGCGACGAGCGCGAGCTCCGCGAGGTGCACCGCGCCCGCGCCCGCCTGCGGGAGATCTGGGGCCTCGACCGCGACGCCATGGTGGGTCCCGTCAACGAGCTGCTCGCCCGCCACCGCGCCTCGCCGCGGCTCGTCCGGCACGACGCCCTCGACTGGCACCTGCACGCGACGCCCGACGACGCGCCGCTCGCCGACCGGATCCTCGTGGAGGCCGCCATGGCCCTCGTCGACGTCGTGCGCTCCGACGCCACCGACCGCCTGCGCGTCTGCGCGGCCGACGACTGCGACGGCGTGCTCGTCGACCTCTCGCGCAACGGCTCGAAGCGCTTCTGCAGCGTGCGCTGCGGCAACCGGATGAACATGGTCGCGTTCCGCGAGCGCCGCGCGCAGGATCCGCTGGGCTAGGCCCCGGAGGTCACCGCGCCTGGAGCGCCGCCTGGTACAGGTCGCGCTTGCCGAGGCCGGTCGCCTCGGCGATGGTGCCGGCCGCGTCCTTGAGGCGCGCGCCGTCGGCCACGAGCTCGAGCACTTGGGTCACGCCCGTGGCGAGGTCGACCTCGAGCGCCGCGGCGCCCTCCGCGACCACGACGATCTCGCCGCGCACGCCCTCGGCGGCCCAGGCGGCGAGCTCGGCGGCGGATCCGCGGCGCACCTCCTCGTAGAGCTTCGTCAGCTCCCGGCACACGACGAGCCGGCGATCCGGACCCCACTCGGCGACGACGTCCTCGAGCGACGCCTGCAGCCGGTTCGGCGACTCGAAGAAGACCATGGTGCGGCGCTCGCGCACCAGATCGCGGAGCACGCGGCGCCGGTCGCCGCCCTTGCGCGGGAGGAAGCCCTCGAACGTGAAGCGGTCGGTGGGGAGGCCGGAGACGGCGAGCGCGCTGAGCACGGCGCTCGGGCCGGGGATCACGGTGACGCGGACGCCCGCCGCGGCGGCCGCCTCCACCAGGTGGAAGCCGGGGTCGGAGATCGCGGGCATGCCGGCGTCGGAGAGCACGAGCACGTCGGTCTCGCGCGCCAGCTCGACGAGGTCGGCGGAGCGCTCCTGCTCGTTGTGGTCGTGCAGCGCGATGAGGCGCGGCCGGTTCTCGACGCCGAGCGCCGTGAGCAGGCGGATGGTCGTGCGGGTGTCCTCGGCCGCGATCACCGTGGCTGAGGTGAGCGCCTCCACGAGCCGCCGCGACGCGTCGCCCAGGTTGCCGATGGGGGTCGCGCCGAGGATGATCACCGGTCGATCATCCCATCCGGGGCCGGGCGGTCGGGGCCCGTGGCGCCGGAGCCGGGAGCCCCCTCGTCGTGCAGGCCGGCCCGATCGCCCACGAGCGCGGGGTCGTCGACCTCCTGGTCGCCCGGGTCGCTCCAGCCGCGGATCCAGTTCGCGATCCCGCAGCCGATCGAGAGGAGTCCGAGGGGCACGCCGAACAGGACGATGGTGTCGAAGCGCCCGGCGCTGCTGATCTCGCCGAAGGCGCCCGTGAGCCCGAGGACCGAGATCACGCACAGGGCGATCCCCAGGATCCACAGCCCCAGCGTCGCGCGCCACCGGGCCCGGCTCCGCAGGAACACGCGTCAGCCCGCCGCGGGCGCGCCCGCGCCCACCGCCGCCAGCACGACCGGGTCCGCGCAGCCGCGCGCGTAGCCGTCGATGCGGCGGTCCATGTCGCGCTGCAGGATCCACGCCCCGATGCGCTCGGCGACGGGCGCGAGCCACGCGGGCCGGCACGCGAAGTTGTAGCGCCAGATCGCGAGCGTCTGCCGCGGCTCGCCCTCGACGGGCGCGAACCGCCAGCCGCCGCCCATGCGCGCGAAGAACCACGACCCCTGCGTCATCCTCATGCCCACGTTCGACGGCGGCTGGTGCGAGACGTACTCGCTCACCATGCTGAGGCCGAGGCGCGAGACGGTGAACGTGCGGACGCCCTTGGCGGGCTCGGTCGCGCCGCCCATGAGGTGCTGGTGCGCGATGAAGGGATCCCACCGCTTCCGGATCTCCCCCTGGGTCTGCGAGATCGCGAACGCCACGGCGGGCTCCACGGGGACGATGCGGCGGGACTCGACGACGGGCACGGATCCATGCTGGCACGGCGCGCTCGGGTGGCGGCGGTCGGGCGCCCCCGTCCGCGCGGGCGTCCCGGTCCCCGCGCGCCGTCGGGCCTACCGTGGAGCGAACCTCGGAAGGGACGGGACGACATGGTGATCCACGCACCGGCGCGGCAGGACAGGTGGGCGGACGTCTCCCTCGTCACCGGCATCGTGGCCCTCGGCGCCTACGCGCTGCTCTGGTGCGTCATGTGGATCCCGTACCTCCTCGACGGAAGCGGCCTGATGATCCTGTACCCCCTCTTCCTCCTCGCCTGGGTCCCCCTCGAGGCCCTGGCGCTGGTGAGCCTCGTGTTCGCGATCATCGCCCTGTCGCTGCGGCAGGGGCGGAGGGGCGCCACCATCGCCGTCCTCGTGGCGGACGCCGTGTTCGCCGTCGTCTCGCTGCCGGCGCTGTGGACGGGCTTCCCCCTGTACCTCTTCCTGCCCGTCCCGGGCTGAGGCGGCTGCCTCCACGGGACCGAGACCGCTCGACCCCGCAGGTCCGCACCCGGATCCCCGGGGCGACCGCGGGTGCATCCCGCCCGCGGCGCGCCCGGACGCCCCGCCACCCCGCACGGCGCCGCCGCATCCTGCGTACGCTCGTGGGAGCGGCCCCCGAGGGGCCGGCGGCGTTCGGATCGGGCGCCACGCACCACCACCCCGAGGAGCACCAGTGGACGACGCCATCGAGACGAACGCGATCCCCGAGCCGGAGCCCACGGAGATCACGTACGACGAGGACCGCTTCCCGGCGCGACCTGCCCGGCTCCGTTCGCGTCCCCAGCTGCGCGCCAGCGGGATCCGCCGCTCGTCGCACGACCCGCGCGCCGCCGACGCGTCGAACCCCTCCTACGTGGAGTGGCTCCGCCGCCAGGCGATGCTCGGCGACGCCGACGTGCTGAGCCGCGGCCTCTCCGGCTCGCCCAGCATGTGGTCGAACCCGTACGCGCGGCCGGACGCCCGCCGCGCCATCGACACCGCGTCGGTCTGGTTCACCGCGTACCCGATCTCGCTCATCACGAAGGACGGCGAGTCCTACCTCGGCGCGCTCGGCGACCCGCAGCTGTGGCAGATCTTCCAGTCGATCGGCATCGAGGCCGTGCACACCGGGCCCGTGAAGCTCGCCGGTGGCATCACCGAGTGGTCGCAGACCGCGAGCGTCGACGGCCACTTCGACCGCATCAGCACCCAGATCGACTCCGCGTTCGGCACGGAGGACGAGTTCCGCCGCCTCACCGAGGTCGCCGACCAGCACGGCGGCAGCGTCATCGACGACATCGTGCCCGGCCACACCGGCAAGGGCGCCGACTTCCGCCTCGCGGAGATGGGCTACAAGGACTTCCCCGGGATCTACCACATGGTCGAGATCCCCGAGGAGGACTGGAACCTGCTGCCCGACGTGCTGCCGGGCCGCGACGCCGTGAACCTCGACGTGGCCGCCGAGCAGGCGCTCGCCGACCAGGGCTACATCATCGGCCGCCTGCAGCGCGTGATCTTCTACGCGCCCGGCGTCAAGGAGACCAACTGGAGCGCCACCGCGCCCGTGCTCGGCGTCGACGGCCGCACGCGCCGCTGGGTCTACCTGCACTACTTCAAGCAGGGCCAGCCCTCCATCAACTGGCTCGACCCCACGTTCGCGGGCATGCGCATGGTCATCGGCGACGCGCTGCACTCGCTCGGCGACCTCGGCGCGAGCGCGCTGCGGCTCGACGCGAACGGCTTCCTCGGCGTGGAGAAGAGCGTCGAGGGTCCGGCCTGGTCCGAGGGCCACCCGCTCTCGGAGGCCGCGAACCACCTCATCGCGAGCATGGTGCGCAAGGTCGGCGGGTTCTCCTTCCAGGAGCTGAACCTCACGATGGAGGACATCCGCGACACCGGCCGCGTCGGCGCCGACCTCTCCTACGACTTCATCAACCGCCCCGCGTACCAGCACGCGCTCGCGACCGGCGACACCGAGTTCCTGCGACTCACGCTCCGCACCTCGCTCGAGGTCGGCGTGGAGCCCGTCACCCTCGTGCACGCGCTGCAGAACCACGACGAGCTCACCTACGAGCTCGTGCACTGGGCGACCGAGCACTGCGCCGACGTGTTCCCGTTCCGGGGCGACGAGGTGACCGGCGCGGACCTCGCCGTCACGATCCGCGGCGACCTCCTCGAGGAGCTCACGGGCGAGAGCGCCGACTACAACCACGTGTTCACCACGAACGGCATCGCCTGCACGACGGCGTCCGTCATCGCGGCCGCGCAGGGCTTCACCACCCTCGACGCGATCGGCGATGGCGACGTCGACGGGATCCGCGCCGCGCACCTCCTGCTCGCCAAGTTCAACGCGTGGCAGCCGGGCGTCTTCGCGCTCTCCGCCTGGGACCTGCTCGGCGTGCTGCCGCTGCACGCGTCGCAGGTGGCCGACCTCATCGAGGGCGGCGACACCCGCTGGGTGCACCGCGGCGGCCACGACCTGCTCGACGCGGCGCCCGAGGCGACCACCTCCGGATCCGGCATGCCGCGCGGACGCTCGCTCTACGGATCGCTGCCGGCCCAGGTCGACGACCCCGCGTCGTTCGTCTCGGGCCTCCGCGGCGTGCTCGAGGTGCGCGAGCGCTTCGACGTGGCGGTCGGCACGCAGGTCGACGTCCCGGACGTCGGCCACCCCGGCATGCTCGTCATGGTGCACCGCCTCGACAACGGCGACCCGGAGGCCGACGCCCGCCTCCAGCTGACGGTGCTCAACTTCACGGGCGAGTCGATCCTCGCGACCGTGCGCTCCGAGCACCTGCCCACCCGGCGCGCCGTCCGCGACGCCACCACGGGCGAGGAGGTCGGCACGGTCGACGACCTGTCCAGCTTCCCCGTGCAGCTCGAGCCCTACGCGGGCCTGTTCCTGCTGCTCGACGAGGAGCCGGAGGCCGACGAGGAGGACGCCGAGAGCTAGCGGTCCCCCGCCGCGCGCCGGCGGATCAGCACCACGCCTCGAGGGCGAGGTCGCGGATCCGCCGGTCGCGGATGTCCGCCCACTCCACCGCGATGCGCGGCGCGGCGATCGGGTGCCGCACCAGGTCGACGACCCGGTTCGTGAGCAGGCGGGGCGTGACGCAGCCGGACGCGAGGATCCCCGTCACGGCGACGTCGGCCGCGCGCGTGCGCTCGAGGTCGGCGTGCGCGCGGACGACCCAGGCGTCGAGCGCGCGGAGGTCGGGCCGGATCGCGCCGATGCGCCCGCCCACCACGACCACGAGGTGCCGCAGCTGCGTCAGGTGCTCGGGCACGCTCACGGCGCGCAGGGACCGGGCGGCGGCGTGCACCCCGCGGATCCCGGGGGCCGCCGCGTCGACGCCGACCACGAGGGCCCGGACGGGACGCGGATCCGCGACCTCCGGCTCCCCGAGGGCCGCGCGGAGGTCGGCGAGCACCGGGAGCGCGTCGCCCGCGAAGGCGACGCGCGGCGTGCGCGGGCGGATGGAGCCTGCGGACGGGTCCGCGACCGGCGTCCGCATGTCAGCGCCTCCTCCGGCGACGCGGCGGGACGCGGCGCTCCCCCGCGCCGCGTCCGCCCCGCACGCGTCCCGTCCCCACCGGCCGCCCGCTGAGCCGGACGTCGTGCAGCGCCGGCGCTCCCCCGCACGGCACGACGACGAGGTCGCCGACCGCGAGGTCGACCGGGAGCGCGACCGCGCCCGGATCCGCCGCCGCGCCGCCCGCGACGACGCACGCCGCGCGGCCGAGCCCGGGACCCCGCCCGAGGACGCGCGCCTCCGCCCAACGCGCGTCCACGCCGTCGAGGTGCCCGTCGACGCACACGACGCGCTCCCCGTCGGCCCCCGCGAGGACGGCCGTCACCGCCACGACGACGAGCGCGCCGCATCCGGCCGCCTCGCCGCCCCCGCGGATCTCCCCCGCCTCGCCCGAGTGGACGCACGGGGTGCCGCACACCTCCACGAGCCGGCGCATGGACACCCCCGCGACCACGACGTCATCGAGCGCGGCGACGGGCGCGGCGCCCTCCGGGAGGCGCGGCGCGCGGGCCGGCGCGACCGCCGGCGCGAGGACGCTCATCGCCGCACCCCCGTCGCGCCCGCGGGCACGGGTCGGAGGCGGACGGGGACCGGGGGCACGCGGCACGGGAAGGGCATGCGCCCAGTCCACCCGCCGCGCGGCGTCCCGCGCGAGCGCGCTCACGGGACCCCTACGGCTCCCGCGGGGAACCTCACGGGGTCCCGACGGGCGCCGCCCGCGGAGCGTCCGCGGCCCGGGCGCGCACGCACGTGCATGCGATGATGAGCCGTGCCCGACATGCCCCACCGCCCCGCCGAGCACGGCGACCACGACGCCCGTCCGGCCGAGGTCCAGGATCCCGGATCCGCCGCCCCCACGCGCATGTCGCAGCGCGCCGACGAGCGCGCGGTCACGGCCCGCGGATCCCGCCTCGACGACGTCGGGGCCCGCCTCGTCTCCACGCCCGCCCGCCGCCGCGCCTGGCACTGGGGCGCGCCCATCGCCATCACGCTGCTCGCCGCGGTCCTCCGCATCCAGAGCCTCGGCCACCCCGCGACCCTGATCTTCGACGAGACCTTCTACGTGAAGGACGCCTGGACCCTCCTCCACCTCGGCTACGAGGGCTCGTGGCCGAACGACCCGAACCCCGACTTCATCGCGGGCCAGACCGACGGCTACCTCCAGGCGCCCGCGTTCGTGGCGCATCCGCCGCTCGGCAAGTGGATCATCGCGCTGGGCCTCGCGGTCTTCGGCGCGGCGGATCCGGCCGGCTGGCGCATCGCGACGGCCGTCGTCGGCACGCTCGCGGTCGTGCTGCTCATGCTCATCGCCCGCCGCCTCACCGGATCCGGGGTCGTCGCCGCGATCGCCGGCTTCCTCTTCGCGATCGACGGCCACGCCATCGTCATGAGCCGCGTCGCGCTCCTCGACACGCACGTCATGTTCTTCGGCCTGCTCGGCTTCGGCGCGATCCTCCTCGATCGCACCTGGCACGAGCGCCGGTTCGAACGGCTCCTCGCCCTCCGCCGCGACGCCCGCCCCGACGACGCGCGCCCGCTGGAGTTCGGCCCCGTCGTGCTGTGGCGCCCGTGGCTCATCGCGGCGGGCGTCGCGTTCGGCGCGACCTCGTCGGTCAAGTGGTCGGGCGTCTTCTTCCTCGCGGGCTTCGGCCTCTACGTGGTGCTCACCGACATGCTGCTGCGCCGCCGACACGGGCTCGCCGCGTGGTTCACGGCGGGCGCCGCGGTCCAGGGCCCGATCTCGTTCCTCCTCCTCGTGCCGCCCGCGATCGCCGCGTTCCTCGCCTCCTACGCGGGCTGGTTCGCGACCTCGAACGGGTACTTCCGGAACTGGGCCGCCGAGGGCGCGAACGCGTGGCAGGGCTCTCTCGCGTGGGTGCCGCTGCCGATCCAGAGCCTGTGGCACTACCTCGCCCAGCAGTACGCGTTCAACGTCGGCCTCGACGTGACGCACCCGTACCGGGCGGATCCGCGCCTCTGGCTCCTGCTCTACCGGCCGACGCAGTTCTACTACGAGGGCTACGGATACGGCGAGGCGGGCTGCACGGTCGACGCGTGCTCGGCGTCGATCACGTCCATCGCGAACCCGATCATCTGGTGGCTCTCGGTCGCCGCGATGCTCTACCTCGTCTACCGGCTCGCCGCCCGCCGCGAGTGGCGCGTGGGCCTCGTGCTCATGGGCATGGTCGTCGGCTACCTGCCGTGGCTGCTCTACGTGAACCGCACGGTCTTCCAGTTCTACTCGATCGCCTTCGAGCCGTACCTCCTCCTCAGCCTCGCGATGGTGCTGGGGTTGATCCTCGGCGACCGCGGGGACCCGCGCGGCCGACGCACGCGCGGCCTCGTGATCGTCGCCGTGGTGCTCGTGGTGTGCGCGCTCGTCAGCGTGTTCTTCTACCCGCTCTGGACGGGGCAGCTCGTGCCGACGTGGTTCTGGCGGCTGCACGCGTGGATCCCCTCGGGCTGGATCTGATGCCCGCCACCGCGGCGCGCGTCCACCCCGCGCTCCCCGGCCTCGGCGCCGCGGCCGCCGCGGCGCTCGTCGCGTGGGCCGTGCACGCGCTCGTCCCGGCGATCCCGCTGCTCACCGTCGCGGTCGCGCTCGGCATCCTCGCCGCGCAGATCCCCGCCGCACGCCCCGCGCTCACCGGCCCGCTCAAGCCCGGCCTCACGCTCGCGTCGAAGCGGCTGATGCGGATCGGCGTGGTGCTCCTCGGCCTGCAGCTCGGCCTCTCCGACATCGTCGGCCTCGGCTGGCGGGCCGTGCTGCTCGTGGTCGCCGTCGTGGTCCTGTCGTTCGCGGGCACCTACGCCATCGCCCGCGCGCTCCGGATGCCCGGCCAGCAGCCGCTCCTCCTCGCGACCGGCTTCTCCATCTGCGGCGCGAGCGCGATCGGCGCGATGGCGGGGGTCACGCGCGCCAAGCCCGCCGACCAGGGCGCGCCCGTCGCGCTCGTCACGCTCTGCGGCACCCTCGCGATCGCCGTGCTGCCGCCGCTCGCCGGGCCGCTCGGCCTCGACGACGTCGCCTTCGGCCACTGGGTGGGCGCGGGCGTGCACGACGTGGGGCAGGTGGTCGCGACCGCGCAGATCGCGGGATCCGCCGCCCTCACCATCGCGATCGCCGTGAAGCTCACGCGCGTGCTCCTGCTCGCGCCCGTGGTCGCCGTCGCGGGCGTCGTGATGCGCCGCCGCGAGGGCCGGATCGAGGGCGCCGCGCGTCCGCCGATCGTGCCGCTGTTCGTGCTCGGCTTCCTCGCCGCCGTGCTGATCCGCACCTTCGTGCCGCTGCCCGAGGGCGTGCTCGACGCCGCGCAGGTCGCGCAGACGGCGCTGCTCGCGGTGGCGCTGGTCGCGCTCGGATCCGCGGTGCGCCTCCGCGAGCTCGTCGGCCAGGGCGGATCCGCGCTCGCCGCCGGCCTCCTCTCCTGGGCGCTCATCGCGGGCCTCGCGCTCGCGGCGGTGCGGCTGTCCTGACCCGTCGGCCTGTGAACGCCGGCCGCTCGAGTACCGGTTCCAGCTGCTATCGCGGCAAGCAGACAGCCCAATAAACGCTGAAGCGTGTAATGACTGTGTATTCGAGAGGGCCTGGCGGGCTCTTCAGGCCAAGTCGCTGCCGTTAGCGACGCTGACTCTCCAGGCTTTATGAGCTTGAAGCAGCTCGGGCTGCTGTTCGTCAGCCTGGCCGAGCCTGCCCAGCGAAGCAGGCCTCCGCTGCTGCGGTCCAGCGGCCGCATACATAACACGCTCGCCCGCGCTCGCCTTTGCCCCCCCGAAGGAGGCCGGAACGGGGTTCGTATCACCACCCCGTCCACACGTGCTGGGCCACTAGGCTCTGGCTATGACAGATCGGCGTCCGGTGTTGCGCTTCGCACGGACCGAGCTTGTCCTTGGACCTAAGGTGTGGTGGGGCTGCCTAGTGGCAGTTGCCCTGATCGGGCTCGGCATCTCCGTCACGCCTTCAAATGGCTGGGCAGGTGCTGGGATCGGTGTGGCGGGCATCCTGGGAGCCACTCTAAGTGCTCTCTTTCAAACCACACCGCGCGAGCGTGATCTATCACCCAATGGAGCAAGCGCCGTACGCGGATTACTGCACATTGCACAGGATGTCGACAACACCCAGGTACTAATCACACAGCTAGCGCAAGCGAACACAAGAAATACGCGGCTCACGCTAGGACTAGTTGACGCCCAAGATCGTTTGAAATCAATCAATTCATCTATATATTCGGCGATGGCCGAGTGGGATGCCGTCGCCCCAGGCGCCTTGAAAGAAGTTAATCGCCTTCGAGACGAGGGGCAACGGGCCTTCGAAATGCTGGCAAAGGAGAGTCAAAATGAGTGACGACAACACAGGTGCTAGCTCGAAGGCCCGAGGCACGGGAGCCGGCGAGGATTCCGAGACGCGACTACGCGGAAAAGTGGCGGAGGTGGTAAGCGATCGCGAAGTTATTCTCAACCGCGGCGCGGACCACGGAGTGCAGGTGGGAATGTATTTTGCGATACTGGATCCTGGTGCTGTCGGCATTACAGATCCAGACACAAACGAACCACTAGGTGACATCAAAGTAGTAAAAATCGTGGTGCGAGCCATCGAAGTGGCTCCAAAAATAACACTCGCCCGCACGTTTAGAACGCGGACTATAAATGTTGGAGGGACTGGGGCCCTCGGATTGCGCGGGCTCGCCTCTGCCATGCAGGAGCCGAATTTCGTGGAAAAGGTGGAAAAGCTCACCCTTGATCGAAACTCCCCTCGCAAAATCGACCCAAAGGACTCCGCCGTGGGGCGCGGAGATCCGTTTGAGTCAGCTCAGCCAGAAGAAGTTGAAGATGTCCGATCAATTACGGTATGGGAGGAGCCCACGTTCTGATCAAATTGCTTTCATGTGCCATGCCCGACTACTGGCCTACATCGATTAGACGTACGAGTCGCGCATTTATGTCGACGAAGCCACAATGCCTGCTGTTCAGCTCAATGTCTTGGCGCCGATACCAGGAGCGATGTCTCGTGTTCTCGAGGTCCGCTGATCGGCACGTATCGTGGCGATGTCCGCTATCAGAATTCCGAAGTCGACATCTCTCATCCACAATGACGGGTGACTGCAGCAGACCCCCCTCCCTTTCTCGGCAATCCACGCCTCATGTGAAGCCGCAGCCGACGAGTCGTTGTGTTACGCACGGTCGGCCGACACCCGGGAGCGCGGGTTAGCGTGAGGAACATGGTCGATCGCGAGTACGGGTTCAAGACGAGGGCGATCCACGCGGGCAACATCCCCGACGCCACCACCGGCGCTCGCGCCCTCCCCATCTACCAGTCGAGCGCGTTCGTCTTCGACGACACCGCCGATGCCGCCGCGCGCTTCGCGCTGCAGAAGTACGGCAACGTCTACTCGCGCCTGTCGAACCCCACGGTCGCGTCGTTCGAGGAACGCGTCGCGAGCCTCGAGGGCGGCCTCGGCGCGGTCGCCACGGCCAGCGGGCTGAGCGCGCAGTACATCACCTTCGCGTCGCTGGCCGGGGCCGGCGACCACATCGTCGCCTCCGCGAACCTCTACGGCGGATCCATCACCCAGCTCGACGTGACCCTCCGCCGCTTCGGCGTCGAGACCACGTTCGTGCAGTCGAGCGACCCGGCCGACTACGCCGCCGCGATCACCGACCGCACCAAGCTCGTCTTCGCGGAGACGGTCGCGAACCCGTCAGGCGAGATCGCCGACATCGAGGGCCTCGCCGCGGTCGCCCATGCGGCCGGCGTGCCGCTCGTCATCGACTCCACCATCGCCACCCCGTACCTCAACCGGCCCATCGAGTGGGGCGCCGACATCGTCATCCACTCGGCCACCAAGTTCCTCGGCGGGCACGGCACGACGCTCGGCGGCGTGGTCGTCGAGTCCGGCCTCTTCGACTGGGAGAGCGCGCGGTTCCCGCTCCTCGACCAGCCCGTGCCGAGCTACGGCGGCCTCAACTGGACCGGCAACTTCGGCGAGTACGCGTTCCTCACCCGCCTCCGCGCCGAGCAGCTCCGCGACATCGGGCCCGCGCTCGCGCCGCACTCCGCGTTCCTCCTCGCGCAGGGCGTCGAGACGCTGCCGTACCGGATGCAGGCGCACATCGACAACGCGCGGGCCGTGGCCGAGTGGCTCGATGCGGATCCGCGCATCACCGCCGTCAACTGGGCCGGCCTCCCCGCGCACCCGCACCACGAGCGGGCGCGCAAGTACCTGCCGACGGGCCCCGGATCCGTGTTCACGTTCGAGGTCGCGGGCGGCCGCGCGGTCGGCCAGCGCTTCATCGAGTCGGTGGAGCTCGCGAGCCACCTCGCCAACATCGGTGACGCGAAGACCCTCGTCATCCACCCCGCGTCCACGACCCACGCGCAGCTGAGCGAGTCGCAGCTGGTGGACGCGGGCGTGCTGCCCGGCATCGTCCGCATCAGCGTCGGGATCGAGGACGTCGCCGACATCATCCACGACCTGGACCAGGCGCTGGCCGCCGCCACGGAGGGAGCGAAGTGAGCTTCGACACCGGCGGGGTGCCGCCCGAGCAGACCGGATCCACGCCCCACCCGGCTGCGGACGCCGCCGACCTCGACCCGCTCGACCCGGCCGAGGAGGCCGCCGACCGCGCCGCCGGTGACGCGGCCGAGGCCCAGGACGTCGGCGCGGACGCCGCCGCGCCCGTCGAGCCCGTGTCGGATCCGGACGCCGACGGCACGCAGACCACACAGCTCCAGAACGGCCTGACCTGCGCGATCCCCCGCTCCAGCCCGCTCGCCGCGCTCCTCCGCAGCGAGCGCACGTGGACCGGCCCGAGCGCGAAGGAGCGCCAGGCGATCCTCCGCCGCGCGAAGAGCGTCGCCATCGTCGGCGCCTCGCCGAACCCGGCGCGCTCCAGCTACTTCGTCGGCACGTACCTCCAGCAGTCGAGCGACTACCGCGTGTACTTCGTGAACCCGAACGCCACCGAGATCCTCGGCCAGAAGGCCTACCCCGACCTCGCGTCGCTGCCCGAGGTGCCCGACATCGTCGACGTGTTCCGCAAGGCGAGCGACATCCCGTCCGTGGTGGACGACGTGGTCGCCGTCGGCGCGCCCGTCATCTGGGTGCAGCTCGGCATCTGGAACCAGGAGGCGGCCGAGGACGCGGAGGCCCGCGGCCTGACGGTCGTCATGGACCGCTGCGTCAAGGTCGAGCACGCGCGCTTCCACGGCGGCCTGCACCTGCTCGGCTTCGACACGGGCGTCATCAGCTCGCGGAAGGCGACCGCCTAGCCGAGCCGCGCGGGCGGACGACGGCGCCCGCCCGGATCACCAGCCGAGCGTGCCCGGCGCGCCCTTGAACGGGCCGACCACGCGCGGCGTGATCCAGCCGCCGTAGAAGTCGCCCTCCTGCGCCTCGACCTCGGTGCCGTCGACCGTGATCCGGTCCATCGCCGAGGGGTACACGGCGATCATGTCGGCCAGCACCTCGAAGCCGCGCGTGGGCGACGGGTACCACCAGGCGGACCGCTCGGCCGTGACGCCGCCCGCCGTGAGGGAGAGGTACGACGCCTCCCCCTTGTACTCGCACCACGACCGGCCGGCCGCGGAGGAGAGGACGCCGGCCGCGAAGTCGGCGGACGGGATGTAGTAGACGGGCGGGTGGCTCGTCTCGAGCACGCGCACGGCGGCGCGGGAGTCGGCGACCACCTGCCCGCCGAGCTCGATCACGACGTGCTCGCCGCTCGGATCCACGCGCGGCGGACGCGGGTAGTCCCACACCGACTCCTGCCCTTCGCCGGGGATCTCGCGGGGACGTCGGGCGGGTGGGATGCGCATGCGCCGACGGTACCCGGGCCTCCTGAGCGCCCCGGATCCCGCCTCCGTTCACGGCTGGGGCCCCCATCCCGTAAAGACGTATCCACTAAACGTTTTTGCACGAATGGTCCTCAGGGTGCTTGACTGGAGCACGTCCACCCGCATTCGGGTGTCACACAGCACGTCATCTTGAGGAGTAACGCACATGGGCATCATCGGTTTTCTGGTTCTGGGTCTGATCGCCGGAGCGCTCGCCAAGCTGATCCTCCCGGGCAAGCAGGGTGGCGGAATCATCGTCACGCTGATCCTGGGTGTCGTCGGCGCCTTCATCGGCGGCCTGATCGGCAGCGCGCTGTTCAGCAAGCCGGTCGACAGCTTCGACCTCGGCTCGCTCGCGCTCGCCATCGTCGGCTCGATCATCGTCCTGCTGGTCTACGGCGCGATCGTCGGCCGCAAGAAGGCCTAGTCCTTCCTGCACCACGGAGCCCTCGCCGCCTGATCCGCACCGGATCGGCGACGGGGGCTCTCCGCATGTCGGGCTCCTGATCCCGGGCGGATCCCCCGCCCGCCGTGCCTACGATGACCGCATGCCCGACGCCGTCGCCCCGCCCTCCTCCCGCTCCCGCACCGCCGCCGTCCTCGTCGCCGTCGCGCTCCCGCCGCTGGCCCTCGCCGCCGCGGGCCTCTCGCATCCGAGCTCGCTCACCGACGACACCGCCATGCACTGGCGCGACATGCACATCGCCCTGCTGCCGGTCTTCCCGCTGCTCGCGATCGCGCCGATCCTCCTCACGCGCCGCCACGACCGCCGCCTCGGGATCCTCGCGGTCGTCCTCGGCTTCGCCTACGCCGTCTGCTACCAGGCCCTCGACATCCTCGCGGGCATCGCGGCCGGCGCCCTGGAGATGGAGGGCGGCCAGGGCGTGACCACCATGTACGCGCTCGCGGACGGCATCGTCGTCACGGGCGTCTGGGCCTACGTCGCCGCGACCGTGCTGGCGAGCGCGCTCGTCATCCGGCACGCGGGGTGGCGTGCGCTGCCGGGCGCGGCGATCGCCGTGGTCGCGGCCGTCTCGTTCGTCGACAGCCACATCTTCTTCCCGCGCGGCGTGATCACCATGCTCGGCCTCGCCGTCGGCTGGACCTGGCTCGCCCTCTGCTCGTACGGGGCCGCGCGCCGGTCGGCCCGCGCGTCCGCCGGCCCCGCGGGCGCCCCCGCGCCGGACCGCGCGGAGGCCGCGGCATAGTCTGGCGGGATGACAGCGTACGTCTCGGCACTCGACCTCTTCTCCATCGGGATCGGGCCGTCGAGCTCGCACACCGTCGGCCCCATGCGCGCGGCCCGGATGTTCGCCGAGGAGTGCGCGGGGTCGGCCCGGCTGACCGAGATCACGCGCGTCACCGTGCGGCTGTTCGGCTCGCTCGGTGCCACCGGCCTCGGCCACGGCACGCCCGACGCGGTCGTCGCGGGGCTGGCCGGGCTCGCGCCCGAGACGTGCGACCCGGACGAGGTGCGCGGCCGCTGGTCCGGGCTCGGCGAGGGCGTCGACGTGCCGCTCGCGGGGATCCACCCGGTGCGGATGGTCGGGCGCGACCTCACCTTCGAGCCGTTCACGCGGCTCCCCCGGCACCCCAACGCCATGCACCTCGCCGCCCTCGACGCCGACGGCGGCACCGTGCTCGAGAGCACGTGGTTCTCGGTGGGCGGCGGATTCGTGCTGCGCGAGGACCAGGCGCCGTCGGCCGTGCTGCCCACCGGGCTCCCCCACTCCTTCTCCAATGCCGACGAGCTGATCGCGCTGGCCGAGTCGACCGGGCGCTCCATCGCGGACGTCGCGCGCGACACCGAGGAGTCGATCCACGGATCCCGCCGCGCGGTGGCCGGCCTCGACGCCATCTGGGACGCCATGGCCGCATGCGTCGCCTCCGGCCTCGACGGCCAGGGCACGCTGCCGGGCGGGCTCAACGTGCGGCGGCGAGCGGCGCGGGTCGCGTCGCAGCTCGCGACCATCGACGCCGAGGGCCAGCGCGACACCTCCCACGAGTGGCTGCACGCGTTCGCCCTCGCGGTCAACGAGGAGAACGCGTCCGGCGGGCGCGTGGTCACGGCGCCGACGAACGGCGCGGCCGGCATCATCCCCGCGGTCGGCTCCTACTACCTGCGGTTCGTGCCGGGCGCCGACCGCGACGGGATCCGCGACTTCCTGCTCACGGCCACCGCCATCGGCTCGCTCGTGAAGGCGAACGCCAGCATCTCGGGCGCCGAGGCCGGCTGCCAGGGCGAGGTGGGCACGGCGTGCGCGATGGCAGCGGGCGCGCTCTGCGCGGTGCTCGGCGGATCCCCGCGGCAGGTCGAGAACGCCGCCGAGATCGCGATGGAGCACCACCTCGGCCTCACGTGCGATCCCGTGGGCGGGCTCGTGCAGATCCCCTGCATCGAGCGGAACGCCATCGCCGCGTCGACCGCCGTGAACGCCGCGCGCATGGCGCTGCACGGCGACGGCACGCACCTCGTCTCGCTCGACACCGTGATCGAGACCATGCGGCAGACGGGCCTCGACATGTCCACCAAGTACAAGGAGACGTCCACGGGCGGGCTCGCGGTCAACGTCATCGAGTGCTGAGCGCGCCGGGAGCTGACGCCGGACGCGAAGCGGCCCCGCCCAGGAGGGCGGGGCCGCGCGGATCACCTCGGGATCAGATGTGCCACCAGGAGAACACGGGGTTCCTGACCGGGTGGAGACGGTCGTTGGGGGACGTGAACTTGTAGATGGCGTTCGTCGTCAGGTTGTAGCAGGGGTCGCCGCCGCTGCCGATGCGCTTCCCGAGCTCCTCGCACGAGATCATGTAGAACGAGTCCCCTGCGTGCGAGCCCTGCCAGGCGTTGCCGTAGTAGGAGATCATGAAGCCCAGCTTCTGCTGGCAGGTGTCGCCGCCGCGCTTGTAGACCTTCGTGACGAGGCCCGAGCCGATCTCGCCCGGGGACGCTGCCGAGTTCCAGACGCCGCACACGCGGTAGTTGTCCTGGGCCTGGGCCTCGGGCACGGGCCCGGCCGTGAGGAGGGCCGCGGAGAGGGCGAGGGCGGCGAGGCCGCCGGCGAGGAAGCGCGGGAGGGCGCGGGGGAACGTCATGGATCTTCCGTCCTGTCGGGGAGCCACGTGAGGGTGGTGCCCGGATCGTAGGGCCGGACTCATCGGCCGGGAGCGGACGCTCCCCACGACCGGACGTGCGACTGGACGTGCGAGGCCGGTCGCTGCGGGTCGATGTCCCGCGCGCGCTTCGCGGCCGGCGTGTCAGGCTGGGCGCATGGGCATCCCCGCGCTGCTGCTCGCCGTCGCGGCGCTGCTCGTCCTCGGCACCACGCAGCTCGCGGCCTGGGGCGCCCTCAAGCGCAACGGCTGGATCGGGATCCGCACCCGCCCGCTCCTCGCGAGCGACGCCGCCTGGCGCGCCGGCCACCGCGCCGCGCTGCCCGCCCTCCGCGGAACGTGCCTGCCCGTCGCGATCGGCGGGGTCATCGGCAGCATCGCCGCCGGCGCCGGCATGAACAGCGTCGCGAGCTGGGGCGCTCTGCTGCTCGTGGCCGGGATCGCGGTGGGCACGTTCCGGGCCGGGCGCGCCGCGAAGGCCGTCACCCGTCGGAGCGAGGCCGAGCGGTACGCGCCGCGCCCGCCCGAGCGCCCCGGCCCCTCCCGCCGCTAGGCGCCGCGGACCGGCGCCTCGGCGAGCTGGTCGCGCAGGCCGTCCACCGCCGTGACCGGCAGGCGGCACACGAAGTCGGCGCAGAGGTACGCGGTGCCGGCGGATCCGGCGGTGCGGTCCGCGAGGAGCTCGAAGCCGGCGTCCGCCCACTCCCCCGCAGCGGTCTCGGAGACCACGAGCGCCACGTCCGGCGGACGGATCCGGCGGCGCGCGACGTCGGCCAGCGGATCGGCCGCCGCATCGACACCGTCGGGCAGCACCACCACGAGCTGCCGGGCCGCCGCGTCGACCGCGACCGCCTGCTCGAGCGCGCCGCCGAACGCGATCGGCCGGGTCGCGCCGCCGGCCGCGACCGTGGCGAGCGCGGCGCGGGCCGCACGGTCGTAGCGCGGATCCGCCGTCAGCTGCCCGAGCACGCGCGCGGCCGACGACGCCGCGGTGAGCCCCGACGGGTAGGCGCCCTCGGACGCGTCGGCGGCGAGGTCGAGGCCGAAGCCGGCGAGCACCGGATCCGCGCCCGTCGGCACGCGGAAGCCGGCCGCACCCGGCTGCGGGTCGGCGTCGGCGGCCGCGATCAGCGCGTCCACGATCCCGCGGGCGCGCGCCCCGTACGCGACCTCGCCCGTCGCGAGCGCGAGCGCGAGCAGCCCGTCGGCGAGCATTCCGTGGTCCTCGAGCGTGGCGACGGCGGGCGAGACGCGGCCGTCGATGGAGGCGCGCACGAGGGATCCGTCGGCGCGCACGTGCTCCGCGAGCAGCATGTCGGCGGCGTCGCGCGCGGCCCGGATCCACGCGGGCCGGTCGAACGCGCGCCCGGCCCGCGCGAGCGCGCCGATCGCCAGCCCGTTCCACCCGGTGAGCACCTTGCCGTCGACCGCGGGCGGATCCTCGGCCGCGCGGCCGGCCGCGTCCAGCGCGTAGTAGCCGCCCTCCACGCGCTGCCCGCCGACCGTGCTCTCGGAGTCCTGCGCCGACGCGAACCCGCCCGACGCCCGGCGCAGCGTGGTCGTGAGGAACGCGACGATGCCGGCGGCCACGTCCTCGTCGCCCGCGCGCGCGTACGCGTCGAGGAGCAGGGCGTTGTCGTAGAGCATCCGCTCGTAGTGCGGCTCGGACCAGTCGCGGCGCGTGGAGTAGCGGAAGAAGCCGCCCTCGACGGGGTCGCGGAGGTCGGATCCGGCCATCGCGTCGAGAGTGCGGCGCACGAGCGCGCCCGTCGCCGCCGCACGCTCGGGCGCCAGCGCGCCCGAGGTCGCGAGCGTGTCGAGCAGCAGCACGACGGGCGCGACGGGGAACTTCGGCGCCGACCCGAACCCGCCGTGCTCCGGGTCCTCGAACGAGGCGAGCTCGGCGGCGACCCGGTCGAGGGCGGCGGCGTCAGGCAGGGGCGAGGGGGCGGATCCGCGCTCCGAGGCCTCGCGGATCGCCGCGCTCAGCTGCCCCGCGCCCTGCTCGACCTGGTCGCGCCGCGTGGTCCACGCGTCGGCGACGGCGTCGAGCACCTGCCGGAACGACGGGTGCCCGGCGCGCGGCTCGGGCGGCGAGTACGTGCCCGCGTGGAAGGTGCGGCCCTCGGGCGTCGTGAAGACGTTGAGCGGCCAGCCGAGCTGGTCCGTGAACGCGCCGGCCGCCGTGATGAGCGCCGAATCCACCTCGGGGTGCTCCTCGCGGTCGACCTTGATCGCGACGAACCGCTCGTTCAGCGCGGCGGCGAGGGCGGGATCCGAGAACGTCTCGCGCGCCATGACGTGGCACCAGTGGCAGGTGGCGTAGCCGACCGAGACGAGCACGGGCACGTCGCGCCTGGCGGCCTCCGCGAACGCCTCGGGGCCCCACGGCCGCCAGTCGACCGGGTTGTCCGCGTGGCTCTGGAGGTACGGGCTGACGGCGTCGGCGAGGCGGTTGGGCATGCGTCCACGCTACGCGCGGGGCCGGCGGCGGACGGGCGTCAGATCCAGTCGCGCTTGCGGAAGATGCCGTAGAGCACGCCGCTCACGCCGAGCATGAGCACGAGGGAGAAGGGGTAGCCCCAGTCCCAGTGCAGCTCCGGCATGATGTCGAAGTTCATGCCGTAGACGCTCGAGACCAGCGTGGGCGCGAAGAGGATGGCCGCCCAGCCGGAGATCTTGCGGGTCTCCACGCTCTGCCGGTTGCTCGACTCGCTGAGCTCCCGCATCTCCTCGTTCTGGCGCTGGCCGACGAGCGTCGAGTTCACCGTGAGGATGTCGCGCAGCAGCACGCGGAACTCCTCGACACGCTCGTTGACGACGATGACGTGGTCGGCCACGTCGCGGAGCGCCTGCTGCAGCTCCTCGCCCACGCGGTACTTGCCGGATCCCGCCTGCAGCTGCAGCAGCATGCCGGTGAGCGGACGGACCGCGCGCTGGAAGTCGATGACCTCGCGGCTCAGCTCGTAGATGCGGCGGGACACGGCCGGATCCCCGTCGAACACCTGGTCCTCGATCTCGTCGATGTCGTTCGCGAGGCCCGTGACGACGGGCGCGTAGCCGTCGACGACCGCGTCGAGGATCGCGTAGAGCACCGACTCGGGGCCGTTGGCGAGGAGCTCGGGACGCTCCTGCATGCGGGTGCGGACGGCGGAGAGGTCCGGCGACTCCGCGTGCCGGACGGTGATCACGAAGTTGCGGCCGAGGAACACGTGCAGCTCGCCGAACTCCACCTCCTCGCGGTCGTCCACGTAGCGGGCGGCGCGCAGCACGGTGAAGAGGGTCGAGCTGTAGCGCTCGGTCTTGGGGCGCTGGTGGGCCTGCACCGCGTCCTCCACCGCCAGCTCGTGCAGGTCGAACTCCTCGGCGAGCGCCTGCAGCTCCTCCACGGTCGGGCGGTACAGGCCGATCCACGCCATGGCGTCGGGCCGCGCGTCGAGCTCGCGGAAGGTGTCGGCGAGCGTTGCGGGCGAGGCGACGCGGCAGCCGTCGACGTACACGCCGTTGTCGACGAGGCTCGGGCGGCGCGGGCCGCCGGGCGTGCCGTGCGCGACCCCGTCCGCATCCGACCTCACGACGCCGCCGGCGCTCCCGCCGAGGGGCGCGACGCCCCGGGCGACCACGGACTTCAAGCGCGTGCGGATGCGGTGCTGGGACATGACGGACACCGTACCCGGCCGACATGACGCGTCCCCGGCGTCGTCCCGGGGCGCGCGTCCGGACGGGTCAGACCACGGCGTCCGGGTGGCTGCCCACGCGTCCCGCGGCCTCGAGCGCGGTGATCCCCGCCATCTCCTCGTCGGTCAGCGCGAAGTCGAAGACGTCGGCGTTCTCGACCAGCCGCTCGCGCCGCGTCGTCTTGGGGAAGACGATCGTGCCCTGCTGCACGTGCCAGCGCAGCACGACCTGCGCGTCGGTGCGGTCGTGCGCGCGGGCGGCGTCGCGCACCACGTCGGCGTCCGCGACGGCGCCGCGCGCGAGCGGGCTCCACGCCTGCACCGCGATCCCGTGCTCCGCGAGGTAGGAGGTCGTCTCCCGCTGCTGGTGCCGCGGGTGCAGCTCGATCTGGTCCACCGCGGGCGCGGGCAGCCCGGCGGCGGCGAGCGCCTCGAGGTGCGGCACGAGGAAGTTGGAGACGCCGATCGAGCGGGTCAGCCCCTCCGCGCGCGCCTGGGCGAGCGCCTCCCACGTCTCCACGTAGAGGCCGCGCTCGGCGGCCGGCCAGTGGATGAGGATCAGGTCGACGGCGGGCAGGCCCAGCCGCTCGAGGCTGCGGTTCATGGCGTCGTGGGCCCGGTCGCGGCCGTGGTCGTCGTTCCAGACCTTGGTCGTGACGAACAGCTCGTCGCGCGGGATCCCCGAGTCGCGGATCGCCCGCCCGACGCCCTCCTCGTTGCCGTACATGGCGGCGGTGTCGATGTGCCGGTAGCCGACCTCGAGGGCCTCGGAGACGACGCGCTCGGCGTCGTCGTCGGAGACCTTGTAGGTGCCGACGCCGAACTGCGGGATGGGGATCCCGTCGCCCATCGGCACGGACGGGATCGGGGTGCGGAGGACGCCGCTCATGCCCCGAACCGCTCGACGAGGGTCCGCTTGAGGACCTTCCCGCTCGGCCCGAGCGGCAGCGCCTCCACCACCTCGACCCGCCGCGGGTACTTGTAGGAGGCGACGCGCTCCCGCATGTACGCGACGACCTCCTCGGCGTCGACCTCCGCGTCCGCCTTCACCACGATCGCGGCGACGACCTCCTGGCCGTGCAGCTCGTGGGGCACGCCGAAGACAGCGCACTGCGCGACGGCCTCGTGCCGGGCGAGCACCTCCTCGACCTCGCGCGGGTACACGTTGTAGCCGTTGCGCAGGATCATGTCCTTCGTCCGGTCGACCACGCGGATGTAGCCCTCGTCGTCGACGGTGCCGAGGTCGCCCGTGCGGAACCAGCCGTCGACGATGGCGCGGGCCGTGTCCTCGGGGCGGTGCAGGTAGCCGTTCATGAGGTTGTGCCCGCGGATCACGATCTCGCCGAGCACGCCGCGCTCGACGAGCTCCACGCGGTCCTCGTGCTCGGGGTCGGCGATCTCGATCTGCACGCCCCAGATCGGCTTGCCCACGGTGCCCGGTCGCGCCGGGAGCCCGACGTGGTTGAACGACGCGACGGGCGAGGTCTCGGTGAGGCCGTAGCCCTCGTGGATTTCCGCGGCGAAGGCCTCCCGGAACGCCTCGATCACGGCCACCGGGAGCGCGGCGCCGCCCGAGATCGCGTACCGGAGCGGCGGACGGGCCGCGTTCCGGGCGGCGGCTCCGAGAAGCGCGATGTACATGGTCGGCACGCCCATGAACACCTGCGTCTCGTGCTCGACCATGAGCGCGAGCGCGGCGTCGCCGTCGAACCGCGGCACCATGACGATGGTGGCGCCCGCGCGGAACGACGCGTTCATGGTGCAGGTCTGGCCGAACGTGTGGAACAGGGGCAGGCAGCCGAGGATCCGGTCGCCCGCGCGCAGGTCGAAGGTGTCGAGCAGCAGCACGTCGACCTGCATGACGAGCGCGAGGTGGGATCCCTCGGCGCCCTTCGGCTGGCCGGTCGTGCCCGACGTGTAGAGGATCGTCGCCGTGTCGGACGGCCGGCGCGGCACGTAGGTGCGGATGGGCGTCGCCGCCTGCGCGAGCTCCTCCAGCCGGTCGGGCCCGCCCTCGGTGGCGGCCGGCACGAGCACGCTGATCACCGGCACGTCGGCGAGCGCCGCGCCCTTCCCGCCCTGCTCGAGCAGCGGTCCGGCGCACACCAGCAGCGCGGATCCGGAGTCGCGCAGCACGTACGCGATCTCCTCGCCCTTGAGCAGCGCGTGCACGGGCACGACCACGCCGCCGAGCGCGAGCACCGCGTAGTAGACGCGCGGGAAGTCGGCCACGTTCGGGATGAGCATCGCGACGCGCGTGCCCTCGCCCACCCCGCGCGCGGCGAGCGCCCCGGCGTAGGCGCGGGTCTCGTCCCAGAGCTCGCGGTAGGTGGTGGAGACGTCGCCGACGACCACGGCGACCCGGTCGGCGTGCCGCTCGGCGGACTCGGCGAGGACGGCGGCGACCGACATGGAGGCGAACCCCTGCGGCGGCTGGGCGTCCTCGTGCTCGGCGAGGAGGGGGCTGTCGGAGGTCATGGGCGGATCCCGTCGGTCGTGGTCGTCGTCGACTCGGACAGCGGATGCCGCCCCGGCGCCGCACGGACCGACGCCTTCCTCCCGACGATAGCCACCGGCACCCGCCGTGGGGCCGGATCGGGCCGCCGATAGGATGGGACCAGCATGGAATTCAGCATCGCGTACCCGCCGGAGCTCCCCGTCAGCCGGATGCGCGACGAGATCGCCGAGGCCATCCGCGACAACCAGGTCGTCATCGTCGCGGGCGCGACCGGCTCCGGCAAGACCACGCAGCTGCCGAAGATCTGCCTCGAGCTCGGCCGCGAGAGCATCGGCCACACGCAGCCCCGCCGGCTCGCCGCGCGCACCATCTCGGAGCGCATCGCGGAGGAGCTCGGCGGCGAGGTGGGCCAGCTCGTCGGCTACCAGGTGCGCTTCACCGACAAGGTCTCCGCCGACACCCGCATCAAGCTGATGACCGACGGGATCCTGCTCAACGAGCTGCAGCGCGACCGGCTGCTCAGGAAGTACGACACGATCATCATCGACGAGGCCCACGAGCGCAGCCTCAACATCGACTTCCTGCTCGGCTACCTCAAGCAGCTGCTGCCGCGCCGGCCCGACCTCAAGGTCATCATCACCTCGGCCACCATCGACCCGCAGAGCTTCTCGAAGCACTTCGGCGACGCGCCCATCGTCGAGGTGTCGGGGCGCACGTACCCCGTGGAGATCCGGTACCGGCCGCTCGTCGCGGAGGCGCCCGCCGCGGGCGACGACGACGACCTCGCCGACGCCCCGATGGAGCGCCCGGCCGACGACCGCGACTACCTCGAGGGGATCAACGCGGCGCTCGACGAGCTCGCGGGCGAGTCCTCGGGCGACGTGCTCGTGTTCCTCAGCGGCGAGAACGAGATCCGCGACGCCGAGGACGCGATCCGCAGCCGCAACCTCCCGCACACCGAGGTGCTGCCGCTCTACGGCCGCCTCTCCTCCGCGGACCAGCACCGCGTCTTCCAGCCGTCGACGCAGGCGGGCGTGCGCCGCCGCATCGTGCTGGCCACCAACGTCGCCGAGACGAGCCTCACCGTCCCCGGCATCAAGTACGTCATCGACGCCGGCACCGCGCGCATCTCCCGCTACTCCGTGCGCTCCAAGGTGCAGCGCCTCCCCATCGAGGCCGTGTCCCAGGCGTCGGCGAACCAGCGCTCGGGCCGCTCCGGCCGGACGAGCGACGGCATCGCGATCCGCCTCTACTCGGAGGAGGACTTCCTCCGGCGGCCCGAGTTCACCGAGCCGGAGATCCTCCGCACGAACCTCGCGGCCGTGATCCTGCAGATGGTGTCGCTCGGCCTGGGCGACATCGCCGCGTTCCCGTTCCTCCAGCCGCCGGACTCGCGCGGCATCAAGGACGGCGTCGACCTCCTCACCGAGCTGGGCGCGGTCGTCCGCTCCCCCGACGGCACGCCCGCCCTCACCAAGGTGGGCCGCGACCTGTCGCGCCTGCCCATCGACCCGCGGTTCGCCCGCATGGTCGTCGAGTCGCGCAAGCACGGCGTGAGCCGCGAGGTCATGATCATCGTGGCCGGCCTCACCATCCAGGACGTCCGCGAGCGCCCGCTCGAGAAGCGCCCGCAGGCCGACCAGCAGCACGCGCGCTTCGTGGATCCGTCGAGCGACTTCATCACCCTCCTCAACCTCTGGAACCACCTGGAGGAGAAGGAGGCCGAGCTCTCCTCGAGCGCGTTCCGCCGCATGTGCAAGGCCGAGTTCCTCAACTACGTGCGCGTGCGCGAGTGGAAGGACGTGTTCCGGCAGCTGCGCCAGCTCGCCCGCCCGCTCGACCTCCAGATGAACGAGCCGAAGGCCGACCCGGACGGGATCCACAAGTCGCTCCTCGCGGGCCTCCTCTCCCACATCGGGCTGAAGGACGCGCAGAAGAAGGACTACGTGGGCGCCCGGCAGGCCCGGTTCGTGGTGTTCCCGGGATCCGCGCTCGCGAAGAAGCAGCCCGACGCGATCATGAGCGCCGAGCTCGTGGAGACCAGCCGCCTGTTCGCGCGCACCAACGCGGCCATCGACCCGGCGTGGGCCGAGCCCATCGCGGGCTCCCTCGTGAAGCGCACCCACAGCGAGCCGCACTGGGAGAAGAAGCAGGGCGCGACCGTGGCGTGGGAGCGGGTGACGCTGTACGGCGTGCCGATCGTGCTCAAGCGCCGCGTGCAGTTCTCCCGCATCGACCCCGCGTACGCGCGCGAGCTCTTCATCCGGCACGCGCTCGTCGAGGGCGACTGGGAGTCGCAGCAGGCGTTCGACCGCGCCAACCGGAAGCTCCGCGAGGAGCTCGCCGAGGTCGAGGAGCGCACGCGCCGACGCGACATCCTCAACGACGACGAGGCCGTCTTCGAGTTCTACGACAAGCGGATCCCGCGCGACGTCGCCTCCACGCGCGCCTTCGAGGGCTGGTGGAAGAAGGCCCGGCAGGAGACGCCCGACCTCCTCACGATGACCGCCGAGGAGCTCCTCGCGGAGGACGCCGTCGACGTCGACGAGGCCGCCTTCCCGCCCACCTGGCAGCAGGGCGACCAGCGCCTCTCGCTCACCTACCGCTTCGAGCCGGGCGCGCCCGACGACGGCGTGACCGTGCAGGTGCCGCTCGCGCTGCTCGCGCGCCTCAGCCCCGCCGGCTTCGACTGGCAGGTGCCGGGCATGCGGCGCGACCTCGTCACCGCGATGATCAAGGCCCTGCCGAAGGCGCTGCGCAAGAACGTGGTGCCGGCCGCCGACTGGGCCGACCGGCTGCTCGAGGGGCTGCCCGAGCCGGATCCGCAGCACCCCGTGGCCTTCACCACCACCATCGCCGGGCTCATCATGCGGAAGGCGCACGTGCGCGTCGCCGACGACGACTTCGACCTCGACCGGATCCCCGCGCATCTCCGCATGGCGTTCCGCGTGGTCGACGAGCGCGGCCGCGAGGTCGCCGCCGGCCGCGACCTCACCGAGCTGCAGGCGCGCCTGTCCAGCCGCGCGCGCGACAGCGTCGCCCGGGCCACCGCGCGACCCGTCGAGCGCGTCGCCGGCGCGACGGCCGGCGCGACCCGCGGCATGGAGCGCACGGGCCTCACCACGTGGGACCTCGACGAGCTGCCCCGCTTCGTCGACACCGCGCAGGGCGGCACGGGCGACAGCCGGCACGTCATCCGCGCCTACCCGGCGCTCGTCGACGAGGGATCCACCGTCGCGATCCGGCTCATGGCGACCGCCGAGGACCAGGCGCGCGCGATGCCCGGCGGCGTGCGGCGCCTGCTCGTGCTCGCCATCGCGAACCCGTCGGCCTACGTGAAGCAGCACCTCACGAGCCAGGAGAAGCTGATGCTCGCGACGAGCCCGTACGCGAACGTGCAGGCGCTCTTCGACGACTGCCTGCTCGCCTGCATCGACCAGGTGCTCGAGCGCGTCGCGCCGGGCGGGGCCATCTACTCCAAGGAGCTGTTCGAGACCGCGCGCGACCGCGTCTCGGGCGTGGTCATGGACTCGATGTTCGACACCGTGGCCCTCGTCAACCGCGTGCTCACGGGTGCGCGCGATGCCGAGCGGGCCATCAAGCAGGCCACGAGCATGCAGCTGATCGGCGCCCTCACCGACGCGCGCGAGCAGCTCGCGGGCCTCGTGCACCCGGGCTTCGTCTCGGCCACCGGGCTCGCCCGGCTGCAGCGCCTGCCCGCCTACCTGTCCGGCCTCACGCACCGCGTGCAGCGCCTCCCCGACCAGCCCGCGCGCGATCGCGCGTGGATGACCGAGGTGCAGAAGGCGACCGACCTCTACCGCGAGGCCGACGGCGTCATCCCGTCCGCGCCGCACGCGCCCGAGTCGCTCGTGCACGCCCGCTGGATGCTCGAGGAGCTGCGCCTCAGCCTCTTCGCCCAGCACCTGCCGACGGCCGAGCCGGTGTCGCTGCAGCGGATCCGCAAGGTGCTCGCGGGCTGAGGCCCGGGCGGCGGTCGACGTCCGCGCGCGTGGCGGCTCCCCGCCGACGCCGCGTACCGTCGACGCATGACGCGGATCCTCCTCACCGGCATGTCCGGCGCCGGGAAGTCGACGGTCCTCGCCGAGCTCGCGCGCCGCGGGCACCGCACGCTCGACACCGACCACGACGGCTGGACGCTCCCGGACGGCCGATGGGACGAGCCCCGGATGGCGCGCCTGCTGGACCGGGAGCCGCGCATCGTCGTCTCCGGCACGGTCGAGAACCAGGGCGCGTTCCGGGACCGGTTCGCCCACGTCGTGCTCCTCAGCGCGCCGCTCGACGTCCTGCTCGCCCGTGTCGCCGCGCGCACCGGGAACGACTACGGGAAGGATCCCTCCGAGCGCGAGGAGATCCGCCGCGACACCGCGGAGGTGGAGCCGCTGCTCCGGCGCTCGGCCGACGTCGAGCTCGACGGGCGCCGCGCGATCGGGGACCTCGCCGACGAGATGGATCGGCTGCTGCAGGGACGCGCCGGACCGGGCCGCGCCGGTTCCTAGGCCTCCGCGCGCCGCGCCGGCGGCGCCCGGACGGATTCCCTCGGGCGCGTAGGCTCTGAGGAGCGCGTGCGGCCGGTCCGACGTCACGCGCGATGCGCGGATCGGGGGATCCGCCGAGGAGCACAGGGGGAGCACGGGATGGACACGGAGCTCCGGGAACGCCAGCGCCTCGAGTCGCTCGAGTCGCTGCACGTGTACGGCACGGGGCCGGAGACGCGGTTCGACCGGATCACGATGATGATCGCCGAGTTCTACCGCGTGCCGATCGCCGCGGTCGGCATCATCGGCGCCGACGCCATCTGGATGAAATCGAGCATCGGCCTGCCCAGCCCGCGTTGGGCGCGCAACGGCACGTTCACCGAGGCGGCCCTCGACGCGGACGGCATGCTCGTCGTCGAGGACGCGCGGGAGGATCCGCGCCTCGCCTCCTCGCCCAGCGCCACGGGATCGCTCGGCGTCCGCTTCTACGCGGCGCAGCAGCTGCGCGCGCCCGACGGCAACGTCATCGGCGTCTTCTTCGTCGCCGACACGGCGCCGCGGTCCTTCGACGAGTCCGACCGCGCGCGGCTCGCCCTCATCGGCGACTTCTTCGCCGAGGAGCTGGCGCGCGAGACCGACAGCCAGCGCGCCGCCGACGTCGCCCGCGCGCTCTCGCCGCAGCCGGCCCCGCACCTCGACGGCTACGAGGTCGCGGGCACGAGCATCCCCGCGCAGACGGTGGGCGGCGACGTGCACGACTGGTTCCTCGAGGGCGGCGACCTCCGCTTGACGCTCGCCGACGTGATGGGCAAGGGCGTGGGCGCCGCGATCCTCGCCGCCGGCGTCCGCGCGACCGTCCGCCTGGCGTCCCGCACGGAGGGCGTCCGCAGCACGATGGTCCGGACGGCCACCGCGCTCGTCGACGACCTGGCCTCCGCGGGATCCTTCAGCACGCTCTTCCACGCCCGGCTCGAGCTCACGACGGGCGTGCTCACCTACGTCGACGCCGGGCACGGGCTCACCCTGGTGATCCGCGCCGACGGCAGCACCGTGCGCCTGCGCGGAGACCACCTGCCGCTCGGGCTGGAGGCGCCGGACGCGTGGCAGGAGGAGTCGATCCGGCTGGAACCCGGCGACACCCTCCTGATCTTCAGCGACGGCCTCCTCGACTTCTTCGAGGACGAGGAGGCCGCCCAGGCGTACCTGGCGGAGTTCCTGACGCTCCAGGGCTCGCCGCGGCGGTTCATCGACGCGCTGAACGCGCGCACGCCGGTGAGCCAGGCGGACGACTGCACGATCATCGCCGTGCAGCGCCTGCCCCGCTGATCAGCGGTCGCCGCCCGGCTCCGCACCCGTCGCGACGGGCCGCTCGGGCCGGTTCGACCACGCCGACCAGGATCCCGGGTACAGCGCGGCGTCGATGCCCGCGATCGCGAGCGCCGCGACCTCGAGGGCCGCGCTGACGCCCGACCCGCAGTAGACCGCGACCTCGCCCGCGTCGGGCACGCCGAGCGCCTGGTAGAGGGCGCGCAGCTCCGCGGCCGGACGGAAGGTCCCGTCGGCGGCGAGGCCGTCGGTGGAGGGCGCGCTGAGGGCGCCCGGGATGTGGCCGGCGCGCGGATCCCACGGCTCGACCTCCCCGCGGTACCGCTCGCCCGCGCGGGCGTCGAGCAGGACGCCGTCGTGCGCGACGCGGGCGGCGCCGGTCTCGTCCAGGACGGCGAGGAGGCCGGAGGTCAGCGTCACGTCGCCGGGCGCCGGCATCACGGCGCCCGTCTCGAGCGGCAGGCCGGCGGCGGTCCAGGCCGGCAGCGCGCCGTCGAGGATCCGCACGTCGGCGATCCCCGCGTCGCGCAGCACCCACCACGCGCGCGCCGCCGCGAGGCTGCCCCCGCCGTCGTAGGCGACGACCACGTCGCCCTCCCGGATCCCCCAGCGGCGGGCCGCCTCCTGCAGCGCTTGGGGATCGGGCAGTGGATGCCGCCCCTCCTCGGGCGCGCCGTGCCCGGCGAGCTCCGTGTCGAGGTCGACGTACACGGCGCCCGGGATGTGCCCGGCCTCGTGCAGCGGACCGCCGGGCGGACCCCCGAGCGACCAGCGCACGTCGAGGACGCGGACGTCGTCGCGGGTGCGCAGGGCCAGGTCCAGCTCGGTCGGCGTGATGAGGATCTGCATCCGCCCATGCTGCCAGGAGGTCCCGCGCCGGACCGTAGGCTCGGGGGCATGCGCGTGCTCATCGTCGAGGACGAACCCCTGCTCGCCGCCTCGCTCCGCGACGGCCTCCGGCTCGAGGCCATCGCCGCCGACATCGCCCCGGACGGCGAGCGCGCGATGGAGGCCCTCGCCGAGAACGCGTACGACGCGATGCTCCTCGACCGCGACCTCCCGGGCATCCCCGGCGACGAGGTGGCCCGCCGCGTGGTCGCCGCGGGCATCCCGTGCCGGATCGTCATGGTCACCGCCGCCGACCGCCTGCACGAGAAGGTGCGCGGCTTCGAGCTGGGCGCCGACGACTACATCACGAAGCCCTTCGAGCTGAAGGAGGTGGTGATGCGGCTGCGCGCCATCGGACGCCGCCCCGCCGCCGCCGCGCCGCCCGTGCTCGAGCGCGCGGGCCTCCGCCTCGACCCGTTCCGCCGCGAGGTGTACCGCGACGGCCGGTACGTGGCCGTCACGCGCAAGCAGTTCCAGGTGCTCGAGGTGCTGCTGTCCGCGCAGGGCGGGGTGATCAGCGCGGAGGACCTGCTCGCCCGCGCCTGGGACGAGAACGCGGACCCGTTCACGAACGCCGTGCGGATCACCATCTCCTCGCTCCGGAAGCGGCTCGGCGACCCGTGGATCATCCACACCGTCGCGGGCGTCGGCTACCGGCTCGACGCGCCCGACGCCGGGCCGCGCGGAACCGGCACCGGCACCGGTGACGACGACAGCGACGGCGCGGCCCCCGCCGACCCGCCCGCATGAGCGCCCGCCTCCGCCTCACGCTCAGCTACGCGGGGTTCCTGCTCCTCGCGGCCGCGGCGATGCTGCTCCTGCTCGTCTACATCCTCCGCTTCGTCCCCTCCGAGCCCATCGACGCGGCCGACGGCTTCGTCCCCAGCCGGGGCGACCTGCTCACGGCGCTCTGGCCGCGGGCGCTCCAGGTGACGGCGGCGTTGCTCGTGGTCGGCCTCGTCGGCGGCTGGTTCCTGGCCGGCTGGATGCTGCGGCCGCTGCAACGCCTCGGCGCCGTCGCCGACCGGGTGGCCGACGGATCCCTCGACTCGCGCGTCGGGCTGTCCCTCGACGACGAGTTCGGCCGTCTCGGCACCGCGTTCGACTCCATGCTCGACACCCTCCAGGCGGCGTTCGCGGAGCAGGAGCGCTTCACCGCGAACGTCTCCCACGAGCTGCGGACGCCGTACGCGATCTCGCGCATCGTGCTCGACGTGGCGCTGGCGGATCCCTCGCGCGTCGACCTCCCGCAGCTCCTCGGCCGGCTCGACGCGACGACCCGGCGCGGCACCGAGGCCGTCGAGGCGCTGCTCACCATCGCGACGCTCGACCACCTCGTCGAGCTGCAGCGGCGGCCGGTCGACGTCGCCGAGCTGGTCGCCCGGGTGGTGGAGGAGGTCCAGCCGCTCGCCGCCGAGGCGCGCGTGCGGATCCGCACGGAGCTCGGCGAGGGCGACTTCGACGGCGACGAGGTGCTCGTCGGTCAGCTCGTGATGAACCTCGTCGTCAACGGCATCCGGCACAACCTGCCGGAGGGCGGCGACCTGCTCGTCACGGCCGCGACCCTCGACGACGACCGGGTCGAGGCGCGGTTCCGGAACACCGGGCCCGTGATCCGCGCGGACGTCGCCCGGACCCTCAGCGGCGCGTTCGTGCGCGGCGCCGGGCGGACGACGACGCCCGACGCCCGCTCCGCCGTCGCGGACGGCAGCGGCTTGGGGCTCACGATCGTCGCGCGGGTCGCGCGCCTGCACGGCGCCGAGCTGACGATCGACCCGCGGCCGGGCGGCGGGCTCGACGTCCGCGTGGTCTTCCCCGCGCCGCGCTGAGCGCCCGCGGCCGCGGCTCCCCGACGCGGTCCGCACCCCGCATCCTGCCCGACGCGACGTATCGCGGGCGTATGCGGAAACGGCGACGCCCCTGCGACACGGCCCCTGGTGGTGTGGACCCGCACCCCGCCCGAAGCGGCGTGCGGAAAGGCACCCGTGACCCGCATCCCCGCCCGCTCCCCCGCGCCCCGCCTCCCCCGGCGACGCCCCGCCGCCGCCCTCCTCGCGGCCGTCCTCCTCGCCCCGGCGCTCGCGGGCTGCGTCGCGACGGATCCCGCCGGCGCGCTCCTCGAGGGCTCCGACACCGGCACCGGCATCGACGCCGCCGGGTCGACCGGCGACCCGCGCACGCCCGAGGAGGGCTGGATCCCGCTCGAGGCCCCCATCTCCCCCTTCGACGACGAGCACCCCGGCATCGCTCGCATGGATCCCGACCTCCGCGCCGCCATGCAGGACGCCGCCCGCGACGCCGCCGCCCAGGGCGTCGACATGGTCGTCGCCTCGGGCTGGCGCAGCGCCCGCTACCAGCAGCGCCTCCTCGACGACGGCCTCCGCAAGTACGGCAGCGCCGCCGAGGCGCGCAAGTGGGTCAGCACGCCCGAGCGCTCCGCCCACGTCACGGGCGACGCCGTCGACATCGGCCCGACGGATGCGGACAGCTGGCTCCAGCAGCACGGCGACCGCTACGGCCTCTGCCAGACCTACGCCAACGAGATGTGGCACTTCGAGCTCGCGACGGAGCCGGGCGGCACCTGCCCGCCCGGCGAGGAGGACGCGGCGGGATGAGCGCATCCACCGGCGCCGAGCGGCCCGCGCTCGGCCGGCACCCGGCCGTCGTCGAGGGCCGGGAGCGCGTGATCCGGGTCGGCCGACGCGACGGCCGTCCCCACCCGTCAGCCGCCCCCGGGTGGCCCGACCCCGCGACACCCTATGGTTGCCGGATGCGCGGTCCCGGGCTCGAGGACGGTCTCCCGTCCTGCCAGGGCGGTGCCGGCCGATGAGCGACCCCCACGGCGGCGCGCGCGTCGAGGTCGACGCCGACGCGATCCGGCACAACACCCGGGCGTTCGTCGCACGCACCGGGACGCCCGTCATGGCCGTCGTCAAGTCCGACGGCTACGGGCTCGGAGCCCTCACCGCCGCGCGGGCGGGCGTCGAGGGCGGCGCGACCTGGATCGGCGTGACCGCCGTGCAGCACGCCGTCCGCCTCCGCCTGGCCGGGATCCGCGTGCCCGCGCTCAGCTGGCTGAACACGACCCCCGTGGACTTCGCGCTCGCGGCGGAGCACCACGTGGACGTGGCGGTGGGCACCTCCGCGGAGCTCGCGCACGCGATCGACGCGGACGGCGCCCCCCGCGTCCACCTGCAGCTCGACACCGGGCTCACGCGCGAGGGCTTCCCCGAGGCGGACTGGGAGCTCCTCGCCGCCCGCGCCGCCGAGGCCGAGCGGCGCGGCCGCATCCGCGTCGTCGGGGCCATGACGCACATGGCGTCGGCCGACCGTCCGGCCGCACCCGCGAACGAGGCCCAGCGCCGGGCGTTCGACCGCGCCTGGGACGTCCTCCGCGACGCGGGGCTGGATCCCGAGGAGCGCCACGCCGCCGGGTCCGCCGCCGCCCTCCTCGACCCCGCCTCGCGCGGCACGCTGGTGCGGATCGGCGCCGGGCTCGCCGGGATCGACGCGAGCGGCACCGCCGGCCTCCGGTGGGCGCTCACCCTCCGCGCCCCGCTCATGGACGTGCGCCGGGTCGAGGCCGGGACGTCCGTCGGGTACGGCGGCGCCTGGACCGCCGAGCGCGACACGATGCTCGGGCTGCTCCCCGTCGGCTACGCGGACGGGCTCCCCCGCGCCGCCTCCCCGTCCGCCTCCGTGCAGGTCGCCGGCCGCCGCGTGCCGGTCGCCGGCGTGCTGTCCATGAACCAGACCGTCGTCGACCTCGGGCCGGGCTCCACGGCGTCGGTCGGCGACGAGGCCGTCGTGCTCGGCGACGGATCCGACGACGCGCCGACCGCGGGCGACTGGGCCCGCTGGGCCGGCACCATCCCGCACGAGGTGCTCACCGCCGTCGGCAGCGCCCTGTCGACGCACGCCGACGGCCCGGACGCGGGATCCGCATCCGGCCTGCCGATCGCGACCGCCCCGCTCGCCACCCCCGACCCGCCCCTCGTCCGGACGGAGATCCGCGCATGACCACCACCCCGCACGCACCCCGCACCTCGCCCGACGCCCCTGCGGACGCGGACGCCGTCGCCGCGCGCACGCGCGTCGCCGTCATCGGCGGCGGGAGGAGCACCGAGCACGACGTGTCGCTCGCGTCCGCCGCGGGCGTCGCCGCCGCGCTCGACGCGGAGCGCTTCGACGTCGTCCCGCTCACGCTTCTCCGCGACCACGGCTGGCGCGACGCCACCGGCCGCGCGCTCACGCTGGCCGGCGCGGTCGACGTGCTCGCCGGCTGCGACGTCGCCATCCCGATGCTGCACGGGCGGGACGGGGAGGACGGCACGATCGCCGCGCTCCTCGAGCTCGCGGGCATCCCCTACGTCGGATCCGGCGTGCGCGCGGGAGCCATCGGCATGGACAAGCTGCAGACCAAGCTCCTCGCGACCTCGATCGGCATCGCGGTCGCGCCCGGCGTGCAGCTCACGCGCGACGCGGCGGCCGCCTACGCGTGGGACCACCCGGTCATCGTGAAGCCGGCCGTGGGCGGATCAAGCCACGGCGTCGGCCTCGCGACCACCGCCGCCGATCTCCCGGCCGCGCTCGCGGACGCCTTCGACGTCGACGACCGCGTGCTGGTCGAGGACCTGATGTCGGGCCGCGAGATCGACCTGCCCGTCATCCGCACGGCGGACGGCACGGTGCGGATCGGGCCCGCGGTGGAGATCCTCGCCGACGGCGTGTTCGACGCGGAGACGAAGTACGGCGGCGAGGCCCGGTTCCGGATCCCCGCCCCGCTCGCACCCGCCGAGCTCACCGCCCTCCACGACGCCGCCACGCGCATGGCGGAGGCGCTCGACTGCCGCGGCGTCGTGCGCGTGGACTTCTTCCTGACCGCCGACGGCCCCGTCCTCAACGAGGTGAACACGACCCCGGGCTGCACCGCCGCGTCGCAGGTCCCGCGGAGCTTCGCCGCCGAGGGCGTCGCCTTCCCCGACCTGCTCGCGCTCCTCGTCGACGACGCCCTCAGCGCAGCGGCTTCTCGAAGCAGATCGAGTTCGTGACGGGGATGTACGGCGGGTACACGTCGATCGGCAGCCAGCCCGCGGTCTCGTAGAGCCGCACGGCGTCGGGCTGCCGGTCGCCCGTCTGGAGGATCAGCCGGCTCGCGCCGCGCTCCCGCGCCACCCGCTCGAGCTCGGCCATGAGCACGCGCGCGAGGCCCGTGCCGCGGTGCGCCGGATCCACGACCACCTTCTTCAGCTCCAGCTCGCCCCGCAGCCGTCGGATGACGCCGTGCGCGGCCGCCTCGCCGTCGTCGCCCTCGGGCACGAGCAGCACGACCGCCTCGACGTCGGCCGGGTCGAGCGCGAACGCGACCGCCGCCTTCACGGGCCAGTCGGGGTCGTCCGCGTGCCGGCCCTCGTAGCGGGCGTCCATCTCGTCCTCCATGGCGCGGCGGATCCGGGCGCCGCGCGGGTCGTCCCACCCCACGACCTCGGTGCGGTACGCCCGCCCGTCGCGGGCGAGGTGACGGGCGGCGGTGTCGTGCGGGTGGTCCATGGTCCCTCTCGGTGGCGGTGGCGGTGGTGCGGGTGGCGGCACGACGCCGCCCGCCCCGGCATCCGATGGATGCGCGGCGCGGGCGGCGTCGGGTGGTGCGGTGCCGCGTGGCGCGGCGGCCGGTGCTACTTGGCGCCGACCGTGGCGGACGCGTTCGACTCGTACGACGTGTTGGTCGACTCGAAGAAGTTGACGAGCTGCAACGTGTCGTTCGCCGTCGCCATCCACTTGGCCGGGTTCGAGACCTTGTACTCGGCCTCGAAGCCGAGCTCCTCGAGGCGGCGGTCGGCGAGGTACTTCACGTACTGGTTGATGTAGTTCGCGTTGAGGCCGAGGATGCCGTTCGGCAGGAGGTCGCGGTTGTACTGCTCCTCCATCTCGACGGCGTCGAGGATCATCTGCTTGATCTCGGCGGCGAACTCCTCCGTCTGCAGGTCGGGGTTCTCCTCGAGCACCGTGAGGATGAGGTTGATCCCGAACTTGAGGTGCAGCGACTCGTCGCGGACGATCCAGTCCATGAGCGAGCCGAAGTTGCGCAGCAGGTTCCTCTGGCGGAACGACAGCGACACCATGAAGCCCGAGTAGAACCAGATGCCCTCGAGGATCACGTTGTACGCGACGAGGTTCCGGACGAAGTCCTTCTTGCCCTCGGTGGTCGTGATGTCGAGGGTCTGCTCGGTCATGCGCTTGATGAACTTGACCTCGAACTCCTCCTTGCGCGCCATCGACGGGATGTCGACGTGGGAGTTGTACGCGGCCTCGCGGTCGATCGGGAACGTCTCCAGGACGTACTCGAACGACATGCAGTGGTTCGCCTCCTCCCACATCTGCTTCGCCAGGTAGAGGTGGCACTCCGGCGCGTTGATGTAGGGGTAGACGCCGAACGCGAGCGCCTTGTTCACGAGGAGCTCGTTCGGGTTGAAGTAGCTCATGAGGAACGTGATCGCGTGGCGCTCCTCGTCCGTCATCTTCTTGAAGTCCGCGATGTCCTCGCCGAGCTGGATCTCGTTGGGGAACCACGTGTTGGCGACGGCCTGGTCGTACAGGTCCATGGCCCACTGGTAGTTGACGGGCTTGAGGAGGAGGCCCTCCTGGATTCCCGTGCCGAGGATCTTCGACATCTGCTTCTTCTTCCCTGTTGCTTCTAGCTCGTCGTTCGTGTGGGGGCGGGCCGCGCCGCGATGGCTGCGCGGCCCGCTGCGGCGGTCCTGCCTACTGGCAGGAGTCGCACTGGAGCTCGTCCATGGGGTCCATGGGGACGACGTAGTCGCCGAACGTGTCGTCGTTCATCAGCGTGCACCTCCCACTCCGCCGAAGCCGAAGCCCTTGCGGGGCGCCGGGGCGGCCTGCGGCGCCGGGGCGTCCGCGGTCGCGGTGGATGCGGGGGCAGCCGAGGCAGGGACGGCCGCGGGTGCGCCGCCGCCGAATCCGCCGAAGCCCTTGCGCTTGGTGCCGTCGGCGTCCTGCGACTTGTCGACCTTCACGGTCGACTGCTCGGCCGTGTGGCGCGGCTTCATGTGCAGGTAGTACGTGGTCTTGACCCCGCGCTCCCAGCCAGCGAAGTAGATGTCCATCATGTCGCCGAGGTCGCGCGTCTCGAGGTACATGTTGCGGCTGATGGCCTGGTCGATCCACTTCTGCGCGCGCGCCGCGACCTCGAGGAACGCGTACGGCGAGAGCTGGAAGCTCGTGCGGTACGTGGCCTTGACCGAGTCCGGGATGGCGGCGATGTTCTGGATGTCGCCCTGGCTGCGGAGAATGCTCTCGCGCACCGTCTCCCAGAGGCCGAGCTCCTGCAGGTCCTTCACCAGGTTCCGGTTGACCTCGAGGAACTTGCCCGAGGAGGTGGAGCGGCTGAAGATCTGCGAGAACTGCGGGTCGAGGCCGGGCGTGGTGCCGGCGACGAGGCCGATGGACGCGGTGGGCGCGATCGCCATGAGCGTCGCGTTGCGCATGCCGCCCTTGACCTTGGCGCGCAGCGCGTCCCAGTCGAGGCGCGTGGTGCGGTTGACCTTGACGGGCACGCCGCGGTCGGCCTCCATGAGAGCGATCGAGTCGAGCGGCACGAGGCCCTCCGACCAGCGCGAGCCCTCGAAGTTCGGGTACGCGCCGCGCTCCTGGGCGAGGTCGGCCGACTCGTCGATGGCCGCGTAGGAGACGTGCTCCATGATCTCGTCGATCAGGTCGTACGACTCCTCGGACTCGTACGAGAAGCCGAGCTTCTCGACGATGTCGGTGAAGCCCATGACGCCGAGGCCCACCGCGCGGTTCTGCTGGTTGGAGAAGTCCGCCTCCTTCACGCTGGAGCGCGTGATGTCGATGAGGTTGTCGAGCTGGCGGACCGCGAGGCGCGCGCTCTGCTCGATCTTCGCGAAGTCGACCTTGCCGTCGGAGAAGTGCTGCGACAGGTTGATCGACGCCAGGTTGCAGACGGAGACGTTGTCCTCGTCCTGCGGCAGCGTGATCTCGGTGCAGAGGTTCGAGAGGTGGATCGTGCCCGTGTTGTTGTTGAGGGCGCGGTTGTTGATCGTGTCCTTCCAGGTCAGCCACGGGTGGCTGGTGGTCTGGAGCGAGATGAGGATCGACTTGAACTGCTCGCGCGCCTTGATGCGCTTGAACATCCGGATGCGCCCGGCCTCGGCCTCGCCGACATAGAACGCGTAGCGCTCCGAGAACGCCTTGCCGTAGAGCTCGTTGAGGTCGGAGACCTCCAGCGGGTCGAAGAGGTACCAGTCCTCGTCGTTCTGGACGCGCTTCATGAACTCGTCGCTGATCCACACGGCCGTGTTGGCGGTGCGGGTGCGGCGGTACGGGTCGCCCGAGTTCTGGCGCAGGTCGAGGAACTCGGGGAAGTCGAGGTGCCAGTTCTCCATGTAGAAGCACAGGGCGCCGAACTTCTTGCCGCCGCGGCTGACCGCGCGAAGCACCGAGTCGATGGTGTGCATGAACGGGATCGGGCCCGTGGAGGTGGTGTTGTTCGAGCGGATGGGCGAGCCCTGCGCGCGCAGCTTGGAGACGGAGAGGCCGATGCCGCCCGTGCCCTTGGTGAGCCACATGACGTCGCGCGTGGTCTTCGCGATGTGCTCGATGTCGTCCTGCATCTCCATGACGAAGCAGTTCGCGAGCTGCGGGTAGATGGTGCCCGCGTTGACGAGGGTGGAGCCGGCCGCGAGGTACTCGAGCTTCGACATCTTCTCGTAGAAGGCGATGGCCGTGGCGGTGGGGTCCTGCTCGTTGAGCGTGAGGCCCATCGCGATGCGCATCCAGAAGTACTGGGGCACCTCGAGGGCGTCGCCGTTGCGGCCCTTGATGCCGTAGCGGTTGTTCAGCGTGACGACGCCGATGTACTTCAGCAGCTCGTCGTGCGCCGGCTCGAGGGCCTGGGCGAGTCGCTCCAGGTCGAACAGCTGCACGAGGCGGGAGTCGAGGAGCATCTCGTCGACGCCGCGCTGGATGTTGCGGGCGAAGTGCTCCGCGTGGAGGCGCTTGAGCTCCTCGGGCGACGAGTAGTCGCCGAGGACGCGCTTGTAGATGGTCTTGAGGAGGAGGCGCGCGGCGACGGTGTCGAACGCCGGGTCGTCCTTCACGTTCTGGAGCGCGACCTGGATGACCGCCTCATCCAGCTGCTGCGTGGTGATCCCGTCGAAGAGGGTGATCTCCAGCTCGGACGCGATCTGCGTGACCCAGCCGATGTTCTCGTCGAGGCCCTGCGTGGCGTCCTCGATGGCCAGGTTGATGCGGTTCGCGTCGTACGGCTCCCGCGTGCCGTCGCGCTTCACTACGGTGATGGACACTCTGCTCCTCGTCGTCTTCGTCGTCCGCGCTGATCGGCGCCGGACTGTCCTGCGGTCGGCGGCGACGCGATGCGGGACGTGCCCGCCGCGCCTGCGCCTCACCAGGGGAAATGCTCTGCGAGCCCTCGCCCGCCCCGCTCCGCGGAGCCGGGACGATGGGGGTTGCCCGCCGTCCCATCACTATATATGCGGGCACCCGGCCGGACCCAACCCCATATGTAGTGGGCGTGTCGTCCACAGGTGTGGACAACTCCGCGGACTTGTCCACAGGTTCCACAGGCTACGGAGGCCCGCCGACATCGCTGTCCGGTGGCGCCCGGGGCTGCGGGCGGGCACCCGCCTGGCGGTAGGCTCTGACCCTCGTGAGCACGTACGGAAGCCTCCTCAAGACCCGCGGCGTGGGCCGGATCATCGCCGCCCAGCTCGTGGCGCGCTTCCCGGGCGGCATGCTCTCGCTGGCGTTCCTCATGCACGTCGAGCGGATCCACGACTCGTACGGCGCCGCCGGCCTCGTGCTCGCGGCGACGAGCATCGGCCAGGCCGTCGCCGGACCGCTCACCAGCCGCTGGATGGGGGTCTGGGGCATGCGTCCCGTCCTCATCCTCACGTCGGCGGTGTGCACGGTGGCCGTCGTGGCCGTGGCGCTCGGCGACGCGAGCACGTCCGTCCCCGCCTTCATGGGGCTCGGTCTCCTCGCCGGCCTCGCGAACCCGCCCGTGCAGCCGGCGGTGCGCACCATCTACCCGAAGATGGTCAACTCGAAGCAGCTGACGCCCCTCTTCTCCCTCGACGCCTCGGCCCAGGAGATCATCTGGGTCCTCGGGCCCGTCATCGCGACCTTCCTGGCGATCCAGGTCGACACGAGCGCCGGGATCCTCGTCGCGGCCGCCTTCCTCGTCGGCGGCGGCGCGTGGTTCATCTCCTCCCCCGAGCTCGGCCGCGTGCGCATCCCGCGCAGCAAGCGCCGGTTCGGCGTGGTCCTCGGGCGGCCGCCCGTGCTGCTCAGCACCGTCGTCGGCTTCCTCCTCATCGCGGCGTGCGCGGCCATCGAGGCGGGCGTCGTCGCGGTGTACGGGCACGGCGGGCCGGAGGCCGGCTTCGTCCTCGCGATCTTCGCCGTCGGCTCGCTCATCGGCGGCCTCGCGCTCGGCCACATCCCCATCAGCCCGTGGGCCATGGCCCGGCGCATGACGATCATCCTGGTCGGCACGGCCCTGGCCGCCGTGTGGATGCAGTTCGCCTGGCTCTCCGTCTTCCTCTTCCTCGCGGGCGTCGGCATCGCGCCGGCGCTGGCCGTGCTGTTCGCCGTGGTCTCGTCGTCGGTGCGCTTCAGCGACACCGCGGAGGCCTACGGCTGGGTCGGCACCGGCCAGCTCATCGGCGCCGCGCTCGGATCCGCCGCGGCCGGCTTCGTCATCGACGCGCAGGGCGCGCAGGGCGCGTTCGTCGTCGCGGCGGCGCTGCTCGCGGTGGGCGCGGCCATCGCCGCCGTCTTCCACCGGCACAGCCCCGACCTCCGCGGCCGCGACGCGGGCCCCATGCCGGACACGGAGCCCGTCGCCATCGTCACCTGACCGGCGGCACCGGCCCGGCCGTGCGGATCCGCGCGAGCTGCGCCCCAGAGTCTCCGCCCCCGCGGAAAATCGGCCGGTCGCCCTGGATAGGGTGAGGGCATGACCTCTCAGCAGACCCCTCTGACCACGCGCCGTCTGCGCGCCGGGATCGCCGGACTGGGGCTCGTCCTCGGCCTCGCGCTCGCCGGGTGCAGCTCCCCCGCCGCCGACGACGCCGCCACGCCGGCGCCGTCCGCGTCCGCCTCCGCCGAGGCCGCGACCCCCACGCCCGAGGCGACCACCGAGGGCGACGCGGGATCCGGCGCGACCGGGACGGATCAGGCGACGCTCGCCAAGGTCCGTGACTTCACGTGCGGCCTCAAGGACAAGGAGGCCATCGAGGAGTCGGACGTCCAGGCCTACCGCGACCTGGCCACCGAGGCGCAGAGCAGCGGCGTGCCCAACGCCGACCAGTACGGGCAGCAGATCAACGCCGGAGCGGACCAGATGGCCATGCTCGTCGGCAAGCCGTTGCCCGATGACCTCCGCACGAGCCTGTCGAGCGCCTGCGACTCGCTGCAGTAGCGCAGGCCCACGGACGACGGCCCCGGTCAGCATCGCTGACCGGGGCCGTCGCACGTGCGGCCGGGACTACCAGCGCGGGTGCACCGCGGCGCGGAAGTACCGGTCGTAGACGTCCGCCACCTGGCGCTCGAAGACCTCGCCGAGAGCGGGGGCGTCGCCGGCGCGCGCGTTCGCCTGGGCCTGCTCCGCGTTGCGGGCGCCGGGGATCACGGTGGAGACGCCCTCGCGCTGCACGATCCAGGCGAGCGCGACCTGCGCGGGCGTGAGGTCGGGAGCGGCCTCGTGCGTGGCGGCCGCGAACTCGCGGGCCGCGGCGACGCCGTCGTCGTAGTCGACGCCCGAGAAGGTCTCGCCCACGTCGAACGCCGCGCCCCCGCGGTTGAAGTTGCGGTGGTCGGTCTCGGCGAAGGTCGTGTCGGCCGTGTAGCGGCCGCTCAGCAGGCCCGACGCGAGCGGGACGCGCGCGATGATGCCGACGCCCGCCTCCGCCGCGGCCGGCAGCACGCGGTCGAGCGGCTTGAGGCGGAAGGCGTTGAGGATGATCTGCACGCTCGCGACGCCGGGGCGCGCGATGGCGAGGAGCGCCTCGTCGGTCGTCTCGACGCTGACGCCGTAGGAGGCGATCGCTCCGTCGGCGACGAGCTCGTCGAGGGCGTCGTACACGCGGTCGCTCGAGAAGACGGGCGTGGGCGGGCAGTGCAGCTGGACGAGGTCGAGGGTCTCCACGCCGAGGTTGCGGCGCGAGCGGTCGGTCCACTCGCGGAAGCGGTCGAGCGTGAAGTTGGTGGGGTCCTGCGCGTCGCGGCGGCCCATCTTGGTGGCGACGGTCACGCCGGAGTCCGGATGCGCGCGGAGCCAGGATCCGATGATGGTCTCGCTGCGGCCGTCGCCGTAGACGTCGGCCGTGTCGAAGAAGGTGATGCCCGCGTCGGCCGCGGCGTCGAGCACGGCGAGCGCGTCGTCCTCGGCGACGTCACCCCAGTCCCCGCCGAGCTGCCAGGTCCCGAGTCCGATGACCGAGACGTTCCGATGGGTCCTGCCGAGGCTTCTCTGCTCCATGGGTCGAGCCTACGCGCGGGCCGACGCCGCGCCGGGCGGGGCGGCCCGGTGATCCATGGCCGACGCTCGTGCTCGTCATGGGGTGCTCATAGGGAGGGGCGGTGTGATCTTCCCATCGCCCCCCAACGGGCCACCCGAGACACGAAGGACCGTCATGAACGAGACACCGCAGGAGCCGACCGGACGCCCCGACGAGGCCGCGGCCGGCGACACCGGCACGACCACCCCCGCACCGTCCGCCGACGCGACGCCCACCGCCGCCACCACGCCGTCCGCCGCTGCCGCCTCGGCAGCCTGGGCCGCCCCGACCGGTCCCGCCGTCGGCGGACCCGCGGCCCCGACCGCCTCCTCCGCCACCGCGTCGCCGTCGGTCGGCCACGGCGCGCCCGCCGGATACCCCTGGCCCGCACCGGCGACCGACGCCTTCGGCCGCCCCCTGCACGTCGACGCGGCGGGGAACCCCGTCCCGCCGAAGCCCATCCGCCGCGGCCTCCGCACCGGCCTCATCGCGGGCGCGTCCGCCCTGGCCCTCCTCCTCTCCTTCGGCAGCGGCACCGCGGTGGGCTTCATGGCCGACCTCGGGCGCTCGTCGTCCTCGGCCGGCGACACGCGGATCCAGGACCCGGGCTCCTTCACGCCGGGCCAGGGCTTCGGACACGGCTCGTCCACGATGCCCGGGCAGGGACGCGGCGACGGCGCGGGATCCGGGTCCGGATCCGGATCCGGCAAGCAGTCCGGCACCGGGACCGGCACGTCGGTCACGTCGCCCGAGGCGTCGGCGGCGCAGATGTCGGGCGTCGTCACCATCGACTCCGCGCTCACCTACGAGAACGCGGCCGGGGCGGGCACGGGCATCATCCTGTCGTCCGACGGCACGATCCTCACCAACAACCACGTCGTCAGCGGCGCCACGAGCATCCGCGTCACGGTCGAGTCGACGGGCAAGGCCTACGTCGGCAAGGTCGTCGGCACCGACGCCACGAACGACGTCGCGGTGCTGAAGCTCGAGGGCGCGTCGGGCCTCACCCCCGCGAAGCTCGACCGAGACGGCGCGCAGGTCGGCGAGGCCGTCACGGGCGTCGGCAACGCGGGCGGCACGGGCACGCTCACGGCGGCGAGCGGCCAGGTCACCGCGCTCGGCCAGACCATCACCACCCAGTCCGAGGGCACGGCCGCGGGCGAGACGCTCACCGACCTCATCCAGACCGACGCGCCCATCGTCTCCGGCGACTCCGGCGGCCCCCTGGTGGACGCCGAGAACGAGGTCGTCGGCATCGACACGGCGGCGTCCTCCGGATCCGAGCAGGTCGCGGGCTTCGCCATCCCCATCGACAAGGCCATGGGCATCGCGAAGCAGATCGAGAGCGGCGTCGAGTCCGGCACCGTGAAGATCGGCTACCCCGCCTTCCTCGGCGTGCTGCTCGCGAACGGCGCGGGCTCCGTCGCCGGGGCGCCCGTGCAGGGCGTGGTCGACGGATCCGGCGCGGCCAAGGCCGGCCTCGCGCAGGGCGACGTCGTCACCTCGGTCGACGGCAAGGCCGTCGCCTCCGCGTCCGAGCTGAGCGCCGCCGTCTCCGGCCACAAGCCGGGCGAGTCCGTCAAGCTCGGCTGGACCACCGCGGCCGGCGCCGAGAAGACCGGCACCGTGACCCTCACCGAGGGCCCCGTGAGCTGATCCGATCCGCTCCCCACGACGGACGGCCCGCCCTGCATCGCGCAGGGCGGGCCGTCCGTCCTCGTGCCGGCGTCAGCTGCGCGTCACGTCCAGCACGACGACCGCCCAGGACAGCGCCGGGAGCGTGAGCGTGAGGCGCCCGCCCTCGGCGTGCACGCCCTCGAGCGGCACGAGGCCGACCTGCTCGCCGGTCTCGAGGGTGTTGCTCGAGTGCCGGTCGCCGCCCTCGGGCACGCGCAGGACCTCGGCCCGGAGGATCCGGCCGGCGTCGAGCCCGCGGAGCGCCACCTCGGTCGCGGCCTCCTCCTCGAGCCCGCGGTTGGCGAGGAAGAGCGAGACGGTCCCCGCCTCCTCGTCCCAGGTCGCGCTGACGTCCACCACATCGGCGGTGCCGAAGCGGTCGTTGTCGTAGCGGTCGCTGTCCACCTCCACCCGGAGGATGCGGCCCGTCGCGAGCTGCGCCATGCGGGCGAACGGCCAGAAGATCGACTGGCGCCAGGCGGGGCCGCCCTCCTCGCTGCGGATCGGGGCGATCACGTTCACGAGCTGCGCCTGGTTCGCGATCTTCACCCGGTCGCCGTGCCGCAGCAGCGAGTTGAGGAGCGTGCCGACGACCACCGCGTCGGTCACGCTGTACTCGTCCTCGATGACCCGCGGGTGCTCCCGCCAGCCCGCCTGCTCGATGCGGTGCGGCTGGTCCTCGCCGTCGAGTCCGCGCTGGTACCAGACGTTCCACTCGTCGAACGAGAGGTCGATCCGCTTCCGGTTCTTGAGCCGCGCGCCGGTCGCGTCCGCGGTCGCGACGACCGACTCGATGAAGAAGTCCATGTCCACGGCGCTCGCGAGGAAGCTCCGCACGTCGCCCTCGTGCTCCTGGTAGTAGGCGTGCAGCGACACGTAGTCGACGACGTCGTAGGTGTGGCCGAGCACCGTCTGCTCCCACTGGCCGAACGTCGGCATGCCCGAGTTGGAGCTGCCGCACGCGACCAGCTCGATGCTCGGATCCACCAGCCGCATGGCCTTGCCCGCCTCCTGGGCGAGGCGGCCGTACTCGTCGGGCGTCTTGTGCCCGATCTGCCACGGCCCGTCGAGCTCGTTGCCGAGGCACCAGAGCTTGATGTCGAACGGATCCTCGGCGCCGTTCGCGCGGCGCATGTCCGAGTACTTGGATCCGCCGGGGTGGTTCGCGTACTCGACGAGCGAGCGCGCCGCGTCGACGCCGCGCGTGCCGAGGTTGATGGCCTCCATCACCTCGACGCCCGCGGCCTTCGACCAGCCCATGAACTCGTGCAGGCCGAACGCGTTGGTCTCGACGGTGTGCCAGGCGCCGTCGAGGCGGCGGGGCCGGTCCTCGACGGGGCCGACCCCGTCCTCCCAGTCGTAGCCGGAGACGAAGTTGCCGCCCGGGTAGCGCACGACCGTGGCGCCGAGCTCCTTCGTGAGGTCGAGCACGTCCTGGCGGTAGCCCTCGGGCGTCGCGGTCGGGTGGCCGGGCTCGTAGATGCCGGTGTAGACGCAGCGGCCCATGTGCTCGACGAACGAGCCGAAGAGCCGGCGGGGCACGTCGCCGATGGTGAAGTCGCGGTCGATGGTGATGCGGGCGCGGGTCATGGGCGTCCTCCTGGTCGAGGGGCCCGGGCGCATGCGGCCCGGGCGGGATGGGTGGGGGTGCGGGCGGGATCGGGGCGCGGGATCACTGCCCGCCGAACCCGGTGGTCGAGATGCCCTTGATGATCTGGCGCTGGAAGAAGAGGAACACCAGGATCAGCGGCAGCGCGGCGAGCACGGCCGAGGCCATGTTCTGCGCGTACTGGATCCCGTAGGCGTTCTTCACCGTCTGCAGCCCGACCGGCAGGGTCATGAGCGACGAGTCGTTCGTGGCGATGAAGGGCCACAGGAAGTTGTTCCACGCGCCGATGAACACGAAGATCGCGACCGCCGAGAGGATGGGGCGCGACAGCGGCATCACGATCTGCAGGAACACGCGCACGCGCCCCGCGCCGTCGACGCGCGCGGCGTCCTCGAGCTCGACGGGGATCTGATCGAAGAACGCCTTCAGGATGAACACCATGGCGGGCTGCACGATCTGCGGCAGGATCACGGCCCAGAGCGTGTCCACCAGGTCGAACGCCAGCATCTGGTGGAAGAGCGGGACGATGAGGATCTGCGGCGGGATGATGATCGACGCCACGATGGCCCCCATCAGCAGCTTGCGACCGCGGAAGTCGATGCGGCTGAGCGCGTAGCCGGCCAGCGCCGAGAACACGACGGCGACGACCGTGATCACCGTGCTGGTGAGCAGGCTGTTCCAGGTCCAGAGCGGGATCGTCCCGCCGTTGAGCACGGAGGCGTAGGCGTCGAGCGTGAAGCCGCCGGCCGGGAGGATCGTCACGGGGAACGCGGCGGCGTCCGTCTCCGACTTGAACGACGTGAGCACCGCCCAGAGGAAGGGCAGCAGCCAGGCGGCCGCGAGCACGATGAGGATCACGAGCGCGGCGATGCGCGACGGCGCGAACCGGGGCGTGCCCGTGCGGCCCTGCCGGGCCGCGACGCTGGCGGCGGGCTTCCGGGCGAGCGTGCCGGAGGAGAAGGCGGGACGGGTGGCGGTGGTCATGACTTCCTCCGAGTTGCCGCGATCTGGATGACCGAGATGACCACGATCAGCGCGAAGAAGATGTAGGAGATGGCGGCCGAGTAGCCGAAGCGGAAGCCGGTGAACCCGGTCTCGAAGACGTACTGCACGACGGGCCGGGTGGATCCGCCCGGACCGCCCGCGGTCATCTGGTAGATCTGGTCGAAGACCTTGAGCGACGCGAGCACCTGCAGGATCGCGAGGAGCGCGGTGGTCGGGGCGAGCTGCGGGATCGTGATGGAGAACAGCTGCCGCCACTTCCCGGCCCCGTCGAGCGCGGCCGCCTCGTACTGCTGGTCGGGGATGTTCTGCAGCGCTGCCAGGTAGATGAGGAAGTTGAAGCCGACCGTCCACCACACCGTGGTGATCACGACGCTCGTCATGGCGAGCGCCGAGTCCTGCAGCCACGCGGGCTGCGGCAGGCCGAGGGCGCCCGCGATGGCGTTCACGACGCCGAGCTGCGGGTTGTACATCCAGAGCCAGAACAGCGACACGACGGTCGACGCCAGCAGGAACGGCAGGAAGAACGCGAGCCGCCAGAGCCACTGGCCCGGCAGGCCGAGGTTCACGAGGAGCGCGAGCACGAGGCCCACCACCAGGAGCGGGACGGTGCTCGCGATCGTGAACACCACGGTGTTGCCGAGCGAGCGCCACATCTGGGAGTCGCCGAAGGCCTCGAGGTAGTTCGCGAAGCCGATGAGCTCGCCGTTGGCGCCGGTGAGGCTCTGCCCGGTGAGGCTCTGGTAGAAGCCGTAGAGGACCGGCCAGACCAGGAACACCAGGAAGGTGATGAGGAACGGGGCGATGAAGAGCATGCCCTGGGCCTGCTCCTTCGCGCGGGTCCGGGGCCGGCCCACGGCGGGCCGCGGGGATCCGGATCCGGTCGCGGGCGCGACCGGGGCGGGTGGTGCTGCTGTCGTCACGAGTGGACTCCTTCGTCGTATCGCTGGAAGAGGGTGCGGTGCCGCGCGCGCGGCGGCCGCTACAGGGGGTTGGGCTTGGCGAGCAGCGCGTTTATCTGCGCGACGAAGGCGTCGAGGCCCGCCTCCGCGTCCTGGCGCCCGAGGAACACGTTCTGCATGTTCTCGGCGAAGTACGTCTGGAAGTCGGATCCGGATCCGGTGAAGTACGCGACCGGGTCGTACTCGATCTGCGCGGCCGCGTTCGCGTAGTGCGCCTGCGGCAGCAGCTCGGCGTACTCGGGGCTGTCGATGATCGGCTTGTACGCGGGGATGTGCCCGGCGCCCGCCCACTGCAGCGAGTTCTTCAGGAGGTCGGCCACGAACTCGTAGCTCTTCCGGCGCTTCTCGGGATCCGGCGAGCTCTGGTGCGGCAGCACGAACGCGTGCGAGTCGGCGAAGGACGCCGGCGTGCCGAACAGCGTCGGGATCGGCATGGCGTCGAAGGGCAGCTTCGCCGCCTGGAACGTGGGCAGCTCCCACACGCCCGTGAAGATCGCGCCGCTCTTGCCGCCCGCGAACTCGGCGATGGACGTGCCCGCGTCGCCGCTCGGGGTGGCGATGGTGCCGTCGAGGAGCGTGCGGATGAACTCGAGGGCCGTGAGCGCCTTCTCGCGGTCGTAGACGACCTGGCCGCCCGTGGGCAGCTCCATGTCGCCGCCCATCTGCTTGTAGAGCGTGTAGAACAGGCGCCACATCTGCGTGCCGTCGCCGAGGTAGCCGTAGCTGAGGCCGTGCACCCCCGTGACCTGCTGCATCGCCCGCATCGCGTCGGCGAACGCCTCCGGCGAGCTGATCGGCGCGAGCTGGCCGTCGTCGCCGAGGAGCCCGGCCTGGCCCGCGACGTCCGTGTTGTACATCATCACGAACGGGTGGCTGTCGAGCGCGATCGAGTAGAGCTTGCCGTCGACCACGCCCTTGTCCCAGACGCGCGGCTCGAAGTCGTCCTGCGCGATGCCGAGCCCGGCGAGCTCGTCGAGGTCCCACGGGTCGAGCAGCCCTCCGGGCGCGAAGCCCGGCACGCGCGCCGCGTGCATGACCGCCACGTCCGGCGCACGGCCGCCCACCGACGCCATGGCGAGCTTCGTGTAGTACGGCTGGCCCCAGGCGAGGACCGTGGCGGTGACGTCGAACCCGTCGCCCGTCTCCTCCGCCTCCTTGACCATCTCCGTCATCCGGATGCCGTCGCCCCCGGACAGCAGGTGCCAGTACTTCAGGTCGACGATGCCGCCGGCCGACGCCGCCTGGGGCGCGCAGCCGGCGAGGCCTCCGACGAGGAGCGCGCTGCCCAGAGCAGCCGCGCCGCCCATGAGGACCTGGCGCCTCGACCATGCCGAGGACTGTCCCCCGGCCTTTCCCTTGACAGGTTCCATTGACCACTCCTTCGTGATGCGACGATCATTACATCGTTGTAATGCGGAGCGCAACGTTTCGTGCAGGAGTTCTCGCGCGTCTTCGCGGAGGAGGCCGACGCGGGTCAGGCGGACGCGCGCGTGCTGCCGCGGACCACGATGCGGTGCGGGATGACGAGCTGCACGGGCGGCCCCTCGCGCTCCTCGATCCGGCGCACCAGCTGGCCCACCGCCGCCTCCGCGTAGGCGCGGAGGTCGAAGTGGACGGTGGTGAGGGTCGGGATCGAGAAGCGCGCCTGGTCCACGTCGTCGAAGCCCGCGACCTGCACGTCCTCGGGCACGCGCACGCCGTGGTCGGCGAGCGCGCGCAGCACGCCGAACGCGAGGCCGTCGGTGAAGCAGAAGAGCGCATCGGGCACGGGGTTGCCGTCGGCCAGCCAGGCGTCGACGGCCTCGGCGCCCGAGGCGCTGTTCCAGCCCGTCCGGTCGATCTCGATGGGCGCCTGGCCCGCCTCCTCCATCGCGCGCCGGTAGCCGATGCGCCGGAGGTCGCCCGCGGCCGACTCCTCGCGCGTGGCCGTGCCGACCGCGGCGATGCGGCGGGCGCCCGTGCCGAGGAGGAAGCGCGTCATGTCGTAGGCGGCCCGCACGCTGTCGACGCCCACCCGGTCGGCAATCTCCTGCTCGACCTCGCCGATGACCACCACAGGCGGCAGCGACTCGGCGCGCACGATCGCGCTCTGCGACAGCAGCACGGGGTTGAGGATCAGGCCGTCGACGAGGTGCTCGCGCGCCCGCGACATGAGGTCGCGCTCGCGGTCGGGGCGCGACCCGGTCTCCTCCATCTGGATGCTGTAGCCGGCCTCGTGCGCGACCTCCACCAGGTGGTGGGCGAGCTCGGCCGAGTACGCCGTGCCGAGGTCGGGAAGGGCCACCGCGATGACGCCCGTGCGGCCGTTCCGGAGGCCGCGCGCGGAGAGGTTGGGCACGTAGTCGAGCTCGGCGACGGCCTGCTCGACGCGCTCCCGGGTGGCGGGGCTCACGGCGACGCGGCCGGTGATCACGTTCGACACCGTCTTCGGGGAGACGCCGGCGCGCGCGGCGACGTCCTTCACTGTCGCGCGCATGGTCCTCCCCGGGCCGGCCGCCGGCGGGGACATGCCGCGGGCGGTGCCCCCGAATCTAATGCACACGCATTCCCTCGCCCGCCGAGGCGACGCCCGGGAGCGCCGGGCATACTGCACGCATGATCTCCACCGCGCACGCCACGACCCTCCTGGAGCTCGGCCTCGAGTGGAGCCCCGAGCCCGGCGACCGGTTCCGGATCCGCGGCCAGGGCTTCGAGTCCGACGTCTTCACCATCAGCGAGCTCACCATCGAGGCGCACGAGCACGCCACCGGCACCGTGCTCGGCTTCAACGGCACGACCGAGTGGGCGCTCGACTCCGTCGCGCTCGAGGACAGCCTGTGGCTGCCGCGCGAGGACCAGCTGCGGGCGCTGCTCGGCGGCGCCTTCCGGTCGCTGCGGCGCGAGATCGGCGGGGCCGAGGACGGCGCGCACGTGGTGCTCGTCGTGCTCGACGGCGAGGAGGTCGAGCACCGCGACCTGGAGGCCGAGGAGGCCTACGCCAAGGCGCTCATCGCGGTGATGGAGGCGGCGGCCCCGACCCCGCCCGCGGCGTAGGGGCCGCTCAGGCCCGCGCGCGCCGACGCACGACGACGGCCGAGACGGCGCGCCAGCCGAGCATCAGGATCCCGAGGATGATCGCGGTCGTGATGACGAACGGCACCACGACGCCCTCGCCGGTGAGCGCGCGGAGCACCATGCCGACCACCACGGTCACGCCCCACACGATGAGGCCGACCGGCGCGACGCGCGACGGAGCACGCCAGGCCCGGGCGACGATCCACCCGACGATGCCGCCCGCGAGGAACGGCCACGCGGTGCCGAGGACGCCCGACGGCGCGAGGTCCTCCCCGTGGCTCGCGCGGCCCACGAGGGCGAAGACGACGACGACCGCGGCGTCGAGGACGGCGGCGCGGACGATCTCGGGGCGGGCGGCGGGGCGGGCGGTTCGGCGGGTCACCCCGCGATCCTAGGCGTCGCGCCCTGGGCGATCGGCCCCCGCGTCCGCAGCCCCCGCCGAGGACGGCAGCAGCAGGAACCCGTCGGCGACGAGCGCGCGGATCCGCGGCAGGAGCTCCGCGCGCAGGGCGGCCGCGTCCACCGAGGTCAGCTGCGCGACCGCGTCGACGATCGCGCCGACGGCCAGCTCGCCGTCGCACGCGCCGACGAGCGCCGCCAGCCCCGTGTCGAGCGGCACCTCGCGGCCGAAGCCGGCGCCCTGGCGCAACGTCATGACCGTGGGATCCTCGGCGCCCGGCCAGTAGTGCCGCTCCTCCGTCACATCGCCCGCGACGACGAGCGCGAGCCCCGCGAGGGCGCGGTCGTCGATCCCCGCGAGCGCGTCATGCGCGGCGAGCGATGCCTGCAGGTGGTCGCCGAGCCCGGTCGGGTTGTGCCCCAAGCCGCCGTGCAGCCGCTCGAGGCGACGCAGCGTCGGCGATCCGTCGGCCGGCCGGCGGAGGGTGAGGTAGCCGAAGCCGACCGCGTCCACCCCGCGCGCGGCGAAGTCGTCGAGCCAGGCGTCGACGAGCGCCTCCGACTCGGGGGTGCCCGCGCGCGTGCCGCCGTCGCGGATCCACGTCTCGGCGTACAGGGCGGCGTCCTGCACCTCGCGCTCCACGACCCAGGCGTCGAGGCCGGATCCGGTGCGCGCGGCCGCCCGGTCGAGCCAGCCCGCGACCCGCTCGAGGCCCGGCTCGCCCGCCCGGTGCTCCCAGTTGCCGAGGAGCTGCGCGACGCCGCCCGGGGTCAGGTGGTCGGCGAGGTCTGCGACCACGCCCTCGACGAGCGCGTCGCCCACGAGGCCGGCGTCGCGGTACTCGTACGCGGGCACGCCCTCGGCCCGCGGCGTGATCACGAAGGGCGGGTTGGAGACGATGTGGTCGAACCGCTCCCCCGCGACCGGCTCGAAGAGGCTGCCGAGGCGGAGCTCGATCGTGGTCACGCCGTTGAGCGCCGCGTTCAGCGCGGCGAAGGCGAGGGCGCGTGCGGAGATGTCGGTGGCGACGACGCGGTCGGCGTGCCGCGACGCGTGGAGCGCCTGGATCCCGCAGCCCGTGCCGAGGTCGAGGGCGGACGCGACGGGCGCGGAGATCATGAGGCCGCTGAGCGTGGCGGACGCGCCGCCGACGCCGAGCACGTGGTCCTCGTCGAGCGCGCCGCCGGTGGCGAGCTCGCCGAAGTCGGATGCGATCCACCACTCGCCCACCCCGTGCGCGTCGATGAAGCCGTAGGGGCGGAGGTCGACGGCCGGCCGCACCCGGTCGCCGTCGACCTCGACCAGCCCGAGGCGCACGGCGCCGTCGAGCCCGAGCGTCGGCAGCGCAGCCTGCACGTCGGCGGCGTCGACCGGGTCGCCGAGCACGAAGAGGGCCGCGAGCGCGGCGGACGCGGGCAGGCCGTCCGCGGTGCGCGCGGCGGCGACGGCGCGGCGGGCGGGGATCCGGTTGCCGCGGTGCAGCGCCTGCCCGGCCGCGTCGCCCCACACGTCGAGCGCCGACGCGAGGGTGAAGGGCGCCGCCTCGAGGTCGGCCCGGAGCGCCCGGACCTCCGGGGTCGCGATGGTCACGGACGGGATCGCGGGGCGGGGCACTGACCGATCTTAACCGCGGAGGCGCCGGCCGCCGGGCGGGAGCCCGACGACCGGCGCCGTGGACGGGGGAGGGGTCAGCGGCCGGTGACGCCGAGCCGCGGCTAGGACCCCGCGCCCGAACCGGAGCCGGACGACGGGTGCAGGATCGGCGCCATCGCGTCGAGCTTCGCCTGCTCCGGCGTGACCCAGTCGGACTTCACGATGCCGCCCGTGTCCCCGCTGTCCGGGTTGAACGCCCAGAACGACGAGCTGATGCCCGTGCTCGCCAGGTACCCGACGAGCGTGCTCAGCCACTGCTTGTCGCTCGTGGTCTCGAGCTTCGTGCCGAACTCGCCGACGAGGACCGGGGCGATGTCCTTCTTCGCGAGGTAGCCCCAGTGCGCGTCCCAGACGCCCGGCATGTTGGACGGGAAGTCGGGCGACGAGAACCACGGCTGCCCGTAGAGGCTGGATCCGTACTCGTGCGGGGAGTAGACGACCCGGTCCGCCACCGACAGCCGCACGGGCGCGCCGCCGGCCCAGCCGAGCGCGCCGCCCCACCAGGTGCCGGATCCATCGGACTCGTGGTCGAGGCCCTCCACGATCACGAGGAGGTTCGGGTTCTCGGCGAGGACCGCGTTCCCGCCGCGCTCGGCGGCCGCCCGCCAGTCGGTGGACGCGGAGCCGGTGCCCCAGGTCGCGGATCCGTGCGGCTCGTTGTGCAGGTCGACGCCGATGACCGTGGGGTCGGCCGCGTACCGCTTCGCTAGCATCCTCCAGTCCGAGATCCACGTCGACTCGGGGTACTGCGAGGTGTACCAGAGCTCGGACTGGGCGCCCGAGTCGGGCCGGTGCTGGTCGAGGAACACGTCGAGCCCGGCGGCCTTCGCCGCGGCGACCACGTGGTCCATGACCTGCAGCGGGGTGAGGCCGGCGAGCGAGCTGTCCGCGCTCACGCCGCTGACGCTGGAGGACGCGAGGCACTGGTTCGAGTACGGCAGCCGCACGGTCGTGAAGCCCATCTGCTTGATGTGCTGCATCCCGCTGGCGAGCGTGATGGTGTCGAGTCCGTGCGGGGCGCAGTACGACGTCTCCATGCCGAACCAGGCGATGCCGCGGATCGTGTACGGAGCGCCGGAGGCGGTGACGATCTTGCCGCCCGACGTGTGCAGCCAGCCGGGCGGCGATGCCGCGGCCGAGGTGTCGGCGAAGGAGGAGGGCGCAGCGCCGCCTTCGGCGGCGGATGCGACGGACGCCCCTGTCGTCGCGAGCGCGACGGGGAGGAGGAGCCCGAGCAGGACGGACGTGATGCCTCTGCGTGTCTTCATGGCGGCAGGCTAGGACCGGGCAACGCCTGACGCGCGAGTACCTCACAGAACGTGAGGGTGAACGGCGGGCCACGACGAGGGGAGAAAGCAAAAACCCCGCCGGAGCGGGGTTCTTGTGGACCTAAGGAGATTCGAACTCCTGACCTCCTCGATGCGAACGAGGCGCGCTACCAACTGCGCCATAGGCCCTGACAACTCCACGAGACTACCACGTCACGGGGAGCCCTCCGAACCGCGGGGTCCGGACGGGGATCCGGTCAGCCGACGGCCCGGCGACGACGCAGCACCTCGTCGAGGTCGCCCATGCCGGGCTCCGCGTCGTCGACGATGCCCATGCGCGAGAAGCGGCTGTCCGGAGCGGTGCGGGCCACGGGTGCGACGGACGCGGCCGGAGCCGCCTCCTCCTCGGCCGACAGGCGCGCGACCTCGGGCTCGAGGTGGGCTCGACGCAGCGTCTCCTCGGAGGCGGCCGCCGCACGGCGCATCTCCTCGACGGGCGACAGCGGCGTGCGCGGCGCGTTGCCGGCGCCGGGACGCGGCCCGGGCGCCTGCGAGCGCGAGAGGTACAGCGGCTTCGGCACGGGCACGGGCGTCCAGGACTCGCCCTCCTCGCGCTCGGCGACGGGCTCGGCGGTCTGCTCGACGGACTCGTGGAAGTCGGTGAAGCCGGTCCGGGGGCGCGGCCGGGCCTCGGGCGCCTGGAGGCGACGCGCGGCGGCGATCTGCGACATGCGCTGCAGGAGCGCGAGCGAAGCCATCGTGGCGAGGGAGGAGATCACGAGCAGGGGCCAGGATCCGGCGGCCGCGACCTGGGCGATCCCCGCGATCACGCCCACGAGGGCGAGCGTCAGGACGACGGTGGCGGTGAGCCGGGTGCGGCGGAGGCGCGTGGCGGCGGAGGGCGACGTTGCGGACACGGGGGCCACTTTCGGTAGGGCGCGCTGGGCGGCGGCGTCTCGCGCTCGCGCGGCGGCTTCGGCTTCTTCGGCGGCCCGGCGGAGGGCGCGCTGCTGCTCGACGACGCTGCGGGCGTTGGTCTCCGCCCGCACCGCGTCGGGGACCTCGGCCGTCTCGGCCAGGATCCGCAGGGTCTGCTGGAGGCGCACGGCGTTGCGCTCGGTCGCCATGTACTGGCGCCGGTGCAGCCACGTGGGCAGGAGGTAGGCGAGCCAGAGCACCGCGGAGAGCGCGATGATGATGCCGCCGGATTGCATGTCCCGAGGCTAGGAGGTCCGGCGGGTGCGGCGCGGGAAGCGCGCCGCGTGTCCACGCCCGGACCGGCGCATCCGCAGGTCGGCGGTCAGATCCGGCGCTGCACGGCGAGCGGCGACGCGGCCGCCTCGACGTCGGCGTCGGGGACGCGCGACCACTCGGGATCCACGCCGCCCTCCTTCCAGCGCGCGAGCACGCTGGTGGAGAGCTCCTCGACGACGAGGCCGAAGCAGAAGTGGTCGCGCCAGTCGCCGTTGATGTGGATGTAGCGGCGGCGCAGCCCCTCGTACCGGAAGCCGAGCTTCTGCACGACGCGGAGGCTGGGCGCGTTCTCCGGGCGGATGCAGATCTCCATCCGGTGGAGCCCGAGGGTCGTGAAGCAGTAGTCGGTCGCGAGCGCGACGGCCGTGGGCGTCACGTTGCGCCCCGCGAACTCCTGGCCGACCCAGTAGCCGATGGTCGCGCTCGAGAGCGATCCGTAGGCGATGGACGACACGTTGAGCTGGCCCGCGAACTCGTCGTCGTAGTCGATCACGAGGGGCACGCCGAGCCCGGCGCGGGCGTTGGCCTGCAGCGACCGGATGCTCGCGCGCGTGTCGAACGCCATCGGCGCATAGGGGCTCGTGGCCTCCCACTTGCGGAGCCACGAGCGGTTGTCGAGCAGCGAGCGCTCGAGGGCCCGCGAGTCGCGGAGCCGGATGGGCCGGACGGAGATGCGCCCGTCCCGCATGGTGGGTACGGTCTGCGGCACGTCCATGAGCCTAGGCCTCCGCGGACGCGGCGGTGCGACCCCGCGACGGGGCCGCGTCAAGCGGCTCGTCGGGCGTCGTCCGCGCGCCGCGGACGGGGATCAGCGCTCGAGCGTCTTGACGAACTCGGGCAGCCACTCGCGGAGGCCCTCGCCGAGGTCCTCGTGGTCGACGCCGAGCTGGACGATGGCCTTCAGGTAGTCGAGCCGGTCGCCCGTGTCGTAGCGGCGGCCGCGGAAGACGACACCGTAGACGCCGCCGGTCCACTCGGGCGCGGCGGCCATCTTCTCGAGCGCGTCGGTGAGCTGGATCTCGCCGCCCTTGCCGGGCTCGGTCTTGTGCAGCACGTCGAAGACCTCGGGGCGCAGCACGTAGCGGCCGATGATCGCGAGGTTGGAGGGCGCGGTGCCGGCGGCGGGCTTCTCGACCATGCCGGTGATGCGCACGACGTCGTCGTCGTCCGTCTCCTCGACCGTGGCGACGCCGTAGAGGTGCGTCTGGGAGGGATCCACCTCGAGGAGCGCGACGACCGAGCAGCCGCGCTGGAGCTGGACCTCGATCATGCGGGAGAGGAGGACGTCGCGCTTGTCGATGATGTCGTCGCCGAGGAGCACGGCGAAGGGCTCGCGGCCCACGTGCATCTCGGCGCGCAGGACCGCGTGGCCGAGGCCCTTGGGGTCGCCCTGGCGGACGTAGTGCATGTCGGCGAGGTCGGTGGACTCGTTGACCTTGCGGAGCTTCGCGTCGTCGCCCTTGAGCTGCAGGGTGGCCTCGAGCTCGGCGTTGCGGTCGAAGTGGTTCTCGAGGGCCGTCTTGTTGCGGCCCGTGATCATGAGGACGTCGTGCAGTCCGGCGCCGACGGCCTCCTCCACCACGTACTGGATGGCCGGGCGGTCCACGACCGGCAGCATCTCCTTCGGCATCGCCTTCGTCGCGGGCAGGAATCGTGTTCCGAGTCCCGCGGCGGGGATGACGGCCTTCGTGATGTGGGTGACCATGCGATCGAGCGTATCCATAAAAGCTACCTAGACTCGACCCATGCCGAGCGATGTCGGGAACGAGAAGAGGGCCCTGCGCGCCCAGCTGCGCGAGCGTCGTCGGCAGATGACCTCGACGGAGCGCGACGAGTCGGCCCACGGGCTCACCAGCCGGCTCACCGAGCTCGTGGCGAACCACGACGCCCGGCGGGTGGCCTGCTACCTCTCCACGGTCGACGAGCCGACCACGCGTCCGTTCCTGCAGTGGCTGCACGCGGACGGCCGGCAGGTGCTGCTGCCGGTGTCGCGCAACGACGGCCTGCTCGACTGGGTCGTGAGCGACGGCACCGAGACCGAGGGCCTGTTCGGACTGCCGGAGCCGGTGGGCGAGCTGCTCGGGCCGATCGCGATCAACGACGTCGACCTGATCATCGTGCCCGCCGCCGCGGTCGACCAGGGCGGCATGCGGATGGGCTGGGGCCGCGGCTACTTCGACAAGACCCTCGGATCCATGGAGGCCTGCCCCCCGGTCTACGCTGTGGTGTTCGACGCCGAGTTCGTCGACGAGCTCCCGCGGGAGAAGCACGACATGCCGGTCGACGGCATCGTGACCCCGACCCTCATCCACTCCTTCTAGGGACCCATGCCCACGTACTCCTACCGCTGCACCGTCTGCGGCAACGCCTTCGACATCGTCCAGGCGTTCACCGACGACTCCCTCACCGAGTGCCCCGTCTGCGGCGGCAAGCTGCGGAAGCTCTTCGCCGCGGTCGGCGTGAGCTTCACCGGCAGCGGCTTCTACCGCAACGACTCGCGCACCGAGGACGCGGCGAAGCGGTCGCGCTCGTCGTCGTCCGCGAAGTCGTCCGGCTCCGGATCCTCGGACGGCGCGTCCTCCGGATCGTCGGACTCGTCGTCGTCCTCGTCCTCGTCGTCGGACTCCTCCGGGTCATCCGGATCCGGGACGATCGGCCAGGGCTCCGGTACCGTGACCCCCAGCACCCCCTCCGGTCCCGCGTCCTCGGGCTCCGGCTCGTCCTCGCCGTCCACCTGATCGGGCGGCCCGCCAGACAGGAGCACCCATGAAGGGTTTCAAGGAGTTCATCCTCCGCGGCAACGTCATCGACCTCGCGGTCGCCGTCGTCATCGGCGCCGCGTTCACCGCGATCGTGACGGCACTCGTCACGAACCTCATCAACCCGCTGATCGGCGCGGTCTTCAACGCGTCCACGTTGAACGAGGCCTTCAAGGTCGACATCCCGACCGCGACCGGCAAGCCGGCGACGCTCTTCTTCGGGGCCGTGCTGGCCGCGCTGATCAACTTCCTCATCGTCGCCGCGGTCGTCTACTTCGCGCTCGTGCTGCCGGTGAACCACCTCAAGAAGGTGGCGTTCGCGAAGCAGAAGGCCGAGGAGGACGCGACGCCGAAGGACGTGCCGCCGACCGAGGCGGAGCTGCTCATCGAGATCCGCGACCTGCTCGCGGGGCGGCCCTCGCCCGAGGGCGCGCACACGATCCCGTCGTCCGCCGGTCAGCACGTGGCGGAGCCCGGGAAGCCCTCCTAGCGCGGATCCACGTGACCCGACCGCCTCCGGCGTCGACCCGTCAGCCCCAGTGGGGCGGGCGGTCGAGCCGGAGGCGGTCGTCGTTGGCGTCGGACGCGGCGGGCGCGTCGCCCCAGCCCTGCGGTGCGTCCTCGGCGGCGGGCACCGCGGGGGCGCGCGCGGCGGCCTGCGGTGTGGGGTCGGATCCGGGGACGGGCGGCGTCGAGGCGCGGCGCGACCGGCGGACCGGACGGCGCTCCCCCGCGGCGGCCGCGTCGCGCTCCGGCATCACTCCGCCCGGTGCGCGCCGGCCTGGACCTGCACGGGAGCGGTGATCGGGTGCGCGTCCGAGATCGCGCCGAGGGCGGTGGCGATGCGGCGGGCGACGGCATCCGGATCCGCGAACAGCTCGAAGGAGTGCACGCGCAGGTAGTGCCAGCCGAGGCGCTTGAGCATCTCGGGGCGGAGGCGCAGCGACTCGCGGAGGCTCGTCTGGTTGACGACCGGATCCGTCTCGATCGCGATCGCGCGGCCGCCGTAGGAGGCCACGAGCCCGAGCTTGTCGCGGTGCCCGAGGGCGGGCGCGAGGCCGAGGCCCTCGAGGCGGCGGGCGAGGTCGACGAGCATGGCGTCGCCGTCATCCGGGATCGGATCCTCCTTGAAGCGGGCCTCCGCCTCCGACAGGATCTGCGCGAGCGCGACGATGCCGTGCTTCATCCGGTCCTGGTCGATGTCCGAGGGCTGGAAGCAGGAGACGACCACCATCGAGCGGCGGGCGCGCGTCATGGCGACCGCGAGGAGGCGCTCCCCGCCGGGCGCCGCGAGGGCGCCGAAGTTGGACAGCACGCGGCCGTGCGGGGTGCGTCCGTAGCCGACAGAGAAGATCACCCGGTCGCGGCTCTGCGCGACGCACTGCTCGAGGGTCGCGACCATGAACGGCTCGGCGCGGTCGCCGATGAAGAACTCGGTGACGTCGCTGCGCTTGGCGGCCGCGTGCAGCACTGCCTGCTGCACGCGCACGGCGTGGCGCGCGCTCGCGGTGATGACCATGAGGGACTCGCGCGGGCGGTGGCTCGCGTGGTCGAGCACGAGCTCCACCACGCGGATCACCTCGGCGTCGACGCTCTCGACCGCTCCGGTGTCCTCGTCGGGCATGCCGTGGCCGTCGGCGACGAAGTCGAGCGACAGGCTGCCGTGGCCGAGGAACGTGCCCGCCCACGGGAGGGACTGGATCCGGCCGCCGTAGAAGCGGCGGTTGACGAGCTCGGCGAGGTCCTCGCCGCCCGCGCGGTAGCTGCGCGTGAGGGAGAGCGTAGGCAGAAGCTCGCCGAGGCGCGCGAGCGCGGAGTCGGCGTGGCGCTCCTCGAGCGTCGAGTCGTCGTCCGCGAGCTGCGGCGTGGAGCGCTCCGACTGCGGGACGACGGCGATGGTGAACGGCGACGGCGTCTGCGTGACGGGATCCCCGAACACGACGGTCTGCTTGCCGCGCCGGATGCCGCCGAGGGCCTCCGCGAGCGTCATCGCGCCGGCGTCCACGAGGAAAACGGCGTCGAACGGCATCTCGTCGGTGATCGCGGGCACCTCGTAGGGCGACGCGAGCCAGACCGGCGCGATGGTGCGCGAGAGGTGGGGCGCGGAGTGGTGGAGGGCAGCGGCGTCGACCGGGCCGGACCCGCCGAGCAGCTGGCGCAGGTGGTGCGCCTCCTCGGGCCAGTCGACCACGCCGATCTTCCAGGTCTCCGCGAGCTGCCACGCGAGCAGGCCCGCGCTGGCGGTGGCGTGCGCCTCGTCGACGAGGCGGAAGTCGGATTCGAGCCGGTCGAGCACGCTCGTGTTCGCGTTGAGGAGCGCCTTGTCGCCCGCGAGCATCTGCTCGAGCACCGACTGCCACCACGCGAGCTCGAGCTCGGCGGCCACGGACTCCTGCGGCACGTGCCGGTCGGAGAGGTCGCGGAGCAGCGGATCCAGGTCGAGGCGGCGGAGCTCCGCCAGCAGGGAGGTGCGCTCCTGCAGGTTCTGCAGCACCTCGCTGTCCTCGGCGAGCTGGGCGACCTTCTCGCGCAGCTCGTCGACGGGCAGCTCGGCGAGCGGGGTCGGGCGCGTGAGCATGCTCAGCGGCTCGTCGAGCACCTTGAGGTCGGCGGCGACCTCCTGGTAGCGCACGTGCACGTCGGAGATGCCGCGCGGGACCTCAGGGGTCGAGCCGACCGCGACGTAGCGCTGCCACAGGATCCGCTGCTTCTGGATGGCCTTGAGGCTCTCGTGCATGTCGGAGATGTGGACGCCGGGGCGCACGTACTCGCGCGCGAGCTTGCGGAGGCGACGGCGGGTGATGCTCGTCATCTCGGGGGCGTCGCGGCGGGATCCGGTGGCCGCGATGATCTCGCTGAGCGACCGGTCGAACACCACGGGCTGGAACTTGTCGAGCGTCTCGCGCACGTCGAGCAGGAGGCGCAGGTACACGCCGAGCTCGTCGATGGACGTGTAGGCGCGCATGCGGGTCTGGCCGATGAGCTCGTCGGCGCGCTCGAGGAGCCGCGGCAGGCCGTCGGCGGACAGCGACTTCGCGAGGTCGTGCGCGTGCGTCGCGGCGGCGCTGGTAGAGAAGGTGGCGCCGTACCAGGGCGAGTCGCCCGGGCCGTAGCGGAACTCGCCGAGGCTCGCGGCCTTCACGAGGGAGGCGGCGGCGCTCGCGCGGTCGTGCGCGATGGCGACGACGGCGTCGCGCGTGAGGCGCGCGGTGGTCGCCGGCGGGTTCGGCAGGAGGGCGAGGCGGGAGAGCTCGCCGAGGGCGTCGAGCACGGAGACGCCGAGGTCCTTGTCGGGACGCCCGAGCGCGAAGCGGTAGTCGAGCAGCACGTGGCGGAGGCGCACGAGGGCGTCATCGACCTCGGCGGTCTGCGCGGGCGCGGCCTTCTCGTTGCGGACGATGGACTGCACCACGTCGCGCTTGAGCGACTTCGGCGCCACCGCGAGGCCGGGCAGGCCGACGTCGGCGAGGCGCTGGCCGATCCCCTTGAGGGAGGAGGCGCGGGGGCTCACGACGAGCACGCGCTTGTTCTGCGCGACCAGGCAGCCGATGGAGTTGACGATGGTCTGCGTGCCGCCGGTGCCCGGCAGCGTCGTCACCACGAGCGAGTTGCCCGCGTTGATCTGCGCGATGACGTACTCCTGCTCGGGATCCGCGTCGAGCAGCAGGGTGTCGGTGACGGGCGGGCGCTGGTCCTGCGGGATCGGGTCCACCGGCGCGTACGCCTCGCCGACGTCCCACTTGGCCGTGGGGTTGCCGGCGATGGCGTCGATGACGAGGTGCTCGAGGTGCTCGGCGTCCTCGGCGAGCGCGCGGCCCACCTCGGCGAACGAGGAGACGACGAGGCGCGGCTGCACGGCGAACGCGGGCAGGTGCGAGGTGAGGCCGCGGAGGCGGTCGATGACCGGCTGCGGCTTGAAGGCGCCGTTCTGCACGGCGAGCGCGACGAACGACTCGGCGTCGAGCGTGATCTGGAACTGCTCCTCGAGCGCGCGCGCGAGCGCCGGGTTGAGGAACGGCTGGCCCTTGAGGCGCACCTCGTAGTCGCTGCCGTGGCGGCGGATCGCGAGCGGGCGCAGGAGCACCGGCGCGCGGAACTGCTCGTCGGCGTAGCGCCACTCGGCGAGGCCGATGGCCAGGTGGATCGACTCGATCCCACGGGCCGAGACCAGCTCGATGCCCTTCTGGGTGATGCGGTTCGCGGCCTTGCGGGCGCTGCGGAGCGCGAGCTCGTCGCGGATCAGGGACGACAGCAGCGTCGTCTTGCCCGTGATGAACTGCGCGAGGCCGCCCGGGTGCGTGGTGCTCAGCTCGATGCGGGAGCCCGGGTTGTCCACGAAGTGGAGGAGAGGAGAGGGCCCGCCGATGCCGGCCAGCTGCTCGCGCCACTCGCGCCAGCGGGGCTCGGCCACGTTGCCGCTCCCCAGGTGCACGTCGCCGACCCGGAGGTCGTGGGGGCTGGTGCTGTTGTGGGAAGCATTCACGTGGGGGTCCTCAAGAGGCTCGGCGGCGAACCCGGAGAGCAGGTCGTCGTCGTCGTCGGATCGTTCATTGGCACGCCACACCCGGCAACAGTACGACGCGGCGGGTGGGGAAACCGGCAGGCGGGGCCGCGCGGGCGTGGATCCAGGGGGCTCGGCGGACAGCCGCCCGCGCCCCCGCCTGCCTCGGCCGGAGGCCCGCCCCTCCGCTACCATGGGCCCGTCAGCCTCTGTAGCTCAATGGAAGAGCAGTTCCGTCCTAAGGAAAGGGTTGGGGGTTCGAGTCCCTCCAGGGGCACCTCGCACGTCGCCGTCGTCGTTCCGCCGACGCTCACGGGACCGGCCGAGCCGCCCGCCTCGAGCGCGACGCCGTCCGGCCATGACTACGCGCCGACCGCCTCCCCGGCGTGGACCCGGATCGCCTCCCGGATGGCGTCCGCGTGCGCGTAGATCTCGTCGAGCGACCCGATCGAGTGCCGCGTCTCGGCCTTGTGCGCATCGAAGAGCCCGAGGTACTTCTGCTTCTTTCCGTTGAAGTGGAGGCGCGCGATGGGCTTGCGGTTGTTGTCGTCGAGCAGGATCGCGAGGTACGACTTCGCGTCGCGGTGCACCACGCGCTGCGGCTTCACCTCGCTGCAGGCGATGGCCTTGACGATCTGGTAGCCCTCGAGCTCCTCCAGCGTCGTCTCGATCTCGGTGTCGCGGTCGAGATCGGCCTCCACGACCTCCTCGCTCGTGATCGCGTCGGCCGACGGCGCGGTCGGCGCCGAGGGGAACGCAGGTGCGCCGAGCGCCGTCTTCAGGCGGTCGTTCACCTGCTCGTTGAGGTACTGCTTGGACGCCTTGGCGACGAGCGTCGTGAACTGCTCGCGCACCTTCTCCGTGAACGATCCGTCGTACACGCGACGGGTGAGGAGCTTCACCCATTCCGTGGTCGGCTCGCGGAACTCCGCCGCGATCGCGCGCTTCAGCGCACCGACGTACTTGAGCTCGCCGGCCGCGCTGATGATCGAGTCGAGGTCGAACACGTCCTTCGTGAGCTTCATCAGCTCGGGCAGCAGGGTCTCGTCGATGTCCGCGAGGTCGAGCACCAGGAACGGCTTCTCGTCCATGCGGTTCGGCGCGTCGAGGTCCGTGTAGAAGTGGTAGACCTCGCCGTTGGTGAGCACCGCGATGCGCGCGTTCGTCACGGCGAAGTAGCGGAAGAGCTGCGAGGCGTGCTCGATCTTGAGCGGCTCGGTCGACTTCTTGCACTCGATGAGGATCTGCACCTCGCCGTCGCGCATGATCGCGTAGTCGATCTTCTCGCCCTTCTTGAGGCCGAGGTCCGCCGTGAACTCGGGGACCACCTCGAGCGGGTTGAAGACGTCGTATCCGAGGATCGTGGAGATGAACGGCATGATGAACGCGTTCTTCGTCGCCTCCTCCGTCTGGATGGCCTCGCGCTGGTTGCGGACCTTCAGGGCCAGGGCGGCCAGTCGTTCGGCGAATTCCATGGGGACTCCCTCGTCTCGGTGATGCCGACGATACGGAGGTCGATGCGCGCTCATGAAGATGCGGGTGCCCCCATTTCGGGACGGGGACGAGTCGCACGGGTGACCGCGGGGACGCGGACGCGGGATCTCCGGCCGATCGCTACAGTCGAGGCCCGAGCACCGCTTCGCGCAATGCCGGACGGGCCGCGCATCGCTCCAGCGCCGGCTCCGAGCCGTCGCCGTCCGCACAGAGGGAGATCACCATGCACGTCATCCAGCTCGGATACCTGGGGGTCCTCGACGGGCGGCCGAACCTCACGCTGCAGGATCCCCTCACGCGACGGACGCGCCACTTCAGCCCCGCACAGCAGGACGCGGACCTGCTCCGGTCCATCGATCCGACGCGCACAGACCAGGAGTTCACGGAGGAGGAGCGCCGCCGCCTCGTCGGGTTCGCCGGGCTCGGGATCGTCGCCCTCTACGGCGACGACGCTCCGCTGTCCGCCCTCGACGTGATCCCCGCACCCCGCGTGGACATCATCCTGGACGCCGTGCTCGACGAGGGGTACCGCTTCACCTCGGCATCCGACGAGCCGTTCGAGCTGACGGAGTACGGCGCTCGCTTCCTCTACAAGGTCGACGGCCGACGGACGCTCGGGGAGATCGCGCTCGCCACGCGTGACGAGGCACTCGCGGATGACGCCGACCGAGCGGCCATCGAGGAGGGCGTGCAGCGACTCGGGCTGTCGTTCGAGGAGTTCCTCACCGAGGAGGCCTACCGCTTCGTCTCCGCTCTCCGCGGGCGCGTGGCGCTGACCTTCGAGACGACCGAGGACGAGTGAACGGACGCGCGTTCGTCAGCGCCGCGATGGCAGGAGGCGTCGCGGCCGTCGGCGCGCTGGGCGTCGCCACGCAGGCCGGAGGACCCGACCCCCAGACACTGCTCGACGCCGCGGAAGCCGCCGCGGTCACGCCGAACGAGAGACGGGAAGAGCAGGAGGAGTGGATCACGGCCGCGCGTGACGCCACGGCGGACGACGCGCTGATCCTCGGACCTCCTTCCCCGCGTCCGCAGGACCTGCCGAGCGGGACGGCCCCCGCCGTGCGCGTCCTGCCCACGGCGAGCCCGCGGAGACCGACCCCCCTGCCTCAGCGGCCGGGCCGAGGGCGGAGCCGCTGAGGCATCCGCGGCTTCGTCCACGTGGCGGATCCCGGCTCCGTGACCACCTGCACCGCTTCATCCCCGCAGCTCACGAGGTCTCAGGGCTCGGGTCACGTCCCTCGTCGCGCGTGGTGCCCTCCTCCTCCCGGCGCTTCCGCTCGATCGCGTCGCGGTACCGCCGCATGCTCCGCTCCTCGGCCCGGCGGCGGATCTCCGCGACGTCCGGCGCGAACGTCTCGCGCGTCATCCCCGTGAACTCCGCCCACTTGGCGTCGTGCTCCACCTGGGTCATGCCGGGTTCCCACGGACGCAGCCAGGCGATCTCCACGGCCTCGACGATCGCCCAGGCGACCGCGACCGCGAGTCCCGCGGCGAGCGCCCCGGCCACCGACCAACCCAGGAGGACGACGACCGCCGACGCGGCGAGCGTCGGCACGAGCGCGAAGTCCCAGCCGCCCGGCGAGGACAGCCGACGAGCGCGCGCGAAGCGGCCCTCCACCAGGACCTCGACGATCGTCGCCCCGCAGGTCACCGCCGCCACGCAGGCGACGAGCTGGCCCGGGTCGAGATCCGGGACCGCGGGCAGCAGCGACGACAGCCACAGGAGAAGGAGGACGACAGGAGCCGTGACAGCGTCGAGGAGGAGGTGCCCGAGGAACGCCGCACCGAACCCCGGAGGCTCCCACGAGTCGGGGTTGCGGGGTCGTCCGTCGTCCATGTGGATCCCGATGCTCGCAGGCGCGGAGCCCGCCCGCGCGGATCCTCCCCCAGCACCCTGCCCCGCTTCACACCCCCGACACGGCACTCTGCACATGGCGCCCTCCGCGGGCGGATCCCTACGCTGTGGCAACCCGTCGCCACACCCGAGGAGACTCCCCATGGCATCCACCGCACCCGACGACTACGCGCTCGCGCGGGTCCCGCAGGAGGCGCGCTACCACTGGTTCCCGATCGCCACGCAGCGCGTCGGCCAGCTCTCGGCGCTCAGCGCCTTCGTCGTCGCCGCCACGCTCGGCTTCAGCATGAGCTTCTGGGACGCCTTCTGGGCGATCACCATCGGCGCCGTGATCCTCGAGGTCGTGTGCATCTTCACGGGCCTCATCGGGCAGCGGGAGGGGCTGAACACCTCGGTCCTGTCCCGCTGGACGGGCTTCGGCCACGCGGGATCGGCGCTCATCGGCCTGGCCATCGGCGTCAGCCTCATCGGCTGGTTCGGGATCCAGTCGGGCGTCTCCGCGTCCGGCCTCCACTCGATCATGCCGTGGCTCCCGGTGTGGGCGTGGTCGCTCGCGTTCGGCCTCCTCATCACGGCCGTCGTGATGCTCGGCTTCCACGGCATGCAGTGGGTCGCGAACGTCGCCGTGCCCCTCTTCCTCCTGCTCGTCGGCTGGGCGGTGGTGATCGAGCTGCAGAAGCACGACATCTCGGAGCTCGTGACGCAGCCGGCGCCGGGGCCGCCGATGTCGATCATCGCGGGCGCCTCGATCGTGGCCGGCGGCTTCATCGTCGGCGCGCTCATCTCGCCCGACCAGACGCGCTACAACCGCTCGGCCGCCGACGTCGTGAAGCAGACGGTCGTGAGCATCACGGTCGGCGAGTACCTCACGGGCCTCTCCGGCGTGCTGCTCGCGCACGCGGTGCGCACGGCCGACGTGTCGGCCATCATCCTGTCGTCGGTCGGCTGGGTCGGCGTGCTCGTGATCCTGCTGGGCACCATCAAGATCAACGACTGGAACCTCTACTCGTCCGGCCTCGGGATCGTGAACTTCATCGACACCGTCTTCGGGCGGCGGGTGAACCGGGCGCTCGTGACGGTGGTGGTCGGCGTGATCGGGTCGGTGCTCGCGGCGGCCGGGATCCTCGGGCAGTTCACCGCGTTCCTCACCCTGCTGGGCGTGGCGTTCCCGCCCATCGTGGGGATCATGATCGCCGAGTACTTCGTGGTGCGGAACTGGCGGCCGGCGCTCGACGCGTCACGGGAGGCCGGCACGCTCCCGGCGAGCGCGCCGCGCTGGGTTCCCGTGAGCCTCGCGATCTGGCTCGTCTCCGCGCTCGTCGGCTACTACGCGACCTTCGGCCTCGGCAGCCTCAACGCCGTCATCACGGCCTTCGTGCTCTACGCGGTTCTCGGCAAGGCGGGGCTGATCCGGGGCGTCGGCGAGGTGCGCACCGAGCTCGCGGACCAGCCCGCGCACGGCGTCGCGGCGCCGGATGCGGCGACCGCGGGGAAGGTGGCCGCACGATGAGGATCGGCATCGACGTCGGCGGCACCAACACGGACGCCGTGCTCATGGACGGCGACCGGGTGGTCGTCGGGATCAAGTCCTCGACCACGCAGGACGTCACCAGCGGCATCGTCGGCGCGCTCGCGGAGCTCGACCGGCAGCACCCGTTCGACCCGGCGGACATCGACGCGGTGATGATCGGCACGACCCACTTCATCAACGCGCTCGTCGAGGCCCGGCGCCTCGCGCCCACCGCAGCCGTGCGGCTCGCGCTGCCGGCCACCGCGTCGCTGCCGCCGTTCGTCGACTGGCCCGAGGCGCTGGTGGCCGCGGTGCGCGGCACGGGCTACCTCGCCCATGGCGGCCACGAGTTCGACGGCCGCGTCATCGCGCCGCTCGACCACGACGAGCTGAAGCGGCACGCGGCCGACATCGCCGCGCGCGGGCTCCGGTCCGTCGCGATCTCGAGCGTCTTCGCGCCCGTGAACAGCGAGTTCGAGGTCGAGGCCGCCGCCGTGCTCGCGGCCGAGCTGGGGCCGGACGTCGCCATCTCGCTCTCCCACGAGATCGGCCGCATCGGCCTGCTCGAGCGGGAGAACGCGACCATCATCAACGCGTCGCTCCGGGAGCTGGCCGACCAGATCGTCGGCGGGCTCGAGCAGGCGGTGCGCGGCCACGGGATCACCGCTCCCCTCTACCTGTCCCAGAACGACGGGACGCTCATGGGCGTCGACTTCGCGCGCCGCTACCCGGTCGCGACCTTCGCGTCCGGCCCCACCAACTCGATGCGCGGCGCGGCCCTCCTCTCCGGGCTCGGCACGTGCGCGGTGGTCGACATCGGCGGCACCACGAGCGACGTGGGCGTGCTCGCGGGCGGGTTCCCCCGGGAGGCGACGGCCGAGATCAGCGTGGCCGGGATCCGCACCAACTTCCGCATGCCCGACGTGCTCTCCATCGGCATCGGCGGCGGATCCCTGGTGCGCGGCGACGGCGACCTGGTCGGCCCCGACTCGGTCGGCTACGAGCTCGGCCGCCGCGCCCTCGTCTTCGGCGGCGACACCCTGACCACGACGGACATCGCGGTCGCCGCCGGCATGGCCGAGGTGGGCGACCCGTCGCGCGTCGCGCACCTCTCCCCCGCGCTCATCCGGCGCACGCTCGACACCATCGCCGTGCGCGTCGCCGACGTCGTGGAGCGCATGCGCACGTCGTCCGCGCCGCTGCCCGTCGTGGCGGTCGGCGGCGGGTCGATCCTGCTGCCCGAGGAGCTGGAGGGGTTCGGCCGGATCGTCCGCCCGGAGGACTTCGCGGTCGCGAACGCCGTCGGCGCGGCCATCGCGCAGGTCTCCGGCGAGCTCGACCGGGTCTACAGCGTGAGCGAGGGATCCCGCCAACAGGCCCTCGACGACGCGCGCCAGGAGGCCGTCGAGCGCGCGGTCGCCGCGGGCGCCTCCCCCGCGACCGTGGAGATCGTGGACTTCGACGAGCTCCCCATCCCGTACCTGCCCGGCAACGCCATCCGCATCCGCGCCAAGGCCGTCGGCGACCTCGACATCAGGAAGGCCGCGCATGTCTGACACGACCATGCCCCGCACCCGCCTCACGGAGATCCGGCTGGAGCACCTGCCCGCCATCGCGCGCGGCGCCGCGATCCTCGGCACGGGCGGCGGCGGCGACCCGTACATCGGCCGGCTGCTCGCGGGCGAGGCAATCAAGGAGCTCGGCCCCATCCCGCTCGCCGACCCGTTCGACCTGCCGGACGACGCCGTGGTGATCCCCGTCGCGATGATGGGCGCCCCCACCGTGATGGTGGAGAAGCTGCCCACGGTCGAGCAGCTGCAGGGGGCGATCCTCGCGCTCGCCCGCTACCTCGGCGTCACGCCCACGCACGTCGCGTGCATCGAGGTGGGCGGGGCGAACTCCACCATCCCGATGGTCGCGGCGGCGCGCATGGGCCTGCCCATCGTGGACGGCGACGGGATGGGGCGGGCGTTCCCGGAGATCCAGATGGTGATCCCGACCATCGACGGGATCCGCGCCACCCCCATGTCCTTCGCCGACGAGAAGGGCAACACGGGCGTCGTCGACACCATCGACAACGCGTGGGCCGAGCGCCTCACCCGGCCGGTGGCGGTGCAGATGGGCAGCTCGATGATCATGTCGAACTACGCGATGACGGGCGCGCAGGTGAAGGCGTCGTTCGTGCCGCACACGCTGTCGCTCTGCCACGAGCTCGGCACCCTCGTGGAGGAGGCGCGCGAGGCGCTCGTCGACCCGGTCGAGGCGGTCGCCGCCCGGCTCGGGGGCGCGGTGCTCCTCGGCGGCAAGGTCGTGGACGTCTCCCGGCGCACGGTCGCGGGCTTCGCGAAGGGCGAGGCGCGGATCCAGGGCGCGGGCGCCGACGCGGGCCGCGAGATCGTGCTCGGGTTCCAGAACGAGATGCTGCTCGCGTCGATCGACGGCGTGCCCGTCGCCTCGACGCCGGACCTCATCATGGTGCTCGACAGCGAGACGGGCGAGCCGATCACGACGGAGACGCTGCGCTTCGGCCAGCGCGTGCGCGTGGTCTCCGCGCCCGCTGACGAGCGCTGGCACAGCCCGGGCGGCATCGAGCTCGCGGGGCCGCGGTACTTCGGCTACGACATCGACCCCGTGCGGTCGCCGGTCGACGCGTTCCCCGGCTGACGGAGGGCCGGGATCCGGGTGCTACCGTGACGCCCGTGAGCCGGGACCTGGGAGCGGACGACCTCCCCGACCTCGTCGCCGGGCTCCTGCTCCTCGGCTCCGGCGGGGGCGGCGACCCGCGGATCCTCGGGGCCGCCGTGGCGCGCCAGCTCGCGACCGCGCCCGTGCGCGCCATCGGGTTCGACGACCTCGACCCGGACGACCTCGTGGTGGCGGTGGGCTACATCGGATCCACCGCGGTGCTGCGAGAGAAGCTCCCGTCCGGCGAGGAGCTGACCGACGCCGTGGCGGCGCTCACGCGCTGGACGGGCACGCCGCCCGCCGCGCTCATGCCGCTCGAGATGGCCGGGATCAACGGCCTCGCGCCGCTCGGCGCCGCCGCGACGGCCGGCCTGCCCCTCCTCGACGCCGACCTCACCGGCCGCGCGCTCCCCCGGATCGACCAGTCGAGCCTCGTCGTCTCCGGCCGGGCGATCTCGCCGTGCGCGGTCGCCGAGCCCGGCGGCCGCACGATGCTGCTCGACGGCGTCACGCCCTCCGAGGTCGAGGGGCTGCTCCGGCTCGTGATCGCGCACTCGTCCGGGTGGGCCGCGCTCGCCCTGCCGCCGCAGCGCGCCGCCGACCTGCGCGAGACGGCGATCCCCGGCACGGCCGAGCGGGCGCTGCGGCTCGGCCGCGCCCTCCGCTCCGCCGACGGATCCGCCACCCCCGCCGAGCTCGCGGCGGCCCTCGGCGGCCGGCTCGTCGGCCACGGCCGCGTCGTGGACGTCGTCACCTCGCCGCGCGCGGGCCGCTTCGACATGACGACGGTCGGGATCGTCGACGAGGCCACCGGCGCCGTCGTGCGGCTCGAGGCCGAGAACGAGTTCGTCATCGCGCTCGTCGACGGCCGGCCGGTCGCCGCGGCACCCGACCTGATCGCCGTCATCGCGATCCCGGGGGCGTCCGTGGCGGGCGCCGGCGTGCTCCTGGTCGACGGCGTGCGCCCCAGCGCCCGGGTCGTCGTCGTGGCGCTCGACGCGCCCGCGTGGTGGACGGCGACCCCCGCGCGCCGCGCCGCCGTCTCCCCCGCCTCATTCGGCTTCGGCGACGTCGAGGTCCCCGCGTGATCCGCCCCGTGCCCCTGTCCGCGCTGCTCGCCCACGCGTCGCTGGCCGACGTGCGGCGGGTCGCGGGGACCGCCGACCCCGCGGTCCTCGGCGTCCGCGGCGTGCTGATGGACGGGCCCGCGGACGAGGATCCGCCCGGCACCGCGGACGTCCTCGTCGTCCTCGACCGGCCCGAGCGCACCACCTGGCGCTTCGACGCCCGGCTGCGCCGTCTCGCCGACCGGGGCGTGACCGTCGTGGTGCTCGACGCCTCCGTCGCCGTGGATCCCGCCACGACGCTCCTCGCCGACCGCCTGGGCGTCGTCGTGCTCGCCTGCGACGACGCGTGGGCCACCTCCGTCGCGCTGCACGACCGCCTCGGCGACGCGCGCTCCGCCGCCGGCCGGGCCGCCCTCGACGCGGTGGCCGCGGTGGCGTCGGCCGGCCGGGATCCCGCCGACGCCCTCCGCGCCGCCGCCGCCGTCCTCGGGCGACCCGCCCTGCTCGTGGACGCCTCGGGCCGCGCGCTCGCGCCCGAGGGCGCCGAGCCGTCCCCGGACGCGCGCTCCGCCATCGTCGCCGGCCTCCCCGGCCACCCGGACGCCCGCCCGGTGGGCGCGGGCGACACCCTCGTCTCGGCGCGCGTCGACTCGGGCCTGGTCGCGCCGAGCTGGCTGGTCGTCGAGCTGCCCGGATCCGTGGCCGCCGAGGTCGACGCCGTGGTCGCCGCGCTCCCCGTCGTCGCGCTCGCGGTCGGCCACCGCCTGTCGCTGCGCCGCGTGGTCGACGAGCGCGAGGCCCGCTGGCGCATCGCGCTCCTCGGCGAGCTGCTCGAGGCGGGCGACTCCCCGGGCGCCGGCCTCCTGCGCCGCGCGCTCGAGCTGGGCTGGCGCGTCGAGGGCTGGCACATGGGGATCCGCGTCGTCGCGCGCCAGGACGCCGACACCGTCGGCCGCCGCTACGAGCTCGTCGAGGCGCTCACGGCCGAGGGCCTCGACGTCGGGGTGGTCGAGCAGGGCGACGGCTGGTCCGCGTGGATCACGTTCGACCTCGAGCCCGACGTCCCCGCCGCCGATGCCGCCGCCCGCGCCGTCCGTCGGGCCCAGCAGCGCTGGGACGACGGCCTCCCCAGCGCCGTCGGCATCGGCCGCGTGCACCACGGGCCGGCCGGCATCGCGCGCTCGCTCACGGAGGCCGCCGACGCCGCGCGCCTCGCCGGATCCCGCCCCCAGTCCGGCCACTTCCTCCACGTCGACCGCCTCGGGCTCGCCCAGCTCCTCCTCGCGTGGACGCAGACCGACACCTTCCAGCCCGCCGCCGTCGAGCTCCTCGCGCCGCTCCGCCGCCAGACCACGGGCGACCTGCTCACCACGCTGGCGACCTACCTCGACGCCGAGTCCTCCGTCGCCGAGACCGCCTCTGTCCTCGCGGTGCACCGCAACACGGTGGCGGAGCGGATCCAGCGCGTGCAGCGCATCCTGCAGGTCGACCTCGCGGACGCGGAGACGCGCCTCGCCCTGCACCTGGCGTGCCGCACGGTGCGGGCGGCGGGGGCGTAGGCCGCGCGCGGTCACACCGCCAGGGGGAGCTCCGTCCCGTCGAGCGCCCGGCTGGCGCGGTACTCCTCGGCAGCCGGATGCAACGCGAACTCCACGATCTCCACGGCGTGGGCCTTCAGCGCCTCGAGCACCTCGTCCGGGGTGACGTAGAAGAACTCGCGACGCAGGTTGATCCGATTCACGCGGTGGTCCGCGAACGTGCGGTGCAGCATCGCCTCCACCCCGACGGCGTCATCCGCGAAGAACAGCGCGTGGACGTCGAACCGGAAGGGCACGGAGGCGTCGCCGAGCTCGACCACCCGGTCCATGGGCTCCAGCCGCCGCGTCATGCCGATCTTCACCATGCGCTCCCCGAAGGCGCCGACGTTGGAGATCACGTAGACGTAGCCGGCTCGCACGTTGGCTGCGCGGTAGTCGACTTCCACGAGAGCGCGGTCCACGTCCTCGATGCGCGTCCGCATGCGCGCCGCCCCCTCCAGATCGCCGTTGCTCTCCAGCGCCGCCAGCGTCGCGGCGTAGTGCGCGCGCTCCTTGTCGAGGCGGTCGTGCTCAGCCTGCAGCTCGGCGGACGCCTTCGCCTGCTCGCGCAGCTCAGCCCTGCGCTCCCGCTCCATCTCCTTCTCCGCCTGCAGGACGCGGAGGTGCGCGCTCGCCAGCTGCAGCTCCTCCAATCGGAGCTCGTGGTACCGGTCCTCGATGCGGAGGTCGATCATGGTGCCGCTCCGGGCGATCTGCTCGGCCGCGCGGGTCAACCGCGTCTGCGCCGTCTGCAGGTTCCCCGCCTTCGTGGCCTTGAGGGCGTTCTCCGCCTCGGCGTTGTACGCGCGCAGGAGCACCTTGGACATGTCGCTCACGAACTTGCGCCCCTGCGCCTCCGAGCCGTTGAAGGTGAACCCGGACGTCGCGGTGACCGCCCGCTTGTCCCGCACGGCGTTCTTGATCGCGTACCTGAGGGACTCCAGCCGCGACGCGAGCTCCGCCGACGTCTCCGCCGGGTGCTCGTACGAGAACAGCCCGACCCCCTGCAGGTCCACCGTCGTCGTGACCTCGACGAGCTCGGTCCGGAGAGCCGCGATCTCGGCGTCCAGGAGCCGACGGGCCTCGATCCGCCCGTGCACCTCCTCGTCGACCGCCACGAGCTCCGCGTCGGCCCTCGCTCTGGCGGCCGCGGCCTCCGCGAGCATCCGGTCCCGCTCCTCTCCCGCCTGGGCGACCAGCGAGGCGGCAGCCGCCTCCGCCGTCCGGCGGCTCCCCTCCAGCTCGGCCTCGACCGACGCGCGGTAGTCGTCCACCTCGACGAACGCCCGAGTGCCGTGACGGGCGATCAGGCCCTCGAGCGCCACGATGTGCGCTTCCGCCGCGGCAGCGCGCTCTCGGGCGTCCCTCTTGGACAGGCGGTCGACCGGCGGCGCCGTGGTCGAGGCCGGCTCAGCGACGGGCGGCGCGGTCTCCGGCTTCGGCTGCACGTGGTCGGTCCACTGCGCGCCGTCCCACCATCGGATCCAGCGAGGGTCCTGGTCGTCGTACCAGCCGGCAGCAGCGCTCATGTCGCCAGGCTAGGCAGCGGCACCCGTCGACAGGAGCCCCCGTCCGGGGCGGTGCCCGGTCGCCCTGTGGACGCTCGCCCGCCCCGCCGCGCCGCCGCGCCTACCGTCGATCCCACCGCTCTCCCGCCGCACGCGCGGTGCGGCGCACCCCGGCCCGACGCAGGTGCGCCCCGGCGGCTCCGATCCGACTCGCACGAGAGGCATGCCCCCATGACCGACACCACCCGCACGATCCCCTGGGACGGAACGCTCGACCCGCGCGCCGCCGCGGCCGTCGAGGCGCCCGGCGGCCTCGTGGTCGCCGCCACCAAGGTCGGCTACATCCTCATGACCACGGACGGCGCCGGCCTCGAGCGCAAATTCGACGCGAAGCAGCGCAACCGCGACAAGCCGGGCGTGGTGCTCTGCACGAGCATCGAGCAGCTGAAGCAGCTCGCCGTGCTGAACGACGAGATCCTCGCCTTCTACCAGGAGCACTGGGACGCCGACGTGCTGCTCGGCTGCATCCTCCCCTGGCGCGAGGACGCGAAGCACCTCCTGCCCGACGAGACCGCTGCCCAGCTCGCGATGGACCGCCGCGGCACGAGCTGCTTCGTGATCCGCTTCGGCCGCCCCGCCGAGCAGCTCGCCGAGCACCTGTGGGCGAGCGGGCGCCTCGCGTTCGCGAGCTCCGCCAACCCGTCCGGCAAGGGCAACCGCGGCCGCGTCGAGGGCATCGGCGAGCGCATCGAGCAGCAGGCCGACGTCATCGTCGCGGCCGACGACTACGTCGCCTCCATCCAGCCGGGCCTCGACGAGACGAGCCGCCACGAGCAGGGCGTCATGGTCTCCATGGTCGACGCGTCGGGCGCGCTCATCCCCGAGCAGCACGGCGAGCGGTCGGTCACGCCGAACCCCACGCTCATCCGTCGCGGCCTCGCGGTCGACGTCATCATGTCGGCGCTCGCGCGGTCGTTCCCGTCGTGGGACTACCGCCACGGCGAGTACTACTGATCCCCGGCACCTGCGCCGGAGAGGGCCCGCGGAGCATCGCTCCGCGGGCCCTCTCGCGTGCGGGGGTGCGGATCCCCGCACATCGCGCCTCGTTTCCACATATGAGGGATTCAGCGCGCATTCATCCGCCATATGCATGGCCAGCCTCGAGCCGTGCCGCGGAAACGCGTTGGAGATCGTGCGCCTCGCATGCGGGAATGCGCATCCGTCGGGCGACACGCGGTATCCGGCGCGTGGCGCGGGCGTCGATTACCTGCAATTTCCGACGTGATTCACGCAGGATGTCGGAATTCCGTCGCGGAGCGGGTATCGTGGCATCGTCGCATCATCTGATGCACCATCTGCAATGAGAGGAACAGACGTGGCTCGCAAGGTTGTCACCACGCTCGTCGACGACATCGACGGCGTCGTCATCGAAGAGGGAAAGGGCGAGACCGTCCCGTTCGCGCTCGACGGCGTGAATTACGAGATCGATCTGAGCGACGCCAACGCCGCGAAGCTGCGCGAGGCGCTGGACACCTACGTCGACCGCGCCCGTCGCGTCGGCCGCGCCTCCACCGGCCGTTCGTCCGGCACGCGCCGCTCGTCCTCGAGCGCTCCCAAGGAGGACCTCGGCGCCGCCCGCGAGTGGCTGCGCGAGCACGGCCACAAGGTCTCCGAGCGCGGCCGCATCTCGGCCGACCTGCTCGAGGAGTACCGCGCCAACAAGTAGGCGACACGACGCGCGCGCCGCGCGCAGCACCACGAAGAGGGCCGATCCGCCACAGGATCGGCCCTCTTCGCCGTCCGGCGGGGACCCCGTAAGGAATTCCCCTGCGCCGGAATGCCGGGGCGCGGGGGACGCGGCGCGCCGGGCGTCACGCCGCCGTCACGCCCGCGTCGCGGGTCCGTCGCGGCGCCGCGAGCACTCTGGCCGGGAAGAAGGAGCACCGTGCCGAAACACCTCGCATCACCCGGGAGGGCCATTCCCGCCCCCCGCCCCCGTCGTCGCCTCCGCGCGCGGTTCATGGCGTCCGCGGGCGCAGCGCTCATCGCGCTCGTCGCCGTCGTCGGCATGACCGGTCAGATCCAGTCCGCGTCCGCCGCCGTATCCCCGACGACCACGACGCAGTGCAATGACACCCCCAACGGCGGCGGCGACCAGGTCGAATGCGACGTGACGGTCGTCAACGAATTGAACGTCGCGACCCAGACCGGATCCTCGACGGTCACCACCCGGGTATGCGCCGGCGCCGCGGGAGCGGCCCCCCTCTGCACCACCACCGTCTCGCAGCGCGACGGGATCATCATCACCTCGGTCGACCAGTGCAACGGCGTCGCGAACGGCGGCGGCAGCAACGTCATCTGCACCGTGGACATCACCAACAACATCGTCGGCGAGAGCACCACGACGCCCGCCACGGTCAACCAGTGCATCGGCTCCGCGACCGACGGCGCCGCGGGCGGCACGGCGTGCTCGCCCGTCTCCAACACCACGGGAGCCGACGTCACCCAGTGCAACGGCTCCGGCAACGGCGGCGGCGCCGCGGGTCGCGTGACCTGCACGGTCCCGACCTCCACCGTCACCTCCGCGCTGCTCGTCTCGGTGGACCAGTGCAACGGCTCCGGCAACGGCGGCGGCGCGACGGTCACCTGCAGCACGGACATCAGCAACTTCGTGACCGCGGTGGTCGAGCCGACGGCGACGCCCACGGCGACGCCCACCGCCACCCCCACGGCGACGCCGACCGTGACGCCCACGACGGAGCCGACGACGCCCGTGCCCACCCCCACGGTCCCGACGCCCACCCCCACGCCGACCGCACCGACGCCCACCCCGACGGCACCGACCCCGACGCCGACGGCTCCCACACCGACCCCGACGGCGCCCACCCCGACGCCGACGGCCCCGACGCCCACCCCGACGGCACCGACTCCGACGCCCACCGCGCCGACGCCGACCGCCACGGTCCCGATCCCCACCCCCACGGTCCCCACGCCGACGGCCACCGCGCCCACGCCCACGCCGACCCCGACCGCGCCGACGCCCACCGCGACGGCCCCGACGCCCACCGCGACCGCGCCGACCCCCACGCCGTCGGTCGGCACGCCGACGCCGTCCGCGGGCACGCCCACGCCGAGCGCCGGCACCCCGACGCCCTCGCGCACCCCCGTGACGCCCGTCATCCCGGGCGGCACCACGCCGGGCGGCTCCCTCCCGGTCACCGGATACGACCCGACGCCGACGATCGGCTGGGGCCTCGCCGCGCTGGTCATCGGCGCCCTGGGACTCGGGATCCACGCCCGCCGCAGGTCCGCCGAGCGCTAGCGGACCCGCGCGATCCCTGACGGATCCCCCACCGGACGCCCGGTGGGGGATCCGTCGCGCGTGGCCCCAAAAGCACCCCCATGGTGGGCTTTCGGCTCCGAGCGGATACGGTGTGGCCACGGAGGTGCCGGATGCATCAGCAGGCGCATGGCAGGGCCCCCTGTTCCGCGCGCCACGCGACCGCCCTCGAGGCGTCCTGCGCCCGCCGTCCGCTCTCCTCCGGAGCACGCGGGTGATCCGCGTCGACGTGCTCGGCGGCTTCCGCATCGCGGGCCTGGGCGCCGATCCGGCATCCGCGTCCCCCGGTCGCGATCCCGGCGGCGCCGCCCTCTCCGACGGCACCCGGCGCCTCATCGCCGCCCTCGCCATCCGCACGCGCCCCGCCGACCGCGGCACGCTCGCGTCCCAGCTCTGGCCCGAGGCGCTCGACGGCCGGGCGCAGTCCAGCCTCCGGTCCGCCATCGCCCGCCTCGGCGACGGCGGCCGGGAGATCGTCGACAGCGCGTCCAGCGGGCTCGTGCTGCACGAGGCGGTCGCCGTCGACCTGCGGACGGCCCGCGCCATCGCGGCCCGCCTGCTCGACCAGCGGCAGACGGATCCGGACGACGCGGACCTCGCGCCGGAGGCCGTCGAGCTCTTCAGCCAGGACCTCCTGCCCGACTGGTTCGACGGCTGGCTGGAGCCCGCGGCCGAGGAGTGGCGCCACTTGCGTGTGAACGCGCTCGAGGCGCAGTCCGACGCGCTCCTCCGCCGTGCGCGCCTGCACGAGGCGGCGTCGGCCGCGCGCCGGGCGATCGACGTGGATCCGCTCCGCGAGACCGCGCAGCGCCGCCTCATCGCCGTGCACGTGGCCGCCGGCAACCAGTCGGACGCCCTGCGCGCCTACGCCGTCTACCGCGCGCGCCTCGACCGCGAGGTGGGCCTGGAGCCGACCGCGATGCTCACCGACCTCGTGTCCGGGCTTCGGTCGCGCTCCGGCTCCGTCGCGGGCCGCCGCGTCGGCTGACGGCGGGACGGCCGGCACTCCCGCGTCCCGCCAGCCGGCCCGCCGCGTCAGGCGCCCGTCAGGCGCCCGCGCGCACGCCCCCGAGCCGCTCCCACAGGAACGCGTGGATCAGCGACTGCAGCCGCGCGGTCGCCGGATTGTCCGCGGATCCGCCGTGCCCGCCCGCCGTGTTCTCGAAGTACCAGGCGTCCTCGACCCCGGTCTCGTGCAGCAGCGCCACCATCTTCCGCGCCTGCACCGGGCCGACCCGGTCGTCGCTCGTCGCCGCGTAGACGAGCGTGGGCGGGTACGCGACCCCCGCGCGGACGTTGTGGTACGGCGAGAAGGAGCGGATGAAGTCCCAGTCCTCCGGCACGTCCGGATCCCCGTACTCGGCGACCCACGACGCCCCCGCCGACAGCCGCGTGTACCGCCGCATGTCGAGCAGCGGCACGCCGCAGACCACGGCGCCGAACAGCTCCGGGTAGGTCGTGAGCATGTTGCCGACCAGCAGGCCGCCGTTGCTGCGGCCCTCGCAGCCGAGGCGTGCGGGCACGGTCACGCCGCGGGTCACGAGGTCGCGCGCGACGGCCGCGAAGTCCTCGTACGCGCGATGCCGGTCCTGCCGCAGCGCCGCCCGGTGCCACGCCGGCCCGTACTCGCCGCCACCGCGGATGTTGGCGAGCACGTACACGCCGCCGCGCGCCAGCCAGCCGCGCCCCCGGACGCCGCTGTACGACGGCAGCAGGCTGTTCTCGAAGCCGCCGTAGCCGGACAGCAGCGTGGGCGCGGATCCGTCGAGCGGCAGGTCGCGCGGTCCCACCTGGAAGTAGGGCACGCGCGTGCCGTCGTCGGAGACGGCGAAGTGCTGCTGCACCTCGAGCCCCCGGGCGTCGAACGACGCCGGCTGCTCCTTGACGGGCCGCGGCGCGCCCTCCCCCACGGTCCCGTGCAGGAGCGTCGGCGGCGTGAGGAACCCGGTCACCGCCAGCCAGTACTCGTCGGTCTCGCGGTCGGTCGCGACCACCGACACGGACGCGAGCGGCGTGCCCACGCGCACGTCCTCCTCGTGCCAGCCCGCGGGACCGGCGGCGGTCGGCGGCGTGAGCACGCGGATCCGGCTGGCCACGTCCTCGAGCAGCGTCAGCACCAGGTGCCCCGCCGTCCACGCCCAGTCCTCGAGGCTGCGCGACGACGTCGGCGCGAACAGCACCGCGAGCTCGCGCGATCCCGCGAGGAAGTCGTCGAGTCGCGCCGCCAGCAGCGAGCCGCCCGCGTGCACGACGCCGCCGATCTCCGTGTCGGTGCGCGGACGCAGCACGAGCCACTCGCGGTGCAGGTCGACGTCCACGTCCTCGGGCACGTCGACGGGCACCGTGCCCGCGTCCGTCAGCAGCAGCGTGCGCGACGTGAAGAAGTCGGGCACCTCGCGCACGACGTCCCGCTCGTACCCCGGCGTCGGGTCGTGCGTGACGTGGACGAGCATGTCGGTCGCGGCGACCGCGTGCACCTCGGGCGCGTCCGCCAGCGCCTGCCCGCGGCTCCAGCGCCGCGCGGTCCGCGCGTACGAGCTCTCGGTGAGGCTGCCGGGCCCGAAGTCGGTGCCCACGAACACCGTGTCCCGGTCGATCCACGACACCATCGTCTTCGCCGCGGGCACCTCGAAGCCGCCCTCGACGAAGCGTCCGGTCGCGAGGTCGAGCTCGCGGACCGCCACCGCGTCGCCGCCGTCGGGCGAGAGCGACACGAGCGCCCGGTCGCGCTCGGGCGACAGCAGCTGCGCGCGCGAGAACTGCCACGGGATCCCCTCGGCCGCGCCCAGCGCGTCGAGGTCGAGCAGGACCTCCCACTCGGGGGCGGGCGCCTCGTACTCGTCGAGCGTCGTCCGGCGCCAGAGGCCCTGCACGTGCTCGGCGTCGCGCCAGAGGTTGTAGAGGTGCTCGCCGTGCCGCGTCACGTACGGGATCCGCTCGTCCGACTCCAGCACCTCGAGCAGCTCGCGCGTGAGCCCGGCGCGCGACCCCTCGGGGGACCGCCCGAGCGTCCGCTCGTTCTCCGCGCGCACCCACGCGAGGGCGCGGTCGCCGTGGATCTCCTCCAACCAGAGGAACGGGTCGTCGGGCATGTCGGAGGCGCGAGCGTCGTCGGTCATCCCCTCAGCCTACGGAGGGTCCCCCCGCGACCCGGCCGCGTGGGCACGGCCGCGCGACGGTCAGGCGGCAGGGGCCAGGAACTCGTCCCAGCCGGGCGCGGGCCGCTCCATCCCGCTGACGACCCAGCCGCTGCCCTGCGGCGCCCGCGGCGACGTGCGCAGCGTCCACCCCATCTCCTCGGGCGTGCGGTCGCTCTTGCGGTTGTTGCACGACAGGCAGCACGCCACGAGGTTCTCCCACGTGTCCTTCCCGCCACGCGATCGCGGGAGCACGTGGTCGATGGTGGTCGCGTTCCGCGCGCAGTACGCGCACCGGCCCCCGTCCCGCCGGAGGACCCCGCGGCGCGAGACCGGCACCCGACGCGCGTGCGGGATCCGCACGTACCGCGTGAGGAGGATCACGGACGGGCGCCCCCAGGCCCCGCCGCTCCCGAGGATCGGGTGCTCCTCGTCCTGGGCGAGCATGGTGGCCTTGCCGCTCAGCACGAGCACCAGGGCCCGCTTGAACGACACGACGGCGAGCGGCTCGAAGCCCGCGTTGAGTACCAGTGTGCGCACGACATCCCTCTCAGACCGGCCTGGACGGCTTCCAGGCATCCGAACGAGTCGCCCCCGCCCCCGGGAACACATGAAGGCACCGCCGAGTCAACGGCGATGCCTTCTAGGAGAGCGGGTGACCGCTCGGGTGGACCAGGTGGATGCCCACCCGGGGATGGTGCCGATGGCCATGGCGCACGTGCGCATCCATGGTGCGGATGTCGCGTGCGGTGGTCATCGGGGCTCCCGGGCGGGTCGAGGGACGTCTCACCGCACAGGGTAGCCCAGCGACCCCCGTTTGTCCCGGGGAACGACGGAGGCCGGCGGCGCATCTCGTGGATGCGTGCCGCCGGCCTCCGGAGGTCGGTGCGCGGGTCAGCCCAGGAGGCGGACGTAGTGCACGTTGGAGCTCCAGACCGGGCGCTCCTTGACGTGGTCGCCGGGCTTGGGCGCATCGATCATGATGCCGTTGCCCGTGTAGATGCCGTCGTGGCTGCCGTCGTTCCAGACCACGATGTCGCCGGCGCGCGCCTCGGACGCGGGGACCGTGACGCCGGCGGCGCCCTGCGCACGCACCGAGTGGGGCAGGTTCAGGCCGAACTGCGCGAACACGTACTGGACGAGGCCGGAGCAGTCGAAGCCGGCGGGGGTGTTGCCGCCGAAGACGTAGGGGACGCCGAGGTACTGGCGAGCGACCGCGGCGACGCCGGAGGCCGACGTGCCCGGGTAGACCGGGTTCTGGGCGATCTGCGAGGCCGAGGCACCGGTGTAGCTCGTGGCCGTCGAGGCCAGCTGCGTGCGGCGCTGCTCGGCGAGCGCGGCCCGCGCGGCGGCGGCCTTCTGCGCGCTGAGCTCGGCGACCGAGGTGGCCGTGAAGCCCTCCTCGACCGGCGCGGACGACGCGTTGTCGGCCGTGACGACCTGGGCGTTCGCCGCCGAGTAGTCCTGGAGCGAGACGCCGTCGGCGCTCTTGGTGTGCTCGAGCTGCGAACCCGCCGCGTAGGCGGGGATGGCCATGACCCCGACGAGGCCGGTGACGAACGTCATGACGACCGCGTTGGCGGCCTTGGTGCGGCGCGAGCGCCCGGCGGGGGCCGGGGTCAGGCGGGGCGCGGGGGCCTCGAGCGTGCGGGTCGCGGAGTCGCGACGGGGGCGGACGGCCTTCGCGCTCTCGGCGGCGCGGAGCTCGCGACGAGTGGGCAGGCGATCCATCCCGGGTGCGGGCGGTCGAGTCGGGTCGGACGGGTTCCCGACGGAACCGCTGATGTCACCATGGGCCAAGTTGTCAACCTCCTGCGTCTCGACGCCGGACATGCTGGCGCCCCGTCCCTCCAAGGTCGTCGAGGGGTACACACGCAGGGGACGGGTGTCGAGACGCCCTGCATCGGGCCCGGAACCTCTGTGGTGGTCGGTCGGGCCTGTTCGAGAGTAAGGGACGGGCTCCCGTTTGTCATCCTGAGGGACCATATTTCTAACGAATCCATAACGGCAGGCGTCATCCTCGCGACGGATGCGGCGCAGAACCCCCGGTGGGAGCGGCGTGCCGACGGCGTGTGCCCAGTCCGGGGGTGGTCCTGTGGATCCGCCCACCGCAGCAGCCGACGCGCGTCGGCGTCAGCGCTCGATGAAGATGTGGCCCGCGACCTCGAGCGGGAGCTCGAGCCCGGGCCCGGCGCCGTCCACGCGGACGAGCACGTACACGCCCTCGCGCGAGAAGGATCCGGTGGCGCCCGGCAGCACGCCGGCCTGCTTGAGCTGCGAGAGGAGCTCGGGGTCGAACTGCACGGGCTCACCCAGGCGGCGGATCACGCCGCGGGCGGGGGCGTCCTCCGTCGTGCCGAGCGACGCCTCGACGATGCTCACCACGCCGGCCATGAAGGCGACGGCGGGCGAGTCGCCCAGCTCATCGAGCCCCGGGATCGGGTTGCCGTACGGGGACTCCGTCGGATGGCCGAGGAGGTCGAGGATCTTGCGCTCCACCTGCTCGCTCATGACGTGCTCCCAGCGACAGGCCTCATCGTGCACGAACTCCCACTCGAGCCCGATCACGTCGCTGAGCAGGCGCTCGGCCAGGCGGTGCTTGCGCATCACGTGGACGGCCTTGCTGCGCCCCTCGGGGGTGAGCTCGAGGTGACGGTCGCCGCTGACGATGACCAGCCCGTCGCGCTCCATGCGGGCGACGGTCTGCGAGACCGTGGGTCCGGAGTGACCGAGGCGCTCCGAGATGCGCGCGCGCAGGGGCACGATGGCCTCCTCCTCGAGGTCGAGGATGGTGCGGAGGTACATCTCCGTCGTGTCCACGAGATCAGTCATCGGGCCTCCCTTGCGCCAGCGACCAGCCTACTTCCCCGGGTGCGGGATGACCGGCGCGAGGTGCGGGACGGGCCCGGGGCGGCCGCGGACGGTCCCCTACCATTGCCGCATGCCGACCACGATGATCCCCACCGAACTGCTGCCCCTCGACGGACGATTCGGCTGCGGGCCGTCCAAGGTGCGTCAGGCGCAGCTCGACCACCTCGCGCTCGCGGGCGCGCAGATCCTCGGCACGTCCCACCGCCAGGCGCCCGTCAAGGACATGGTCGGCCGCGTGCGCGACGGCCTCTCGCGCCTGTTCCGCCTCCCCGACGGCTACGAGGTCGTGCTGGGCAACGGCGGATCCACCGCCTTCTGGGATGCCGCGGCCTTCTCCCTCATCGAGCGCCGCAGCCAGAACCTCGTCTTCGGCGAGTTCGGCGGCAAGTTCGCGAAGGCCGCCGCGGCGCCCTTCCTCGAGGCGCCGGACGTGATCCGCGCCGAGCCCGGCAGCCGCGCCGCCGCGAACCCCGTCGAGGGCGTCGACGTCTACGCGTGGCCGCACAACGAGACCTCCACCGGCGTCATGGCCCCCGTCACGCGCGTGCACGGCGACGCGGGAGCCCTCACGGTCGTCGACGCCACGAGCGCGGCCGGCGGCATCGACTTCGCGGCGGCCGAGGCCGACGTCTACTACTTCGCGCCGCAGAAGAACCTCGCGAGCGACGGCGGCGTCTGGCTCGCCTTGTTCTCCCCGGCCGCCCTCGAGCGGGTCGACCGCATCGCGGCGTCCGGCCGGTGGATCCCCGAGTTCCTCAGCCTCAAGAACGCCGTCGACAACTCGCGGCTGAACCAGACGCTGAACACCCCGGCCCTCGCGACGCTCCTCATGCTCGAGGACCAGCTCGACTGGATCGAGCGGGCCGGCGGCCTCGCCTGGGCCGACGCCCGCACGCGCGAGTCGTCCTCCGTCCTCTACGAGTGGGCGGAGCGGGTGGAGTACGCGCGGCCGTTCGTGACGGATCCGGCGCACCGCTCGCAGGTCGTGGTCACGATGGACTTCGACGACTCGATCGACGCGGCCGCCGTCGCGAAGACGCTCCGCGCCAACGGCGTGGTCGACACGGAGCCCTACCGGAAGCTCGGGCGCAACCAGCTCCGCGTCGCGACCTTCACGGCCATCGAGCCGGACGACGTGCGGGCCCTCGTGCGCTGCATCGAGTTCGTGGTGGAGCAGGGCGCGGGCTGATCCCCTCCTCCCCGGAGACGACGACGGCGGCGGTCCCCTCGGGGGCCGCCGCCGTCGTCATGCGCCGCGCGGATCAGCGATCGGCGCCGTCGAAGCTCGTGTCGTCGTCGTCGTCGTCGTCGTCATCGTCATCGTCGGACGGCGCGGCCTCGAAGTCGACGCCGTCGAGGACGTCGTCCGGGTCCTCCGCGGGGTCGTCCTCGTCGTCGTCCTCGTCGTCGTCCTCGTCCTCGTCCTCGTCCTCGTCGTCGGACTCCGCCGCGATCCGCTCCGCCTCCTGGTCGGCCTCGATGCCGGCGAGCCGGTCGGACCAGGGCAGCCACTCGGGCGAGAGCAGCGCACCCTCGCCGGGCATGAGCTCCGCCTCGAGCACGGTCGGGGCGGCGTCGTCGACGCGGGCGAGCGTCACCGTCCAGAACCAGCCGGGGTAGCCCGGCATCGTGTTCGCGAAGAGGAGCGACAGCAGGCGGTCGCCCTCCACGATGGACCCGGCGGGCTCCCCGACCGTGTCGGCCGGCGTGATCTCGAGCAGCGCGGCGCGCGCGAGGTCCACGGCCGCGAGCAGCTCGGCGTCGGGGACGGCGGGCTCGGCGGTCGGCTCCGCGGCGGCAGCCGGCTCCGGAGCGGTCACGGCGTCCGCGGCCGTCGCGTCCGCGGTCGTCGCCTGGGCGCCGATCTCGTCCGTCGTGGTCATGTCGTCATCGTGCTCAGGCATCGAGCTCCTCCGCGACCCGGCGCAGGAGCGCCGCGATCTTCCGGCTGTGGGCGTCGTCCGGGTACCGGCCGCGCTTGAGGTTGGTGCCGATCCCGTCGAGCACCTTCACGAGGTCCTCGACGATGACGGCCATGTCGTCGGCGGGCTTGCGGGACATGCGGACGAGCGAGGGCGGGGCGTCGAGGATCCGCGCCGAGAGGGCCTGCGCGCCGCGCTTGCCGTCCGCGATCCCGAACTCGAGCCGCGTGCCGGCCTTCACGCCGGCGACGCCCGAGGGCAGGGCCGACGCGTGCAGGAAGACCTCCTGGCCGTCGTCCGAGCTGATGAACCCGAACCCCTTGTCCTCGTCGTAGAACTTCACCTTGCCGGTGGGCATGCGATCCTCTTCCCTCGCCCCGGGAGGGGCTCGATGTGCTGGTGGGCGGTTCAGTCTATTCGCCGGGACCCCGTGCGGCCCGGGGCGGCGGGGAGGGCCGTCGTGCGGAGCGTCCCGTGCGACGCGCCCGGGCGCGTGCCACCGCGTAGTCTGGGCGGATGGCATCCGAGACCGCACCGAGCGAGGGACGGGCCGAGCGCATCCTCGCGTACATGCTCGCCGGGATCCTGCTGGTCGCCGTCCTGAGCATCCTCGCGATCCTGCTGGCGCCCCTCATCGCGGTCGACGCGTCGCAGTACAGCACGCCGCTGTGGCAGGTCATCCTGCTGCTCCCGGCCGTCGGCATCCCCATCGCGGCGCTCCTCTTCATCGCGATCCTGATCATCAGCGTCCGTCGCCGTCGTCGCATGGACGGCCCGTCCCGCTAGCGGGACGACCATGACCGACGCCCTCGTGCTCGCGTCCCGCCTGCGCGCGCTGGACGACGGGTCGCTCGCCGCCCTCGTGCGTGACCGCGGCGTCGACTCCCCGCGCATCGCCGACCTCTTCGACCTGGCGGACGCGCTCCTCGCACCGGACGCGGTGGCACGGGCCCTCGAGCAGCTCGACCGCACCGCCCTGGCCGTGCTCGCGGTCGCCGTGGAGGAGGGCGCCACCGCGCGCCCGATCCCGCTCCGGGCCGTCCGCGACGCCGTCGCCCGCCGGTCGGGCGAGGACCCGCGCGACCCGGACGAGCTCGCGGACGCCGCGGCGCGGGCCGCGGCCACGCTGCTCGCCGACCTCGACGAGGCCGGGATCACGACGCACCCCGAGGTCGCCGCCGCCCTGGCGACGTGGCCCGCGGACGGCCGGCCCGGCACCGACGAGCTCGCCCGCCTGGATCCTCCCGCGCCCCTCGCCGCCGTGCCCCGCGTCGACCCGGACGAGGTCGACCGGCGCGCGGGCGAGAGCGCCTTCCGCTCCGTGCTCGCCGTCGCCGCCCTGCTCGACGAGCTGACGCGGGATCCGGCCCGCGAGCTGAGCCGCGGCGGCATGTCCCTCCCCGACGCGCGCCGGCTGGCGGCCGCGCTCGGCGCCGACCTCGACGACGTGCCGGTCGTCCTCTCCATCGCCGCACGCGCCGGCCTCGTCACGCAGGCCGGGCGCACGTGGTCGGCCGCGTCGGCGTCCGCGGACTGGTCCGCACGCCCGACCGCCGAGCGCTGGGAGGCGCTGGCCGCCTCGTGGCTGGACGCGCTCGCCCCCGCCACCCGGGCGATCCTCGCCGAGCGCGCCGACGCGTCGTGGGGCGCCGGCCTCCTCGACGGCGTCCTCTGGCGCTTCCCCGGCGGATCCGCGTGGATCGGCGAGCGCGTCGCGGTCTTCACGCGTGACGCGGGCCTCCTCGGCATCACCACGGGCGACGTGCCGAGCTCCGCCGGCCGGGCGCTCCTCACGTCCGGCGCCGATGCCGCGGCCGCCGCCCTCGCGCCGCACCTCCCGGCCGAGGTCGACCACGTGTACCTGCAGCACGACCTGTCGGTCGTCTCGCCCGGCCCGCTGGATCCCGCCGTCGAGTCGCGCCTGCTGGCCGTCGCGGACGCGGAGGGCCGGGGCCTGGCCGCGAGCTACCGCATCTCGTCCGGATCCGTCACGCGCGCCCTCGCCTCGGGCGACACGGCGGACGGCATCCGCTCCTTCCTCGCCGGCATCTCGCTGACGGGCGTCCCCCAGCCGCTCGACTACCTGCTCACGGAGACCGCGGCCCGCTTCGGCCGGATCCGCGTCCGCCCGGCCGCGCCCGCCGAGGCCGCGCCGGACGCCCGGACCGCCGTCGTCTCCGAGGAGGCGCCGCTCCTCGCCACGCTGCTGGTGGACCGCGACCTCGCGCCCCTGCGCCTCACCCGGGCCGGCGACGGCGTGCTGGTGTCCCCCGCATCGCCCGACGCCGTCGAACGCGCCCTCGCGGCCGCGCGCCTCGGCCCCGTCCGCGAGGACGCCGAGGGACGCCGCATCGCCCTCGCTCCCCGCACGACCTATACGCCCGGCCCCGCCGCGGATCCCGAGCCCGACGCCGCGGACGCCCTCGTCGCCCGCGTCCGCGCCGCCGACGGCCCCGACGACGGCGTCGCGTGGACCGCCCGCCAGCTCGAGGTCGCGATCCGCGCCAAGGCCGTGCTCCGCGTCCGCGTCCGCATGCCGGACGGCCGCGAGGTGGAACACGTCCTCGAGCCCGCGAGCGTGGCCGGCGGCCGCCTGCGCGCCCGCGACCGCGTCGCCGACGTGGAGCGCACCCTCCCCCTGTCGAGCATCGTGTCCCTCTCCCCCGGACCGACGCCCGCGTGAGCGCGCCTAGGCTGGCGGGCATGTCCGACGGCCCCCTCATCGTCCAGAGCGATCGCACCGTCCTCCTCGAGGTGGCCCACGCGGACGCCGAGGACGCCCGGCACGACCTCGCCGTCTTCGCCGAGCTGGAGCGCGCGCCGGAGCACATCCACACGTACCGGATCACCCGCCTCGGCCTCTGGAACGCGCGCGCCGCCGGCCACACCGCCGCGGACATGCTGGCCACGCTCGAGCGCTACTCCCGCTTCCCCGTCCCGCAGTCGGTCACGGCCGACGTCACGGACACCGTCGGCCGCTACGGCCGCCTCGTCATCGGGCGCGACGACGAGGGCGAGCTGCAGATCTCGAGCACCGAGTCCGCCGTCCTCTCCGAGGTCGCGAGCTCGCGCCGCATCGCGCCGCTGCTCACCGAGCGCGTCGACGCCTCCACGTACCGGGTGCAGGCGTGGGCGCGCGGCCAGCTCAAGCAGGAGCTCGTGAAGATCGGCTGGCCCGCCGAGGACCTGGCCGGCTACACCCCGGGCACGCCCCACGACATGGACCTCACGCAGGACGGGTGGACGCTGCGCGACTACCAGGCGGACGCGGTGGAGCACTTCCTCGACGGCGGATCCGGCGTGGTCGTCCTCCCCTGCGGCGCCGGCAAGACCCTCGTGGGCGCCGCCGCGATGGCGCGCGCGAAGACGACGACGCTGATCCTCGTGACGAACACGGTGTCCGCCCGCCAGTGGCGCGCGGAGCTGCTGAAGCGCACCACGCTCACCGAGGACGAGATCGGCGAGTACTCGGGCCAGTCGCGCGAGGTCAAGCCCGTGACCATCGCGACGTACCAGATCCTCACCGCCAAGAGGAAGGGCGAGTACGCCCACCTCGCGCTCCTCGACGCGCTCGACTGGGGCCTCGTCGTCTACGACGAGGTGCATCTGCTGCCCGCGCCGGTCTTCAAGCTCACCGCCGACCTCCAGGCCCGGCGTCGCCTCGGCCTCACGGCCACGCTCGTGCGGGAGGACGGCCGCGAGGGCGACGTCTTCAGCCTCATCGGGCCGAAGCGGTTCGACGCGCCGTGGAAGGAGATCGAGGCCCAGGGCTTCATCTCCCCCGCCGAGTGCTTCGAGGTGCGCATCGACCTGCCCGACGACGAGCGCCTCGTCTACGCCGCCGCAGCCGACGACGAGCGCTACCGGCTCGCCGCCACGGCGCCCGCCAAGCTCGACGTCACGCGCGCGCTGGTCGAGCGGCACCGCGGCGAGAGCATCCTCGTGATCGGCCAGTACCTCGAGCAGATCGACGAGCTCGCCGAGGCGCTCGGCGCCCCGAAGCTCACGGGCGCGACGCCCGTCGCCGAGCGCGAGCGGCTGTACCAGGCGTTCCGCGACGGCACCGAACGGGTCCTGGTCGTGAGCAAGGTCGCCAACTTCTCGGTCGACCTGCCGGACGCCACCGTCGCGATCCAGGTGTCCGGGTCCTTCGGATCGCGCCAGGAGGAGGCCCAGCGCCTCGGCCGCCTGCTCCGCCCCGAGGCGTCCGGCCTGTCCGCGAGCTTCTACACGCTCGTCTCGCGCGACACCGTCGACCAGGACTTCGCGCAGAACCGCCAGCGCTTCCTCGCCGAGCAGGGGTACGCCTACACGATCCTCGACGCCGCCGGCATCGCTGCCTGATCCGGCGAGCGACGTCCGCGACCGCTCCTCACAAGCATCCAGGCGGCTCCCAGCGAGCGCGCAGATACTTCATCCCATGAGCGATGGCCCGAAGATCCTTATCGTCGATGACGAGCCCAACATCCGCGACCTGCTGACCACGAGCCTCCGGTTCGCCGGGTTCGCGGTCCGCGCCGTCGGCAACGGCGCCCAGGCCATCTCGGCCGTCCTCGAGGAGGAGCCGGACCTCATCATCCTCGACGTGATGCTGCCCGACATGAACGGCTTCGGCGTCACCAAGCGCCTCCGCGCCGCCGGGTACACCGCGCCGATCCTCTTCCTCACCGCGAAGGACGACACCGAGGACAAGATCACGGGCCTCACGGTCGGCGGCGACGACTACGTCACCAAGCCGTTCAGCCTCGACGAGATCGTGGCCCGCATCAAGGCCATCCTCCGCCGCACGATGCACGCCGACGAGGACGCGATCATCCGCGCGGGCGAGCTCACCATGGACCAGGACACGCACGAGGTCCTCGTCGGCGAGGAGCCCATCGAGCTGAGCCCCACCGAGTTCAAGCTGCTCCGCTACCTCATGCTCAACCCGAACCGCGTGCTCTCGAAGGCGCAGATCCTCGACCACGTCTGGGAGTACGACTTCAACGGCGACGCCGGAATCGTGGAGTCCTACATCTCCTACCTGCGCCGCAAGCTCGACCAGCACTCCTCGGAGCCCGTCATCCAGACCAAGCGCGGCTTCGGCTACATGCTCAAGGCCGCCAAGTCCTGATCCCCTAGGGCCCTGGCCCGCACCGCCTGATCGGCCGGACGCCCGCTGGGCGCCCGGCCGATCGCACATCCGGCGTCGCCTATCCTCATGGGACACGGTCACCATGACGGAACACGAGGTGCGGCCAGTGCACGACTACGTCTCGGAGAAGTGGAACAACGTCTCCCTGCGCACCAAGATCACGGGCGTCACGGTCCTGCTCCTCCTCCTCGGCCTCCTCGTCTCGGGGGCCGGCACCATGTACCTGCTGCGGCAGCAGATGGTCACGCAGCTCGACGGCCAGCTCTCCATCGCCATCAACCAGCTCCCCAAGGTCCTCGACACGGACCCGTCGCAGCCGGACACCTTCACGGAGGCGGACGTCGAGGGAGCCAACCCGCAGTGGTTCGTGGTCCTCCTCGACGCCGACGGCGACGTGATCGCGGACAACTGGACGGGCGACGCCGCCGAGCACCCCCGCGTCTTCGGCCTCGACCTCGCCCGGGCGTCCCAGCTCAACGACCAGATCGTCGGGTTCTCCGACAACTCCGGCAAGAACGGCTGGCACGGCATCGTCCGCGTCTCGCAGAACACCGGGGCGAACTCGAACGAGTACTCGACGCTCGTGGTCGCCCGGCCGCTCGAGGAGGTGGACGCCCTCGTCGCCACGTACATCGTGATCTTCGCGAGCTTCGGCCTGGCCGTGGTCGTGCTCGGCGCCGCCGTCACCCGAATGCTCGTGACCAGCACCTTCGGCCCGCTCCGCGAGGTGGAGCGCACGGCTGCGGCCATCGCCGGCGGCGACTTCAGCCAGCGGCTCGGCGGCGCCACGCCCAACACGGAGGTCGGACGGCTCAACCGCTCCCTCAACATGATGCTCAGCCGCATCGACCGGGCCTTCGCCGACCGCGCGAAGACCATCGACCAGATGCGCCGCTTCGTCGGGGACGCGAGCCACGAGCTGCGCACGCCCCTGGTATCCGTTCGCGGCTACGCCGAGCTCTACCGCATGGGCGCGCTGCAGACCCCCGAGGACGTCTCGCAGGCCATGGAGCGCATCGAGAAGGAGGCCATCCGGATGGGCGGCCTCGTCGAGGACCTGCTCGAGCTCGCGCGTCTCGACGAGACCAAGCCGCTGCAGCTGGCGCCCGTGGACCTCTACCCCATCGCCCGCGACGCCGCCCTCGACGCGATGGCGTCCTCGCAGACGCGCACCGTGACCGCGCTGCCGCCCGTGCTGGTGAACCCCGTCGGACCGGCCCTCGACGCCGACGGCCTCGAGCCCACGCAGGAGATGTCGCCCGAGTCCCTGCGCAGCACGGGCTCGCCGTCCGGGAACGACGTGACGGGACCGATCGCGTTCGCCGGTGCGACCCTCTCGCGGTTCCGCGCCCGCCGGTCGCGCCGACCGGGGGACACGGCGGCGGACGCGCTCGCGCCGGTGCGCCCGGGCGACGGCGACGCCCCGGCCGTCGCCGAGGGCGTGGCGATGGTGTCGGCGGAGGAGAACAAGATCCGCCAGGTCGTCACGAACCTGATCGGCAACGCGGTGCGGTTCACGCCCGCGGGCAGCCCGATCGAGCTCGCCACCGTCGTGGACGAGACGGCCCGGGAGGCACGGATCGAGGTGCGCGACCACGGCGACGGCGTGCCCCCGCAGATCCGCGAGAAGATCTTCCAGCGCTTCTGGCGCGCCGACACGTCGCGCACGCGCGAGACGGGCGGCAGCGGACTCGGCCTCGCCATCGTGTCCGCCATCGTCGCCGCCCACCGCGGCCGGGTGGACGTCGTCGAGACCGAGGGCGGCGGCGCGACCTTCCGCGTGATCCTCCCCCTCCTCCCCAGCCCGGACGCCCCCGCCCGCTCCACGCCCTCGACCCCGGCCGCGCCCTCGTCCTGAGGCCGGCCTAGTCTCCGCTCGTCCCACGACGAGAAGGAGGAGACGCATGACGAGGTACCAGGTGGACAGCGAGGCCGTCCTGTCGGCCACGGCGGCCGTGCAGGGCAGCATCGGCCGCATCCAGGCGGAGGTGGCGGGCCTCCACGGCCAGCTCGCCGACCTGCAGGGGTCGTGGTCCGGCAGCGCCGCCACGGCGTTCCAGGGCGTGGTCGCCGAGTGGAAGGGCACGCAGCAGCGCGTGGAGGAGGCGCTGGCGAGCATCAACCAGGCGCTGAGCGCCGCCGCCCGGCAGTACGCGGAGGTGGAGGAGGGCAACGCGCGCATGTTCGCGCACTAGGCCCTCCTGCCCGCCGGGACGGCGGGCAGGCCCCGGGCACGACGAAGCGGGCGGCCCCGATGAGGGACCGCCCGCTTCGTCGTGCTGGTCGTGCAGGTGGGCCGGAGCGCTGCCGCTCCGGCCCGGTCGGACTAGAAGTCCATGCCACCCGTGGGGTCGCCGGCCGGAGCCGGGTTCTTCTCGGGCTTGTCGGCGACGACCGCCTCGGTCGTGAGGAACAGACCGGCGATGGACGCGGCGTTCAGCAGGGCCGAGCGCGTGACCTTCACCGGGTCGTTGATGCCCGCGGCGAGCATGTCGACGTACTCGCCCGTGGCGGCGTTGAGGCCGTGACCCGAGGGGAGGTTGCGGACGCGCTCGGCGACGACGCCGGGCTCGAGGCCCGCGTTGAGGGCGATCTGCTTGAGCGGAGCGTCGACCGCGACGCGGACGATGTTCGCGCCCGTCGCCTCGTCGCCCTCGAGCTGGAGCTTCTCGAACGCGAGCTTGCCGGCCTGGATGAGGGCGACGCCACCACCGGCGACGATGCCCTCCTCGACGGCGGCCTTCGCGTTGCGGACGGCGTCCTCGATGCGGTGCTTGCGCTCCTTGAGCTCGACCTCGGTCGCCGCGCCGGCCTTGATGACCGCCACGCCGCCCGCGAGCTTCGCGAGGCGCTCCTGGAGCTTCTCGCGGTCGTAGTCGCTGTCGGTGTTGCCGATCTCGTTGCGGATCTGCTGCACGCGGGCCGCGATCTCGGTGGCGTCGCCGCCGCCCTCGACGATCGTGGTCTCGTCCTTGGTGATGACGACCTTGCGGGCCGTGCCGAGCAGGTCGAGGGTGACGTTCTCGAGCTTGAGGCCGACCTCCTCGGCGATGACCTGGCCGCCGGTGAGGATCGCGATGTCCTGCAGCTGCGCCTTGCGACGGTCGCCGAAGCCGGGGGCCTTGACGGCGACCGACTTGAAGATGCCGCGGATCTTGTTCACGACGAGCGTGGCCAGGGCCTCGCCGTCGACGTCCTCCGCGATGATGAGGAGCTGCTTGCCCGACTGGATGACCTTGTCGACGATCGGCAGCAGGTCCTTGATGTTCGAGATCTTCGAGTTGACGATCAGGATGTACGCGTCCTCGAACACGGCCTCCTGGCGCTCGGGGTCGGTGACGAAGTACTGCGACAGGTAGCCCTTGTCGAAGCGCATGCCCTCGGTGAGCTCGAGCTCGGTGCCGAAGGTGTTCGACTCCTCGACGGTGACGACGCCCTCCTTGCCGACCTTGTCGATCGCCTCGGCGATGATGGCGCCGATGGTGGCGTCCCCGGCGGAGATGGACGCGGTGGCGGCGATCTCCTCCTTGGTCTCGATCTCCTTCGCGGCGGACTTGAGCTCCTCCGTGACGGCCGCGACGGCCTTCTCGATGCCGCGCTTGAGGCTGATGGGGTCGGCGCCCGCGGCGACGTTGCGGAGGCCCTCGCGGACCAGCGCCTGCGCGAGGACGGTCGCGGTGGTCGTGCCGTCACCGGCGACGTCGTCGGTCTTCTTGGCCACCTCCTTGACGAGCTCCGCGCCGATCTTCTCGAACGGGTCGTCGAGCTCGATCTCCTTGGCGATGGAGACACCGTCGTTCGTGATGGTGGGGGCGCCCCACTTCTTCTCCAGGACGACGTTGCGGCCACGCGGGCCGAGGGTCACGCGGACCGCGTCGGCCAGGATGTTCAGGCCGCGCTCGAGGCCGCGGCGGGCTTCTTCGTCAAAAGCGATGATCTTAGCCATGTGTATCTCTCGTCCCTCCCGGACGTCAGGAAAAAGGCAGTCGTCTAGCACTCCCCGTGAGGGAGTGCCAGGGACGATTCTGGCACTCGCCCTACGGGAGTGCAAGCGAGCCGCTCACAGGCGGGAGCGCTCCGGGGGAACGACGCGACGCCGCCGCCCGCGTGGGCGACGGCGTCGTGACGATGTCCTCCTAGGCCAGCGTGACGTTCTCGGCCTGCAGGCCCTTGGAGCCCTGGCCGATCTCGAAGGCGACGCGCTGCCCCTCCTCCAGGACCTTGTACCCGGACATCTCGATGGCCGAGTAGTGGACGAAGACGTCCTGCTGGGCCGCTCCGCCCTCGACGGGGTCGACGGTGATGAACCCGAACCCCTTCTCCCCGTTGAACCACTTCACGGTGCCGTTGGCCATGTGCTTCTCCATGTGCGACTGCGCGGTGTCGGGGGCGCGGTGCCGCCACCCCCGGGTCGACCGCGGAGCCCTGCATCGACCCCGCGCCACGCCCTCGGGAACTCACAGCGCGCAGCACCTGGTACGCGACGGGCGTGCGACCAGGCAGCACGATATCCAGGGCGCGCGATCCGCGGTCGGGTTCCTCCACGGCCGCCGCGCGGGCGCGCCGGCTAGCCGCGCGCCGCGTAGTCGGAGCCGAGCACCGCGGTGAGCCGGGCCGCCGTCGCGGGCGCCGTGCCCTCGGCGGGACGGAACTGGTCCGACTGCTGCACGTCGCCGACGCCCAGCGCCGCGACGAGCCCGCGCGCGGCGCCCTCGTCCGCGTCGTCGTAGTAGTAGACGGTCGTGGTGGTGATGTCCGACGTGCTGGCGTTCACGCGCGACCCGACCTTCCACCCGGCCTTCTCGAGCACCGTGGAGGCCCGGGCGGAGAGGCCCGAGGTCCGCGTGCCGTTGAGCACGGTCACGACCATGCCGGGGACGGTCGTCGGCGCCGCGGTGGGCTCCTCGGTGGGGGTGGGTTCCGCGGAGGAGGAGTCGCTCGGGATGATGTCGGTGAACGAGACGCGGTCGTCGATGACGAAGAGGCCGACGACGCCGAGGCCCACGAGGAGGCCCGTGGCGAGGGCGGCCCAGGCGAAGGCGCGGAAGCGGTGGTGCCGGGGACGCGGCGCGCGGTGGGCGCCCACGCGGCTCAGATCGCCGGGGACCTCGTCGAAGCGGTCGGGAGCGTGGGAGGGCATGGCGGGTCTCGTGTCTCCTCGGTGGGGCGCGGGGTCAGCGCGCGGTCGGACGGTGCGCGAGACCGGCGGGCAGGGCGCGGGCGGCACGGGCCGCGGCGCGCGTCTCGCGGAGGCGCAGGAGGCGCCCCACGAGCAGGGGATCGTAGGCGAGGGCCTCGCGCGTCTCGAGCAGGGCGCCGAGCAGCTGGTAGTAGCGGGTGGCGGAGAGGCCGAAGGCCTGTCGGATGGCCTCCTCCTTGGCGCCGGCGTGACGCGTCCAGTCGCGCTCGAAGTCGAGCACGGCGCGGGCGCGGTCGTCGAGCTGGGCCTCGGGCCGTCGCTCGACCGCAGGGGCGGTCGCGGGGCGGGTCTCGCGCTGGTCCACGGCGTGCTCCTTCCCCGACATCCCCCACATACTAGGTGCGCCTCCCTGGGCGCCACGCGCACGCGCACGGGGTGTCCGACCCCGTCCCCGACGGCCTCGGCGGGGCCCGGGTCCCGCCCGGGTGCCCGGCCGCGCGTTCCCCGTGTGGAGGAATCCACGGGGCGTCGCAGCGGTTGACCCTGGAGGCGCGCTGGGACGCCGCCCCTAGGATCGACCAGCGAGAAAGGACCCGCACCATGGCCTACGAGATCGAGAAGACCGACGACCAGTGGCGTCAGGAGCTCTCCCCTGAGGAGTACGCGGTGCTGCGCCAGCAGGCCACTGAGCGCCCCTGGACCGGCGAGCTGCTGGACGAGGAGCGCACCGGCGTGTACGGCTGCAAGGCCTGCGGCGCCGAGCTGTTCACGAGCGACACGAAGTTCGACTCCCACTGCGGGTGGCCGAGCTTCTACGCGCCGAAGGAGAGCGACGCGGTCAAGCTGTACACGGACACGAGCCTCGGCATGAAGCGCGTCGAGGTCGTCTGCGCCCGCTGCGGATCCCACCTCGGGCACGTCTTCGACGACGCACCCCAGACCCCCACCGGCGACCGGTTCTGCATGAACTCGGTCTCCATGTCGTTCCGCACCGCGGAGTGACCGACGTGCCGCGGCATCGGGCGGGCGGCGACGCCGACCCGTCCGGGCCCGGCACCCCCGGACCCGTTCTCCGGGCGCTGCGCGGTCGGCGCTCGCGCTCCTCCGTGGGCGAGGCTGCCCCGAGCCACGAGGACCTCGTGCCGCTCGTGGAGGCCGCGTCCCGGCTCGCCGACCACGGCGGCCTGCGGCCGTGGCGGGTCATCGAGATCCGCGGCGGCGCCCGCGACCGGCTCGGTGCCGCCATGGACGAGGCGGCGGGCGACCCCGGATCCGGCAAGCACCGCAAGAAGACCCACCGCGCGAGCCTGCTCGTCGCCGTGGTCGCGTGCGTCGCGCCGAGCCGCAAGGTCCCGGACTGGGAGCAGGAGGCGGTCGCCGCGGGCGTGGCCCACGCGCTCACGCTCCTGCTCGAGGAGCAGGGGTGGGGTGTCTTCTGGCGCACCGGATCGCTCACCCGCAGCGACGCGGTGCGGAGGATGCACCGCCTCGGCGACGGCGAGGAGCTCCTCGGCTGGCTCTACGTCGGCGACGCGGCGCCGGACGGCAAGGGCCCCCGGTCGACCGTCGACGGCGACCGGATGATCACGGTCCTCGACTGATCCGTCGGCTCCGTCTCGGAGCCGGCCACGGGACTCGAACCCGTAACCGCCGCATTACAAGTGCGGTGCGCTACCAATTGCGCCAGGCCGGCCGACGGCCCTCGCGGGCCGTCGATCCATCATAGGAGCCGCGCTACGGAGCGGTCGTCGGCGTCTCGGACGGCTCGGGCTCGGGCGTCGGCGTCGCGTCCTGGCCCGCGGCCTGGAGCACGAAGGCCGCGAAGGCCTTCGCGTCGTCGGGCTGGCCCGTGTACTGCCGGTCCCCCACGACGATGACGGGTGCGCCCACGACCTTCGCCACGTTCGAGTCGGGGATCTTGCCGTCGAGGACGCGATCCGTCGCGGAGTTCACCCACGACTGGAAGCGCTGCTCGGACACGCACTTGGAGACGTCGGCGGACGCGGCCCCCGCCTGGGAGGCGAGCTCGACGAGCCGGTCGTCGCTGAGGCCGGTGCTCTGCTCGGCCGGCTGCTCCGCGAAGAGCGCGGAGTTGAAGGCCCAGAAGTCGTCGGGCGAGGAGTCGGCGACGCACGCGGCGGCGTTGGCCGCGCGCATGGAGTAGGCCTGCGACTTGCTCGTGAGGATGGCGACGGGGTGCACCTCGACGGTGGCCGCTCCGGACTGCAGCCAGCCCTCCATCTGCGCGCCGTTCGTGTCCTGGAACTCCTTGCACGCGGTGCAGAGGTAGTCGACGTAGACGCGGATGTGGGCGACCCCGGCCGACTGCGAGGCCGTGGGGACGGGCTCCTGCTCGGGGTCGAGGGCCTGCGTGGGGGCGGCGGCGAGGCCCTTGCCGATGAGGATCCCGTCGCTCGCCATGTTCTGCGGGCCGGGGCCGGCGGGCCGCGCGCCCTGCGAGACGATGAGTCCCACCACGACGACGACGGCGACGAGGGCGACCGCGATGCCGCCGCGGACGAGGCCGCGCGCCGCGACGTCGCGGCGACGCTGCTTCATGCGGTTGAGCCGGGCCTTCTCGCGCGCCGCCTCCCGGCGTCGACGATGACCGCCGTGCTGTTCGTGCGCGGGCGGCGTGCTGCTCATGGATCCTCGCTCCGGGGATGGGATGTCGGGCGCGGGCGGGCTCCCGCACGACCTCAGGACTCTAGGCGGCCAGTCTGGGAAAGCGGTGACGCGGCCTTGACGAGGAGGTCGTCCCGCCGACGATACAGGTCGCGGCGCCCTCGTCCTCGGGTGAGGAATAGCCGCCGATCCGCATCGTGCCGGGTATCCCGCCGTGCACCCGCGTGCAATACTCATCGGGTGGTCGTCGTCGCCCACAGCGATGAGCCATGAGCATCACATCCATCACCACGGATCGTCGGGCACGTACCTGCCCGTGAAGGAGAACACCGAAATGGCATCTGTAACTTTCGACAAGGCCACGCGCCTGTACCCGGGCTCCACCCGCCCGGCCGTCGACCAGATCGACCTGGAGGTCGCCGACGGCGAGTTCCTCGTCCTCGTCGGCCCGTCCGGCTGCGGCAAGTCGACCACCCTCCGCATGCTCGCGGGCCTCGAGGAGGTCAACGACGGCAACATCTTCATCGGCGAGCGCAACGTCACGGACGTCCCGCCGAAGGACCGCGACATCGCGATGGTCTTCCAGAACTACGCGCTCTACCCGCACATGACGGTGGCCGAGAACATGGGCTTCGCGCTCAAGATCGCGGGCGTCGGCAAGGACGAGCGGGCCACCCGCGTCCTCGAGGCCGCCAAGCTCCTCGACCTCGAGCCCTACCTGAGCCGCAAGCCCAAGGCCCTCTCCGGCGGCCAGCGCCAGCGCGTCGCCATGGGCCGCGCCATCGTGCGCCAGCCGCAGGTGTTCCTCATGGACGAGCCGCTGTCGAACCTCGACGCCAAGCTCCGCGTCCAGACCCGCACGCAGATCGCGTCGCTCCAGCGCCGCCTCGGCGTCACGACGGTCTACGTCACCCACGACCAGACCGAGGCCCTCACAATGGGCGACCGCATCGCGGTCCTCAAGGACGGCGTCCTCCAGCAGGTCGGCACCCCGCGCGACCTGTACGAGAAGCCGCAGAACGTCTTCGTGGCCGGATTCATCGGCTCGCCCGCGATGAACCTCTTCACCGCGAACGTCGTCGACGGCGGCGTGCAGTTCGGCTCCGCCGTGGTGCCCGTCGAGCGCGACGTGCTCACGCACGCCACGGGCGGCTCCGTCACCATCGGCGTGCGTCCCGAGGACGTCGTCGTCAGCACCTCGCAGGGCCAGGGCCTCTCGGTCACGGTCGACCTCGTCGAGGAGCTCGGCGCGGACGGCTACCTCTACGGCCACACCGACATCGAGGGCAAGCGCACCGACCTGGTCGCGCGCGTCGACGGCCGCCTGCACCCCAACGCCGGTGACACCGTCTTCATCACGCCGCAGCCCGGTCACCTCCACGCCTTCGACGCCGAGAGCGGCCTCCGCCTCAACGCGCCCGTCGCCGCGAGCTGACACCGCACCACCGCACGTCCGCTGCCGCGGTCCCGCGCTCCCCTCGGAGCGCCGGGGCCGCGGCAGCTCCTTTTCCCCGTTCAGGTAGGGTCGCACCATGGCCGGATCCCTGAACATCACCTCGGCGACGGTCGATCCCGCGCTCCTCGACCTGCCCTGGCAGCTGCCGCTCGACGAGTGGCCCTCCTCCGCGATCGCGACCCTGCCGAAGGGCATCTCGCGGCACCTCGTGCGCTTCGCGAACCTGTCCGGCTACGTCATCGCCATCAAGGAGACGACGGACGAGATGGCCCGCGGCGAGTACGACATGCTGCGGACGCTCCAGCGGCTCGAGATCCCGTGCGTGGAGCCCGTCGCCGTGATCACGAACCGCACGGACGAGGACGGCGACCCGCTGAAGTCGGTGCTCGTCACGCGGCACCTCAAGTTCTCGCTCCCCTACCGCGCGCTCTTCTCGCAGCAGCTGCGGCCGGACACCGCGACGCGCCTCGTCGACGCCCTCGCCGTCCTCCTCGTGCGGCTGCACATGATCGGCTTCTTCTGGGGCGACGTCTCGCTCTCGAACACGCTCTTCCGTCGCGACGCCGGCGCCTTCGCCGCGTACCTCGTCGACGCCGAGACCGGCAAGCTCTTCAACGGCGGCCTATCCAACGGCCAGCGCGAGAACGACCTCGAGATCGCCCGCGTCAACATCGCCGGCGAGCTCATGGACCTCGAGGCCGGCGGCCGGATCGAGGAGGGCCTCGACCCGCTCGAGACCAGCACGCGCATCGTCGCGCAGTACCGCACGCTCTGGAAGGAGCTCACGGGCCGCGAGGAGTTCCCGACCTCGGAGCGCTGGCGCATCAACGAGCGCGTCGACCGCCTCAACGACCTCGGCTTCGACATCGAGGAGCTCGCGATCCGGACGACCGCGGAGGGCTCGCAGGTGCGGATCCAGCCCAAGGTCGTGGACGCCGGGCACCACCAGCGCCGGCTGCTGCGCCTCACGGGCGTCGACGCGCAGGAGAACCAGGCGCGTCGCCTGCTCAACGACCTCGACTCGTACACGGCGACCTTCGACAAGCAGGACCTCGACGAGGAGATGGTCGCGCACGAGTGGCTCGCCCGCGTCTTCGAGCCCGTCGTGCGAGCGATCCCGCGGGATCTCCGCGGCAAGCTGGAGCCCGCCGAGGTGTTCCACCAGCTGCTCGAGCACCGCTGGTACATGTCGCAGAAGCTGAGCCGGGACATCCCGCTCGCCGAGGCCGTCACCGCCTACGTGCAGGACATCCTCCGCCACCGCCGCGACGAGGCGACGGTCATCGACCCGCCGACCGAGTCGATCGGCGTCATCGAGGACGAGTCGGACGTGCCGATCACCGAGGCCGAGGCGGCGGAGGACTGGCGCACCAAGGTCTGATCCCGCAGCGCGCGTGTCCAGGACGACGACGAGCCGGGACCCTCGGGGTCCCGGCTCGTCGTCGTCGTGGGGCTACTTGCGGCGGGCCGCCGCGCGGAGCTTGCCGATCTCGTAGAGCGTGACGCTCGCCGCGATGCCCGCGTTGAGCGACTCGGTGGAGGCGCCGATCGGGATGGAGACGATCGTGTCGCAGGTCTCGGTGACGAGGCGCGACAGGCCCTTGCCCTCGGATCCGACGACGACCACGATCGGCCGGTCGGCGAGCGTGAACTCGTGCAGCGACATGTCGCCGCCGCCGTCGAGGCCGACCACGAAGACGCCGCGCTGCTTGAGCGCCTTCAGCGTCTGCGTGAGGTTCGACGCCATGGCGACGGGCGTGCGCGCGGCGGCGCCGGCCGACGTCTTCCACGCGCTGGCGGTGAGGCCGACCGAGCGGCGCTGCGGCACGATCACGCCGTGGCCGCCGAACGCGGCGACCGAGCGGATGATGGCGCCGAGGTTCCGCGGGTCGGTGATGCCGTCGAGCGCGACCATGAGCGGCACCTGGCCGCGCGAGATGGTCTTGTCGAGCAGCTCGATCGCGTCCGCGTACTCGTACGGCGGCACCTTGAGCGCGAGGCCCTGGTGCACGGCGTCGTGGCCGGCGATGCGGTCGAGCTCGGGGCGCATGACCTCGAGCACGGGGATCCCGCGCCCGGTGGCGAGCGACAGCACCTCCTTGACGCGGTCGTCGTACTCGATGCGCGAGGCGATGTAGAGCGCGGTCGCGGGGATCTTGGCCCGGAGCGCCTCGACCACCGAGTTGCGGCCGGTGACGACCTCGGACTCGTCCTGCTGCTTGGCGCGGCGGGCGCGCGGGGCGTCGGCCGCCGCGGGGCGGTCGGTCGCACGGGCGCGCGGCGGGGCGGAGCGCTCGGTGCGCTCGTCGCGGCCGCGGCTGGCGCCCGCGGACGCCGCCTCGTAGCGGTCCTTCGCGGCCTTGCGCTTGCCGGCGGGGTGGTACGGGCGGTCCTCGGCCTTGGGCGTGGGCTTCTTGCCCTCGAGGGCCTGCCGGCCCTGCCCGCCGGAGCCCTTGAGCGGGCCCTTCTTGGTCTTGCGTACCGCGCCTGATCGGCTGGGCTTATTCGCCATCGATGCTCCAATGCGACCCGCCGGGCGAGTCCTCTATCGTGATGCCGGCCTCGGCCAGCTCCTGTCTGATGCGGTCGGCGAGGGCGAAGTCCCTGGCCTCCCGCGCGGTCTGTCGCTCGGCGATCCGGTGCTCGACCAGCGCCTGCAGCGCACGGCGCGCGGGCTGGTCGGACGCGGTGCGCCACTCGTCGGCGAGCGGGTCGATGCCGAGCACGGCCACCATCGCGGAGACGTCCGCGCGCTGGGCCGCGGCCTCCTGGAGGTCGCCGGCGTCGAGGGCGGCGTTGCCCGCGCGGACGGCGTCGTGCAGCACGGCGAGCGCCTGCGGGACGCTGAGGTCGTCGTCCATGGCCTCGGCGAAGGCGTCGGGCACGACGGCGGGCGAGCCGTCGGCGGAGGCGGGCGCGGCCTGGAAGCGCGTGCCCGCGAGGCGGCGGGCGCTGCGGTCGAGGAACGTCTCGATGCGGTCGAGCGCGGCCTCGGCCTCGGCGAGCGCGCCGTCGTGGAACTCGAGGGTGGAGCGGTAGTGCGCGGATCCCAGGAAGTAGCGGACCACGACCGGGCGCGCGGAGGCGAGCAGGTCGGCCGCGTACAGCGAGTTGCCGAGCGACTTGCTCATCTTCTGTCCGGCGACGGCGACGAGGCCGTTGTGCAGCCAGTAGCGCGCGAAGGGATCCCCCGCGGCCCGCGACTGCGCGAGCTCGTTCTCGTGGTGCGGGAAGCGGAGGTCGAGGCCGCCGCCGTGGATGTCGAACTCGGCGCCGAGGTAGCGCGTCGACATGGCCGAGCACTCGATGTGCCACCCCGGACGGCCGGCGCCCCACGGCGCGGGCCACGACGCGCTCGCGGGCTCGCCCGGCTTGGCGCCCTTCCAGAGGGCGAAGTCGCGCACGTCGCGCTTGGCGCGCGGATCCGCGTCGGCGGCCGCCTCCATGTCGGCGGCGCGCTGGCGCGTGAGCTCGCCGTACTCGGGCCAGGACGCGGTGTCGAAGTAGACGTCGCCGGATCCGTCGTCGGCCGGGTAGGCGTGCCCGCGCTCCACGAGGCGCGCGATCAGCGCCTGCATCTCGCCGATGCTCGCGGTGGCGCGGGGCTCGTAGCTGGGCGGGAGGATCCCGAGGGCGGCGTAGGCGCGCGAGAACTCGAGCTCCACGCGGTAGGCGAGCGCCCACCACTCCTCCGTGCCGCCGGCCTCCTGGCCGCGTCGCGCGTTGTCGATGACCTTGTCGTCGATGTCGGTGACGTTGCGGACGAGCGTGACGTCGAGCCCGCGGTGGGTGAGCCAGCGACGCAGCTGGTCGTAGGCGAGCGCGCTGCGGAGGTGGCCGATGTGCGGCGCGGACTGCACCGTGGGACCGCAGACGTAGATGCCGACCCTGCCGTCGACGAGGGGCACGAAGTCCCGCAGGGACTGCGTCCGGGAGTCATGGAGGCGCAGGGTCACACACAGATCCTAGTCAGCGCGCCTCCGCGCCCCCGCCGGATGACAGGGGCGCGGGCGGCGTCCCTGCCGGGCGGCGTCGCGGTCAGGTGCGCTCCACGAGGGCCGTCGCGACCGCCGCGACGCCGTCGCCCCGACCGGTGAAGCCGAGCCCGTCGGTCGTGGTGCCGGCGAGCGAGACGGGTGCGCCGACCGCGGCCGACAGGATCCGCTCGGCCTCGGCCCGCCGCGGCGACAGCTTGGGGCGCACGGCCATGACCTGCACGGCGACGTTGACGATCGAGAACCCGGCCCCTCGGACGAGCTCCGCGGTGCGCCGCAGGAAGACCTCGCCGTGCGCGCCGTCGAGCTCCGGGTCGTCGGTGCCGAAGATCCCGCCGATGTCGCCGAGGCCCGCCGCGGACAGGAGCGCGTCGCACATCGCGTGGCTCACGGCGTCGCCGTCGCTGTGGCCCGCGAGGCCCGCCTCGCCCGGCCAGTGCAGGCCCGCGAGCCAGAGCGGCTGCGTCGCGTCGACCGCGTGCACGTCGGTGCCGATGCCGGAGCGGAGACGCGAGGCGGCGGATCCCGTGCCAGCGGCCCGCGCGACGAGCTCCTCCGCGCGGCGCAGGTCCCACGCCGTGGTGACCTTGAACGCGAGCGCGTCGCCGGGGATCACGCGGACGTCCCCGCCCGCGGCCTGGAAGAGGGCGGCGTCGTCGGTGTGCTCGGCGGTCGCCGCCGCGTACGCCGCATCGAGCGGGCCGCGGGGGAAGCCCTGCGGGGTCTGGACGCCGACGAGGTCGCTGCGGTCCACCGTGCCGAGGCACTCCCCCGCGGGGTCGACGCGCTTGATCGTGTCGGTGACCGGCAGGCCCGGCACGACACCCGCCCCCTGGTCGCGGACGGCCTGCGCGACCCGGGCGAAGAGGGCGGTGGGGGTGAGCGCGCGGGCGGCGTCGTGCACGAGGACCGTGTCGACGGATCCGGCCAGCGCCGCCAGCCCCGCGCGCACCGAGCCCTGCCGGGTCGCGCCCCCGACGGCCACCGCGACGGATGCGCGGGCCGCGCCCGCGACGGCGTCCACGACGGCCGCGGTCTCCGCCAGGTGCGTGTCGGGCGCGACGACGACGACGTGCGCCTCCTCCGCGAGGGCGAGGACGGCGCCCAGGGACCGCGCGAGCAGGGTCGCGCCGCCGACCTCGACGAGCGCCTTCGGGATCCCGGCGCCCAGGCGGGTGCCGCTACCGGCCGCGACCACGACGACGCCGAGCAGGGGGCCGCCGGCGGACCCGTCCTCGGTCGCGCGGGCGGACGGGACGACGGGCTCGTGGCTCATGCGGTCAGGCTACCGGCGGCGGCGCGCGCCGACCGCGGGCGGGTCAGGACGCGAGGACCTCGTCGAGCAGCGTCGCCGCGTGCTCCTCGTCGGTCTTCTCCGCGAGGGCCAGCTCGCCCACGAGGATGCCGCGCGCCTTCTGCAGCATGCTCTTCTCGCCGGCGGACAGGCCGCGGTCCTGGTTGCGGCGCCACAGGTCGCGCACGACCTCGGCCACCTTCAGCACGTCGCCCGACGCGAGCTTCTCGAGGTTCGCCTTGTAGCGCCTGGACCAGTTGGTGGGCTCCTCGGTGAACTCGGCCCGCAGGACCTCGAACACGCGCTCCACGCCCTCGCGTCCGATCACGTCGCGCACGCCGACCATGTCGACGTTCTCCGCCGGGACCTCGATCTGCAGCCCGCCCTGGTTGACGTCGAGCTTGAGGTACAGCTTCTCCTCGCCGCGGATGACGCGCTTCTTCACCTCGATGATGGTCGCCGCCCCGTGATGCGGGTACACGACGGTCTCGCCGACCTCGAAGATCATGGACTCCCCGTTCCTCAGACTGCCGTCCAGGCTACCAGCCGGGTCCCGCGCGCCGGCGGGCGGTCGCGCGGCAGCGCATCCCGTAGGCTGGGCGGGTCAGCTGATCCACGCGCGGACGCCCCCGGACGCCCCGGACGCCGGCCCGTGCAACAACCGGAGGGTCCCGTGAGAGCGCGTACCGCATCGTCCATCGTCCTCGCGGCCCTGATCGCGGTCGGCACGTCGTCCTGCACCTTCATCACGCCCCAGGCCACCCGCATCTCCTACTTCCCGAGCGACGGCTTCGACGCGACGGTGGGCGACGTCGAGGTGCGCAACGCCATCCTCCTGTCCGAGGGCGGATCCGCGGCGGGCGCGAGCCTCGTCGTCACGCTCGTCAACAACTCCGGCGACAGCCAGCGCGTCGCCTTCCAGCACGAGACCACCCCCGGCGGCACCGACCGCGAGACCCGCACCGTCACGGCGGCGCCCGGCCTCACGAAGTTCGGCGCCGAGGACTCGCAGCGCATCGTCTTCGACTCGGTCGACCCGACCCCGGGCTCGCTCACCAAGATCTACATCCAGTACGGCGACGCCGAGGGCGTCGAGATGGACGTCCCCGTGCTCAACGGCGACCAGGAGACGTACACGAACCTCGTCCCCGGCGAGACCGGCTCCACGCCCGACACGAAGGTCACCACGACCCCCGGCACGACCGAGGGCGACGAGGGCCTCGAGGACGACACGAACTGATCCGCTGCCGGCCTCGCCGGCGCACGACGAAGGCCCCGCCCCTCGAGGGACGGGGCCTTCGTCGTGGGCGCCGGCGCCGGCGGCTACGCCTCGAAGCGGTAGCCGAGCCCGCGCACGGTGACGAGCAGCACGGGGTCGGAGGGCTCGCGCTCGATCTTGGAGCGGATCCGCTTGATGTGCACGTCGAGCGTCTTGGTGTCGCCGAAGTAGTCGGAGCCCCACACCCGGTCGATGAGCTGGCCGCGCGTGAGCACGCGCCCCGCGTTCCGCAGCAGCAGCTCGAGCAGCTCGAACTCCTTCAGCGGCATCGCGATCTCGCGCCCGTCGACCTCGACCGTGTGGCGCTCCACGTCCATGCGGACGGAGCCCACCTCGAGCACGTTGAGCGGCTCGTCGTCGACCTCGACCCGGCGGCGGAGCACCGCGCGGATCCGCGCCAGCAGCTCGCGCGTCGAGTACGGCTTCGTCACGTAGTCGTCGGCGCCGAGCTCGAGCCCCACGACGATGTCCACCTCGGAGTCCTTGGCGGTGAGCATGATGATCGGCACGGCCGAGCGCGTGCGGATCTCCCGGCACACCTCGGTGCCGGGCAGGCCCGGGAGCATGAGGTCGAGCAGGATGAGGTCGGCGCCGTCCTTGTCGAACGCGGCCACCGCGGCGGGGCCGTCCTCGACGACGTCGACCTCGTAGCCCTCGCGCTGGAGCAGGAAGGCGAGCGGCTCGCTGAGCGACGCCTCGTCCTCGACGAGCATGATGCGTGTCACGTGGGTTCTCCGATGTCCGTACCGGCGAGCGCCGGGGTCTGCGATGCCTCGGGGAGGCGGATGGTGAAGGTGCTGCCGCGGCCGGGCCTCGACCAGACGCGCACGTCGCCGCCATGATTCTGCACGACGTGCTTGACGATGCTGAGCCCGAGCCCCGTGCCCCCGGTGTCGCGGGCGCGGGCCTGGTCGACGCGGAAGAACCGCTCGAAGATCCGGCCCTGCTCGTCCTCGGGGATGCCGATGCCCTGGTCCGTGACCACGATCTCCACGGCGCCGTCGTCGACCATGACGCCGATGCCGACGCGGGATCCGTCGGGCGAGTAGTTGACCGCGTTGCTCAGCAGGTTGTGCACCGCCACCACGAGGAGCGCCTCGTCGCCGTAGACCGTGGAGCGCGAGCGCTTGCCGCGGGCGAGCTCGATGCCGCGGAGCTCCGCGCCGAGGTGCACCTGGTCGAGCGCGACGCTGATCACGTGGTCCACGTCGACGGGCTCCGCCTTCTCCAGCGCGTTCGACGCCTCGAGCCGCGACAGCTCGATGATCTCCTGCGTGATGCGCGCGAGCCGGGCCGACTCCGTGGTGAGCCGGGCGGCGAAGCGCCGCACCTGCACGGCGTCGTCGGCGCACGAGTCGAGCGCCTCCGCGAGCAGGCCCACCGCGCCGATGGGCGTCTTCAGCTCGTGGCTGATGTTGGCCACGAAGTCGCGGCGCACCTGGTCGAGCCGGTGCGACTCCGTGCGGTCCTGCGCGAGGAGCAGGACGTAGCGCGTGCCGAGCCGGGCGACGCGCACGTGCATCTGGAACTCGGCCGCGCCGAACGGGCCGCGCGCGAGCGACACCTCCTCGGCCATCGGCTCGCCGGACCGGCGCACGCGGTCGACCATGGACACGAGCTCGGGGTGCACGAGGGCCTGGTGGAAGACGAGGCCGGACGAGATCGCGCCGGGCGAGGCCTTCATGACGTTGTTGGACGGGTCGAGCACGATGCCGGCCGACTCCAGCGCGTCGAGCACCTGGTCGACGCCGTCCGGGACGACCGGGTTGGTGATCTCGACGGCACGGTCGCCGCGGTCCGCCGCGTGGTGCAGCAGCCACACGAATCCCGCGCCGACCGCCAATCCGATGAGGAGGCAGACGAGCACCAACGCACCGGTGTCCATGGGCCCAGACTAGGAGACCGCGCGTGGGCCTCCCGGCCGTCCGACCGCCCGCTGCGGGGCACGGAGCCGCGAATTCAGCTCGCCGGCACCGTGCGTTAACCTCGCATGACCAGAGTCGTCAGGACGTGGACCCGTCACCCGGGGTCCGCCGTGCCCGAGAACCACCCCGCCCCTCCTGCAGCGGGGCGGCCTGAAAGGACGTCCCCCCATGCGCGAAGTGTTCCAGCAGGAGCTCCACGAGGTCCAGGAGCGTCTCATCGAGATCTCCGCGCTCGTCGCCATCTCCATCGAGAACGCGACCCGGGCGTTCAACGAGTCGAACGTCAGCCTCGCCGAGACCGTCATCGAGCAGGACCGCCGCATCGACGAGCTCGCCACGAGCCTCGACGAGCTGGCCATCAACATCCTCGCCCGCCAGCAGCCGGTGGCCCGCGACCTCCGCATCGTGGTGAGCGCGCTCCGCATCAGCGCGTCGCTCGAGCGCATGGGCGACCTCGCCGAGCACATCGCGCAGCTGTCGCGCTACCGCTTCCCGGACAAGGTGGTGCCGAAGTCGCTCCGCCCCACGTTCCTGGAGCTCGGCCAGCTCGACGTCGCCATCGCCCGCAAGCTCACCGACCTCCTCACCACCGAGGACGCGAAGCTCGCCGAGGAGATCCGCAACGACGACGACCGCATCGACGAGCTGCACCTCAGCGTCTTCGACAAGGTGCTCGGCGAGACCTGGAAGGGCGCGGCCGTCGACACGGTCGACTCCACCCTGGCCAGCCGCTACCACGAGCGCTTCGCCGACCACGCGGTGTCCATCGCCAAGACCGTGCAGTACCTCGCGACCGGCGACTGGGTCCAGGCCGACGCCTGATCCGCGCCCGCCGGCCCCGCGCCGGCCCGCCGCCCCGCGGTGAGACGACGAGAGCCCGACCGGATGATCCGGTCGGGCTCTCGTCGTACGTGCGGGAGGCGCTACTTCTTGGAGCCCTGCGCGGCCACGGCCGCGGCGCCCGCGGCGGCCGCCTCGGGGTCGAGGTACTCACCGCCGGGGACGATCGGGCGGAAGTCCTCGTCGAGGCGGTAGACGAGCGGGATGCCGGTCGGGATGTTGAGCTCGGCGATGTCCGCGTCGGAGATGCCGTCGAGGTGCTTCACCAGCGCGCGCAGCGAGTTGCCGTGCGCGGTGACGAGCACGGTGCGGCCGGACGCGAGGTCGGGCTGGATGTCCGACTCCCAGTACGGCAGCATGCGCTCGATGACGTCCTTGAGGCACTCGGTGCGGGGCAGCGCGTCGCCGAGGTCGGCGTAGCGCGGGTCGCGGGACTGCGAGTACTCGTCGTCGTCGTCGATGGGGGGCGGCGGCACGTCGAACGAGCGGCGCCAGGTGGCGAACTGCTCGGGGCCGTACTCGGCGAGGGTCTGCGCCTTGTCCTTCCCCTGGAGCGCGCCGTAGTGGCGCTCGTTGAGGCGCCAGGTGCGCTGCACGGGGATCCACGAGCGGCCGGCGCGCTTGAGCGCGATGTTCGCGGTGTCGATGGCGCGGATGAGGACGGAGGTGTGCAGCACGTCGGGGAGGATGCCGGACTCGGCGAGGAGCTCGCCGGCGCGCTGGCCCTCCGCGACGCCCTGCTCGCTCAGCTCGACGTCCACCCATCCGGTGAACAGGTTCTTCTGGTTCCAGTCGCTGTTGCCGTGACGCAGCAGCACGAGGGTGCGGGGTTCAGCCATGCCGCCAGCCTATCGAGCGATGGGAGACTGGACCCATGCCGGGCGCCGCCTCCCCCGTCGGCTCCGTCACGCGCGGGACGACCAACACGAACCGCCTCCGGCGCGTGGACAGGTGGATCCGGACCCTCGACTCCCTGCGCACCGCCGAGGCCCCGCTCGTCGTCGACCTCGGCTACGGCGCCAGCGGGATCACGGCGCTCGAGATGCACCGGCGGCTGCGGGAGGCCCGGCCCGACGTGCGCGTCGTCGGCATCGAGATCGAGCCGGGACGCGTGGCGCGCGCCCGGGAGCAGCTCGCGGCGTGGCCCGACCCCGGGGCGCGGGAGCGCGTGTCGTTCGCGCGCGGCGGCTTCGAGGTGCCGCTGCCGGGCGGCGAGCGGGCGACCGTGATCCGCGCGTTCAACGTGCTGCGGCAGTACGACGAGGCGGAGGTGCCGGCCGCCTGGGACCGCATGACGACGCGGCTCGCGCCCGGCGGATCCGTGGTCGAGGGCACGTGCGACGAGATCGGCCGGGTCGCGAGCTGGGTCGACGTGCGCCAGGACGGACCCCGGAGCCTCACGATCTCGCTGCGGCTGGCCGGCCTCGAGCTGCCGTCGATCGTGGCGGAGCGCCTGCCGAAGGCGCTCATCCACCGCAACGTCCCCGGCGAGCGCGTGCACGAGGTGCTCGCCCTGCTCGACCGGAGCTGGATCCTCAGCGCCCCGCTCGGCGTGTACGGCCCGCGGCAGCAGTGGCTGGGCGCCGTCGAGCGGATGCGCGACGCGGGCGTCCCCGTGGAGGGCAGGCACGCACGCTGGCGGCTCGGCGAGCTGACGGTGCCGTGGTCGGCGGTGGCGCCTGCCGCCGGCTGACCGCGGAGGCCGACACCCGAGGATCAGGCCGGCAGCCGGAGGACGTCCGCCACGTCCCACCGCGATCCGGGGAGGTCCGCATCCAGGTTCACGGCGGTCGGGGCGGTGGTCCCCGACATCCCCGGCATGCCGCTCATCCCGGGCATGCCCGCGGCGTGCTGCATCATCGCGCCGGAGGGCACCGACGAGTCCGTGCTGCGCATCGGCTCCACGGTGGTCCCGCCCGCACCGCAGGGGACGGTCACGTCCACGGTCGCCCGATGCGCGGTCTCGTCCATGCTCACGACGCGGACCGACATGCCGTGTCGCAGGTCCGCCTCGTCCCCCGGCAGGAGGCGCTCGGCCATGACGGAGGTGTCCCCCGGTCGCACCGCGATGGAGGTGGCCTCCGGATACAGGGGATCCGTCCGCGACAGCTGGACGCCGGACGGGCGGATGTCGTCCCCCGCCCACGGGGACTCCGTCGCACCCGGGTACTCCTGGCCGTCGACGACGTCGCGGTACTGCACGAACCAGCTCACCGCCGGGTCTCCCGGATCCGCCCACGAGATGATCCGCTGCGCGTCGAAGCCGCCCGACATGGTGCTGATCGTGATGCGGCGCGCGCTCCCGCACGTGGGCACGACGCGGTGCGAGATCAGCCCCAGCCGATCGAGCGTTCCGGCGGTGAAGGGCAGGAAGGTGTGCGCGCGGCCCATGAGGTCGGCGTCGTTCCCGTACTCGTCGCGGACGCATGAGGCGGGCATGGCACGCTCGTCGTAGTCCCACGAATCGGAGCAGCTGACCGACGACGCGTGGAACAGGGACATGTTGTGGCCGAGCTCATGGGCGAGGGCGGTCGGGATCTCCTGGGCGATGAACGCGAAACCCCCGGCGTTCGCGCCCGACCCCTCCGTCCCCCTCGAGGCCTGCGCGCACGCGCTGTTCTGCGGCACCAGCGCCATGAGGTGCTTGTCCGGCCCGGGGGTGAAGCCCGAGAACCGGGCCGCGAAGTCGTGGATCGACTCGAAGTCGTCGCAGCGCACGCTGGGATCGTCGGTGACCTGCCAGTCGCTGATCGACTCCGCATGGATGCGCACGCGTCCGTCCGTCTCGTTCGCGTAGTAGGCGTCGGCCCGCTCCAGATCGGCCGCGACCTTCTCCGGCGTGTAGTTCGTCGGGATCCCCTCCGGCGCGACGAGGACGGCCGTCACCTCCTCCACCGCGGCCTGCCCGTTCGGGGTGGCGGCCATCACCCGATAGGGCGCAGGCCCCCGGGCCGCGGCGTCCGCCGAGGACGCGGTGGACGCAGTGAGGGCGATCGCCGCCAGCGTGCAGACGAGGATCGGGCGGGTGATGCGCATGGTGGGGCCTTTGTCTGGTCCGCCGGGGCGGAGGGGAGGGGGATCCGACGAGCCGCCGGAGGATCACCTCGGCGGGCGGGCGGTCGTCGCGCGTGCCCGCCCGCGCGGACGGCGTCGCCGCGTTCGAGCAGACCGTAGCGTTCGCCAGACGACCGTCGAGCGGAGCCCGCACAGTCGGCTGGGTGCCTCAGACCTCGGGCAGCGCGGCGCGCGCCGCATCTGCGTCGACGCCCGCCGCGACCTGCAGGTCGACGAGGAGCGGCCGCAGCAGCATCACGAGCATCACCTCGCCGACGGGGGCGCCGGGGATGAGCTCGCGGGGATCCAGCCGCACGGCGACGAGCACGAGGTTCTGCTGGGCGAGCGGCGCGGCCGACGGGTCGGACAGGCTCTGCCCGAGGAGGTTCACGCCGTTCGACACGGTGGCCAGCAGCTCGGCGAGCACCGGCCGCCGCACGCCGTCGACCACGAGGAAGTCGATGCGGCGCGAGATGACCCGGAGGTTCCGCACCGCGAGGTCCATGCCGTCGAGCACGCGCCGCTGGGCGCGCAGCTCCGGCAGGTGGCGACGGAGGAAGGGCGAGATGCGCGCGATCGAGAGGGCCGAGTCCGCCGCGGCGCTCCACGCGTCGACGAGCGGCTGGGTGCGCCGGAGCCGGTCGAGCGCCCGGTCGGCGGCCGTCGCGTCGCCGAGCCGCAGCGCGGTGACGAGCGAGGTGAGCGCGTACGAGCACTCGGAGAACACGCGGCGGGCCTCGCGGATGGCCTGCCTGCGCGGATCCCGCGGGATGAGCGCCGTCGCGAGCAGCGCGACCGCGCCACCCACGAGCCCGTCCACGCTGCGCACGAACACGCCGCCGGGCGGCGCGGGCAGGAGCGCGACGAGGACGGCCTGCACCCCCGCGGCCACGGCGAACGCGGAGTTCGACGACAGCAGCCGCGCCACGAGCAGCGTCGCCAGGATGATGACGAACAGCTGCCACGCGCCCCGCCCGATCCCGAGCAGCAGCACCTCGCTCAGCGTGATGCCCACGGTCATGCCGATCGCGGTCTCGAGCACGCGCACCGGGCGCGCGTCGCGCACGAAGCCGAGGCTCGTGATGGTGACGGTCGTCGCGAGCAGCGGGGTGTCGTGGCCGAGGACGTGGTGCGCGAAGGCCCACCCAGCCGTGGCCGCGATGGCGATCTGGAGGGCGGCGGGCGCGGATCCCCACAGCCGCAGGAGCGCGGCCCGCGGATCCGCCCGGTGCCTCAGGGTGCGGGCGGCACGGGCCGAGCGCTCCCGCGCGCGCTCAGCGGCGGACCGCACCGAGCCGGGGCAGGCGGGGGACGTCGGCGGAGCGGCCGGCGTCGGTGGGCACGATGACGTCCTGCATGGCCTGCACGCGCACGTCGTCGGCGACGACCTCGAGCTGCGCGGCGGGATCCACGTTGCGGCGGACGACCGCGAGCGCGACCGGCCCGAGCTCGTGGTGCAGGGCGGAGGAGGTGACGGATCCGACGACCTCGCCGGGCGCTCCGTCGGCGTCAGCGGGGAGCCGCACGTCGGATCCGGCGCCGGGCAGGACCGCGTCCGACCCGTCGAGCTGCAGCAGCACGAGCCGGCGCGGCGGACGGCCGAGGTTGTGCACCTTGGCGACCGTCTCCTGCCCGCGGTAGCAGCCCTTGCTGAGGTGCACGGCGCTGCGCAGCCAGTCGAGCTCGTGCGGGATGGTGCGGTCGTCGACCTCGGTGGCGAAGCGCGGCCGCCACGCGGCGATCCGCAGGGCCTCGGCCGCGAGGACGCCCGCGACGGGCAGGTCGCCGGACCCGACCCGCGCGGCGAGCGCCGGCAGCTCGGAGCGGAGCACGAGGCGCTCGCTCCAGCTCCAGCCCTCGCCGGGGTGCGGCGACGCGGCCGCGTACTGGTGGCCGCCGGACGCGACGTGCGCCCACGGGTCCCGCCACACGAGCGGCACGCCCGCGGGCGCGGCGACGGGGAGGTCGGGCTCGCCCAGCGTGCCGATGACCGCGAGCTCGGCCGTGCGGTCGGCGGGCTCGACGCGCAGCATGAAGCGCATGCGCTGCAGGTAGGCGAGCAGGGCGGGCGCGTCCGCGGCGCCGAGCAGGAGCCACGTGGACGTCCCGTCGTCGAGCACGCCGACCGCGTGCTCGAGGCGGCCGTTCTGGTCGAGGAAGAGCGTCTCGGCCGAGTCGCCGGGCGCGAGGCCGCGGAGCGACTGGCTGGTGATGGAGTCGAGCCAGGTCAGCCGGTCCTCGCCCGTGACGGAGAGGACCGCCCGGTGCGAGAGGTCGACGATCGCCGTGCCCGCGGCGAGCGCGCGCTGCTCCTGCACCAGCGAGCCGTGGTGCGCGGGGACGCCCGCGTCGGGTCCTCCGGCGTCGGCCGCGACGGCGCCCGGCAGGTCGAGGAACGGGGAGCGGGAGACGGGATCCGGGTCAGTCGACATGCGCCACCCGCCCGGAGGCGTGCGTGCGCAGCGGCTGGCCGAGCGCCGCGATGTCCCACGCCCAGAGCAGGTCGCGCTCGACGAGGCCGTAGAGGCGCGTGGCGCCCGTGTACTCCTTGGCGCCCTCGGTGCGCATGACCGCGTCCGTGGCGAGGTCGATGCGCGCGCTCTTCACCTGGCCGACGTAGAGCTCGCTGACGCCGCCCGGGTGCACGAGCGCGACCTCGACGTCGAAGCCGCCGTCCGCGTTGCGGAGCGTCTCGACCTCGTCGGCCGTCGTGAAGGGACGCTGCCCCGTTGGCGGCAGCATGGCCGGGCCCGGGTCACCGTCGGTGACGCGGCGGCGCAGGCGCCAGTAGCCGGTCTCGGTCACGAAGGGGACGGGGCCGTCGTCACCCTCGACCCACGCGTAGGAGGAGTAGTTGAGGTGCGGGAGGCCGTCGTGGCTGAAGCTGATGCGCTGCCCGAACTCGCGGCGGACGACCTCGTCGCCCACGGTGTACTCGACGACGCCGGAGCCCTCCCAGACCCCGAGGAGCCAGGACAGCGGGACGAGCTCGGCGGGGAGGCCGGTCGGGATCTCGATCATGCGGCGCGCGGTCAGCGCTGGCCGCGGAAGAGGTTGTACACCACGACGAGCGACACCCAGCCGATGGAGAGGCTCGCCAGGACCAGCAGTCCGGTGAAGAGGAGTTCCAGAGCAAGCAGCGACGACATGGCCTCAATCTACCCCACGGGCGGCCGCCGCAGGCCTGCCGGATCAGGCGGAGGCGGGCAGGAGCAGCACGACCGCGGTGGCCGCGGCGAGCACGAGCACGGCCCCCACGACGCTGCCGACGGCGCGGTCGACGAAGCCGGTCTTGCGGGGCAGCGCCAGCTGGATCACGAAGGTCGCGACCACGCACGTCGCGAGCACGAGCGGGAACCACCGCGGGGCGGCGTCCGGCCCGACGGCGACAGACACCACGACCGCGCCGACGACGGCGGCCAGCCAGACGGGGACGAGGCTGCGCAGGGGGGAGGTCACCCGCCAATCCTGCCCCACGTATCATGGGGACAATTCATCCATGGAGGATCCCTGTGGCCCAGCTGTTGATCCTGACCTCGTCCGCGGACACCGACGTGCTCCCGGCGCTCGGGCTCCTCAGCCACCGCACGCGCCACATCCAGGCGGATGCCGCCAGCCTCGTGAATGCCCCCGCGGCCGACCTCGTGCTCGTGGACGCGCGCCGCGACCTCGCCAGCGCCAAGTCCCTCTGCAAGATCCTCACGACCACGGGCGGCGGCACGCCGCTCATCCTCGTGCTCACCGAGGGCGGCCTCACCGCGGTCAGCGCCGACTGGGGAGCGACCGACGTGATCCTCGACTCGGCCGGCCCCGCGGAGGTCGACGCGCGCGTCCGCCTCGTCATCGGCCGCGCGGCGCAGGAGCACACGGGCAGCAAGATCCAGGCGTCCGGCGTCGTCATCGACGAGGCCAGCTACTCCGCCAAGGTGCACGGCAAGCCGCTCGACCTCACCTTCAAGGAGTTCGAGCTGCTCCGCTTCTTCGCGAGCCACCCGTCGCGCGTCTTCACGCGCGAGCAGCTGCTCAGCGAGGTGTGGGGCTACGACTACTTCGGCGGCACGCGCACGGTCGACGTGCACGTGCGGCGCCTCCGGGCCAAGCTCGGCGACCTCGAGTCGCTCATCGGCACGGTGCGCAACGTCGGCTACCGGTTCAACGTGTACGAGGAGGACAGTGAGCGCGTTCCCGCCCCCGCAGGAGCCTGAGGCCCCGCGCGTCGACCGGGTCGACGCGACCCCCGACGCCGTCCGCGGGATCCTCGCGCTCGCCGACCGCGCCCGCGAGGCCGACGGGCCCGCGCCCTTCAACGAGCAGACGCGCCTGACCCTGGGCGCCGACGACGGGCCGGCCGCGCTCGTCGTCCGCGGGGAGGACGACCGCCCGGTCGGCGCGGCCGTCGTCGCGCGCGGCGACGGCGGCCTCGAGGCCGAGCTCGTCGTGGATCCGGCCCACCGCCGCCGAGGCGTCGGGCGCGCGCTCCTCGACACCGTGCTCGCGGACGCCGCGGGCTCCCCCGTCTCGGTCTGGGCGCACGGCGACCACCCGGCCGCGCGCGCCCTGGCCGCCGCCACCGGGCTCGACCGGGCCCGCGAGCTGCTGCAGCTGCGCGCGTCGGTCACGGAGGCGCGCGCCGGCCTCGGCGAGCGCCCCCTGCCCGCCGGCCTCGCGCTCGCCTCCTTCTCCCCCGACGACGCCGACGACTGGGTCGCGCTCAACGCGCGCGCCTTCGCGAGCCACCCGGAGCAGGGCCGCATGACCCGCGGCGACCTCGACGACCGCGTCGCCGAGCCCTGGTTCGACCCGGCCCTGCTGCTCCTCGCCCGCGACGCGGACGGCCGACTCGCCGGCTTCCACTGGCTCAAGGTCGAGGGCGACGAGGCCGAGGTCTACGTGCTCGGCGTGGATCCCGACCGCGCCGCCCGCGGGCTCGGCTCCGCGCTCCTCGCGGCCGGCCTCGACGCGCTCGCCGCGCGCGGCCACCAGGAGGTCGACCTCTACGTCGAGGCCGACAACGCGCCCGCTCTCGCGCTCTACCGCCGAGCCGCGTTCCGGGACGCCGCGGTCGACGTCCAGTACCGCCGGGCCTGATCCCCGCGCCTCCCCCGGCGCTCCCCCGATGCGGTTCACCGTGCGTTCACCTCCCGGAGGGCGGAGCGCACACCGCGATGCCATGATGGGCGGATGGACAGCGAGACGTACATCGGCGACGCGAAGGCGGTCGCCGAATCCCTGGACGACTTCGACGAGGACGAGATCCTCGAGGACGACGGGACCCTCCCGGAGGGGCGCTTCCTCGACCGCGAGCTGAGCTGGCTGGCCTTCAACCGCCGCGTGCTCGAGCTCGCCGAGGACCCGGAGCTGCCCGTCCTCGAGCGCGCCAACTTCCTCGCGATCTTCGCGAGCAACCTCGACGAGTTCTTCATGGTCCGCGTCGCCGGCCTCAAGCGCCGCATCGCGACGGGCCTCGCCGTCCCCACCAACATCGGCCGCACCCCCGCGGAGGTGCTCTCCGCCATCAACGAGACCGCCTACCGCCTGCAGGTCCGCCATGCGGCCGCCTTCAACGACAGCGTCCGCCCGGCGCTCGAGGAGAACGGCATCCGCATCGTCCGCTGGGACTCGCTCGACGAGGCCCAGCAGGACCGCCTGCACGAGCTGTTCTCCGAGCAGGTGTTCCCCGTGCTCATGCCCCTCGCCGTGGATCCGGCCCACCCGTTCCCCTACATCTCCGGCCTGTCGCTCAACCTCTCCGTGCGCATCCGCAACCCGAAGACGAACCGCCAGGAGTTCGCGCGCATCAAGGTGCCGCAGATGCTGCCGCGCTTCATGCCGCTCACGCCGGACACCCGCTCGGGCCGCATCGACTTCATCGCCCTCGAGGACCTCATCGCGAACCAGCTGGAGACGCTGTTCCCCGGCATGGAGATCGTCGAGCACCACGTCTTCCGCGTCACGCGCAACGAGGACGTGCAGATCGAGGAGGACGAGACCGAGAACCTCATCCAGGCCCTCGAGAAGGAGCTGCTGCGCCGCCGGTTCGGCCCGCCCATCCGCCTCGAGATCTCGGACGACATGGACGCGGTCACGCTCGACCTGCTCATGCGCGAGCTCGACATCACCGAGCAGGAGGTGTTCACGCTCCCCTCCCCGCTCGACCTGGGCGGCCTGTTCGACCTCGCCAAGCTCGACCGGCCGGCGCTGCACTACCCGAACAACGTGCCCACGACCGCGGTGGCCCTGAAGCCCGCCGAGGACAACTCGCGGGCCGACATCTTCCGCTCCATCGCGCAGCAGGACATCCTGCTGCACCACCCGTACGAGTCGTTCACCACGAGCGTGCAGGCGTTCCTCGAGCAGGCCGCGGCGGATCCGCACGTGCTCGCCATCAAGCAGACGCTCTACCGCACGAGCGGCGACAGCCCCATCGTCGAGGCGCTCATCGACGCGGCCGAGGCGGGCAAGCAGGTCCTCGCGCTGGTGGAGATCAAGGCGCGCTTCGACGAGCAGGCCAACATCACGTGGGCGCGCAAGCTCGAGAAGGCCGGCGTGCACGTCGTCTACGGCGTCGCGGGGCTCAAGACGCACTGCAAGCTCGCGCTCGTCATCCGGCAGGAGAAGGGCGGGGTGCTCCGGCACTACAGCCACATCGGCACGGGCAACTACAACCCCAAGACGAGCCGCATCTACGAGGACCTCGGGCTCCTCACGGCGGACGACGTGGTGGGCAAGGACCTCACCCGCCTGTTCAACGAGCTGTCCGGCTACGGCATCGAGAAGAAGTTCAAGCGCCTGCTCGTCGCTCCGCTGCACCTGCGGAAGGGCCTGCTGAAGCGCATCGCCGTGGAGACGCAGAACGCGCTCGACGGGAAGCCGAGCGGCATCCGCATCAAGGTCAACTCCATCGTCGACGAGAAGATCATCGACGCGCTCTACCGGGCCAGCAACGCGGGCGTGCCCGTGCAGGTCTGGGTGCGCGGCATCTGCTCGCTCACGCCGGGGCAGCCGGGGCTCAGCGAGAACATCGAGGTGCGGTCGATCCTCGGGCGCTACCTCGAGCACTCCCGGGTCTTCTCGTTCGTCAACGACGGCGACCAGGCCACCTACATCGGCAGCGCGGACATGATGCACCGCAACCTCGACCGCCGCGTCGAGGCGCTCGTCCGGCTCGTGGATCCCGCGCACCTGCAGGAGATCGAGGACCTCTTCGACCGCGCCATGGCCGACACCACGTCGGCGTGGGTGCTCGACTCCGACGGCGAGTGGACCAGGCGCAACAAGGGCCCGGACGGCACCACGCTGGAGGACCTGCAGACCGCGGTCATGGGCATCGTCACCAAGCGCAAGCGGCGCGTGCTCCGCTGAGCACCGCTCCGCTGAGCGCGGCGTCCCGGTCGTCGTCGACCCGGCTAGCGTGGGAGTCGTGAGAAGCGCCCCCACCGTCCTCGCCGCCGGCGCCGTCGTCTGGCGGGTCGTCGAGGGGCGCATCCGGGTGCTCATCATCCACCGCACCCGCCGACGCGACACCTCGCTCCCCAAGGGCAAGGTGGATCCGGGCGAGACGCTCCCGCAGACCGCGGTCCGCGAGGTGCACGAGGAGACGGGCCTCCGGGTCGCGCTCGGCGTGCCCCTGGGCGCGATCGAGTACGGCATCTCGGGCGGACGCCGGAAGTCCGTGAGCTACTGGGCCGCCGAGGCGACGGACGCCGTGGTGGAGGCCGGCCGCTTCGAGCCGGACGACGAGGTCGAGAGCGTCGAGTGGGTGTCGATCCCGAACGCGCGCAAGCGCCTCGACTACCCGGGCGAGATCGACATCCTCGACCTGTTCGCCGGGCTCGTGGAGACGGGCTCGCACCGCTCGTTCACCCTCATCGCGCTGCGTCACGGCCACGCCGTGCAGCCCTACGAGTGGGACGGCGCCGATGCCGGCCGGCCGCTCAGCGCGCGCGGTCGCGAGGAGGCGCGCTCCATCGTCCCGACGCTCGCCGCGTTCGGGCCCCGCGTCATCACGAGCAGCACGGCCGAGCGCTGCCTCGAGACCGTCGCGCCGCTCGCCGAGGCCCTCGGGCGTCGCGTCAAGGAGGACGCGGGCATCAGCCAGGACGCGTACGAGACCGACGGCGGATCCGTGCGCGAGACCGTCGCGAAGCGCGTGCGCAAGGCCAGGAGCGCGGTGCTCTGCAGCCACAGCCCGGTGCTGCCGGAGATCCTGCACGAGATCGCGCTCGCGACCGAGACGCCCGACGCGAGCCGCATGCCGCGGGCCGGGATGCTGTCGCCCGCCGAGTTCTCGGTGGTGCACCTGTCGGCGTCGGATCCGGAGGCGGGGATCCTCGCGGTCGAGAGCTACGGGCCCTCCGCCTGACGGCCGCCGCCCGAGCGGGAGACGACCCCCGTTCGGAGTCCGACCGACCACTGTGCGCCCGCGAGCCTGAGCCCGTGCCGATCCGCGCGGTCTGTTCACCTTCCGTTCACCGATATCGGCCGATCCGGTCAAGAGCCCGACATAGCTTCTTCGAGGGGCATGCACCGGCCCCCTCACAGCAAGAAATACCCGGAAGGCTCCATCACGTGAAGATCTCGCGTCTCGGCAGCGCAGCAGCGCTCGCCGCCGTCACCGCCCTCGCACTCTCCTCCTGCGCCTCCAACGAGGCGCCCGCCGAGGGGGGCGCCGCATCCACGTCCACCCTGTCCGGCACGCTCAACGGCATCGGCGCCACCTCCCAGGGCGCCGCCCAGGAGGCCTGGAACGCCGCGTTCCAGACCGCGAACCCCGACGTCACCGTCACCTACGCCGGCGAGGGTTCCGGCGCCGGGCGCGAGGCGTTCATGGCCGGCGGCCAGAACGCCAACTTCGCCGGCTCCGACCGCGCGCTCAAGACCGACGAGCTGACGAAGACGTTCGGCCAGTGCGCCGACGGCGTCAAGCCGATCGACCTCCCCGCCTACATCTCCCCCATCGCGCTGATCTTCCAGGTCGAGGGCGTGAAGGAGCTGCACCTCGACGCCGCCACCACGGCGGGCATCTTCAAGGGCACCATCACGAAGTGGAACGACCCGGCCATCGTCGCGCTCAACCCCGACGCCACGCTGCCCGACGCCGGCATCACCGCCGTGCACCGCTCGGACGACTCGGGCACCACCGAGAACTTCGCGAAGTACCTCAACACCACGGCGAAGGCCGTCTGGGACGCCGAGCCCAAGGGCGTCTGGCCCTACCAGGGCGGCGAGGCGGCCCAGGGCACGACCGGCGTCGTCGACGCCGTCAAGGGCGGCAGCAACATCATCGGCTACGCCGACGCGTCCAAGGCCGGCACGCTCGGCGTCGCGAAGATCAAGGTCGGCGACGAGTTCGTCGGCTACTCCCCGGAGGCCGCAGCGGCCGTCGTCGAGGCCTCGCCCGAGGCCGAGGGCCGCGAGGCGAACGACGTCGTCTTCGACATCGACTACTCCACCACCGAGTCGGGTGTCTACCCGATCGTCCTCGTCAGCTACCTCATCGCCTGCCAGGAGTACAAGGAGCCGGCCGTCGGCGAGCTCGTCAAGGCCTACCTCGGCTACGTGACCAGCCCCGAGGGCCAGAAGGTCGCCGCCGAGAAGGCCGGCGCCGCGCCGCTGTCCGACACGGTCTCCGCTCAGGTGAAGACCGCGGTCGAGTCCATCAAGTAGCACCCGCTGTCCGCCCCCTGATCCGCGCTCGCGCGGGTCAGGGGGCGCTCCCACGGGCGGCCCCACCGCCCCCAGCCCCACCATCTCGACCGAGGGAACCCGACCCATGACGACCGCCTCCCCGCAGCCTCCCGAGGCTCCCGAGTCCGATCGGCCGCGCGACGTCGCCGCCGGCACCGCAGCTCCCCGCAGCTCCCAGGACGCGAAGCCCAAGGCCCGCGTCGGCGACCGCGTGTTCTCCGGCCTCTCCCGCGGATCCGGCACGCTCATCCTCGTCATCCTCGCGGCCGTCGCGCTGTTCCTCGTCGTGCAGAGCATCCCCGCCCTCACCGCGCCTCCCGCCGAGGTCTCCGGCGGAGGCGGCTTCTGGGCGTACGTCGGGCCGCTCATGTTCGGGACCGTCTACGCCGCGGCGCTCGCCATGCTCATGGCCGTGCCCGTCGCCATCGGCATCGCGCTCTTCATCTCGCACTACGCGCCCCGCCGCCTCGCGCAGGGCCTCGGCTACGTGATCGACCTGCTGGCCGCCGTGCCCTCCGTCGTCTTCGGCCTGTGGGGCATCGCGGTGCTGGCGCGGTTCCTGCAGCCGTTCTACGCGTTCCTCACCGACACGTTCGGCTGGTTCCCGCTCTTCGCCGGCCCCGTCTCCGGCACCGGCCGCACGATCTTCACGGTCGCCGTCGTGCTCGCCGTCATGATCCTGCCGATCGTCACCGCGCTCTGCCGCGAGGTCTTCCTCCAGACGCCGAAGCTGCACGAGGAGGCGGCGCTGGCCCTCGGCGCCACGCGCTGGGAGATGATCCAGACCGCCGTGCTGCCCTTCGGCCGCCCGGGCATCATCTCGGCGTCCATGCTCGGCCTCGGCCGCGCCCTCGGCGAGACGATGGCGGTCGCGATCGTCCTCTCCCCCGCCGCGGTCGTGAACTTCGCGTGGTTCCAGTCGACGAACTCGAACACCATCGCCGCCAACATCGCGCTGAGCTTCCCCGAGGCGTACGGCCTCAAGGTCAACGAGCTCATCGCCTCCGGCCTCATGCTCTTCGTCATCACGCTGGCCGTCAACATGCTGGCCCGCTACATCATCAGCCGCCGCAAGGCCTTCTCCGGAGCGAACTAATGGCGACGACTGCCCCCACCCGCCCGCGGCCCGTCGCGAGCACGCTGCCCAACTCCCTCACCGCCGGCAAGCTCAACCGCTTCACGGCCCCCGCGATCTTCGTCGCGTCCTGGGTCGTGATGGCGGCCATCTTCCTGGTGCTCCAGATCTCCGGCGCCGCGGACGACTTCAACATCGTGGGCACCGCGGTGTTCGGCACGCTGCTGTTCGGGATCGCGCTGTTCTGCATCTCGCTCGCCGTCGAGGGCGAGCGGAAGGCGAAGGACCGGGTCATCACGATCCTCGTCACGGTCGCGTTCGTGCTCGCGCTCATCCCGCTGGTGTCGCTCGTGTTCACGGCCGTCTCCAACGGCTCCGCCCGCTTCGACCCGCTGTTCTTCAACTCGAGCCTCCGGAACGTCGTGGGCGAGGGCGGCGGCGGCCTCCACGCGATCATGGGCACCTTGATCGTCACGGCCATCGCCTCGGTGATCTCCATCCCCGTGGGCCTCATGGCGGCCATCTACCTCGTCGAGTACGGCCGCGGCCGCCTGGCGCGCGCCATCACGTTCTTCGTCGACGTCATGACGGGCATCCCGTCCATCGTCGCGGGCCTCTTCGCCTACGCGCTGCTGGTGATCTTCCTCGGCCCGGGCGTCCGCCTCGGCTTCGGCGGCGCGCTGGCGCTGTCCGTGCTGATGATCCCCGTGGTCGTGCGCAGCGCCGAGGAGATGCTGAAGCTCGTGCCGAACGAGCTGCGCGAGGCCTCCTACGCGCTCGGCGTGCCGAAGTGGCTGACGATCGTGAAGATCGTTCTGCCGACCTCGCTCGCCGGCATCGTCACGGGCGTGATGCTCGCGATCGCCCGTGTCATCGGCGAGACCGCCCCGCTGCTCATCGTCGCCGGCTTCACGCAGAGCATGAACTACAACCCCTTCCAGGACCAGATGATGACCCTGCCGGTGTTCGTCTTCCGGCAGTACGCGGACCAGGGCTCCGACGCGTTCGCCTACGTGGACCGCGCGTGGACGGGCGCGCTCGTGCTGATCCTCATCGTCATGGCGCTCAACATCATCGCCCGCCTCATCGCCCGCATCTTCGCCCCCAAGCTCGGCCGCTAGCGCCCGCTCCCCCGGCCCACTCACCCGATCGGTAGGAACACCCTTTGTCCAAGAGCATCGAAGTCAACGACCTGAACGTCTACTACGGCAAGTTCAAGGCGGTCGAGGACGTCAACCTGCGGATCGAGCCGCGTACCGTCACGGCCTTCATCGGCCCGTCCGGCTGCGGCAAGTCGACCTTCCTGCGCACGCTCAACCGCATGCACGAGGTCATCCCCGGCGCGTACGTGGAGGGCGAGGTGCTGGTCGACGGCAACGACCTCTACGGCCCCGGCGTCGACCCGGTGCTCGTGCGCCGCCAGGTGGGCATGGTCTTCCAGCGGCCGAACCCCTTCCCCACCATGTCGATCCGCGACAACGTGCTCGCGGGCGTCAAGCTCAACAACCGCAAGATCTCGAAGTCCGACGCGGACGCGCTCGTCGAGCAGTCGCTCATGGGCGCCAACCTCTGGAACGAGGTGAAGGACCGCCTGGCGCTGCCCGGATCCGGCCTCTCGGGCGGCCAGCAGCAGCGCCTCTGCATCGCGCGCGCCATCGCCGTGCAGCCCGACGTGGTGCTGATGGACGAGCCGTGCTCCGCCCTCGACCCGATCTCCACGCTCGCCATCGAGGACCTCATCGAGGAGCTCAAGGCGCAGTACACGATCGTGATCGTGACGCACAACATGCAGCAGGCCAGCCGCGTCTCCGACCGCACCGCGTTCTTCAACATCGCGGGCACCGGCAAGCCCGGCAAGCTCATCGAGTACGACGACACCACCACGATGTTCTCCAAGCCCAGCGTGCAGGCCACCGAGGACTACGTGAGCGGCCGCTTCGGCTGATCCCGACGCCCGTACGACGACGGCCCCGCATCCTTCGCAGGATGCGGGGCCGTCGTCATGATGGCGTGCGCGCGGTCAGGTGCTGGTGACCGCCACGATGGGCTCGCTGGTGGGCTGCTCGGATCCGCCCTCGGGCTCGACCGTGATGGCCACGGTGTCGCCCGGCGTGTAGCTGCCCTCGAGCACGGCGTGACCCGCGCCGTCCGCCGACGGCATGACGCCGGCGGACACGGGGCCGGCCTTGCCGACGTACCACATCTGCAGGACGCGGCCCTCGGGCAGCGGCGACGCGTCGTTGAGCACGACGGCCGTCTTGGCCTCGGACGCGGAGAAGTAGACCGTGGCGGTGCCGCCGCCGACGACGTCGCGCTTGTCGATCACGACGTCGGACGCGGTGGTCACCTGCTCGTACGCCGAGGCGACGGGCGTCTGGGAGCTGTCGGGACCGCCTGCGTTCGTCCCGACGACCACGCCGCCGATGACGAGCACGACGGCCGCGGCCGCGACGCCGATGAGGGCGCCGGGCTTGCGGAACCAGCGCTCCGAGGCGCGGGCCGACGCGGAGCCGAGGCGCTCACGGGGAGCGGACGCGGACGGGGCCGACGGACCGGACGCGTCGCCGGCGGTGGGGGCCGGACGCAGCTCGGTGACGGGCGCGGGCCGGCGGTCGTCGACCGGAGCGGCGTCGGGCACGGCGAGCGGCGGCAGCTGCGGCGTGGCGTCGAGCAGCGACATGAGGTCGGCCTTGAGGCGCGGCGCGGGATCCACCGCCTCGGTCGTCCAGGCGAGGTCGGCCGCGGTGGCCCGCAGCTCCTCGACCTCGGCGCGGAGCACGGGATCGCGCTCGAGGAGGGCCTCGAACTCGGCCGCCTCCTGCGCGTCCACGGCGCCGAGCGCGTAGGCCGCGGTGAGCGTGCGGAGGTCGTCGTCGGTGGTCATGATGCGACCCCCATCTCGTCGCGCAGGCGGATCATGCCGTCGCGCAGACGTGTCTTCACGGTGCCGATGGGCACGTCGAGCATGGAGGCGACCTCGCTGTGGCTGTAGCCGCCGTAGTACGCGAGCGAGACGGCTTGGCGCTGGATCTCGGTGAGCTTCGTCATCGCCTTCTTCACCCTCTCGTGCTCGATGCTGATCTCGACGGTCTCCGAGACCTGGTCGTAGCCGTTCTCGTGGTCGCGGATGCCGATGCGGACATCGCGATCACGGCTGGACTGCGAGGCGCGCACGCGGTCGACCGCGCGGCGGTGGGCCATGGTGAGGACCCACGTGGTCGCTGCGCCCTTGGCGGGGTCGAAGCGGGAAGCGGACTGCCAGATCTCGAGGAAGATCTCCTGCGTGACCTCCTCCGACTGCGCGTGGTCGACGAGCAGGCGGCGGACGAGACCGAGGACGCGCGGGGCGAGCTGGTCGTAGAGCTCCGAGAAGGCGCGCTTGTCGCCCTGGGCGACGCGGCCGAGGAGGGCCTCCTTCGACTCGGGGTCCGCCGGCCCTGGCAGGTCGGGACGCTCGATCGATGAAGGCACGAGCCCCAGCATCCCAGACCCGCGAGCGTTCCGCATGCAGGCAGGGCGGGGCCCGGCGAGCTGGGTTCGTGCTGCGGGGAGGTCATGTGGCGCTTCCGGTCGTGGTTCGGGTGGGTCGGCCCGCGGGCGGTGCGGAGCCCGCATCGGCCGGTTCCCGAGGCACGTGACATCTGGGATGGCCGGGCGGCCTGCCGCGTGGCAGGAGCCGACCGATGCGGATCGCACCCTCGCGGGTGACGGTACGAGGCGGGTGAGCGCCTCACGATGACTCTTCGGCGCGGGGCGCGGCGTGGATTGGTCACAGGGCGCGGGGATCCCAGCGGGACCGGGACGGCGCCGGGCGGGCCGCTCGCGGGGGAGCCCGTCCTCCCGGCGAGGGAGGGGAAGAGGAGCCGGACCGCAGGAACGCCTCTCGGCGCGAGGCCGCTCGGAGCGGCGAATATTGGAGCCCGGGGTTACTGCGGCCCGACCTCGACCACTGTATCCGAGACGACGCGAGCTGTCCTCCCGGGGGTCGCGCTCACAGCGAACGGGGCGGATCCGAGGACCCGGCCCCGCGGATCAGTCGAGCCGCTCGCTCCGCCACAGCCGGGCGCACTGCACGAGGTCGGCGGCCATCTGCGACAGGCGGAGGGCGCGCGTGGTGAGGTCGCCCGCGCGTTCCGGGGATGCCGTGGCGTCGAGGTCGTCCGCGACGCTCGTGGCGCCGAGCGCGGCCAGGCGACTGAACGCGCCCGCCCGGTCGAGGGCCACGGCGAAGTCGCCGGTGAAGAGGCCGCGGAGGATGCTGTCGGCGAGCTCCACGATCTCGGCGGGCCCGGTCGGGGCGGTGGCTCCGGCGACGACGGGGTCGATGGTCGTCGCGACCTCGGTGCCGCGCTGGTACAGGAGGCTGATGCCGTCGGGATCCTGGCGGATGAGCGCGCGCATGAGGTACAGCCGCCAGAGCGCGCCCGGCAGGCTCCGCGGGCTCGCGCGCGACCACAGCTCGGCGACCGCGTCGATGCCGTGCTCGTCGGTGTAGGAGATGAGGCGCTCGACAACCGCGGGGTCGGGATCCGCCCGCACGCGCGCCAGCAGCGCCGACGCGGTCTCGTGGGCCACGCGGCTGATCATGGCGGGGTCCTCGCCGCCGAGCATGCTCTCGAACTTGGACCCGGAGAACTTGGTGGGCTTGTGGTAGTCGCCGGACATCCCGGCAAGCGTACGCCGGGCAGGGCGGCGGTCGTCCGGCTCGCGTCGGGGACGCCCACGTAGGCTGGATCCATGAGCCCCGCCTCCCGCCTCCCCGGACGCCGACGATGAGCGGCGGCATGCGGTTCGTCGCCGGCCTCGTGGTCCTGTGGCTCGTGCTGGTCGTGCTCGGCTTCGTCGTGAAGGCGCTGGCCTGGCTCGTGGGCGTGGGCGTGTTCCTCGCCGTGGTCACGCTCGTGGCGGGCGCGGTCGTGCGCCGCGGCTCCTCGCGCGACGTCGACCGGCCCTGACCGCGCACCCGCCGTCCCGTAGCATCGGGGGCACGGGCCTCTAGCTCAGTTGGTAGAGCAAGGGACTTTTAATCCCTGGGTCGTCGGTTCGAGCCCGACGGGGCCCACCGTCACCGCTCCCCTGCCATCCGCTCATGGTGCGGATGCGGACGTCGCGACGCCGATCCCGTGGCCACGCGGCGCACCCCGAGGCATACGCTCGCCGTATGGGGATGGTGGAGAAGCTCGTGGGGAAGCGGCATGTCCGGCTGGTGCGGGAGGTGCTGCTCCTGATGGGGGTCGAGGTGCACGCCCGGACGAGCATCGGTCCGGGGCTCGTGCTGCACCATCGGGGGAACGGGGTCGTGATCACGCCGGCCACGAGGATCGGGCGATCGGTCTCCATCTACCAGCAGGTGACCATCGGGCGCAGCGGCGTGGGCATGACCGACCAGGAGCAGGGCTTCGAGGGCGTCGAGATCGGCGACCACGCGGTCCTCTGCGCCGGCGCGAAGATCCTCGGCGGACGCGGGACGCTGCGGGTCGGTACGGGCACGGTCGTAGCGGCGAACGCCGTGCTGACCAGGTCCACCGGCGACTGGGAGGTGTGGGCGGGCGTGCCCGCCGTCAAGGTCTCCGACAGGAAGCGGACGCAGCCCGCCGCCTGACGCGCCCGCGCGGACGCGGACGCGAGCCCGACGGATCAGGCCGCGGGCGTGGGCGTCGGGGTAGGAGTCGGCGTGGGTGTCGGCGTGGGCGTGGGCGTCGGCACCGGTTCCGTCAGCGCGCGGCCGAAGCCGTCGACGCTGCGCACGCCGCGGTCCGTGATGACGGACGCGAACGCCGCGTCCGGGTTGTTGGGCAGCGACGGCCGCTCCACGCGGGTGTCGCGCGCGTAGGGACCCACCACCACGACGCGCTGGGCCGGGTACTTCGTCGGGGTCATGAACATGGTGCCGCGGCCGATGGAGGTGTCCTGCGTGAGCCGGGCGCCCTGGTCGACGAGGCCGACGCCGATGCCGTGGGCGCCGAGGTCGCCGCCCGTCACGATGTTGTAGCCGACCACGGTGGCCCCGACGCCCGCGCCGATCTCCATCTGGTAGCCGCCCGCGCCCGAGTTGCCCTCGAGGCGCATGCCGTTGATCCCGAGCTCGGACACCATGGACGCCGTGTTGCTCGTGGGGATCGCGAGGAAGCCGCGCGCCGCCTTGTTGCCGGCGCCGCAGCCGATGATGCGCGTGTTCTCGAAGCGCGCGTTGGTGGGGGCGATGCGGATCCCGCCGGCGACGCAGTTCACGATCTCGGTGTCGCGCATGACGATGTCGATGGCGTTCACGCCGTCGCAGTCGACGCCCCAGGTGCCGGCGGTGATCACGCGCAGCCCCTCGATGACGTTCGCGTACGAGTACTCGTCGTTGGCGGCGGTGAAGTTCGTGCGCGCGAAGTAGACGCCGGCGCCGCCGGTGGCGTTCAGCTCGATGTCGGTGATGCGGCAGTGCAGCAGCGAGCGCAGGTACAGCCCGTGACGGCCGGTGCGCGTGCCGCTGATGCTGAAGCCGCTGAGCGTGACGGTGGCCTTGTTGTTCGCGGCGGGCCCCGCGTCGGCGCCGATCTTGCCCTGCACCTTGAAGACGTCGCCCGTGGATCCCGCGATCTGCCGGATCGTCGTCACGCGCCGCCCGTAGCCCTCGACGGAGATGGCGGGGTACCCGTACGGCGCTCCGGAGAGGGCCTGCTTGGGCCACGTGGCGCTCGCGTAGTCGATGCCGGTGGAGGTGACGCGGATCTCGCACGGCGGCAGGATCCCCCGCCCGCCGGTCTTCTGCAGGGCGGCGAAGAACGCGTTCATGGCCTTCGTGTGATCCGCGGCGGACGGCACGAAGCCGAACTGCTCCGGGTAGTAGACGCGCGTCTGGTCGCCCACGACGCCGGCGGCCGAGGCGGACGGGGCTGCGGCGGGCGCGGCGACGGACGCGGCACCCGCGGTCGCGCCGACGGCGGCGAGGAAGACGGCACGGCGGCCGACGAGCGGCGGCCGCTCGGCGGGCGCCGGGGCGTCCTGGGCGAGGGCCTCTTCGGGCAGGTCGGAGCTGGGCGCATGCGCATCCGCGCGAGGGTGGGACAAGGGGGAGCCTTCCGGGTGGGCCGTGCTGACGGGCGCAGCCGGGACGCGCCGATCCGCTCCCCCGAGCACCGGACGCCCCACGCTGGGTAGGGCAAGGGTGCGGCCTGCTGCCGCCGGAGCGTATCCCCAGTTCGGGGAGGCGCGACCGCTGTCTCCACCGGCGGCTCCGCGGGAGGAGCGACGACGGCGGTGCGATGCTGGATCGCATGAGCATGCAGGCCGACGAACTCGTGATCGCGATGCTGACCGCCCAGGAGACCTCCGAGCGCTACGACCTGCTGAAGACCGCGCTCGAGGAGCACGACGACCGGGGCGTGCAGTACCTCTCGGGCGTCGTCGGGCGGCTGCTCGCCTACATCGACGGGCTGCGCGAGCCCGAGGAGAACCGGATCGCGCTCGAGCTGTACACGCAGCGGGTCGCGCTGCAGTGGGCGCAGGAGGAGGAGGGCTAGCGCCCCGCCCTCCGGCGGCGCGCGGCGGTCACGAGCGCCGCCACGGCGAGCGCCGCGCCCGCCGACCAGGCGACCCACGCATGATCGGGGACGAGCTGCGCGACGAGCGGCATGGCCGCCGCGACCAGGATCAGCGCCACGGCCGTCCGCGTGCGTCGCGACGGAGCCTCGGTGGGTGGGCGTCCGGTCATGCGCGGCCTCCTCGGATGCGGGATCCGTCCATCACACCGCACGCGACGGCTGCCGCGCCGGTCGCGCGCACAGGGCAGCGCGAGCCGCGTCAGAAGCCGGTCGCGCGGATCCCCCAGCTGAGGGTCCACTCCTCGCCGGGCGTGAGACGGCGGACGCCGACGCCGGAGTTGAAGGCGTCAGCCGGGGCGGTCATCGGCTCGATGGCGACGGCCTGGGATCCGTGGGTCGGGAACTCGCGCGGCGTGTAGACCTGCAGGAAGCCGAAGGACGCGTCCGCCCAGAGCTCGACGCCGCGGCCGTCGGGCGCGGTCAGGCCGTGGCGGCTCGTGCCGCCCTCCACGTGCACGTCGCCGTATCCCGTGTTGAGGTCGAGGTCGCCGACGACGCGGCCGGTGCGGAGGTCCTCGTCGGCGCCGTCGACGGGGTGGTCGGCGATCGGGATCAGCGCGTCGTCGACCTCGGACCACGTGTCCGCGCGGACGGTGAGCGTGAGGTCGGAGGAGGGGACGCCGCCGATCGCGAGGTAGGGGTGGGCGCCGACCGCGACGGGCGCGGCCGCCGCGGAGTCGTTGCGGATCCGGTGCGTGACGACGAGGCCGTCGTCGGTGAGCCGGTAGGTCACGGAGGTGTCGAGGAGGAACGGGTAGCCGTGCTGCGGGAAGACGGTCGCGGAGAGGGTCACGCGGTCGTCGGCGCGGTCGGAGGCCGTGTAGCCGGTGTTGCGGAGGAGGCCGTGGGACGCGTTGCCGAGCGAGGGCTCGGAGACGTCGAGGGCCTGGGCCTTCCCGTCGAGGTCGTAGCGGGCGCCGCGGATCCGGTTGGGCCACGGCACGAGCACCATGCCGGCGCCCATGGGGGCGACCAGGTCCTCGCCGTAGGGCTCGACGAGGTCGACGCCGTCGAGGGTGAGGCCGCGGATGGCCGCCGCGAGCTGCACGACGGTGGCGCGGAGCTCGCCGGACGGGCCGGCGTGGACGAGGTGGTGCTGCTCTCCGGTGACGGGTCTCATGGGATCCACGTTACGGCCGCGCGGCCCCGGACGACCCGCCCGCCTCGACGACGCGCAGGCCCGCGTCCCGCAGGCGGCCGACCTCGTGCGGGTCGGCGCCCGCGTCCGTGAGCAGCGTGTCGACGAGGTCGAGCGGCGCCACGGATCCGAGGTGCGTGCGGCCGAGCTTGGCACCGTCCGCGACGACCACGGTGCGGGCGCTCGCGGCGACCATCCGCCGCTTCACCTCGGCCTCGGGCAGGTTGACGTTGGTGACGCCGCGGTCGACGTCGATGCCGTTGCAGCCGATGAACGCGACGTCGGGGTTCAGGCGGTCGAGCACCGCGGTGGCGAGCGGATCCACGAGGCTGTGCTGGAGCGCCCGGAGCGTGCCGCCCGTGACGACGACGGTGAAGCGGGGCATGGCGCGCTCGAGCTCGAGCGCCAGCGTGAGCCCGTTGGTGATCACGGTGACGTCGACGAGGTCCTCGCGTGCGACCAGCGCCCGCGCCACCTGGAGGGTCGTGCTGCCGACGTCGAGCAGCACGCTCTGCCCGCTCTCGACGAGGTCGGCGGCGGCCCGGCCGATGGCGCGCTTGGCGTCGGCGGCGGACTCGAGCGTCACCTCGAGGCTCTGCTCGCGCGCGGCGAGGCCGGAGCGGAGGACCGCGCCGCCGTGGACGCGCTGCACGGCGGCCGAGTCGGCGAGCGCGTCGAGGTCGGCGCGGATCGTGACGGCGGAGACGCCCGCGTCGGACGCCAGCTCGGCGACGGTCGCGAAGCCGCGGTCGGCGAGCCGCTCGAGGATCCGGGAACGGCGGGTCGCCGCGGGGACGGATGCGGTGTCGTCGGCCATGCGGCGAGCCTCGCGCACGCGGTTGCCGGAACGCAAGCCGGGGCTTTCGCGAGCGCAGATCCGGCCGCCGCGAGCCCGTAGGATCGAGGCATCATGCATGCCGACCAGACCGTCACGACGTCGCCGTCCGGGATCACGCAGCGCCGCACGCTGCTGTCCGACGGCCGCGAGCTCGTCTACTTCGACGACGCCGACACGACCCTGCCGCCCGAGCGCGCCGCCGACGCCCGCCCGGCCGCGCCCCGCCCGCCCACCGCGACGATGCGGCAGGACGTGCTCACGGGCGAGTGGGTCTCCATCGCGGCCGCGCGCCAGAACCGCGCGCACCTGCCGCCGGCGGAGCTGGATCCCCTCGCCCCCGCGAGCCCCACCAACCCGTCCGAGATCCCGAGCATGTACGACGTCGCGGTCTTCGAGAACAAGTCGCCGTCCTTCGGCCCCGCGCTCGCCGACGCGGACGGCGTGGACGCGCCCGTCGACGACGACGACCTCACGTCCATCGGCCTGGAGCGCACCCGCACCTCGGTCGGCCGCTGCGAGGTCGTCTGCTTCAGCCCCGCGCACACCGGCTCGTTCAGCGGCCTCACGCCGTCGCGCGCCCGGACCGTCGTGGAGGCCTGGGCCGAGCGCACGCGCGCCCTGTCGGCGATGCCCGGGATCCGCCAGGTGTTCCCGTTCGAGAACCGCGGCGAGGCCATCGGCGTCACGCTGCACCACCCGCACGGGCAGATCTACTCGTACCCCTACATCACGCCGCGCACGCGCCGACTGGTGGAGTCGATCGAGCGGTTCGGGCCGGGCCTGTTCCAGCGGATCCTCGAGACCGAGCAGGCGTCCGAGCGCGTCGTGCTCCGCGGCGAGCACTTCACCGCGTTCGTGCCGTTCGCGGCCCGCTGGCCCGTGGAGATCCACCTGCTCCCCCACCGCCACGTGCCCGACCTCGCGGAGACGACCGACGCCGAGCGCGACGAGCTCGCGACGATGTACCTCAAGCTGCTGCAGGGCATGGACCGGCTGTACGACACCCCGACGCCGTACATCGCCGCCTGGCACCAGGCCCCCGTGGACGCGCACCGCGACGAGATCCGGCTGATGCTGCAGATCACGTCGCCGCGCCGCGCGGCCGACAAGCTCAAGTTCCTGGCCGGATCCGAGGCGGCCATGGGCGCCTGGATCGGCGACGTGCCGCCCGAGAAGGCGGCCGAGATGATCCGGAAGGCAGTGGAGGACGCATGACCGACATCCGAGACGACGTGCGCGAGGGATTCCGCGCCCGCTTCGAGCGCGAGCCGCACGGCGTGTGGTCCTCGCCCGGGCGCGTGAACCTCATCGGCGAGCACACCGACTACAACGAGGGCTTCGTGTTCCCGTTCGCGATCGACCGTCGCACGGTCATCGCGCTCGCGCCGCGCGACGACGACCGCATCCGCCTCGCCAGCTCCTTCTCCGAGGAGGTCGTGGAGGCGCGCCTCGCCGACCTCACGGGTGAGCGCATCGACGGCTGGCAGGCGTACCCGCTCGGCGTCGCCTGGGCGCTCGGGCAGCGCGGGGCCGACCTCGCCGCCGTGCCCGGCTTCGACGTGTTCATCGACAGCGACGTGCCCGTGGGCGCGGGGCTGTCCTCGTCGGCGGCGCTCGAGGGATCCATCGCCCTCGCGCTCGACGACATCTGGCGCCTCGGCCTCGACCGGCAGACCCTCGCCGCGGTGGGGCAGCTCGCCGAGAACGAGATCGTGGGCGCGCCGACCGGGATCATGGACCAGTCCGCGAGCCTCCTCGGACAGCAGGACGCGGGCGTGTTCCTCGACTGCCGCTCGCTCGAGGCGGAGGTCATCCCGCTCGGGCTCGAGGCGGCCGGCCTCACCATCGCCGTGATCGACACGCACGTCGCCCACGCGCACGCCGACGGCGGCTACCGCGCGCGCCGCGAGTCGTGCGAGCAGGGCGCGCGCCTCATGGGCGTCGCGTCGCTGCGCGACCTGTCGGTCGACGACCTCGTGCGCGCCCGCGAGGTGCTCGACGACGAGACGTTCCGCCGCGTGCGCCACATCGTCACCGAGAACCAGCGCGTGCTCGACACCGTGCGCGCCCTCCGCGAGGAGGGTCCGCGCGCGATCGGGGAGCTGCTGGATGCGAGCCACCGCTCCATGCGCGACGACTTCGAGATCAGCGTCCCGGAGCTCGACCTCGCGGTCGAGGTCGCGCAGAACGAGGGCGCGATCGGCGCGCGCATGACGGGCGGCGGCTTCGGCGGATCGGCCATCGCGCTCATCGACGTCGACTCGCTGTCGCGCCTGCAGGTCGCCATCGACGGCGCGTTCGCGGAGCACGGCTACACGGGCCCGACCGTCTTCACGGTCACGCCGTCGGACGGGGCGAAGGCGGAGCAGTAGGCGCTCGCCGCTCCGGCGGCGCCCCTAGGCTCGGCGGCATGCGACCGTACGAGGGCCTGACCGAGATCCACGACGACCGGGACGACGCCGTCCGCGACATCTCCCGCGCGCTGTCCGGGTGGTTCCCCGCGTCCACGCACCCCGGCGGCTTCGCGTGGGAGGCCGCCACGGGTCAGCTTCCCGGGCGGATCGCCGTGGTCCGCGACGAGGCCGGCGCGCTCGTCGGCTGGGCCGGGTTCTCGGCCGATGACGCCCGGGTCGAGTGCGCGCCCGGCGACGATGCCACCACCGACCTGCTCGCGACGTGGATCCTCGACGCGGCCGGGGACGGGCCCGCGAGCGTCGCCGTGCACCGCGGCCAGGACCGGCTGCGCGGGATCCTCGCGGCCCGCGGGTTCGTCGACGAGGCGGTCCCCCTCGCCGGCCTCCGTCACGCCGCCCGCGACACGGGCGCACGGCCGCCCGCCGGGTACCGCATCCGCCCGGTCGCGGACGGCGAGGAGCGCGCCAAGGTCGACACGCACCGCCTCGCGTGGAAGCCGGTCGACCTGCCCTTCACCGACGGATCCGGCGACGGCATCGACCCCTACGCCGAGAGCCGCTTCGACGCGGCCGGCTACGCGGCCATGCAGTCCGCCGCCGTGTACCGGCGCGACCTGGACCTCGTGATCGAGGCGCCCGACGGATCGCTCGCGGGCACCTGCACGGCCTGGCTCGATCCGGCGAGCGGCTGGGCGGAGCTCGAGCCGCTCGGCATCGTGCCCGGGCACCGCCGCCTCGGCCTCGCGCAGACCCTCGCGCTCGACGTCTGCCGCCGCATCGGCGAGCTGGGCGGGCACGACGTCTTCATCAACGCCTCGCCGCTCCCCTACTACCGCGCGCCGTGGGACGCCTACGTCGCTGCGGGCTTCGCGCCCATGGAGCGCGGCACGCGGATGCGCCCGGCGCCTACCCTGTCGGCATGACCGTCGATCCCCAGGCCACCGTCCGCGCGCTCCCCGGATCGCCCGCGCCCGACATCGCCCCCGACGCCCTCGTGGCGGCGGGGGCGCGCGTCGTCGGGCGCGTGACGCTCGGGGCCGGATCCAGCGTGTGGTTCAACGCCGTCCTGCGCGCCGAGGCCGCCGACATCGCCATCGGCGCGCGCTCGAACCTGCAGGACAACGTGAGCTGCCACGTGGACCCGGGCTTCCCGCTCACGGTCGGCCAGGGCGTGAGCGTCGGCCACAACGCGGTGCTGCACGGCTGCACGGTCGAGGACGACTGCATCGTGGGCATGTCCGCCACCGTGATGAACGGCGCCGTCGTCGGCCGCGAGTCGCTCCTCGCGGGCGGCACCGTGGTGCTCGAGGGGCAGGTGGTCCCGCCGCGCTCGCTCGTCGCGGGCGTGCCCGGCAAGGTGCGGCGCGAGCTCACCGACGACGAGGTCGCGGGACTCCGCGCGAACGCGGACCACTACGTGGAGAACGCGCGCCTGCACGCGGGCACCATCCCGACGCCGGCCGTGCTGCTGGCCGCCTCGACGGACCCCGCACGCGAGGAGGGGACGGCCTGACCGGCCGTCCCCGCCTGCATCACCGCCGCACGGTCGAGTCGGGCGCTGTCGCGGCGAGCGCCGTCAGCCGCGCAGCTCGGCGGCCAGGCGCGCGTCGCGCTCGGCGGCCAGCACCACGTTCACCAGCAGCATCGCGCGGGTCATCGGACCCACGCCCCGCGGGTTCGGCGACAGGTGGCCGGCGACCTCGGCGACGGCCGGATCCACGTCGCCCGTGAGGCGCGCCTTGCCGGTCTCGGGATCCACGACCCGCGTGATCCCCACGTCGAGCACCGCGGCGCCCGGCTTCACCCACTCCGGCTTGATCAGGTGCGCGACGCCCACGGCCGCGACCACGATGTCCGCGCGGCGGACCTCCTGCTCGAGGTCGCGCGTGCGCGAGTGCGTGAGCGTGACGGTGGCGTCGAGGCCCTTGCGCGTGAGCAGCAGGCCGAGCGGCCGCCCGACCGTGAGGCCGCGGCCGACGACGACCACGTGCTGGCCGGCGATCGGCACGTCGTAGCGCTCGAGCATCTCGACGATGCCCGCGGGCGTGCACGGCAGCGGCGAGGTGAGCTCGCCCTGCACGCCGAGCACGAGGCGCCCGAGGTTGGTGGGGTGCAGGCCGTCGGCGTCCTTCGACGGGTCGATGAGCTCGAGCATCGCGTTCTCGTCGATCCCCGCGGGGAGCGGCAGCTGCACGATGTAGCCCGTGACGGCCGGGTCCGAGTTGAGGCGCTCGATGGCCTGGCGCACGTCGTCCTCGGTGGCGTCGGCCGGGAGGTCCACGCGGATGGACTCGATGCCCACCTCGGCGCAGTCGCGGTGCTTGCCGGCGACGTACGAGCGGGATCCCGGGTCGTCGCCCACGAGGAGCGTGCCGAGCCCGGGCACGAGACCCTGCTCGCGCAGCGCGCGGATCCGCACGGCCAGCTCGGACTTGACGGCCGACGCGGTCGCGACGCCGTCGAGCACGACCGCCGTCACTGGGTCAGGCCCTCGTAGAGCGGGAAGCCGTCGGTGAGCGTCAGCACACGCGCGCGGAGGGCGGCGAGGTCGCTGCCGGGCTTCAGGGTCTCGGCGATGACGTCGGCGACCTCCGTGAACTCGGCCTCGCCGAAGCCGCGGGTCGCGAGCGCCGACGTGCCGATGCGGACGCCGGAGGTGACCATCGGCGGGCGCGGGTCGAACGGCACCGAGTTGCGGTTGACCGTGATGCCGACCTCGTGCAGCGCGTCCTCGGCCTGCTTGCCGTCGATCTCCGAGTGGCGGAGGTCGGCCAGCACGAGGTGCACGTCGGTGCCGCCCGTGAGGACCGAGACGCCGGCCTCGGTGGAGTCGGTCGCCGTGAGGCGCTCGGCGAGGATCTGCGCGCCCTGGATGGTGCGGCGCTGGCGGTCCGCGAACTCCTCGGTGGCCGCGATCTTGAACGCCGTGGCCTTGGCCGCGATGACGTGCATGAGCGGTCCGCCCTGCTGGCCCGGGAAGACGGCCGAGTTGAGCTTCTTGGCGAGCGCGGTGTCGCGGCTGAGGATCACGCCGGACCGGGGTCCCGCGAGGGTCTTGTGCACGGTGGAGGAGACGACGTCCGCGTAGGGGATCGGCGAGGGGTGCACGCCCGCCGCGACGAGCCCCGCGAAGTGCGCCATGTCGACCCAGAGCTTGGCGCCGACCTCGTCCGCGATCGCGCGGAACGCGGCGAAGTCGAGGTGGCGGGGGTACGCCGACCAGCCGGCGATGATGACCTGCGGGCGGTGCTCGAGCGCCTTCTCGCGCACGACGTCCATGTCGATGAGGAAGGTGTCGGGATCCACGCCGTACGCGGCCGCGTCGTAGAGCTTGCCGGAGAAGTTGAGCTTCATGCCGTGCGTGAGGTGGCCGCCGTGCGCGAGCTCGAGGCCGAGGATCGTGTCGCCCGGCTGCGCGATGGCGGCGAGGACGGCGGCGTTGGCGGTGGCGCCCGAGTGCGGCTGGACGTTGGCGAACTCGGCGCCGAAGAGGCTCTTCGCGCGGTCGATGGCGAGCTGCTCGGCGACGTCGACGAACTCGCAGCCGCCGTAGTAGCGGCGGCCCGGGTAGCCCTCCGCGTACTTGTTGGTGAGCACGGATCCCTGCGACTGCAGCACCGCGCGCGGCACGAAGTTCTCGCTGGCGATCATCTCGAGGGTGCCGCGCTGGCGGCCGAGCTCCTGCTCGAGGACGGCCGCGATCTCCGGGTCGACCTCGGAGAGGGGGGCGTTGAAGGACTGGTCGACGGGCATGGGACTCCTTGTGCACGGTGGACGAGAGGATGCGTCGTGGCCCAGGCGTACGGCCACCAACCGTGTGAGTCGCTCCCCGATGGTGACCCATCCGAACGCCAGTCGCGACGGGGTCGAGCCTACCCGTCCCGGGCGCGCGGGCGCGAGGCGCGTGCCCACGCGGACGCGCGGCGGATGCGCGACGGGTGGCGCGCGGGCGACCCCGGCTGGCCGCGGAGCGAGGAAAGGCGATGCGCACGAACGGATGGGCCGGTCAGGGCCGCCGACCGCCCGTAGGATCAGGGGATCGGGCGACGGTGCCCGCCGGATGCGGAGGAAGGACCGAGCATGGGGAGCGCAGAGCTCACGACCGATCCCGCGGCAGGCGGACACGACCGCGACGCCCTCGCCGACGACCTGCGACCGCTGCTGGGCGACGACGCCGACGCCCTCGCGGACGCGCTCGCCGCCGACCTCCGCGACGTCCGCGCCCGCATCGCCCCGCCGGCCGCCCTCGACCTCGACCGCCGCACCGGCGGCGTCTGCTACGTCGACCGGTACGCCGACGACCTCCGCGGCCTCGCCGCCCGGATCCCCGCCCTCCGCGACCTCGGCCTCACCCACCTGCAGGTCACGCCCGTCGCCGAGGGGGCGGATCCCGACGCCGACGCCGACGCGCTCCTCGCGCCGGGCGTGCGCGTGCGCCCGGGCCTCGGGTCCGCCGCCGACCTGGCCGCGCTCGTCGACGCGCTGCACGACGCCGGCCTCACGCTGGGCGTCGACCTCTCCGCCGCCGACCCCGACGCGTCGCCCGCCGCGCGCATCGGCTCTGCGATCCGCGAGGCCGTCGCCCTCGCCGCCGTCGGCGCGGACGTCGTGCGCGTCGACCCGGCGGACGTCCTCGGCGAGCGCCCCGACGGCGACCCGCACGCGGACCGCGCCGCCCTCCTCCGCGCGATCGGCGCACTCGCCCGACGCACGGCCCCCGCGCTCGCCCTGGCCGTCGCGGCCGAGGCCGACCCGCGCGGCGGCGCCGACCTCCTCGACGGCGACGCCGTGCGCCTCGCCGAGGACCCCGCCCTCACCGCCCTCGTCTGGGAGGCGCTCGCCACCCGGTCCTCCGCCCTCCTCGCGCGGGCCCTCGTCCGCCGCGGCGACGCCCCGGCCGGATCCGCGCGGATCGCGCGCGTCCGCAGCCTCGACGCCCTCCGCTTCGCCTTCGACGACGACGACGCGCGCGCCCTCGGCATCGACCCCCACGAGCACCGCCGGTTCCTCGCCGACTACCACGTGGGCCGCTTCCCCGGCAGCCACGCGCGCGGCGTCTGGCACCCGGACGGCGCGGTCGCCGGCACCACGGCGTCCCTCGCGGGCCTGGAGCAGGACGACCCGGGCGCCGTGGAGCGGATCCTGCTCGCCCACTCCATCGCCCTCAGCACCGGCGGCCTGCCGCTGCTCGTGCTCGGCGACGAGGTCGGCCAGCTCAACGACTACGGCTACGACGACGTCCCGGCGCACGCCGAGGACAGCAGGTGGGTCAACCGCCCGCTCTACCCCTTCGAGCGCTACGACCAGCGCGACGACCGCACCACGAGCACGGGTGTCGTCCACGCGGGGCTCCGTCGGCTCGTCGCCGTGCGCCGCGCCACGCCCGCGCTCGGCGGCACGCGCGTCGTCGGCTTCGACGCGAACGACCCGCACGTGCTCGGCTACCAGCGCCCGCACGAGGACGGCACGGTCCTCGTGCTCGCGAACCTCGGCGACGAGCCCGCGACGGTGTCCGCCGAGACGCTGGGCGGCTTCGCCGAGCACGCCGTCGACCTCGTGCGCGACGAGCCCCTCCGCCTCACCAAGGGCATCGTGCTGAGCCCGCGCACGTTCGTCTGGCTCCAGGCCGCTCACGACCTGCCGTGACACACTCGCGGGCACAGGCGGGTCGGCACGGAGGAACGGCATGAGCGACGAGGGACGCGGCACGGACGGACCCCGCGAGGGCGCGCGCGGCGCATCGGGGTTCGCATGGCCCATGTGGGTCAACATCGGCTGGATCGCGCTCGGCGCCTGGCACGTGCTCGCCCCCGTGAACGACGCGTCCGGCTGGCTCGGCATGTTCCAGATCGCGGTGGGCGCGTTCGGGATCCTGGCGTCGCGACGCCGCGCGCGCCGTCTCGCGGAGGCGGAGGCCGACGCCATGCCGCTCGACGAGGCCACGCGCGTGCCCGCCGACATGGACGAGGATCCGGCCCGCCGCGAAGAGGCCGCCGCGCACGTGGAGATGGACGCCCGGCTCCGCGCCCTCGCGATGCAGCTCGAGCAGCCCGGCGACCCCGCGGCGGATCCCGACAAGCCCGAGCCGCCGCACCAGCCGGGCGGACGCGGCCGCGGTCGCCGGGGCCGGGGGCGCCCGCGCGACGCCGGGCTCGCCGACGACGGCCTGCCGCCCGTCGCCCGCTGGTAGCGCTCCCGCCCGCGGTCAGCTCGCCCGCGCCACCCCGCGCGACATGATCGCCGACGTCAGCGCCTCGATCGACGCCCGCGGCCCCGCCGGGTTGTCCATCAGCACGTAGTCCACCTCGTCGAGCTCCGGCAGGCCGAGGCGCGAGGTGACCTTCACGAGATCCGTCGGGATGAGCGCCTGCGGCAGCACCGCGACGCCCATGCCCGCGCGCACCGCCGCGAGCACGCCGTTCACGTCGCGCGTGCTGCACGTGATGCGCCAGGTGCGGCCCGCCCGCTCGAGCGCGTCCATCGCCATCTGCCGGCTGATGCTCGGCGCCCGGTACGCGATGAGGGGCACGCTCGCGCCCGGCTCGAGGATCGTCCGCTCGAGGCCGACCCACACCATCCGGTCGCGGCCGACGAGCTTCGCGTCCGGCTGCTCGTCGACCGTGGTCTTGGTGAGGATCAGGTCGAGCTGACCCGCGAGCAGCCGCCGGTGCAGCGGGCCGCTCTGCGTGACCGTGAGCTCCAGCTCGATCTGCGGGTGCAGCTGGCGGAAGTGCCGCAGGATCCGCGGCAGCTGCGTGATGGCGAGGTCGTCCGCCGTGCCGAAGCGCAGGCGGCCGCTCACCGCGGATCCGCCGAAGTAGCTCTCCGCCGTCTGGTGCGCCGCGAGGATGGTGCGCGCGAACCCGGCCATCGCGTCGCCCGCGTCGGTGAGGCGCATGGCGCGGGTGTCGCGCGCGATGAGCGTGCGGTCGACGGACCGCTCGAGCCGCCGTACCTGCTGGCTCACGGTCGGCTGGCTGATGCCGAGGCGGGCGGCCGCCTGCGTGAAGCTGCGGGTGTCGGCCACGGCGAGGAAGGTCCGGAGCAGGGTCGGATCCAGCACGGCGGCCTCCCGGTCATTCGAATGCGTGATGACACTCATCATGTCGAGACGGGATCCGAATGGGAAGCCCGCGGGTAGCGTCGAGCCCGGCCCCACGAGGGCCGCACCCATACGGAACCGATCCGCCCATACGCAACGCACCCGCAGGATGAAGTGACCCCGCCGCCGAACGCCTTCCCCCCGACCGCCCCGCTCCCCGTCCAGACGCAGCGCCCGCCGTGGCGCCACACGCTCATCGCCCTGAGCGTGCCGAACTTCCGTCGGTTCACGGCCTCCAACGTCATCGCCATGACCTCGGGCTGGATGCAGCGCATCGCACAGGACTGGCTCGTGCTCGAGCTCACCGGCAGCGTCACCGCGGTCGGCATCACGGTGGCGATGCAGTTCGCGCCGATGCTGTTCTTCGGCCTGCTGGGCGGCGTCATCGTCGACCGGTGCTCGAAGCGGATGCTGATGATGATCACGCAGGGCACCTACGCACTCCTCAGCGCGCTGCTCGCCGTGCTCACGCTCTCGGGCGCGGTCGAGGCGTGGCACATCTTCGCCATCGCGTTCGCGACCGGGCTCGTGACGGTGATCGACAATCCCGCCCGGCAGGTGTTCGTGACCGAGATCGTGGGCCAGCAGCACCTCAGGAACGCGATCAGCGTCAACTCCTCCGTGTTCCAGCTCGGCGGCATGGTGGGCCCGGCGCTCAGCGGGATCCTGCTGCTCGCGGTCGGCGCCGGCTGGTCGTTCGCGATCAACGCGCTCGCGTGCGTCGTCGTGGTGCTCACGCTGTGGAGCCTCGACGTGAAGGCGCTCATCCGCATGCCGCCGGCACCGCGCCGCCGCGGCCAGCTCGCGGAGGGGCTGCGGTACGCGCGCTCGAAGCCGACCATCCTCTGGCCCGTCGTGCTCGTGGCCGTGTTCAGCGTCTTCGGGCTCACGATGCCCGTGCTCCTCGCGGCGTTCGCGAGCGACGTCTACGACGTGGGCGCGGGCGGCTACGGCTTCTTCAACTCGATGGTCGCGATCGGCGCGCTCACGGGCGCCCTGCTCTCGACGCGGCGCGCGACCGTGCGGCTGCGGACCATCGTGGTCGGCGTCGGGATCACGGGCCTGCTGCAGGCGGCCGCGGGCCTCATGCCCGGGATCGCGCCGTTCGCCGCCGTTCTCGTGACGGTCGGCATGGCGTCGCTGCTGTTCCAGACGGCGGCCAACTCGCTCGTGCAGCTCTCCAGCAACGTGGCCATCCGCGGCCGCGTGATGAGCGTCTACGTGCTCGTTCTGCTCGGCGGCCAGGCGATCGGCGGTCCGCTCATGGGCGGGATCGTCGAGGCGTGGGGCGTGCACGCCGGCATGGTCGTCTCGGGCGGCGTGCCCGCGCTGGCGGCCGCGGTCGTCGCCGTGGTGCTCGCGCGGCGCGGGCAGCTGACCCTCGAGGTCGTGGTGCGTCGGCACGTGCCGCGGGTGCGGATCACGCCCCGGGCGCCGGGTGCCGGCCGCCCCCGCGTCGCCGGAGCGGACGAGGCGACGGCCGGCGGCGGGCTCAGCCGCGCACGTCGATCGCGCGGTGGCGCTGCTGCACGCCGGCCGGGCCGTACGGGTAGTCGGACACCACGGGCGCGCTCACCGCGCTGAGCGACGCGATCTCGTCGGCCGTGAGCTCCAGGTCGGCGGAGGCCATGTTGTCCTCGAGCTGCTCCACGGTGCGGGCGCCGAGGATCACGCTGGTCACGGCCGGCTGCGCCTCGAGCCACGCGAGCGAGACGCGGGCGGAGCTGGATCCGTGCGCGTCCGCGATCCGGCGCACCTCGTCGAGGATCGCCCACGTGCGCTCCTGGCCGTTCCGCGGCGTGAACGCCTCCATGCCGCGCTCCGGGTCCTCGCCGAGGCGGGTGGCGCCGGTCGGCGTCTCGTCGCGGCGGTACTTGCCGGTGAGCCAGCCGCCGGCGAGCGGCGACCAGGGCAGCAGGCCGATGCCGGCGTCCAGCGAAGCGGGCACGATCTCCGACTCGATCTCGCGCACGAGCAGCGAGTACTGCGGCTGCAGCGTCACGGGCGGCGTGTACCCGAGCGCCTTGGCGACGTGCACGGCCTTCGTCAGCTGCCAGCCGAGGTAGTTCGAGAAGCCGTAGTACGAGATCTTGCCGGCGCGCACGGCGTCGTCGAGGAAGCGCAGGGTCTCCTCGAGCGGGGTCACGGCGTCCCACGCGTGCATCTGGTAGAGGTCGATCGTGTCGACGCCGAGGCGGCGCAGCGAGTCGTCGAGCGCGCGGGTGAGGTGGCGACGCGAGGTGCCGACGTCGTTGTTGCCCTCGCCCATCGGGAAGCGGCCCTTGGTCGCGACGACGAGCTGGTCGGCCTCGGCGGGGTGCGCCTTCAGCCAGCGGCCGACGATCTCCTCGGAGACGCCCGACGTGTAGACGTCCGCGGTGTCGATGAACGTGCCGCCGCCCGCGACGTAGGCCTCGAGGATCCGGCCCGAGGTCTCCTCGTCCGCCTCCGCGCCGAAGGTCATGGTGCCGAGCGCGTAGGTCGAGACGACCGCGCCGCTGTTGCCGAGATTCCGGTACTGCATGGGGTTCCTCCATCGGATCCGCCGCGGGCGTCCCTGCCCGCGGGTCCCGTCCAGCATGCTCCGCCGGGCCCCGGGCCGCCGGATCGCCGTCGGTACCATGGGCGCATGTCCGTCGACGAGCTCTCCAGCGCCGCGCAGGACTACCTCAAGCTCATCTGGACCGCCACCGAGTGGTCCGACCAGCCCGTCACCGTCTCGCGCCTGGCCGAGCGGCTCGGGATCCGGCCCGCCACCGCGTCCGACGGCCTCCGCCGCCTCACCGCGCAGGGCCTCGTGGAGCACCGGCCGTACGGCAGCATCGAGCTCACCGCCGACGGGCGGCGGCACGCGATCCAGATGGTGCGGCGCCACCGCCTGCTCGAGACGTTCCTCGTGGAGGTGCTCGGCTACGGCTGGGACGAGGTGCACGACGAGGCCGAGGTGCTCGAGCACGCGGTCTCCGACGACTTCGTGGCGCGCATCGACCAGCACCTCGGGCACCCGTCGCGGGATCCGCACGGCGACCCGATCCCCTCGGCCGACGGCGAGCCGCACCTGCCCGAGGCGACCGTGCTCGCGGACGCGGTCGCCGACCGGCCCATGCGCGTGCGCCGCATCTCCGACGAGGACCCGCGCCTCCTGCGCGAGCTCGCCGAGCACGGCATCGGGCTCGACGCGACGCTCGTGCGGGCGGCGTCCCCCGACGCGTCCGGGCCCGCCGCCGTGGTCGTGACGGTCGACGGATCCGCCGCGCGCCCGCTCACGCCCGCCGCCGCGTCCGCGGTCTGGGTCTCCGACGCCGGCTGACCGGGGACCGGGCCCGGGCCCGGACCACGGGCTCAGCCGGTGACGGTGAGCACCACGAGCGCGACGTTCAGCACGACCACGAGCGACACCGCGACCCACGCCGCGATGCGCGTGAGCAGCCGGTCGACGTGCGCGCCCATCACGCGACGGTCGCCCGTGAGGCGGATGAGCGGCACGAGCGCGAACGGGATCCCGAGGCTCAGCACGACCTGGCTGACGACGAGCGCCGTGGTCGGGTCGACGCCGACCGCGAGGATCGCGAGCGCAGGGATGAGCGTCACCACGCGCCGCGCGAGCAGCGGCACCCGCACGTGCAGCAGGCCGCCCATGATCGCGGCGCCCGCGTAGGCGCCGACGGAGGTGGACGCGAGGCCCGACGCGAGCAGCCCCACCGCGAACACGACGCCGACGACCGGCCCGAGCGACGCCGTGATGGCCGCGTGCGCGCCCTCGATGGAGTCGGTGCCGGGCACGCCGCCGAGGCTCGCGGCAGCGATGAGGAGCATCGAGATGTTGACGGCGCCGGCCACGGCGAGCGCGGTGATCACGTCCCAGCGCGTCGCGCGGAGCAGCCGCCGGAGCACGCCGTCGTCGGTCTGCACGCCGTGCCGGTCGCGGCTGAGCGACGAGTGCAGGTACACGGCGTGCGGCATCACGGTCGCGCCGAGCATGCTCGCGGCGAGCAGGACGCTGTCCGGCCCGTCGAAGCCGGGCACGAGGCCGCCCGCGATCCCCGACGCCGACAGCGGGCTCACGACGAGGCCCGTGAGGAAGCCCACCGTGATCACGAGGAGCAGCGCGCCGATCACGAGCTCGAACGGCCGCTGCCCATGCCGCGACTGCACCGCGAGCAGGCCGATGGAGATGAGGCCGACGATCACGCCGCCCGCGACGAGCGGGATCCCGAACAGCAGGTGCAGCGCGATGGCCCCGCCGATGACCTCCGCGAGGTCGGTGGCCGCGGCGATGAGCTCCGCCTGCACCCAGAACGCCCGGCGACGCCCGGTCGGCAGCCGCTGGCCGAGGAGCTCCGGGAGGCTGCGGCCGGTGACGAGCCCGAGCTTCGCCGACTGGTACTGCACGAGCACGGCGATGAGGTTCGCGGCCACGAGCACCCACACGAGCAGGTAGCCGTAGCGCGCGCCCGCGGTGAGGTTGGCGGCGACGTTGCCCGGATCCACGTAGGCGATGGCCGCGACGAACGCCGGCCCGAGCAGCAGGACGAGCCGCGGGCCGGTGACGGGCCGGCGCGCGCGTCGGCGCTCGGGGGCGGTGCGGGTCATGGCGGCCTCTCCGTCGAGTGTTAGCCGAGGCTAACATCCGTTCGCGCACACGCGGAAGGGCCCGTCCGGGAACGGACGGGCCCTCGAGGCGTGCGGCGAGCGGCCGCGGGCGGAGCGGCGAGCGGCGCGGCGCCGCGCGGTGTCAGCTCGCGGAGCGCCCCGGCGCGAGGAACGCGGAGTCGTCCTCGGCCTCGCCGCGCACGACGCGCACCCACTGCGCGAGGAGCGCGGCACCGGCCTCGTCGTGGATCAGGTCGCCCGCGGTGAGCACGTCGTACGGCGTCGCCGGGATCCCGTCGGCCGGCCGCACGTCGACGTGCGCGACCTCGTGGCCGTTCTCGTGCAGCCAGCGGGCCATCGCGTAGTCCGTGCGCGAGTCGCCGACCGTGCGCCAGCGGAGAGGCAGCGGGCCGCTGTCGGCGAGCAGCTCCAGCGCGCGGGCGGCGCCGAGGTCCTTGCCGAGGCGGACGGACTCGATGTCGGTCGAGATGATCGTGGGATCCACGCGCACCTGCACCTCGCCGCGCGCGTCGGGCACCTCCACGCCCTCCAGCACCGAGCCGAGCCCGTGCGCCGTGAGCATCTCGACCGCGCGCGCGTCGAGGTCGGGCTGCACGGCGAGGTAGTCGGCGGACGCGACGCTCGTCAGCTGCTCCAGCGAGACCATCGCGTGCTTGGTGGCGTCGAAGAACATCCAGTCGGCGAAGCGCTCCGCGACGAGGCGCTCCATGTCGCGCATGAACGCCTCGGGCAGCGCGAGCGCCCGGTCGACGTGCACCTCCCCCGCGCCCTCGGGCGTGATGGAGAACCACGACGCGCCCTTCTCGCACACGGCGTGCACGCGCGCGCCCGCGGGGAGCCCGGCGTCGAGCAGCGGGCCCACGACCTGGGTGCGGATGAAGGCGTCCGAGCGTCCCGTGTTGAAGACGATCGGCACGCCCGCCGCCGCGAGCTCCACGAGGTCGGTCGCGATGCTCGGGATGGCGAGGGTGCGGGTGATCGGGCTGGCGATGGGGCCGTCGACGTCGAGGAGGAGGCCGAGGGGCGCGGGGGTCGTGGTCACGGCTCCCATCCTCCCGCAGGCGTGGGGTGCCCCGGAGCGACTGGGGACGCGCGGGGCGTCAGGCGGCGGAGCGTGCGGCGACCGCGCGACCGCGGGCGGCCCGGCCCGCGGATCCGACGACGAGCACGACCGACACCGCCATCACCGCGAGGTACGCGCCGGGCAGCGACGCGATGCCGAGGCCGTCGAGCAGCGCGCCGCCCACGAGCGCGCCGCCGCCGATCCCGACGTTGAACGCCGTCGTGTAGAAGGAGCTCGCGGTGTCGCGGAACGACGGGTGCGCCGCGTGCAGCATGCGCGTCTGCAGGAGGGACGGGATCGCGCCGAACGCGAGGCCCCAGAGGAGGAAGCCGGGGATCGCGACCGCCCAGAGGCCCGGCACGAGGGCCAGCGCGCTGACGCCCAGTGCCGCCGCCGCGAGCCCGGCGAGCACGCCCAGCTGCGGCCGGCTCGAGAAGACGGTGCCCGCGAGCAGGAGCCCGACGGCCCCGGCGATCCCGTAGCCGAAGAGCATGGCGCTGAGCTGCTGCTCGGGGATCCCCATCACGCGCGTCACGAACGGGTCCACGTACGTGTAGAAGCCGTACTGGCCGATCATGATCACCATCGCCGTGAGGCACACGAACAGCACGCCGCCGACGCCCTGCCCGGCCATGCGCTGCCGGATCCCGACGCGACCGCTGGCGGGGACGCCCGCGGGCGCCTCCCGCTCGGGCCGCCCGACCGCCGGCAGGAAGCGCCAGACGAGCAGGATCCCGAGGAGCGTGAGCACGCCGATCCCCGCGAAGGCCGCGCGCCAGCCGAACGCCTGCCCGGCCGCCGTGCCGACGGGCACGCCGAGCACGAACGCGAGGCTGCCGCCGCCGACCGTGAGCGCGACCGCGCGGCCGATGAGCGCGGGCGGCACGAGGTGCGCCGAGTACGCGCCGACGACCGCCCAGAACAGGCCGTGCGCGAGCCCGCCGAGCACGCGCGTCGCGACCACGAGCTCGAAGGTGGGCGCGAGCGCCGTGAGCAGGTTGCTCGTCGCGAAGACCGCGAGCACGACGAGGAGCAGCGCGTGCCTCGGGACGCGGCGGGTGAGGGCCGCGAGCGGCGCGCTCGAGAGCACCACGGCGATCGCGAACACCGAGACGAGGAGGCCGACGCGCGACTCCTCCACCCGGAGGTCGCCGCTCATCTCGCTGAGGAGGCCGGTGGGCAGCGTCTCGCTCGTGACGCTGAGGAACACGCACGCGGCGAGCGTGAGGATCCCGACCCAGGGGAAGCGGAAGGCGGGATCCCCGGGGTCGTGCGGCGGCACCGGCGAGCGGCGGCCGCCGTGCGCGGCGCGGTCCGGATCGGGCAGGAATATGGGAGAGGTGTTCGTCATGGAGACCCACAGGACGTCGACGGCGGGAGAGCTCCCGGGGCCGGCGGGATCCGCGCAGCCAGGCAATAGCCTAGACGGATGACCGACCAGGCCACCCCGGCGCGTCCCCCGCACCGCGTCCTCAGCTTCTCCTGCGACGACCGACCCGGCATCGTGCACGCCATCGCCGGCGCCATCGTCCAGGCCGGCGGCGACATCACCGAGTCGCAGCAGTTCTCGAGCGCCGACACCGGGCGGTTCTTCATGCGCCTGCAGATCCAGAGCGCCGCCGACGACGACCGGCTCGCCGACGCCCTCGCGGCCGTGGTCGAGCGCTACGACGCGACCTGGCACCTCGACGAGGTGGGCCGGCCGCTGCGCACGCTCGTGCTGGGATCCACCGCCGAGCACTGCGTGAACGACCTGCTGTTCCGCCAGCGCGCGGGCCAGCTGCCCGTCGAGATCCCGCTCGTGCTGAGCAATCACGGGAAGCTGGCCGACCTCGCGGGCTTCTACGGCGTGCCGTTCGAGCACGTCCCCGTCACCGACGACGCGTCGAAGCGGGCGTTCGAGGACCGGGTGATCCGCGCGGTCGAGGAGCACGACATCGAGCTGGTGGTGCTCGCGCGCTACATGCAGATCCTCTCCCCCGAGCTGTGCGCCCGGCTCAGCGGCCGGATCATCAACATCCACCACTCCTTCCTCCCCGGCTTCAAGGGCGCGAACCCCTACAAGCAGGCGCACGCGCGCGGCGTGAAGCTCATCGGCGCGACCGCCCACTTCGTGACGAGCGACCTCGACGAGGGCCCGATCGTGGAGCAGAACGTCGTGCGGGTGGACCACTCGCGCAGCGCCCGCGAGCTCATGGCGATCGGCCAGGACGAGGAGTCGCGCACCCTCACGCAGGCCGTGCGCTGGTTCGCCGAGCACCGCGTGCTGCTCGACGGCGCCCGTACGATCATCTTCCGCTGACGCTCGAGGCCAGGACGCCGAGAGGGGCGGGTGCCTGCCGGCACCCGCCCCTCCGCGGTTCGTCGCTACGTCAGCCGGATCAGCGGCTCACGTAGAGGTACTTCGGCGCGCTGGTCTTCGCCGCGTTCGCGTCGTCGCCCGCGTACGTCGCGGTGACCGCGTAGCGGCCCTTCGCGTACGCCGGCAGCTCGACGCGGCCGGTGCCCGCCGCGTCCAGGGTCACCTCGTACGAGTCCGAGCCGACCTTCACGGTGACGGTGCCGGTGGGCGCCGCCTTCGCCTGGCTGTCGACCTTGACCGTCACGACGGCCTTCTGCGCGCTCGTCACCACGGCGGGCTTGACGGCCACCGTGATCGTGCTGGCCAGCTTGATCACGACGGGCTCGCTGGTCGCGGTGCCCGTCGGGCCCTCGGCCGGCTTCGCCGTCACGACGACGGTGATCGACTTGCCCGACACCGACGGCGAGACCTTGTAGGTCGCGCGCTTCTGGCCGGCGATCGGCTTGCCGTCCGCATACCACTGGTACGAGAACGCGAGGCCCTCCTGGTCCCACGTGCCGGGCGACGCGGTGAGCGTCTGGCCGGCCACGGGCGTGCCCGTGATCACGGGCGGCGCGGTCGCCGCCGGGGCCGGGATCGCCCCGGACTCGACGCGGACGTACGTCGTGAAGGCGGAGCCGGCGTACCCGACGCGGCCGAGGTACGCGGTCTCGGGAGCGAGGTCGCTCCACGACGCCGTGTAGGTGGCCGGACGGCTCTGGACCGCGTCGATCGGGTTCGGGGTCACCTGGAAGGAGCCCTCGTCCGTCGTCGTGGACAGGTCGAACTGCGTGACCGTGTACGCCGCGGTCGTCGAGCCCTCGGGGACCGAGAACACGTCGACCTTGACCACGTAGGCGCCGGCGGTCGGCGTCTCGATGGTGACCGACTCGTCCGCCGACGCGGTGGCCGACGTGTAGGTCGCGACGACCTTCCCGTCGACGACCCGGGTGACCGTGAGGTCGAGGTCGGCGGCGTCGTCCGCGGAGTCGAGGTCGATCCGCGTGGCGAGCTGGCCCGCCGGCACGGTGACCGGGTAGGTGGCCGACGTCTTCGCGGCTCCCGATCCGGTGGTGGGCGACGCGGCGTCCTCCGGGTCCGGGATCACGACGCCGCGGGCGAGGCCCTCGGCGGTGAGCGCGATCGGCCCGGTGGTGCCGGGCGTGACCGTGACGTCCACGGATCCGTCGATGCCCGTGCCCTGCACCTCGGCCGGGGCCGCGATGGAGACGGGGTTGACCGCGACGGGGCTGCGCACGACGTGGTCGGCGCTCGTCCAGGTGAGCGAGCCGGTGGCGTACCGGTCGACGGCCGCCGTGGTGCGCGTGAACGACACCTCGAACGACTTGGTCTGGCCCGCCTCGGTGAACTCGAGCGTCGACGGGGTGACGTCCGCCGTGATGCCGTCGAGGCCCTGCACGCTGGCCGTGTAGGTGCCGGGTCCGGTGGAGGTGACCTCGCGGGTCACGGTCTCGGCGCCCGTGAGGGTGCCGATCGCGATGCTCGCCAGGTTCAGCTCCGACGGGTCGACGGGGTCGATGCCCGTCGCGTAGCCCGTGGCCGCGAGGTACGCGACCCAGTCGTCGTAGCCGTTGAGGTAGAGCAGGCCCGCGTCGAGGTAGCGGCGCGGATCCACGTGCCCGGCGCCCTGGGCGAAGGGGTCGGTGACGGTGGCGCCCTTGGCGTCCTTCGTGTCGTACGCGGTCGTCATGAGCGCGGACTTGATCTCCGAGACGGCCGCGTTCGGGCGCTCGCCCAGGTACAGCAGCGCGAGGCCGGCCACGTGCGGGGCCGCCATCGACGTGCCGGACAGGAGCGCGAAGGTCGGCTCGGCGCCCTCCGCGTTGTTCGTCGCCGCGATGATCGAGACGCCGGGCGCCGTCACGTCGGGCTTGAGGATGTCGCTGCCGTCCGCGAGGACCGGGCCGCGCGAGCTGAAGCCGGCGACCTGGGGGGTCGGGGCGGAGACGCCCGTCGTGTTGTCGGGCACCAGCGTGGCGGTCGCGCCGGGCGTGGCCGCGTACGCGGAGACCGCGGCGTAGACGTCGGCGTCGAGGTGGACGGTCGGCACGGCGTGCGTGTCGGCGTCGATCGAGTTGGGCGTCGGGTTGACGAGGACCATGCCGATGCCGCCCGCGCGCTCGACCTCGGCCGACTTCGCGACGCGGTCGACGACGCCCCGCTCGCACAGGACGATCTTGCCGGCGGTCGTGGCCGGGTCGAGGGTCCCGGGTCCGCACAGGTTCGGCGTGGTGGCGCCGGCCGCGGCGACGGAGGCCGCCGTGGCGAAGGCGCCGGTGACCGGCTCGGTCACGGTGATGGACGAGCCCGCGAACTGCTGCCCGTCGCCGAGCTTCGCGGTGGCCTCGAAGTTGCCCGCGACCGTGCTCGCGGCGACCGTGGTGATCCACGGCGACGCGTTGTCGAGGGTGGAGGCGCCGGGGCCGGAGTTGCCCGCGGAGGCGGACACGAAGATGCCCGCGCTGGCCGCGCCGAGGAACGCCGCGTCGGTGGCGGAGAACGTGGTCTCCGCGGATCCGCCGCCGATGGAGTAGTTGATGACGTCGACGCCGTCCTTCGTCGCCTGCTCGATGGCGGCGACGAGGTCCGCGCCGGCGCAGCCGTCGTCGTCCTGCGTGGAGTTGTCGGGGCCCGACCAGCAGACCTTGTACGCGGCGATCTTCGACGCGGGCGCGACGCCCGAGATCTCGCCGAGCGGGTTGCCGTCGATGGTCGCCTCGACGCCCGCGTTGCCCGCCGCCGTGGATCCGGTGTGCGAGCCGTGGCCGTCGCCGTCGCGCGGGGAGACGTACTCGCCCGTCGTCGCGTTGCCGATGTTGCCCTTGCCGAAGCCGGCCACGAAGTAGCGCGCGCCGACGATCTTGGTGCTGCAGTCGGCGGCCGTGAACTGCTCGCCGGTCTGGCAGACGCCGGTGAACTGCGTGCCGTCGCCCTTGTCGAAGCGGATCGTGGATCCGTCGAGGTAGGGTGCGTCGCCTGCGGAGGTGCCCAGCGGGGCGCCCGCGAAGGACGGGTTCTCGGGGGCGATGCCGGTGTCGATGACGCCGATGACGGCGCCCTCGCCCGCCTTCTCCTGGCCGCCCGTCTTCGCCCAGACGCCGTCGGGGCCGGTGAGCCCGAGGAAGTCGGCCGCCGGGGTGGAGGTGGGGTGGTAGATCCGGTCGGGCTCGACGCTCTGGACCTTGCGGTCGCTCGAGAGCTCGGCGGCCTGCTCGGCGGTGAGGTCGGCCGAGAAGCCGTTGACCGTCAGGGAGTACGAGTAGTCGATGTCGGCGCCGACGCTGGCCGCGACATCCTCCTGCTGCTGCTCCAGGTAGTCCGTGTACTTCGAGACCGGCGCGGATCCCGCGTCGAGCTGCGTACCCGAGCGCGCCTCGGTCGCGGCGAGTCCGGAGACGCCGCCCTGGTAGGTCGCGGCGGCCTCGTCGGCGAGGGTCACGATGTAGCGGCCGTCCTTCAGGTCGGCGGCCTGCTTCGCGACGGTCGGCGCGGGGGCGGCCATGGCGCCTCCCGCTCCGAACGCGACGAGGCCGGCGGCGACGAGGGCGGTGGCGACGACGGAGGCCGTCGCCTTGCGCAGGGAGGCTGCGCGGTCCGACTCCGGGTGGAGCCGAGGGAAGCGTGGGATCACGAACACGTCCTTCAGATGGGGATCAGTGGTCCGAACGCGCCCCTTGCGACGCGCACGAAACCTCAACATACCCCGGGTATTCACCCTGAGAAAGGGCCCGTGTTACCGCCGTGTAACAGTTCCCGCGGGCGCCGGATCGGCGCTCTGGCGGGCTTCCCGAGCCAGACCCGCGTCATCCATGCGCGAGCGCCATCCCCTGCTGCGGGGAAGACATTCAGGAACCCCCGCTCCCTCGCGTGTAAAGGCTGGTGCCGCGCACGACGAAGGGCGGATGCCGTCCGGCACCCGCCCTCCGTCGATCGCTCGCGACCGTCAGCGCACGACGATCCTCTGGGCGCTGCTCGTGCCCGCGCCGACGAGGTGGTCACCCGCGTAGGAGGCCTGCACCGTGCGGGTCCCCGGCGCGATGCCCGTGAGATCCGCGCAGCCGTTCCCGGAGCCGTCGAGGGGCACGTCGTGCTCCGCCCCGTCCACGGTCACCCGCACCACCCCGGTGGCGGCCTGCTTCGCGGCCGACGTCACCGACACCTGCACGTGCACGCCGCCGCTCGGCGTGCCCTGCGGTCGCGTCGCCTGCAGGTGCACCGTCGCCACGTCCCGCGCGGTGACCTGCGGGCTCGTGGCGACGCCCTTCTGCCCGTCGGCTGCGGTGGCCGTCACCTGGACGGCGAGCGCCGTGCCCGCCACCGCGGAGGTCACGCGGAACGTCGATCCCGTCGCCCCGGCGATCGGCGTGCCGTTCGACAGCCACTGCGTGGCCAGCTCGACGCCCTTCGGCGTCCACTCCCCCGTCGACGCCGTGAGCGTCTGCCCGACGTCCGGCGTGCCGCTGATGGCGGGAGCCGCGGTCGCGGCGGGTGCGGCGGCGGGCGTGGTGACGTCCACGAGCGTGGTGGCGGCGGCCCCGCCGTAGCTGACGAGACCGACGTAGGACGCGCCGGCGGCGAGCCCGGACCACGAGGCCGTGTACGAGGCCTTCTTCCCCACGGTGACGGGGAGCTGGGCCGGCGAGACCGCGAACGGCCCCTCCCCGCCCGTGCCCCCCACGTCGTACCGCGTGAGGTCGTAGTCGACGCTCTTCGCCGAACTCGCGAGCTTCGCGGCCTGCACGGTGACGAAGTAGTCGCCCGCCTCGGGTGCCGGCACGACGATGCGCTCCGACAGCGAGGAGGTGTTCTGCAGGGTCACCAACGTGCGGTCGGCGTCGGTCTTGCCCGCCTTCTCCAGCTGCATCACGAGATCCGAGGCCCCGTCGAGCGGTGCCGCGTCGAGGACGAGCGCCTTCTCGCCCGCCTTCACCGTGATCTTGTTCTCGTCGCCCTCGGTGGTGCTGACGCTGCCCGTGTGCCCGGTCTTCCCGTCGCTCACGAGCTGGCCGCGCGAGAGACCGGCGGTCGTCAGCGGGATCCGGCCCGTGACACCCGCGTCGACCGACACGTCGACCCTCCCGCTCGTGCCGGTGCCGTCGACCGTCGCCGGAGCGGAGACCGCGGTCGGCCGCACCGCGACGGGGCTGCGGACGGTGCCGGCGGATCCGCTCCACGTGAGCGAGCCGGTCGACCACGTGTCGGACGGCGCCCCGCGCTTCGCGGTGATGCGCACCTGGAAGGACTTCGTCTGGCCCGGAGCCGTGAACGTCAGCCGCGCGGGCGTGACCTTCACGTCCGCCTGCGACACGCCCTGCACGGATGCCGTCCAGGTGCCCGCGGTCAGCGACGTCACGGTGCGCGTGACGGTCGTGGACCCCAGGAGCTTCCCGACGCCGATGCTCGGCAGGTTCAGCTGGGACGGGGCGACCGGCGCCACCGGGTGCGGCAGCGCGAGCCCCGTGGCCGCGGCGTACGCAGCCCAGTCCTTCGCGCCGCTCGGGTAGAAGAGGCCGGGCTCGAGGAACCGGTCCGGGGCGATCTGCCCCGCTCCCTGGGCGAACGGGTCCGTGTCGGGCTTGCCGTCCGCGCCGAGGGTGTCGGTCGCGGTCGTCATGATCGCCGACTTGACCTCCGCCGGCGACGCCTTCGGGTGGAGGCCGAGGTAGACGAGCCCGAACCCGGCGATGTGCGGCGAGGCCATGGACGTGCCCGAGTACGCGGCGAAGTCGGGCTTGCCGTCCGCGTCGTTGACCGCGGCCAGGATGCCCACGCCCGGAGCCGTGACGTCCGGCTTGATGGTGTCGCCGCCGTCGACCAGCTCGGAGGGGCCGCGGGAGCTGAATCCCGCGACCTGCGGCGCGGGCCGCTCGACGCCCGTCGTGTTCCCGTTCGTCAGGGTCGCCGTGGCACCCGCCTTCGACGCGTACGCGACGATCGCGGCGCGCGAGTCGGCGTCGAGGTGCACCGTGGGGACGCTGTGGAGGTCGAGGTCCTCGGAGTCGGACGTGACGTTGGTGAGCACCATGCCGATGCCGCCCGCGCGCTTCACCTCCGCGCTCTTGTCGACGCGGTTCACCACGCCCCGGTCGCACTGCACGATCCTGCCGCGCACCTTGTCCGGATCCAGCGTGCCGTCCCCGCACGCCTCGGGGGAGGCGGCGCCCTTCACGCCGGAGTCCGCCCCGCGCACGAGGGGTCCCGTGACCGTGGAGCCCACGGTGAGGGAGGCGCCGCTGAAGCTCGCCCCGCTGCCGAGGGTGACCGTCCCGGAGTAGTTGCCCGGCACGCTGCTGGCGGCGACGGTGGTGATCCACGGCTCGGTGTTCGAGATCGTCCCGGCATCGGGGCCGCTGTTGCCGCCTGCCGCCGCGACGAAGACGCCGGCGTTCGCGGCGCCGAGCAGGGCTCGCTCGAACGTGTCCTCCGCCTTCCCCGCGCCGCCGAGCGACATGTTGATCACGTCGACGCCGTCGGCCGTGGCCTGCTCGATCCCGGCGACGATGTCCGACGTCGTGCAGCCGTCGTCGGTCTCCACCTTCGGGTCGGGCCCGTTCCAGCACACCTTGTAGGTCGCGATCCTCGCCGCGGGGGCGATGCCGGCGATGGTCTCCTGGACGGCACCCGTGGTCGCCGTCACGCCCGCGTCGCCCGCGGCCGTGCTCGTGGTGTGGCTCCCGTGCCCGGCGGTGTCGAGCGGGGACACCTTCTCCTGCGGCCCGAGCGGGCTGCCCGATGCGGCCCAGCCGGCCTCGAAGGCCCGTGCGCCGACGATCTTGGTGGAGCAGTCGTCGGCCGTGAACCCGTCGCCCGTCTGGCACGTCCCGTGGAACACGGTGCCGTCCCCCTTGCGGAAGTCGATGCGGGATCCGTCGCGGTACGGCTCCGCCCCGGGCGTCGACCCCAGGGGCTTCCCGGCGAAGGAGGGGTTGTCCGGGGCGATGCCGGTGTCGAGGACGCCCACCACGGTGCCCTGGCCAGCCTTGCCGACGCCGCCCGCCTTCGACCAGAGGCCGTGGTCGCCCTCGAGCCCGAGGAAGCGGGAGTCCGGCGTGGACGTGGGGTGCAGCTTCCGATCGGGCTCAACGCTCAGCACGTGGCTGTCGTGCGCGAGCGCCTGGACCTGGGCGGCCGTCAGCTCGGCGGAGAATCCGTCGACGGTGAGGGAGTACCGGTTGGTCGGGGTGACGCCCGCCGCGTCCGCGGCCGAGTCCTGGAGGTGCGTGAGGTGCTCGGAGTAGCGCTGCACGGCGTCCGACTGGGCGTCGAGCCGGGCGCCCGGCTCGACCTTCGTGCGCGCGAGCCCGTCGAGGGTGCCGTCGTAGGCGGCCGCGGGCTGGTCCTTCAGGGTGACGAGGTAGTGGCCGTCCTTCGCGACGACGGGGACGGACGCCGTCGGCGCATCGTCCGCCATGGCGGTCGTGGTCCCCGCGGCGACGAGCGCCAGCGCGAGCGTGCAGGCCGCGAGGGGCCGGGCCGCGCGCAGTCGGCGCCTCCGGCCGGGCGGGATCGGGTCTCGGTGGATGGGCATGGCTGTTCCCTCCTGTCGCCGGCCTCGGCCGGCATCCGGATCCGCGGCGCGCACGATGTGCAGGACGGCGCGAGCCCCCCGTCGCGGAGTCGCGTCGTCGACGCGATGGGGAGAACCGTAGGGAGGAATCCACGCCCCCCGTCGATGCTCTGCACACGTGATGCCCATCCGGCGATGCGAGAGGCCCCGCCCCCGATGCGGGGGCGGGGCCTCTCGGCGTGCGGCGGCGTCGGATCGACGCCCGCGGGATCAGGCCAGGCGCGTCTGCAGGTTCTCCGCGAGCGACGCGAGGAACTCCTCGGTCGTCTGGTACGGCTGGTCGGGTCCGACGAGGAGCGCGAGGTCCTTCGTCATCCTGCCGCTCTCGACCGTCGTGATGACGACGTCCTCGAGGGTGTCCGCGAACGTCTTGAGCGCGTCGTTGCCGTCGAGCTTGGCGCGGTGCGCGAGGCCACGGGTCCACGCGTAGATGGACGCGATCGGGTTCGTCGACGTGGGCTTGCCCTGCTGGTGCTGGCGGTAGTGGCGCGTGACGGTGCCGTGCGCGGCCTCCGCCTCGACGACCTTGCCGTCGGGCGTGGTGAGCACGCTCGTCATGAGGCCGAGCGAGCCGAAGCCCTGGGCCACGGTGTCGGACTGCACGTCGCCGTCGTAGTTCTTGCAGGCCCAGACGTAGCCGCCCTCCCACTTGAGCGAGGCGGCGACCATGTCGTCGATGAGGCGGTGCTCGTAGGTGAGGCCCGCGGCGGCGAACTGGTCCGCGTACTCGGCCTCGAAGACCTCCTGGAACAGGTCCTTGAAGCGGCCGTCGTAGGCCTTGAGGATCGTGTTCTTGGTGGAGAGGTAGACCGGGTAGTTGCGGGCGAGGCCGTACGAGAGCGACGCGCGCGCGAAGTCGCGGATCGAGTCGTCGAGGTTGTACATGCCCATCGCGACGCCGGATCCGGGGCTCTGGAACACCTCGAACTGCTGCGGCTCGGAGCCGTCCTTCGGGGTGAAGGTCATCGTGAGCGTGCCCTCGCCCTCGAAGCGGAAGTCGGTGGCGCGGTACTGGTCGCCGAACGCGTGGCGGCCGACGATGATCGGCTTGTTCCAGCCGGGCACGAGGCGCGGGATGTTGCTGATGATGATGGGCTCGCGGAAGATCGTGCCGCCCAGGATGTTGCGGATGGTGCCGTTCGGCGAGCGCCACATCTTCTTCAGGCCGAACTCCTCGACGCGCGCCTCGTCGGGCGTGATCGTGGCGCACTTGACGCCGACGCCGTGCTTCTTGATCGCGTTGGCCGCGTCGATCGTGATCTGGTCGTCGGTCTCGTCGCGCTTCTCGATGCCCAGGTCGTAGTACTCGAGGTCGATGTCGAGGTACGGGTGGATGAGCGTGTCCTTGATGGACTGCCAGATGATGCGCGTCATCTCGTCGCCGTCGAGCTCGACGACGGTCCCCTCTACCTTGATCTTCTCCACGAAGTCCTCCTCATGCTCGTCGGTGCCCTCCGATCGCGCGTCTCCGTCGGCGCGCGCCGGGTCCGGCTCGTCGCCGGTGGATCCGTCCGCCAGCCTACCCGCCGACCCCTGTCTCTCGACATCGAGACATCGGCGAGGCGGCCCCGGATGAGGCGCCCGGCCTCCTGGTCCGAGGAGGATCCGCCCGATACCCTGTGCCCATGAGCGACATGAGACTCGAAGAGCTGAGCGCCCGCACGATCGTGGCGGCCAACACGCTGACGCTCAAGCCGGGGCAGGAGAACTACGTCGCCCCCGTGTCGCACTCCATCGCCGAGGCGTACGTCAACCCCACCACCGCCTGGCCCCGCGTCGTGATCGAGGACGAGGAGGTCGTCGGCTTCATCATGGGCAACTTCGACCCCGAGGCCCACGAGGAGATCTTCCGCAGCTGCATCTGGCGCATCAACGTCGACGCGGACGCGCAGGGCCACGGCGTCGGCCGCTTCGCCGTGCTCTCCCTCGCCGACGAGGCGCGCTCGCGCGGCTTCGACCGCCTCACCGTCGTATGGGAGCCGGGCGAGGACGGCCCGGAGGACTTCTTCACGCACGTCGGCTTCGAGGTCATCGGCGAGACGCAGTACGGCGAGGCCATCGGCGCGCTGGCGCTCTAGCGCGTGGCCGTCTTCGCGACGCCCGGCGAGTTCACCGACCGGGTGCTCGAGGTCGTGGCCGAGATCCCGTCGGGCCGGGTCATGACGTACGGCGACGTCGCCGCCGTCTTCGGCCGCCGCGGCGCCCGCGCGGTCGGCATGGTGCTGCGCTACCACGGCTCCGGGCTCCCCTGGTGGCGCGTCCCCCGGGCGGGCGGGCACCCGCCGACGGGGCTCGCCGACGAGGCGCGGCCCCGCTACGAGGCCGAGGGCACGCCGCTCCTCGCGGCGCCGACCGACGCCGGGTACCGCGTCGACCTCGAGGCGGCGCGCTGGTTCCCGTGATCCCGATCCGCTGACGGTGCGCCGGGCCGACCGCGGGCCGGCCGTCCGCTCCCCTCCGCCTCCCGGCCGAACCCGGATCATGCTGCAGGACCACGCCCGGGGCCGCGCGGCCGATGCGCGGCGCCCGCCGCTGCGCTGGACTGGGAGCATGCCCCACAGCCCGTCCGCCCGCCCCTCCGTCGTCGCGTCATCCCCCGAGCCGGGCGTCCCGGGCTCCCGCTCCGCGCGTGGGACGAGGCGCCGGCCGACTGCGCGCCTCACGGCCGCTCCCCTCGCGGCGCTCCTCGTGCTGGCGCTCGGCGGGTGCGGCGCGGCGAGCACCGTCGGCGGCATGACCACCCCGGCGGACGCGCGCATCTACGCGACCGCGGCGGACGCCGACGGGCGGATCCCCTCCTGGATCCCGGCGGACGCGACCGACATCCGGATCAAGACGTCGCTGCGCGGCGAGGGCGCGATCCTCGGGTACCGCTCCGCGACGCCGGCCGATCGGCTCGGCTGCACCGCCGCTCCCGCCGACCCGGCTGCGCCTGCCGTGCAGGACACCTGGTGGCCGGATCCGTCGCCCGCCGCCACGATGACGTGCGGCGACGGATGGCTCGCCGCGGCCGACGGCGACGCCGTGCACGCGTGGCTGCCGAAGGGCTCCCCGGCGCTCGACCTCTGAGCGGGCCGGCGCCGGGAGGCCGTCAGACCAGCGACTCCCGCCAGGCCGCGTGCAGCTGCGAGAACCGGCCGGTGCCCTCGATGAGCGCCTCCGGCGTGCCGTCCTCGACGATGCGGCCCTGCTCCATCACGAGCACCCGGTCGGCGATCGCGACGGTCGAGAGCCGGTGCGCGATGATGATCGCCGTCCGGTCCGCGAGCAGCGTCGTGAGCCCCTGCTGCACGAGCCGCTCGCTGGGGATGTCGAGCGAGCTCGTCGCCTCGTCGAGGATCAGCACCGCCGGATCCGCGAGGAACGCCCGCGCGAACGAGATCAGCTGGCGCTGACCCGCCGACACCCGGCCGCCGCGCTTGTTCACGTCGGTGTCGTAGCCGTCCGGCAGCGACTCGATGAAGGTGTGCGCCCCCACGGCCTCCGCCGCCTCCTGGATCTCGCGCCTCGTCGCGTCGGGCTTGCCGATCGCGATGTTGTCGGCCACGGATCCGGAGAAGAGGTACGCCTCCTGCGTCACCATGACGATGGCGCGGCGCAGGTCCTTCGGGTGCAGGTCGCGGAGGTCGATCCCGTCGAGCGCCACGCGGCCGTCCGACGGGTCGTAGAAGCGCGAGATGAGCTTCGCGAGCGTGGTCTTGCCCGCCCCCGTGGATCCGACGAGCGCGATGGTCTGCCCCGCCGGCATGTCGAGGTCGAACCGCGGCAGGATCGTCTTGCCCTTCCCGTAGCCGAACTCGACGCCCTCGAAGGACACGTGCCCCGTGGACTCCCACAGGTCGACCGGCGCCACCGGATCCGGCACGCTCGGCTCCTCCTCGAGCACGCCCGAGATCTTCTCGAGCGCCGCCGACGCGGACTGGTAGCTGTTGTAGAACATCGCCATGTCCTGCGCCGGCCCGAAGAACTGGCGCGTGTAGAGCACGACGGCCAGCAGCGCGCCGATGCCGAGCTGCCCGTCGGCGACGCGGAGGCCGCCGACCAGCAGCACCACGGCGACCGTGACGTTGCCGATGAGGATGAGGCCCGGGTCGAAGACGCCGAACACCTGGATCACGCGCATGTTGGTGTCGCGGTACCCCTCGACGTGCTCGGAGAACTCGTCCGCGTTGCGCTTCTCCTTGCGGAACGCCTTCACCGCGCGGATCCCCGTCATGGTCTCGACGAAGTGCACGATCAGCCGCGCGGACTTCACGCGCGTCTGCCGGAACAGCGCCTGCGACTTGACGGCGAACCACAGGCTCAGGAAGAACAGCGGCACGAGCGCCGCGAGCAGCACGAGGCCCGAGACCCAGTCGAACGAGAACAGCGCGATCGCGGTGAACGCCATGTAGAGCGCGCCCTGCACGAGCTGGTTGATGCCGCCGTTGAGGAGCTCGCGGATCGAGTCGAGGTCGCTCGTCTGCCGGGAGATGATCCGGCCGGACGTGTAGGTCTCGTGGAACTCCAGGCTCAGCTTCTGCGTGTGCAGGAACATGCGCTTGCGGAGGTCGATGAGGATCTCCTGCGCGATCCGCGCCGACATCACCTGGTACTTCGCCACCAGCACCGCGCCCGTGACCGCCACCAGGACGTACGCCCCGATGATCAGCGCGAGCTGCGTGAAGTCGCCCGTGTCGAGCAGCGCGGGCAGCGCCCGGTCGAGGCCGATGCCGATGAGGGCGGGCCCGGCCACGTTGGCCGCGGTCGCGACGAGGATCGTCACGCCCGTCAGGATCAGCGTCTGCTTGACGGGCTGGATGGTGCTGACGAGCAGCCGCGTCGACCGCCGGCGGATCTGCTTGCTCTCGGCGCGGGAGAAGTCGTCCCTCTCCTCGCCGGTGACTCCGGTGACGCTCATGCTGAGGCCTCCTCGCGCACGGTGTTCCCTTCCACGTCCAGGCTCGAGATGACGAACCGGTAGTGCTCGCTCGTGGCGAGCAGGTCGGAGTGCCGGCCGACCGCGGTGATGCGGCCGTCCTGCATGAGCGCCACCCGGTCCGCGAGCATCACGGTCGAGGGGCGGTGCGCCACGATGAGCGCGGTGGTGGAGGCGAGCACGCGACGCAGCGCCGCCTCGACGAGCGCCTCCGTGTCGACGTCGAGCGCCGAGAGCGGGTCGTCGAGCACGAGTACGTCCGGCGCCGCCGCGACGGCGCGCGCCAGGGCGAGCCGCTGGCGCTGCCCGCCGGAGAGACTGAGGCCCTCCTCCCCCACGGTCGTCTCGATGCCGTCGGGCAGGTCGCGCACGAAGCCGGCCTGCGCGATGTCGAGCGCCTCCTGCAGCACGCGCTCCGCCTCGGGTCCGCCGTCGGCGAGGTCCGGCCGGCCGAGCAGCACGTTGTCGCGGACGCTCGAGGAGAAGAGCGTCGCGTCCTCGAACGCCATGGCGATGCGGCTGCGCAGCTCGTCGAGCCGCACGTCGCGGATGTCCACGCCGTCGAGCTCGATGCTGCCGCCGGTCACGTCGTAGAGCCGGGTCGTGAGCGCCGTCAGCGTGGACTTGCCGCAACCGGTGACCCCGACGAGCGCCATGGTCTCGCCCGGCTGCAGGTCGAGGTCCACGCCGTCGATGAGGTCGGCCTGGTCCGCCGCCGCGTCCTGGTAGCGGAAGTGCGCGCCGCGGAACACGAGATGACCGCGCGGCTCGGCGATGCGCACGGGCGCCTCCGGATCCGTGATGTCGTCCTCCTCGTCCATCACCTCGAAGTAGCGGTCGATGGCCGTGCGCGCGTCGAAGGTCATCGAGAGCAGGAAGCCCACCGACTCGATCGGCCAGCGCAGCACCGCCGCGGTCGCGAAGAACGCGACGAGGTCGCCCACGGAGATCTCCCCCGCGGATGCGAGGAGCACGCCGCCGAGCAGCGCGAGCGCGAAGGTCAGGTCGGGCACGAGCAGCAGCCAGAGCCAGATGCCCGCGATGGCCTTCGCCTTCTTGATCTCCGTGCCCCGCAGCTCCTCGGCCTGCTCGGCGAAGGCGTCGTGCATGTGCTTGCCGCGACCGAACGCCTTGAGCACGCGGATCCCGTGCACCGACTGCTCGACGCTGGTCGCGAGGTCGCCGGACTGGTCCTGGCTGAGGCGCGCGACGGAGGAGTACTTCTGCTCGAAGAGGTAGCCGTACACCCACAGCGGGATGGAGCAGACGAGGAAGCCGAGCCCGAGCCGCCAGTCGATGGAGACGAGGAAGCCGATGCCCACGAGGATCGTGAGGATGTTCACCACGAACAGCACCAGCCCGAACGCCATCCAGCGGCGGATGAGGTTGAGGTCGCTGACCATGCGCGACAGCAGCTGCCCGCTCTGCCAGCGGTCGTGGAACGCGACCGGGAGCCGCTGCAGCTTCCGGTAGAACGAGTTCCGCATGTCCGCCTCCATGAGCGTGCCGGGCTTCAGCACGAACCAGCGACGGAGGGCGATCATCACGGCCTCGAGGATCCCGAGGCCGAGGATGAGGAGCACGGCGGGCACGACCGCGGCGGAGTCGCCGTCGCCGAGGGGCCCGTCGACGAGTCCGCGGAGCACCTGCGGGATCACGAGCGACAGCAGCGATCCGATGAGCGCGACCACCATGCCCGCGATGATGCTCGGCATGGCGGGGCGGGCGAACGGCAGGAGCCGCATGAGCACGGCGACGGTCCCGGGGCGGGGGCCGTGCCGGTCGGATGCCGCCTGGTCAGGCGATGCGGGCGGGGAGGTGGACACGTGTCATTCCTTCGGTAGACCCGGCCGATGCGCGGCCGGACGTGCGGTGCGGCCGCGCGCGTCGGGACGCGAGCGGCGGAGGTTCGTGGGGTGGGGCGTGCCGGCGCGGGGCCGGCAGACGGACGGGGCGACGGCGCCGAGCGACAGCGGAAGCTCGATCGTCGCCCGGACCTCGGGATGCGGAGGCGGTGGGTGCGGCGGGGGATCCCGGATCCCGGGCCCATGCGCGCGGCACCGTCACCGAGACGACGGGGCCGGAGCCGGTGCCGGAGCGCCCGCCGGACTGCTCTAGCGGGCGCGGGACGCGGGCGCAGGCGCGGACGCGAGGCGCGAGGACGCGGCGTCGATCCGGATCGAGGTCGTGCGTGCGTCTGTCGTCGATGTCGTGGTCATGACACCCTCCCTGGCTGCGTATGCGATTCACGTCTGGGCCGCACCGATGGACCACGCGAGTGGCCGCGCCAGGCAGCCTTCCAGGATAGGGAGCGGAGAAGGGGACGCACAAGAGCCCGGCCCGCATCCGAGGATGCGAGCCGGGCTCGGGTGGATCGTCGACGCGTCAGCCGATGCGCACCGACAGGCACGTGACGCAGCCCTCGAGCTTCTCGAACTCGCTGACGTCCACCTGCACGATCTCGTACCCGAGGCCGCGGAGCAGCTCCGCGGTACGCGGTGCCGCCGCGGAGAGGAGCAGGGTGTCGTCGTCGAGCGCCACGACGGCGGCGCCCTCCGCCTCGGGGACGGCGAGGAAGGACGGGAACAGGCCCGGCTGGTCGACGAGGGGCTCGTAGCCGATGACCGTGCCGTCGGGCAGGGCCGTCACCTGCGACTTGAGGTGCAGGGTCCGGCTGACCGGCACGCCGACGACGGAGTAGCCGAGAGGACGCGCGACCTCCCGCAGCCGCCGGATCCCCGCGGCGTTCGTCCTCCCGCTGGCCCCGACGTAGATCGTGCGGCCCACCTCGAGGACGTCGCCGCCGTCGATGGTGGCGGGCAGGTCGATGGAGGCCACCGTGAGGTCCATCTCCTCCAGCGCCCGCTCGACGCCGGTGCGCTCCCCGCGCCGCGAGTCGGCACCGGAGGTGAGGAGCACGGCGGTGTCGCCCAGCACGAGGACCGCGTCCTCGACGAAGACGGAGTCCGGGTGGTCGTCCGCCGGCGGGACCTCGCGGGTGGTCCAGCCGTGCTCCTCGAAGGCGAGGACGTACCGCTCCCACTGCTGGTCCGCCAGCTCGGCGTCGACCGGGCGGCGCTCGACGTGCGTGAGCTCGCCCTCCGCGAGCCGGGCGGACGGGATCCGCACCAGGGCGACGCGCTCCCTCACCCGCGCATCGGGGCTCCCCACCAGACGGATCCAGAGACGTCGGCCGAGGAGGACCGATGCGAGGGAGACACCGAGGACGAACATGAGGTTGAGCCCGAGGAGCGTCTCGACCAGCGGGCCGACGATGTCGCCCGTGACCGTCGCGCCCTGGCCGAGCGCACCGACCAGGCTGCCCGCGAGCGCCCCGACGACGGCCGCGGCGACGGAGCCCACGATGGTCGTCCACAGACGCCGGTAGAACCCGGTCCCGGCGAGGGCCGCGAGGAGGACGAACGCGATGAGCGTATGCACGGTCCAGTAGTCGAGGAGCGTGACGAGGACGGCGGCCGCGGGCTGGTTCGCGCTGAAGAGCGTCAAGACGCTGAAGAGGAGACCCAGGATCGCCGAGACCCCCGCGGCGACGAGCGCCGCGGAGAGCGCACGACCGAGCGGCGTACCGCTCGAGCCGGTACGCGCAGATGCGCCGGACTTCGCCGGGGAAGCCGTCGGCCTCGTGGACCGCGGCTCGCGCTCCGCGATCTCGTCGCGCACGGCGGGCTGTTCGGGCTGGTCGGATATGCGGTCGTTCTCGCGGGGATCGGTCACGACCCACGACCATAACGGCCACCGCGATGAACGCGGTGTGAGGGCGCTGAAAGGCGCGAGCCGACGGTCCCGTGAATGCCTGGGAGCGCCATCGCAAAGGCGGTCGACGTCCGACAGCGGTGGGCACGAACAGAGCCGACGCGGGACATCGGCGACATTCGCGCATGCATGCGCGGAGGAAGCCTCGCTCTGGGCGACAGTGCAGGTCGCCCCTGCCCGGCCGGCCCCACCCCA
>NZ_JBLJAM010000003.1:0-5873 GCF_047529985.1 Clavibacter vidaverae
TGGCCGAACCAGCCCCGGGCCACGCCGCCGGGCCACGGCCTTGAGACCCCAGGCCCCCGCGGGCGTGCGTTAACGCAGAAAGGCCCGCCGCACAAAGTGCGACGGGCCTCCCCGATCATTCTCAAGTTAAGTCCGGCGGTGTCCTACTCTCCCACAGGGTCCCCCCTGCAGTACCATCGGCGCTGAGAGTCTTAGCTTCCGGGTTCGGAATGTGACCGGGCGTTTCCCTCTCGCTATGGCCGCCGAAACATCTCATACACGACCCGAAAGGCCATGAAATCTGTGATGAATCGACCAGTCAAGCTGGTTGTTCAATTAGTACCCGACCGTATATCGGGAACCACATAGTGGACGCAAGCAAAGTGTTTTCAAGATATCGGCTTATTAGTACAGGTCAGCTCCACGAGTCTTTAGTCCTCGCTTCCACATCCTGCCTATCAACCCGGTAGTCTAGCCGGGAGCCTTCACCCTAAAAGGGATGGAAATCTCATCTCGAAGCCGGCTTCCCGCTTAGATGCTTTCAGCGGTTATCCGTTCCGAACGTAGCTAATCAGCGGTGCTCCTGGCGGAACAACTGACACACCAGAGGTTCGTCCATCCCGGTCCTCTCGTACTAGGGATAGATCTTCTCAAATTTCCTACGCGCGCAGCGGATAGGGACCGAACTGTCTCACGACGTTCTAAACCCAGCTCGCGTACCGCTTTAATGGGCGAACAGCCCAACCCTTGGGACCTACTCCAGCCCCAGGATGCGACGAGCCGACATCGAGGTGCCAAACCATGCCGTCGATATGGACTCTTGGGCAAGATCAGCCTGTTATCCCCGAGGTACCTTTTATCCGTTGAGCGACAGCGCTTCCACAAGCCACTGCCGGATCACTAGTCCCGACTTTCGTCCCTGCTCGACTTGTCAGTCTCACAGTCAAGCTCCCTTGTGCACTTACACTCGACACCTGATTACCAACCAGGTTGAGGGAACCTTTGGGCGCCTCCGTTACTTTTTAGGAGGCAACCGCCCCAGTTAAACTACCCACCAGGCACTGTCCCTGAACCGGATTACGGTTCGAAGTTAGATATCCAGAGTGACCAGAGTGGTATTTCAACAATGACTCCACCCGAACTAGCGTCCGAGCTTCACAGTCTCCCACCTATCCTACACAAGCCACACCGAACACCAATACCAAGCTGTAGTAAAGGTCACGGGGTCTTTCCGTCCTGCTGCGCGTAACGAGCATCTTTACTCGTAGTGCAATTTCGCCGAGTTCGCGGTTGAGACAGCTGGGAAGTCGTTACGCCATTCGTGCAGGTCGGAACTTACCCGACAAGGAATTTCGCTACCTTAGGATGGTTATAGTTACCACCGCCGTTTACTGGGGCTTAAATTCTCAGCTTCGCACTTGCGTGCTAACCGTTCCTCTTAACCTTCCAGCACCGGGCAGGCGTCAGTCCGTATACATCGTCTTGCGACTTAGCACGGACCTGTGTTTTTAGTAAACAGTCGCTTCCCACTGGTCTCTGCGGCCTTCAAACGCTTCAGGAGTAAATCCCTACACGCCTCAGGCCCCCCTTCTCCCGAAGTTACGGGGGCATTTTGCCGAGTTCCTTAACCACGATTCTCTCGATCTCCTTAGTATTCTCTACCTGACCACCTGAGTCGGTTTGGGGTACGGGCGATTGGAACCTCGCGTCGATGCTTTTCTTGGCAGCATAGGATCACTGATTTCGTCCGTGAGGACTACCCATCGGGTCTCAGGCTACATAGAAGACGGATTTGCCTATCTTCTGCCCTACATCCTTAGACCGGGACAACCATCGCCCGGCTCAGCTACCTTCCTGCGTCACACCTGTTAATACGCTAAACGCCCCAGCGTAGGGTCGTGTGCTAGGCCAAGACCGTCACCCCGAAGGGATCGAATCGAGGATTCAGACACTTAGCATTACTGGATTGTCTTGGGCGGTTCTTCATCGGTACGGGAATATCAACCCGTTGTCCATCGACTACGCCTGTCGGCCTCGCCTTAGGTCCCGACTTACCCAGGGCGGATTAGCCTGGCCCTGGAACCCTTGGTCTTTCGGAGGACGGGTTTCTCACCCGTCTTTCGCTACTCATGCCTGCATTCTCACTCGTGTGGCCTCCACGGCTGGTTCACACCGCCGCTTCGCTGGCCACACGACGCTCTCCTACCCATCCATACGGCTGGACCACGAAGGCCTGCCTATAATATAAATGCCACAACTTCGGTGGCGTGCTTGAGCCCCGTTACATTGTCGGCGCGGAATCACTTGACCAGTGAGCTATTACGCACTCTTTCAAGGGTGGCTGCTTCTAAGCCAACCTCCTGGTTGTCTATGCAACTCCACATCCTTTCCCACTTAGCACGCGCTTAGGGACCTTAGATGGTGGTCTGGGTTGTTTCCCTCTCGACGATGAAGCTTATCCCCCACCGTCTCACTGCTGCGCTCTCACTTACCGGCATTCGGAGTTTGGCTGAAGTCAGTAACCTTTTGGGGCCCATCGTCCATCCAGTAGCTCTACCTCCGGCAAGAAACACGCAACGCTGCACCTAAATGCATTTCGGAGAGAACCAGCTATCACGAAGTTTGATTGGCCTTTCACCCCTATCCACAGCTCATCCCCTCCATTTTCAACTGAAGTGGGTTCGGTCCTCCACGACGTCTTACCGTCGCTTCAACCTGGCCATGGATAGATCACTTCGCTTCGGGTCTAGAACATGCGACTCATACGCCCTATTAAGACTCGCTTTCGCTACGGCTGCCCCTCACGGGTTAACCTCGCCACATATCACTAACTCGCAGGCTCATTCTTCAAAAGGCACGCTGTCACACCAACAAGGGTGCTCCAACGGTTTGTAAGCAAACGGTTTCAGGTACTATTTCACTCCCCTCCCGGGGTACTTTTCACCTTTCCCTCACGGTACTTGTCCGCTATCGGTCATCTGGGAGTATTTAGGCTTATCAGGTGGTCCTGACAGATTCACACGGGATTTCTCGGGCCCCGTGCTACTTGGGATACTCTCCGGACAGGCGACGACATTTCGACTACGGGGTTCGCACCCTCTATGACTGGCCTTTCAAGACCATTCGTCTATATCGCGCTCATTGCCCTCACAGCTCGGTAGAACTGTACGGAAAGTCCCGCAACCCCGACCATGCAACTCCTACCGGATATCACACATGATCGGTTTGGCCTCTTCCGGTTTCGCTCGCCACTACTAACGGAATCGCTTTTGCTTTCTCTTCCTGTGGGTACTGAGATGTTTCACTTCCCCACGTTCCCTCTACCCGCCCTATATATTCAGGCGGGAGTCACCAGGTCACCCAAAGGGCCTGGCGGGGTTTCCCCATTCGGAGATCCTCGGATCAAAGCTCTATTATCAGCTCCCCGAGGCTTATCGCAGATTTATACGTCCTTCTTCGGCTCCAGATGCCAAGGCATCCACCGTTTGCTCTTAGAATCTTGAAATCACATGAGATTGAATCGTTTCGCCTCCCCTAGAGGAGACAGAATTGACCAATGATCTATAAATAGATCTTTGTGATCCACCGGAAATCCGGTGAATCTAAGATGCTCGCGTCCACTGTGTAGTTCTCAATATACGGGCGGTACCCCACCACCATCCACAACAGGACGACGGAAAGGGTCCGACAAGAAACCAGACACACCCGAAGGTGCGGCCCGGTCCCTCAGGACCCAACAGCGTGCAACATGCCCTCGACACACACGCACCACGTTCCCACCCCACAAGGAGGCGTACTAGCAGCACGGCACATCAGCCGGCATCAATGTTAATGTTCCACCCATGAGCGCCACCGCCAGGACATACGCCTGACGCGTGACTTGGCACCCTTGATCTCCCTGTATACAGAGGAGAGATGCACATGCTCCTTAGAAAGGAGGTGATCCAGCCGCACCTTCCGGTACGGCTACCTTGTTACGACTTAGTCCTAATCACCGATCCCACCTTCGACAGCTCCTCCCTTGCGGTTAGGCCACTGGCTTCGGGTGTTACCGACTTTCATGACTTGACGGGCGGTGTGTACAAGGCCCGGGAACGTATTCACCGCAGCGTTGCTGATCTGCGATTACTAGCGACTCCGACTTCATGAGGTCGAGTTGCAGACCTCAATCCGAACTGAGACCGGCTTTTTGGGATTCGCTCCACCTTACGGTATCGCAGCCCTTTGTACCGGCCATTGTAGCATGCGTGAAGCCCAAGACATAAGGGGCATGATGATTTGACGTCATCCCCACCTTCCTCCGAGTTGACCCCGGCAGTCTCCTATGAGTTCCCACCATTACGTGCTGGCAACATAGAACGAGGGTTGCGCTCGTTGCGGGACTTAACCCAACATCTCACGACACGAGCTGACGACAACCATGCACCACCTGTATACCGACCTTGCGGGGCACACATCTCTGCATGTTTCCGGTATATGTCAAGCCTTGGTAAGGTTCTTCGCGTTGCATCGAATTAATCCGCATGCTCCGCCGCTTGTGCGGGCCCCCGTCAATTCCTTTGAGTTTTAGCCTTGCGGCCGTACTCCCCAGGCGGGGAACTTAATGCGTTAGCTGCGACACGGAGACCGTGGAATGGTCCCCACATCTAGTTCCCAACGTTTACGGCATGGACTACCAGGGTATCTAATCCTGTTCGCTCCCCATGCTTTCGCTCCTCAGCGTCAGTTACGGCCCAGAGATCTGCCTTCGCCATCGGTGTTCCTCCTGATATCTGCGCATTCCACCGCTACACCAGGAATTCCAATCTCCCCTACCGCACTCTAGTCTGCCCGTACCCACTGCAGACCCGAGGTTGAGCCTCGGGATTTCACAGCAGACGCGACAAACCGCCTACGAGCTCTTTACGCCCAATAATTCCGGACAACGCTTGCACCCTACGTATTACCGCGGCTGCTGGCACGTAGTTAGCCGGTGCTTTTTCTGCAGGTACCGTCACTTTCGCTTCTTCCCTACTAAAAGAGGTTTACAACCCGAAGGCCGTCATCCCTCACGCGGCGTTGCTGCATCAGGCTTGCGCCCATTGTGCAATATTCCCCACTGCTGCCTCCCGTAGGAGTCTGGGCCGTGTCTCAGTCCCAGTGTGGCCGGTCACCCTCTCAGGCCGGCTACCCGTCGTAGGCTTGGTGAGCCATTACCTCACCAACAACCTGATAGGCCGCGAGTCCATCCCCAACCGAAATTCTTTCCACGACCAGACCATGCGGCCAGTCGTCATATCCGGTATTAGCTACCATTTCTAGCAGTTATCCCAGAGTCGGGGGCAGGTTACTCACGTGTTACTCACCCGTTCGCCACTGATCCGCCAGAGCAAGCTCTGACATCACCGTTCGACTTGCATGTGTTAAGCACGCCGCCAGCGTTCGTCCTGAGCCAGGATCAAACTCTCCATAAATGCTTAAACGCACGACCACCCGAAAGCGATCGGCACATCTAAAGCCGGACGTGAACGGGAATCGAACACGAACCAGCAAGTTTGAAACCGACAGAACAAATCATTACTGACTTGCTTGTTTGTTTAAATGTTTTCCAAAGGAATCCGGACACCATCCCAGAAGGGACGATGCCACGGGTATTTGGCATTTGACATTGTGCACGCTGTTGAGTTCTCAAGGAACGGACGCTCCCGACACCGACCATCACAGCCAGCCATCGGAGCTCACACTCCACCGCTCCCCGTGGGAGTGATCCAAACCCAGAAGGCCCAGCACTCACGTCGGAAGCAGAATCAGACCCTAGCTCAGTTGGTGGTACACACGCAACCCGTAAGCCGCGGCAACTTCTGTTTCACCAGGATCATCACCCGCCAGAACAGCTCCGGAAGCTTTTCGCTTCC